>NZ_FPJP01000020.1:0-111489 GCF_900119325.1 Burkholderia sp. NFPP32 | reverse complement strand
CGCGTCGTGTGAAAGGCCTGCACCACACCGAAACTGAGCAGGAAGAAGCCGGCAGCAAAAATCGCATGCGCGAGCCACCACATGTGATTCCACGGCCGCCCGAGGATGAAGGCGAGCGAGGCCAGTGCGAACGACGCCACCGAAATGCCGTAGATCGTCATCAGGGGCGAGCGGATGCGACGCACGACCAGGGCGACGACATTCGCGGTGGAGAACACCAGTGCCCCCCCCTCCAACGAAAGGCGCACCCACAGGTTGCCGGCCACCGGCGAATAGGCGAGCGCGGCGACCGCCACGTCGATCAGCCCGAACAGCGCGATCCACGTGATCCAGGTGCGGCGATCGACGCGGGTTGCGTCGCTGTCGGCCTTGCGGCTATAGGCGAGCTGCCCGACAAAGATCAGGATCGACATGGTCAGACGCGAGGCCGGCCCATACAGCAGGAACAGCCAGATATTGTGATGCGCCATGCCGGTGAAGGCGCCATGCAACGCGTAGACGAGGGAGAAGCCAAGAAAGCCTAGCGTAAGCCAACGCAGCAACGGCTCGCCGGACAGGCGATAGCAACGCCAGCAGACATAGGTGACGAACACGCCTTCGAGCGTGGCAGCTGCGATCGCCAGCTCGTGAAAAGCGTGATTCTCGAATTTCAGCGACGGATCCTGGAAGAAGTACAGGTAGGCAATCAGATACGCCGGCACCAACGCGAAGCCAGTCAGCAGGAGCTTGGCGTATATCCGGGTGACCAACTGGGCTGCGCCAGTCGGCTCTTTGGCGGCAACATTGGCGTGCATGTTCAGTCTTCGATTTCTTCGGACGAATTCAGTATAGGCACGGGAACGCATTCGGCGAGACCTTTATGCGTCCCGCTCCGGGAATCTGATTCCGCAGTGGATTTCCTGGCGCGCGGCTACTGCAGTGAAATTGCAGTGTGGATGAGCTTGGTATCCCCGATTGACCTTGATTAGCCATGGTTTTGCGGTTTGCGGGTCGTGCAAGGCATTGATACTTAAAGGTTTGTAGCGCGTCGGTAAAGCTGCCGAAGGCAGGGGCTGCTGTTTCGATCCCAGCCGGACGCGCCAGCCTATCAAGGGTTCCAGCGGATTCGCCGGTTTGTGGAGTTAATCAATTGATGTCGTTTACGACATGAATTGGTTGTTTTTCCGCTGATATTGGTCACGTAGCAGGACTACTACGGGAAATTCTGAGAAGCGCTAGGCCACCGCCAGCACGAATACGCCTGCCGCGGTCAGAAGCTCAACAGCCTTCTCGACCGGGATGCGCAGCCTCGTCGCGACGCTTCGAGCGTAGGTCGCCTCGTTTGACATCCTGAGCTTTGGATTTTGCGGGGCGCTCAGGAGCATCGTTGCGTCGCTGTGAGTCGACGGGACGGCAAAATATCGCATTGCTATTTCGCAAACTGAGCGCTGTCCGCGATAGAAGCGTTCATATGTTCAATGCGCCAATTACAGAGGAGGTCGCGGTCTATACCGTGCTCGCTGCCGAAGGGTTTTGCCAAATGTGGGACGAGCTTCCCGACGGCGCCCCCGAATGGATGGACAGGGGGCTAATAGGCGCCAAATTATGAAAACCGCCGGTCATTGAGCGCTGTGGCAAGAACTGCTGGGTGCATCGGCACTGGCAATGTCCGACGTTCCTGCGCCAGACCTTCGTGGAATGGGCCGCCCAGACGATCAACAAGTCATTCTGGGTGAGGCACCTATTATCGGCAGCACGAGCCAAGGGCGCTCCATATCAGGCTGCCGTCAGGGCGTTGGCATTCAAGTGGATACGGATCCTGTCCCGCTGCTGGCAGACACGGGCACTGTACGACGAAAGCGTCTATCTGAATGCATTGAGGAGGTGGAGCTCGCCCACCTTGGAAGCCTCGCGCTTCCCTCCTCGAAATACTTGACGGACTGACTTAGGGCGTGAGGCGTTCCGTCGAACCGCGGTCACCCATAGGAAGTTTTTGGAGGTACGACAGCCGTTCGTACCTTTGCATTGCATATAACTGTCCAAGCATTGCGTGCTAGTCCCGCAGCATCCAAGGGCGATTATCAGTTTTTGCGATCGTACCGCCAGCGCGGTTGGTGCGAAACCCCGTGTGAAGCCACGCTTGGTTGCTGCAGTTAGTCAGCCGTAAAAAGAAAGAGAAATCGGAAAAATAGGTTCTGTCAGGCGGGTGGAGGGCATGTCGCGCCTTGATATACCATGATGTAGGTGTAATGTCTGTCCCATGACAGCGGCGCGGCTCCTATAACACTCCATTCCGCGTAGTCCCCGGATACGGTAGTGGCGGTTGTCAATTGCCCGATTCCGACCGTCGCTAACTGCTGTGTTGCGCTCATCGCAACATTTCCATACCACTGCACCTGGGTTCCATTCTGGTGCCAGTCGCCATTCCATGCATGCTGCGTGGTTGAGTACCAAGTGTTATTCGGTTGGAGACAGACCCCCTGGGAGGCATAGGTCGCACCAGTAGTCTCTTGATAAAAGGTGGCTTGCCAGTAACCGGTTGTCACTGGGGCTGCATGAATAACTCCTGCAAAGCTAAAACCGAAGACTATGCTAGCGGCGAGTTTCGTGAGTTTTTTCATTTTGGGCGTTCGTAGTAAATTGATACGATTTGACAGCTGCACCGAGATAGTTGCATCTTTGTATCGCGTCAGTCTAGCCGCCTCACAAGGTAGCGCGAAGCAATGATCGACGATTCATTAAACTGGATAGAAAAAATCCATGTATTCGCGAAAACGGCATCGCAGCGTTTTTGCTACACGCATCAGGCGGCGCTGTTTATAGCTCAGGGCGCGCCAAAACATGCCTGTTCAGGGTCTCGGCGGTATCGCCGTACTATCGTTTCCCTTTCCGCAGTGAAATCGCAGCCAGTGGCGACCATCGACGCCTTACAGTGACGCGAGCTTCAATCGGCTGCGGCCGGCCTGCCAGGCGTGCATCTTCCGTCGCCTGTTGCGTCGCCCGGCGCCGGGCCGGCCCCGGCAGATCGGCGCGGCACCGTCGCACCGCTGCACCGTTATGCGAGAATCGCCCGCAACGACAACTCCAAGCGTCGATCGCGGCGGCCGTCCGCGCATCGCGCCGACTCCCGATGGCTGCCATTCCGTCTTCCTCGACCGCAGTCGATGCCCGCACGCTGACCGATGCGCAGCATGCCTTGCTCGCACGCCTGAACGCGTACTCCCCCGACGATCCGGACGCGCCGCTGCCGTACAGCCGGCGCCTCGCCGACGCCGAAGGCTGGTCGCACGCGCACGCGCTGGCCGTGATCGACGAATACAAGCGCTTCGCGTTTCTCGCGCAGGCGGCCGGGCACCCGGTCACGCCGTCGGTCGCGGTCGATGCCGCGTGGCATTTCCACCTGCAATACACGCTCGAATACTGGGACGTCTTCTGCGCCGGCGTGCTGCGCGCGCGGCTGCATCACATGCCCGGCACGGGCGTGCCGGACGAAGCCGCCGTGTACGCGCAGCGTTATCGCGACACGCTCGACAGCTATCGCCGGCTGTTCGGCTGCGAGCCGCCGGAATCGATCTGGCCACCTGCGTGCCTGCACGCCGCGCACGGATCGCCGCAGCCGGACCTGCCGGCCTCGGACGAGCCGGCCGAATCGGATTCGCCTGCCGCCCCGCCGGGCGGCAGGACCTGGCGCAACCGGCTGCCGAAGCTCGTGTGGCCGGCCGCCGCCGCGAGCGTCGCCGCGACCTGCGCATCGGCGCAGGACTTCAACGTGCTGAACTACGCGGGGCCGCAGTTTCTCGCGTTCTACGTGCCGGCTTGCATCGTCGCGTTGCTGTTGATCGTGGGCCTGCAACAGATCGAATATCGCTGCCGGCGCTGGGGCGCGCGCGCTCGCGAAGCGCCGCCGAACCTGACGGTCGAGGAAGTCGCGTATCTCGTCGGAGACGAATCGAGGGTCGTGCAAGTCGCGACGCTGTCGCTCATCCAGGCGGGCGCGATCGACCTGAGGATGGCGGGGCGACTGGGCGCGCGCGTGCAGAGCATCGACGTGAGGCGCGCCGGCGCATATGCGGACGAATGCTACTGGCTGGATGGGCAACCGGGCGGAGAGGCCAGCTTCGGCGCGTTCCGGCAGCTGCTGGCGCGTCGGTTCTCCGAATTCGCGGATTCGTTGCGCAACTGCGGCTGGTTTTGGGTGCCCGGCGAGATGCGGACGGCGCGCATGGCCGCGCGCACGATTGCGCTGCTGGTGCTCGGCACGGGCGCGGCGAAACTGGCGGTCGGGCTGAGTCGAGGGCGGCCGGTCCTGTTGCTCGTCATCTGCATGGCGGCGTTCGCGATCGCATACCACTTCGTCGCGCAGCGCCTGACCGGATTCGGGCGCGGCGGCCTGACGGTGGGTGGGCAGGCGTCGCTTGACGCGTACCGGAGCGCACGCCAGGGCGAGTCCGATTCGCCGAATGAGTCGCTCTGGGCTGCTGCGCTGTTTGGTGCGGGAGCGCTGGCCGGCACCGCGTGGGCCGCGCATTCGAGTGCTTTGATGGAGCCGCCGCCGTTGATGCGGGCCCCGATGGCGGCGCGCACGGGTGGTTCGGATTCGTCCGGCAGCAGCGGCTCGTCGTCGAACTGCGGTTCGTCGAGTTCATGCAGCTCCAGTTCATGCAGTTCGAGCAGTTGCGGCGGGTGTTCGTCGAGCAACTGAGTTCGTGGCTTGCACTGCGCATCGCGAGCCGCCACGGGCGGCGCGACCCATCGTCTGAACAGCCGCGCGGAATGGGCTCAGATCGCCGCATCGCCCGCGTGCACGCTTCGGTAAGCTGTCAATCGACGCTATCCGTGCCGAAACGGCCGTCCGGGCGCAGCGCGCCCCGCGCATGCCGGGCCGCAGCCGTGCCGGCCGGACGCGCCGAACGCCCGCCGCTTTGCCCAGCCTTCCATGACGACGCCTGCTTCCGACGTTCCCGCGCCCGTTCAACAAGCCGCGACCCTGTGCCAGACCGGACGGTTCGCCGACGCGCTGTCGCTCGTCGCGCCGCTGCTCGACGGGCCGGCGCCGGCCGTTGCGGCGCTGCACGTAGCGGCCGTCTGCGCGCTCGGCCTGAACCGGCTGGCCGACGCGGAAGCCTGGTGGCGGCGCGCGATCGACGCGATGCCGGGGTTCGATCCGCCATACGACGGCCTTGGCGCGCTGCTCGTGTCGCAGGGCCGCCTGCCTGAAGCGGAGGCGATCCTCCGCCGGCAGCTCGCTTCCGTCACGCCGTTGCGTGCATCTCACCATCACCGGCTCGGCAAGGTGCTTGAAGCGCTCGGCCGGCTCGACGAAGCCGAACAGGCGTTCGGGCAGGCGCTGCTGATCGAGCCGCAGTCCGCCGACGTGCTGACCGATCTCGGCAACGTGCTCCGCGTTCTCGGCCGGCCGGCCGAGGCGGAACTCGCCTATCGGCTCGCGATTGCCGTGCGCGCCGACCATGCGCTCGCACACGCGAATCTAGGCGCGATCCTCGTCGACATGCAGCGGCTGCCCGAAGCGGAAGCAGCCAGCCGGCAGACAATCGCGCTCTGCCCGGACCATCCGGAAGCGCATTACAACCTCGGCATCGCGCTGCAGAATCTCGATCGCCTGCCCGAAGCGGAAGCGGCGTATCGCGATGCGATCCGCTGCCGCCCCGGCCTGCCGCAGCCGCACAACAATCTCGGCTGCGTCCTGCGCGCGCAGGGCCGTCACGACGAAGCGACGGCCGCGTTCAGCGACGCGCTCGCGCTCGCGCCGCAGATGGCCGAAGCGCAATACAACCTGGGCACGACGTTCGCGCATGCCGGGCGCCACGACGATGCCGAACGCGCGTACCGCCGCGCGCTCGAGCTGCGTGCCGATTACGGCGATGCGCGTTTCGGGCTGGCGACGCTGCTGCTCGGCCTTGGCCGATTCGAGGAAGGCTGGGCCCGCTACGAATCTCGCTACGAGCAGTCGGCGTTCGTGTGTCGCCGGACGCGCGAGGTGCTGCGGTGCGCGCAGTGGCAAGGCGAGCCGCTTGCCGGCAAGACGCTGCTCGTCTGGCAGGAGGATGGCCTCGGCGACATGCTGCAGTTCAGCCGTTATTTCGCGGAATTTCAAGCGCGGCATGCGGTGCGCGTGGTCTTCGCGTGCCAGCCCGCGCTGCATCGGCTGATGGAGACGGTCGACGGCGTCGACGAAGTGCTCGATCACGATGCGGCCGCCGCGCGTGCGCCGGAATTCGACTACTGGACGAGCCTGCTGAGCGCGCCGCTGCACGTCGGCACGACGCTCGACACGATTCCGCCGCCGGTGCGGCTCGTACCCGATCCCACTCGCGTCGCGCGCTGGCGCGCGCGCCTCGATGCGCTGCCGGCCGGCCCGCGCGTCGGGCTCGTGTGGAAGGGCAACCCGAAGCATCACAACGATGCGCACCGCTCGCTGCCGTCGCTGGCTTTGCTGACGCCGCTGTGGAGCGTTTCAGGCGTGAATTTCGTGAGCCTGCAGAAGGGGCAGGGCGAGGACGAGGCGCGCGATCCGCCGGGCGGCCTGCCGTTGCTGCATCTGGGTTCGGAGATCGACGATTTCGCGGATACCGCTGCGATCGTCGCGCAGCTCGATCTCGTGGTGTGCGTCGATACGTCCACCGTGCATCTGGCCGCGTCGCTCGGCAAGCCTTGCTGGGTGCTGCTACCGAATCAGGACGTCGACTGGCGCTGGATGCACGACCGCGACGATTCGCCGTGGTATCCCGGCACGGTGCGGCTGTTCCGGCGTGGGCGCGACGAGAACTGGATTCAGGTGGCCGAGCGTGTGCGCGGGGCGTTTGCGGCGTATATCAGCGAATTCGCGGGCGTGTAGCGGCCCGGGTACGCGTCGCACCGCCGTCCGTTTTTGTGTCGAACAGAGGGCGATAAATCGCGTTGTTTCCGTCATGGAGTCCCGCCGCGATGCCATATTCTGGGTGTTCGCGAGGCGGTGCTCCCGAAGCCTGGCCCGGGGGGGCAGGCACCGAACGCTTCGCTTGCAGCCGAAGGAGAGGCGATGAAAGTCGCGATCATGCAACCGTATTTCCTGCCGTACGTCGGCTACTTCCAGCTGATCGACGCGGTTGACAGGTTCGTCGTCTACGACAACATCAAGTACACGAAGAAAGGGTGGTTCAACCGGAACCGCTTCCTGCTCAACGGCAGCGACGCGATGTTCAGTATTCCGTTGAAGCGGGATTCCGATTCGCTGGACGTACGTGAGCGAGAGGTGTCCCCTGACTACGATCCCGAGAAGCTTGCTGGCCAGTTGAAGGGTGCCTACGCGCGTGCACCGTACTTCGAGCACGGTTTCGAGTTGGTGCGCTCGGTGCTTCCGGCCGATGAGGCGAACCTGTTCCGGTTCATCAGGCGTTCGATCGATGCCGTGGTCGATCGACTCGGCATCGACACGCGTATCGTCGTATCTTCGTCGGTCGACGCCGATCACTCGCTGAAGGGGCAGGACCGCGTGCTTTCGATCTGCGAATCACTTGGCGCGACGACGTATGTGAATGCGATCGGCGGCGTCGGTCTGTACTCGCGTGACGACTTTGCCGAGCGCGGGATCGATCTGCGCTTTATCCGGTCGCGGCCGCTCGAATACCGACAATTCGGCGCGCCGTTCGTCCCGTGGCTGTCGATCGTGGATCTGCTGATGTTTAATTCCGCCGCCGATGTGAAGCGCATGCTGGCCGAATACGACTTGATCTAGGCGTCGCCCGCCAGCGTTGGGCTGGCGGACGCGGCAAACCGGGTCAGCCGGCGGTGCAGATCATATAGATGCTGGCCGTCATGGCGGGATAAATCATCCCGAGTTGATAGATGCCTTCGAGGTACTGCTCGTCGATGATGCCCGCGTCGAGGGCCTTGTCGAACTGGAAATTTGCCAGCGCTTTGAACATCAGGCCACCGCGCTGTTCGATCGAGAATCCCGCTTCGCGGAGATCTGCCTCCAGCGTGTCGAACGAGTAGGTCCTGCGATGTCCGTGTGTCCATTCGCCGGGTGTTACGGCATTGTTCGTGCGAATCAACCCCATTTGCACTGCAATTTGTCGCGACGGCGCGTCCGCATTCGGCACCAGCACGAAAAACTTGCCGCTGGGCCTGAGCCATTGCCGGATACGAGTCAGGATCGCGTTCGGCTCGTCGACATGTTCGAGCGTATTGATCAGGAAGATGGAATCGAAGCGTGCATCGAGTTCGGCGTTTTCGAACGTCGAGTTAATGAAGCGCACCGAAGGGCCGACGCTTTGCTGCGCGATGGCGATGGCTTCGGAAGACGCCTCGACGACGGTCAGGTCATTGAAGTGTTCTGCAAGCAACAGTGTCGACTGCCCTTCGTGGCAGCCGAGTTCCAACGCTGGACCGTTACCGAAGAACGGAGCGAAGCGGCGCATCATGTATCGTCGAACGATCTCGTCGAAGTTGTACGAGTATTTTTTTTCAGGGCGGGACAACGCTTCCGCGTTGTAGTCTCGAGAGGCGTACATGGTCATCGTTGGCGTAAGCGGTTAGCCCTGATCGGGCAGGTAAAGTCGTTCTGAACGCGGGCGATACCATTCGTCATGGCAAGTCGGCACGCGTGCGTTGTAACCCAGTACCTGCCGCGTGAGTGCCGACATTCGCGTGCCGCGTGCATCGCCCAGCAGGCGCGCATAGTCCATTTGCGGTTTGACGAATGCGGGGCCGAAACTGAGCGTGAGTGCAACGCGGTGACGCTGCGTCGTGTTCAGCGTGCCACGGTGCCACAGGTACGAATTGAACAGCAGGACCGATCCGGCCGGTCCCGTCACGTATTCACATGCGCGTTCGAATGCATCGTCGGCCGGACGCTCCGCGCAACGGTGCGAGCCGGTCATCACCTGTGTTGCACCGTTTTCGACGGTGAAGTCGTCCAGCATCACGAGCATGTTCATCCGGAAATTGAAATCCGGAATATACGTGCCGACATCGCGATGAATCCTATGAACGTAATTGACGATATTCGGTCCACCGCCGACAGGATTGCACGCGTGCAGAATGTACGGACGATCGGCGAAGTAATGTGACAGGTGCGGATGAAACAGATGCATGTCGACAAACGCATCGATACTGTCGTCGCGGCCGATCGAGTGATGTGCGGTACCGTCACCGGCCGAGTTGATGCCGTTCGCGACCTGATGCGCGGTACAGATATCGACCCAGGCGAGGCAATCGCGTCGCAACGACGCGACCATGTCGGCATCAATTGCACGTTCGACGAGAATCCAGCCGCGTTCGGCGATTTCGCGATCGAAGGTTGCGAGATCGGGTTTCATAACAGGCGTTCCAGCAGAATAGAGTCCGCCCGCGCATCGACCGGACCGAAGCCCAGCCGCGAGTAGAAGTTTCGTGCACCGCGATTGTCCGGATGCACTTCGAGGCGGCACCGAGTGAAGCCGCGTGCGCGGGCGCGCTCGAATGCAGCGTTAAGGAGGTGTTCACCCAGACCAGTGCGGCGATGCTCGGGCGATACCAGGATCAGCGTCACATAAAGCGTTAGAGTCGTCGGATCGTTGCAATAGAATGCAACAAAACCGCGGCAACCGTCGTGGCCGATGTCGGCGACGAATTCGGCGTGCGTGGCGAGCTTGTCCAGATAGGGAGACAACGCACTGCGGACGAAGCGGGCATCCCGTGCCTGTTCTTCTTCGATCAAGGCGCGTATGTTGCCGAACGTTGCAGTGTCGAACCCGCCATCAAACGCAAGGGACGACGCAAGCTCCCGATCGCTCGCGGCCGCAGTCATGTGTCCTCCGTCATGAGCTGAACGATCCGGTCGATATCTTCATCACGCAGCGCAGGGTAAATCGGCAGGCAAATTACGCGTTCGGAAGCGTTCGCCGCGACGGGTAGAAGTGACTTGTGTGCGGACGGCAGCCCGCGATACATCGGAAACTCGGAAATGAGCGGATAGAAGTAGCGGCGCGCGTACACGTCGTGCGCGCGCAGCTTGTGATAGAGCGCGTCGCGACCGGTCGGATGATTGTCATCGACCAGAACGGGAAAATACGAGTAGTTATGCCGCACTTCGCTACCGTGCGCGAGGCAATGAAGGCCCGGTACGGCACCAAGTCGTTCGCGATAGATGGCATCGATGCGTGCCCGGCGCGCGATCGCGTCATCGACGTGCTGCAGTTGCAACAAGCCGAATGCTGCGTTGATCTCGCTCATCTTGCCGTTGATGCCGGGCGCGACGACGGTGACCTCGTCGACGAAGCCGAAATTCTTCAGGTGATCGATGCGCTGTTTCGTTTTTGCGTCGGGACAGACGATCGCACCGCCCTCGAAGGTGTTGAACACCTTGGTGGCGTGAAAGCTAAGCACCGATAGATCTCCATGCCGCAGCAGGCTGCCAGCCGGCGTACGTACGCCGAACGCGTGAGCGGCATCGTAAATCACGCGCAGATTGTAGTTGTCCGCGATCTTCTGGATCGCGTCGACGTCGCACGGACGGCCATAGCAGTGCACTGGCATGATCGCGCTCGTCTGCGGCGTGATTGCCGCTTCGATCTTCGCCGGATCCAGATTCAGCGAATCGGGTTCGACGTCCACGAATACGGGCTTGATTCCATTCCATAGCAACGAATGCGCGGTCGCGACGAACGAGTAGGGTGTCGTGATGACTTCGCCGGTGATCCGCAGTGCCTGCAGGGCGGTGACGAGCGCGAGTGTACCGTTGGCGAACAGCGACAGGTGCGGCACGTCGAGGTAGTCACATATTGCGCGCTCGAACTGCTGATGAAACGGGCCGCCATTGGTAAGGACGCGGCTGTTCCAGATCTGCTGAAGATACGGCAGGAATTGCTCGAGCGGGGGCAGGTGCGGTTGCGTGACGTAAATGCGGTCCTGCCGCAGCGCGGCAACCGATTCGGGCGGAAGGCTGGCTGTCATGATGTCCGATTCACCTCGTGCGTGAACGTTTGACGCGAACCCGTCAGGCGGGATCGGTGACGACACCTGGCGTTGTCGCCGTGGCGTCGAAAGATACGGGTGGTTCGCCCGAACACCAGCGTGTCCACATCGTGCGCAACGCGGACGATAGGCCCGCCGCGACCGTTTGGGGCTGGAACGCGGCTGACGCGAGGCAGCGATTGCGCATCGACGTGCGCAATACGTTCAATTCGTCGAGACGCTTCGACAGCTCGAGTGTGCGTTCGACGAAGTCGTTGGCATCGTGCGCGATGAATTGCTCGAGCCCAAGGTGACTTAGCCAGCAAGCGCTACCCCGACTCGGAAGACTGCGGCCTGCAATCGTGACGGTCGGAACACCCATCCACAGTGCATTGAGCGTCGTAGTCGAGCCTGCGTATGGGAACGTGTCGAGGCAGATGTCGACCTGGTGATGCTGCTGCAGATAGACGGCGGTCTGCGCACGTGGGCGAAACGTGAGTCGCTCCGCGGGGATGCCCTCGGCGCCGAACCAGTCGACGAGCGTGTGTTGGTCGTGTTCCTGCCCAATTGCGCCGATCGTCATTCGCGCGTGCGGGTCGGCTCGCAGGATCTTTGCCCAAAGCGCGACGACGTCCGGGCGCAACTTGTTCAGGCGGTTAAAGCTGCCGTACGTGACATGCCCGGCATGCAGGGCGGGCAACGCATTGATCGGCGGACAATGCGGCGGCGGAGAGAACGGCGCGACTGCCGGCAAACGCGCGATCTTTTCGACGAATTGAGAATCGAGCAAGCCAGGCGGGGCGACGAAGCGATCCGTCAGGTAATAGTCGAGCGCAGTCAGGCCTGTCGTCCCGGCGTAGCCGATCCACGAAGCCTGAACGGGCGCCGGCTTGTGCGCGAACGCGGTCAGGCGGTTGCGGCCGGTATGGCCGGACAGGTCGATCAGGATATCGATTCGATCGCGCCGGATCGTGTCGACGAGCGCCGCATCGTCGAGTACCGTGACGTCGGTCCACGTCTCGGCCTTTTCGCGAAGCTTTTCTGTGATGTGATCCTCGAATAAATGATTCGAGTAAAAATGCAAGGAAAGTCCCGGATCGTCGCTCAGATGGTGCACGACGGGTGCAAGATACGATGCGACCGCGTGGTTCATCAGGTCGCCGGACACGAGGCCCACGCGCAGCTTGCGATGGGGCTCCCGAGGGTTGGCATGGCGCAAAGGCTTGACGCGCGCCTCATGCAGTTTCCCGAATGCGCGATGCTCGCGCAGCAACGTTTCCTCATCGACCGCATCGTCGTGAATCAGGCAGAACAGCAGGCTGCTGTGCGTGATGCTGTCCATCGGATTGATTTCGATGGCGCGCCGGAACCACGGGATCGCTTCGAGCGATGCGCCCTGGTCGAGCAGCAGGAAGCCGAGCGCGGAGTGCATTGAAGCGACCTGCGGCGCCAGTTCGACTGCGCGGCGGCATGCCGCGATCGCTTCGTCGTGGCGACGCAGGTTATGCAGGACGAGGCCGAGAATCCGGTGACCTTCGGCGTTGTCGGGCTGCATCGCGATGATGTGACGACATTGCGTTTCCGCCTCGGTCGCCCGGTCGGCCGTGCGCAGCGCCTCGGCCAGCAGCGTGCGCGTCATCAGGTCGTGAGGTTCGCGCTCGATCAGTTGATAGGCGGCGTCGATGGTTTCGCGATAGCGGCGATCGCGATACAGCGAGACGGTGAGCGCCCGCCAGCTCGCGGCGTCGGCCGGATACGCGGCAACCAGTTCCCGGGCGAGCGCGATCGCTTCGATATTGCGCCCCTTGTTGAACAGCGCCGTGTGCGCTTGCAGCTTGCGCGATGGTACCCGATGAAGGATCGGGCGATGGGCCGTCGGCGTCGCCTGCGTGGCGTCGTTGGCGGGCAGCGCCGCCAGCGATATGTCGAGCGTCGCCGGTGCGGGCGCGGCCGGTGCAGTCGGGAATACGGCCGTCGGCGCGGCCATCTGCGCAATCAAGCCATCGAGTGCGGGGCCGTGCACACCGCGTTGCTGCGCCATCTCGACTGCGATCCACGCGGCCGGAGTCTGGCCGCTGCGGTACAGCGCGTTGATGTAGCCGACCCAGTAGTTGCCGTTGTGCGGAACTGTTCCGAGCGCGATCTCGAAGTGCGGAACGGCCGAACCGGGATCGCCCGTATCGACTTTCAGAACTGCCAGGTTGTAATTCGCATCGCCATGCTCGGGCAGCGCGCCGAGTATCGCTTCATACAGCGCTTTTGCATCGTCGAGCGCGCCGGCGTGGTGGCGCTCGATGGCGCTTTGCAGGACGAGCGCAATATCGTGCTCGAATTGCTGATCGGATGTCGGCGCGGCGATGGACGAATCGGACGAAGGCATGGCGATGGTTACGGGGAATCGGTCGATACCATTATCTGCAGCGTCGCGGCGAGCCGATGCAGCGAGGTGACGCCAAAAGCCGCGTCAATTTGATTGATAGGCGCGTCCGCGGCATGGACCGCCGCGGGCCGGCGGGCCCCCAAAAAAAACGCCCGCACGAGGCGGGCGGAGGCGAACGAGCACGCCCTCACATCAGCGCGTAGTTCTTGTTGTCGGGTTGGCGAGCGCGGGTTGGCGCGGCGTTTGCGGTGCGTCAGCGGCTCGCGACGTTCTGGTACTGGCCGACGGCCTGCACGCGGCCCATCGCCGCCTGGTATTCGTCGGTCAGCTCCTGCTGCGCGCGTTGCGCGTCGGCGAAGATGCGCTCATTGCTGGCCTGCATGCGGCGGATCGCGGCGATGCCGGCCGGCGGCTGGTCGGCCGCGAGCAGCGCGACGAGCGGCTCGCGCGCGTCGACGAGGCGTGTCGCCTCGATCCAGTCGGCCATCGCGGCCGCATGTTCGATCGCATCGGTGAGCGCGTCGAGCTGCGCGATCAGTTCGGTCTGTTCCATCGTGGCTCTCCTGTCCGGCCGGCGGTCAGCCCTTGTTGTTCGACATCGCGCCGGCGCTGTTCGCGCCGCCGAACAGCTGCGTCAGGTACTGCGAGTTGCTGTTCATCGTCGACATCAGCTTGTTGAGCGCGGTGAACTGCGCCTGGTACTGGCTGGTCAGCTGTGCCGCGTAGTTCGACAGGTTCGTCTGCTGCGTCGTGACGCTCTTCAGGTCGTTGCTGAGCGCCGTCGTGCGCGCGGCGATCAGCCCGTTCGTCTTCGTGTAGTTCGTGATGTTCGTCGTCAACTGCTGGCCGATTCCGTTCGTCGAGTTGAACAGCGAAGCAACGCCCGACGGGTTGGTCTGCAGCGCGGTGTTGAGCGTATTGCTGTCGGTCTTCAGCGTGCCGTCAGCCTGCAGCGTGACGCCGATCGACGCGAGGTTGATCGTCGAGCCGTTGTTGTTCACGCCGCTCGCGACGATCGACGCGAGCGAGTTCTTGATCGTGTTCAGCGTCGAATCGCCGAGCAGCGGGCCTTGCGACGACGCGCCGGACGTGAAGCTCGACAGCGAGCCCATCGTCGTGACGAGCGTGTTGTAGAGCGTCACGAAGTTGTTGACCGCGGCGGCCTGGGTTTTCGTGTCGGTGGCGACCGTCAGCGTCTGGGTCTGGCTCGCGTTGACGGCGGCCGCGGTCAGGTTCAGCGTGACGCCGGTGATCGCGCTCGTCACGGTGTTGCTCGCGCTCGTGCCGGCGATGCCGTTGATCGTGAACGCGGCGTCCTGCGCGGCCGTGCTCTGCTTCCACGCGGCGCTGCCGTTCGCGGACGTGAACGTCGACTGGCCGCCCGTCGTACTGGCCGTCGACGTGACGCCGAGGCTGGACAGGCCGTTGTCGCCGGACACGTTGCTGAGCGCGACGCTGATCGTGTTCGCCGCGCCGGTCGGCGTCGAGCTGAGCACGAGGTGCGCGCCGTCGCTGCCGTTGACGACCGATGCGACGATGCCCGGGTTGCCGGTTGCAGTGTTGATCGCGGCGGCGATGCCGGACAGCGTGTTGTTCGTGCTGCTTACGTTGACCGTGAACGACTGGCTGCCGAGCGACAGCGTCATCGTGCCGGTGCCGAGCGCCGTCGACGAACCGAACGCGGCCGACGACAGCGACTGCGACGTCGCGATCTGCGTGACGCCGACCGAATAGCTGCCGGCGACGGAGCCGGCGCCGGCGGTCGCGGTGAGGCCAGTGCCGCTCGCGGTCGCGGTGAAGGTGTTCTGCAGCGAGCCGTTCGACAGCGTCGTGAGGCTGGTCTGCAGCGCGCTCAGCGCGGCCGAAAGGGCGCCGTACGCGGAGATCTGGGTGTTGTCGCTGGCCTGCTTCGCGGTGAGCGCGGCGCTTTGACCGGCGGTCTTCGCATTGACGAGTGCCGTCACGAGCGAGTTGACGTCCATCGACGAGTTGCCGGTCGAACCGCTGATAATCGATTGCGCGGCCTGCTGCAGCTGGCTGTTGGCCGAGTTGGTGGCGGAATTGATCGTCGACATCGTGTTGCTCCGTGCGGCGGATGATCCGTGAAATGCTGGGTGAAGACCTGGCCGCGGGGCGAAGCCCCGCGCGCCAAGCGTTTGCGGCCGGGCCGCGCGTTACGCGGGGCCCGGCCGTCGGTTGCTACGCGATTACTGCAGGAGCTTCAGGACCTGCTGCGGCAGCGAGTTCGCCTGTGCGAGCACCGAGATGCCTGCTTGCTGCAGCACCTGGTTCTTCGACATGTTCGCGGTTTCCTGCGCGAAGTTCGCGTCGGTGATCTGCGACTGTGCCGACGACAGGTCGGTCGACTCTGCCTGCTGCGCCGTTGCGATCGCCGTGAAACGGTTTTGTGCCGCGCCGAGTGCCGCCTGCACGTTGTTCACCGTCTGCAGCGCGTTGTCGATCGACACCATCGCGACGTTCGCACCGCTGACCGTGCTGATGTCGA
Organism: Burkholderia sp. NFPP32; assembly: GCF_900119325.1. Classification (NCBI taxonomy): domain Bacteria; kingdom Pseudomonadati; phylum Pseudomonadota; class Betaproteobacteria; order Burkholderiales; family Burkholderiaceae; genus Burkholderia; species Burkholderia sp. NFPP32. The sequence goes on along the minus strand of NZ_FPJP01000020.1, from coordinate 95,689 downwards.
GACCCGACACGGTCTTCGGCGTGTTGACGGCGTTGATTTGAGCGATCGAGTTGTTGATTGCCGTGAGCTGCGCGGCCGTCGTGCCTGCGCCGGTTGCGCCCGCTTGCAGCGACAGTGCGCCGACCTGCGTGCCCGTACCGGCCGTTGCGTTGGCGCCGAACACTGCCTGTGCGACCGTTGCCGTGATGCCTTGGCCGTTCTGGTCGGTGAACGAATAGCCGCCCTTGCCGTCGGAAATCACGTTGATCGCGGAGATCGTCGCGGAGGCCGACGTATACGCGCCGGCTGCGTCGAGGTTCAGGCCCGTCACCGTGCCGACCGTCTGGCCCTTCTGCACCAGGCCGCCGCCGATCTTCGCAGCCGACATGCTTTGGCTCAGGTCCAGCGAAATCGTCTGGCCGACGTTCGCGCCGACCTGGAACGACACGATGCCTGCCGAGCCGTCGAGAATGTTCGTGCCGTTGTACGTCGTTTGCGACGAGATACGGTTCACTTCCTGGATCTGCTGCGCAACTTCCTGTTGCAGTGCTGCCTGGTCGGTCGTGGACATCGTGCCCGTCGACGCCTGGACGGCCAGCTGGCGGATACGTTGCAGGCTGTTCGTCAGCGACGACAGTGCGCTCGATGCCGTTTGGATCATCGACACGCCGTCGTTCGCGTTCGACACGCCCTGGTTCAGGCCGTTGATCTGCGTTTGCATCCGCGTCGAAATCGCGAGGCCGGCTGCATCGTCGGCTGCGCTGTTGATGCGCTTGCCCGACGACAGACGCGTGATGGCTTGCGACAGTGCGCCTTGCGAGCCGTTGAGGTTCTGCTGAGCAACCAGCGAGTTGATGTTGCTATTGATTCCGAGCATGGAAAAATCTCCTGTTTAAGCCGAAAGCCCTGGAAAGCCGTTTTGGCGTCGGCGGAAGCACTCGTTCATTGCTGGCCGCCTCAGAGCAGGATTTCGGCGTACCAAAACAAAACTTGAGGGGTGTGTTGAGATTCGTCCCGATTTTTTATCGTTCTTTGTCATTTCGGACGGGGCGGGCCAGATGCCCGGTTAACGGGGGCAGAGGCCGGACTGTCGACGGAGTTGCAAGGCTGTGCGCACGAAATCGACAAAAGGATGGTTTTGTCTGTGATTCCCTGATATGATGGCGGGCTGAATTGAGATTTCTGTCACGCCTTTGCCGGTTTCGGCATGTCTGCTGGCAGTCAAACGCGGCGCTGCACGCGGTTGTGAAGCGTACTCGCGGTGCTTTCCGCCTCTCTTTTCCGGCCTCCGAGGCCGTATTTCCGCTCGTTTCGCCTGTTGTGGGGACGCTCGGATGGCCGGTGCGTGGCGCTTGGCCGCTACGTTTTTGACCGTTTAAGCAATTTAGGAACGACATGACGACGATTCTTCTGAAAGAAAACGAGCCGTTCGAAGTGGCGATTCGCCGCTTTCGTCGCGCTATCGAAAAAAATGGCCTGATCGCTGAACTGCGCGAACGCCAGTCTTACGAAAAGCCGACCGCAGTCCGCAAGCGCAAGAAGGCAGCAGCCGTCAAGCGCCTGCACAAGCGCCTGCGCAGCCAGATGCTGCCGAAGAAGCTCCACTAAGAGCGTCTTACGGTTCGCCGCGAAACGGCGGAGTGTGCCTCGAAAGAGGCCGCTCCGCCGTTTTGCTTTTGGAAGCCGGGAAAGTTCGTACCGTGGTGGCAGGGATGGCAGGGACGGCGGTCGGTCATGCCGGCGCGGTCACGCGTTGGCGGGGTGACTGGACGGGGTGGAGCCGATGCAGGCTCAGGTGGATGGTTGGCGCTGGTCAGCCCGCCTTGCGCCGGCGTGCCGGCTGCTTGCCGCCGAGCGCCGCGCATTGAGCGTGGCACGGGCAGCCGGCCTCGTGATCGTTGACCATGCCGGTCGCCTGCATCAACGCATAGCAGATCGTCGAGCCGACGAACTTGCAGCCGTATGCTTTCAGCGCCTTGCTGAGCGCGTCGGACTGTTCGGTCGACGCAGGCGCGTCGCGATACGACTCCCATGCGTTCTGGACCGGCGTGTCGCCGACGAACGACCACAGGAACGCGGCGAGCGACCCGTGCTCGTCACGGATGCGCTGCACGGCGCGCGCGTTGGTTACCGCCGATTCCACCTTCGCGCGGTTGCGCACGATGCCGGGGTTCTCCAGCAGTTTCTCGATGTGCTTCGGTGTGAAGCGCGCGACGGCGTCGACGTCGAAATCGGCGAACGCTTCGCGATAGCCCGCGCGCTTGTTCAGGATCGTCGACCACGACAGCCCGGCCTGCGCGCCTTCCAGGATCAGCATTTCGAACAGGTGGCGATCGTCGTGCGACGGCACGCCCCACTCGGTATCGTGATAGTGAGCATCCGCTTCCGTCTTCACCCAGTTGCACCGCTGCGACATCGTCTGCCTCGTTTTCAGTGTCGGTTCGATCGCGCCAGCATAGCGGAAGCCCTTTTCGCGGGATAGCCGGCCGAACGGCAGATGGGCGTGCGGCGCCGATCCGGTTAAGCTTGGCGCCTGTTCGAATCAGCGGGATGGAAGCATGGCGGCATTACTTTTTGCGATCGGCATCGACGGCGGCGGCACGGGCACGCGCGCGGTGCTGGCCGACCGGCACGGGCGCGAGCTCGCGCAGGGGCGCGGCGGCCCGTCGGGGCTCGGTCTCGGCATCGAGCGCGCGTGGGCGTCGATCGGCGCGGCCTGCGCGGATGCGTTCACGCGCGCCGGTTTCGCGTTCGAGTGGTCGCAGTGCGCGCTCGGCTGCGGGCTCGCGGGCGTCAACAATGCGGCGTGGCTCGCCGCGTTCCGCGCGCAGGCGCCGCTCGGCGCGCTCGCAATCGAGAGCGACGCGTATACGACCGTCGTCGGCGCGCACGGCGGCGCGCCGGGGCTCATCGTCGCGCTGGGCACCGGCAGTATCGCGGCGGCGCTCGATGCGGGCGGCGCGTGCCGGATCGCGGGCGGCTTCGGCTTTCCGTCCGGCGACGAGGCGAGCGGCGCGTGGCTCGGCGTGCGTGCGCTCGCATATGCGCAACAGGCGCTCGACGGCCGCGTGCCGCGCGACGCGTTCGCCGACGCGCTGCTCGCGGAAACGGGCGCGCAGGATCGCGACGCGCTCGTCCAGTGGTCGTGCGATGCGAACCAGACGATCTATGCGCGGCTCGCGCCGATCGTGTTCGCGCACCGCTCGCACCCGGTCGCGGGCGCGCTGATCGCGCAGGCCGGCGAAGAGATCGGCAAGATGATCGATGCGCTCGATCCGCAGCAGGCGCTGCCGGTCGCGCTGTGCGGCGGGCTCGCGGACGCGCTCGCGCCGGCCGTGCCGGCGCGCCACGCCGCGCGGCTGCGCGCGCCGCTCGACGATTCGGCGCATGGCGCGCTGCAGCTTGCGCTGCAGGCGCTGCGGGCTGCGGAAGGCGGTTGAAGGCGGGTTGACGGCGCGCCGCAGCGGCGCCGAAGGCGGCGCCTGACCTGGAACCGTCCGGCGTGCAGCCGGGCGCGACGTTAGAATGGCCGTTCCGCAGAGCCCTGAGCGCCATTCTTCCGTCCCATGTACAAAGTCATCGCCACCGATCTCGACGGTACCCTGCTGAACAGCGACCACCAGCTCGATCCGTACACGATCGATACCGTCCGCCGGCTCGAGCGCGACGGCCTGCAGTTCGTGATCGCCACGGGGCGCCATTACGCGGACGTCGCGGGCATTCGCGACGTGCTCGGCATCCGGCCGTACCTGATCACGTCGAACGGCGCGCGCGTGCATGCGCCGGACGACACGACGATCCACGCGCAGGACATCGATCCCGCGATCGTCCGCGGTCTCGTGCAGCCGGACGTCGTCGGCACGCACGGCCGCGTGATCGTCAACCTGTTCACCGACCAGGGCTGGCTGATCGACCGCGATGCGCCGCACCTGCTCGAATTCCACCAGGATTCGGGCTTCCGGTACGACGTGATCGACATGCCCGCGCACGACGGCACGGACATCGCGAAGGTGCTGTACATCGGCGAACCGGCCGATCTGGCGATCGTCGCCGAGCAGATGCGCGTACGGTTCGGCGATGCGCTGTACGTCACGTACTCGCTGCCCGACTGTCTGGAAGTGATGACGGCGAACGTGTCGAAGGGCCGCGCGCTGCGCACGGTGCTCGCGCGGCTCGGCGTCGATACCGGCCACTGCATCGCGTTCGGCGACAACATGAACGACATCGACCTGCTCGAAACCGCCGGTCACGCGTTCATGATGAACAATGCGAATCCCGACCTGGTCGCGCGGCTGCCGCACATCCCGCGAATCGGCAACAACTTCGATGCGGGCGTCGCCCGCCACCTGCGCACGCTGTTCTCGCTCGAGGACAACGTCGCCGCTTCCTGAGCGAACGCCCCGAGCGTGCTTCCCGAGCGGCAATGAAAAACGGGCGCCAAGGGCGCCCGTCGAAATTGCCTGCCTCGATGTTCTTCGACAGCGTGAGGCTCGCTGCTCTGCTCGCGTAACCCCGTAGTGTTTTATTCGCTTGTGCGAGCCGATGCCGGCAGCAGGTCGACGGCGTCGTCGCGCCCTGCGACCAGCGGGTAGATGATCCCTGCGAGTACCGCGCCGATCAGCGGCGCCACCCAGAACAGCCAGAGCTGGCCGATCGCGTCGCCGCCGACGAACAGCGCCGGGCCGGTCGAGCGCGCCGGGTTCACCGACGTGTTGGTGACCGGAATCGAGATCAGGTGAATCAGCGTCAGGCACAGGCCGATCGCGATCGGCGCGAAGCCGGCCGGCACGCCGCGCTTGTCGGTGGCGCCGAGGATCACGAACAGGAAGAAACCCGTCATCACGACTTCGCAGATGAACGATGCCGCCAGCGAGTAATGGCCGGGCGAGCGCTCGCCGAAGCCGTTCGTCGCAAAGCCGCTGCCGACGACGTCGAAGCCCGGCTTGCCGGTCGCGATCAGGTACAGCACGAACGCGCCGAGCGTTGCGCCGACAACCTGCGCGACGATGTACGGCGCGAGATCGCGTGCCGGGAAACGCCCGGCGACCGTCAGGCCGACGCTCACCGCCGGATTCAGGTGGCAACCCGAAATGTGGCCGATTGCGAATGCCATCGTCAGCACGGTCAGGCCAAAGGCAAGTGCGACACCGGCAAAGCCGATGCCGAGGCCCGGAAAGGCGGCGGCCAGCACGGCGCTTCCGCACCCGCCGAGCACCAGCCAGAACGTGCCGAATACCTCTGCAGCGAGACGCTGAGAAAGCTTCATGTAAGGACCTCGTTCAAGTGGGTTGAAAACAACCGGACGACACGACGGATTTATTCCGTCGCCCGGAATTGGTCTGGATTATAGGAAATGAATCGGGTCCGGGAGGGTCAACGATTGTTAAATTTGAATGGCTGACGAATGCCTTTTATTAGAATAAGCCCGCATTCTCGATATAGCCGAATTGGTTAAAGATGACAGTATTTATTTCGAAGGGCAGGGCGGCAGTGCGGATGGCGTAACGGATGTTTGTGTCCCGGTCGGATTCGCCGGGGCCGCATCATCGAAAAGGGAGTCGAAAAAATGTCTCAATACGCGAAACTCAAGGCGCAGATCGCCGATCTGCAGGCCCAGGCGGACGACGTACGCCGCCAGGAAGTGGCGGCGGTGATTGCCGACGTCCAGCGAATGATTGCCGAATACGGCCTGACGGCCCAGGACCTGGGCTTCGCGGAGCGGGCGCGGCGCGGCCGCCCGCCGAAGAAGGCGCCGCTGCCCCCGAAATACCGTGATCCGAAGTCGGGTGCGACCTGGAGCGGGCGCGGCAAGCCGCCGAATTGGATCGTCGGGAAAAACCGCGATCGATTCCTGATCGAATGACTGAGAGCCAAAAAGAAAGAGCCGCATCGTCGATGCGGCTCTTTTGCTTTGCGGTTTTGCGCGCCGATTTCGGCGCGGATTTTACGGAATATTTCGGCGCGGATTTCCGCGTCAGGCGCCTGCGACCCGGCGCAATGCCGGTTGCCTGGTAGCCGTGCAAAGCGATTCGTACGTCTCGACATAACGCTGCGCCATGGCCTTCGAGCTGAAACGTGTGTCGAAACGTTCGCGGATCGCGGTGCGCGACAGGCTGTCGATCCGGTGCAATGCGCCGGCCGCGCCCTGCACGTCCTCGACGATGAAGCCGGTCACGCCGTCCTCGATCACTTCCGGCACCGAGCCGCGATTGAATGCGACGACCGGCGTGCCGCACGCCATCGCCTCGATCATCACGAGGCCGAACGGTTCCGGCCAGTCGATCGGGAACAGCAGCGCCTTCGCGCCGGACAGGAACGCGGGCTTCTGCGCTTCGTTGATCTCGCCGATGAATTCGACGTGTGCCTGGCCGAGCAGCGGCTCGATCACTTCCTTGAAGTAGTCGGCGTCGGCCTTGTCGACCTTCGCGGCGATCTTCAGCGGCAGCCCGCTTTGCGCGGCGATCCGGATCGCCGTGTCGACACGCTTTTCGGGACAGATCCGGCCGAGGAACGCGAGATATTCGGGCTTCACGCCCGGCTGCGGCGTGAGCAGCGTGTCGGGCAGCCCGTGGTACACGGTGCCGGCCCACGCGGCCTGCGGCAGCGGCTTGCGCTGGTTGTTCGAGATCGACACGACCGGCGCGTCCGGGAACGAGTCGAACACGGGCTGCAGCTCCGGCAGGTCGAGGCGGCCGTGCAGCGTCGTCACGTACGGCGTGTCGAGGCGCGACATCAGCGGGAACGGCAGGTAGTCGAGGTGAAAGTGCAGCACGTCGAATTCATGTGCGACGCGGGCGACCTGCTCGAGGAGCCGCATGTGGGGCGCCATCGAATCGCGGATCGACGGGTCGAGCCGCAGTGCGCGCGGCCAGGCCGCCTCGAGGCGGGCCGACGTGACGGAGTCGCCGCTGGCGAACAGCGTTACGTCGTGCCCGAGTTCGACGAGCGCCTCGGTGAGGTAGGACACGACACGCTCGGTGCCGCCGTAGAGTTTCGGCGGGACGGCTTCGTAAAGGGGCGCGATCTGGGCAATTCGCATGGATGTTCTCCGATGTCGATCCGTGTGGGCGCTGCGGCGCCGATGCGGATCCCCTACAAGGTTGCGGAACTCGCCGACGCACGCTGTTGGCGGTACGTGGCCGGGCCCTGGGCGGGGTGCGCGGGGCGCCGGACGGCAAGCTGCGGGGCGGGCCGGCACGGCTCGCGCCGCCGCCCATTGGAGTCCATTATCGATATCGGCCTGAGGGGTTCGAGTGTTTTTTCAAACACTTAAGGCTTGTTACACGATGAAATACGCGAAAACCCCGAGAAAAAGGGCGGGAAAACAGAAATCGAGACAGAATCAACTATTGTTGCGCCATCGTGAAAAACCACTATAATTTTTACCGATCCGATTGTCGGCGGCCTTGCCGGCAAGCCTGCCGCCATTGCGCGGCGGCCATCGGACCCATCTCGGCCGAATTCGCGCCGTCACCCGCTTTCCCGATTGCCCCCTTTCAATTCGCCTTGTCGGAAAAATTCCTACACGGTTTACAGACAAATCCTGCGCGGCATACGCCACTTCGCTGATACCGACATAAATGCCGTTTGGCCAAAATTCGCCCTGTAAGAATATAAACGAGCCGACTGAGCGCCTGGTGCGCCCTGATCGAGCAAACGTTGTCATAACACGAATGGCCAAAGCAAAGCTTTTTAACGGGGGAATCATGAGCGCTACCAGCGAAATGCTCAGTGAGATCAAAGAGGTCAACCTGTCGTACCTCCTCCTCGCGCAACGCCTGTTGCGGGAAGACAAGGCGATGGGCATGTTCCGCATGGGAATTTCCCAGGAACTGGCCGACGTGCTCGCGAACCTCACGCTCGCACAGACCGTGAAGCTCGCCGCGTCGAACCAGATGCTGTGCCGCTTCCGCTTCGACGATCACGCGTTGCTGTCGTCGCTCGCCGACAAGGGCCGTAGCGATGTCGTCGCGCATGCCCACTCGGCCATCCTGATGGCCGGGCAGCAGGTCGAAGGCGTCCGCTGATCCATCCCGCCTTGCGTTTGTCCCGGCGTGCCGCGCCGGCCGGCAGCGTATTGGCCATCCATCCGAACCACGTCAAGCGGACGGTTATCACCATGGCAAGCAAAAGCGTCGTGATCGAGGTGAAGGAAATCACCCTCGCCATCGAACTGATCGAACTGGGCGCCAGGCTGCAGTTGCTGGAGGCGGAGACGAGCCTGTCGCGGGACCGTCTGATCAAGCTGTACAAGGAACTGAAGGGCGTGTCGCCGCCGAAGGGGATGCTGCCGTTCTCGACCGACTGGTTCATGACGTGGCAGCCGAACATCCACTCGTCGCTGTTCTACAACATCTACCGGTTCATGCAGGACCACGGCCGCTGCGAGCCGATCCAGTCGATCGTGAAAGCGTACCGGCTCTATCAGGAGCACGTGAACCTGTCCGGCGACGAGGCCGCGCTGAGCCTCACACGCGCGTGGACGCTCGTGCGCTTCTTCGATTCGGGGATGCTGCAGATGACCCCGTGCACGCGCTGCGGCGGCCACTTCGTCGCGCATGCGCATGATCCGCATCAAGGTTTCGTCTGCGGCCTGTGCCAGCCGCCGTCGCGCGCGGGCAAGACCCGCAAGGCCGCCGCCGCGCGCGCCGAACTGGCCGCCGCCGCGGCCTGAGCGCCGCCGGGCGGGGCGCGAGCGGCTGCCGCGGGCCGCGCGAACCGTCTGCCGACTGCTGGTAAACACCGTCGGGCCGCCGCCGGGCGGCCGCGAAAGTTTTCCTGCCGACTGCCGTAAACCTGTTTAACGGCGATCTTCCCGCCGGTCTTTCATGAGGGACAGGCAGTGCTGATTATCGTGGGAACACTCGTGACGCTGTTGTCGGTCTTCGGCGGTTATGCGCTGGCAGGCGGGCATCTGGGCGCCTTGATCCAGCCCATCGAGATCCTGATGATCGTGGGCGCCGGCGTCGGCGCATTCATCCTCGGCAACGGTGGCAAGACCATCAAGGCCACGCTGCGCGTGCTGCCGACGCTCTTCAAGGGCTCGAAATACACGAAGGACGTCTATATGGAGCTGATGGCGCTCCTGTACGTGCTGCTCGCGAAGGCGCGCAAGGAAGGCACGCTGACGCTCGAGGCCGACATCGACGATCCGGAAAAGAGCCCGATCTTCACGCAATACCCGAAGATCCTCGCCGATCACCACATCGTCGAATTCCTGACCGACTACCTGCGCCTGATGGTGGGCGGCAACATGAACGCGTTCGAGATCGAGAGCCTGATGGACGAGGAGATCGAGACGCATCACTCGGAAGGCGAAGGCCCCGCGCACGCGCTGATGCGCGTCGGCGACGCGATGCCGGCGTTCGGCATCGTCGCGGCCGTGATGGGCGTCGTGCACACGATGGCGTCCGCGGACAAGCCGCCCGCGGTGCTCGGCGCGATGATCGCGCAGGCGCTGGTCGGCACGTTCCTCGGGATCCTGCTGTCGTACGGGCTGATCGGGCCGCTCGCGAGCCTCGCGGAGCAGCGCGTCGCCGAGTCGACCAAGATGTTCCAGTGCATCAAGGTGACGATCCTCGCGACGCTGAACGGCTATGCGCCGGCGATCGCGGTCGAGTTCGGCCGCAAGGTGCTGTTCTCGACCGAGCGGCCGTCGTTTTCCGAGCTCGAAGAGCACGTGCGCCGCGTGAAGGCGAAGTGACGCGGAGCGACCAATGAGCAAGAGCAAGGATCGCGCGATCGTCGTCAAGCGGGTGGCCCCGGCGAAGAAGGGCCATCACGGCGGCGCATGGAAGCTTGCATACGCGGACTTCATGACCGCGATGATGGCGTTTTTCCTGCTGATGTGGCTGCTGAGCTCGGTCACGCCGGTGCAGCTGAAGGGGATCGCCGAATACTTCAACACGCCGCTGAAGGCCGCGCTGTTCGGCAGCGGCGACCGCAACTCGCAGGACTCCAGCATCATCAACGGCGGCGGCCGCGACCTGTCGAGCACCGACGCCGGCACGCTGCGCCGCACCGACGGCACGACGTCGCTCGCCGAGCGCGTCGCGAAGCCGGTCGACGAGCATGCGCAAGCGCAGGCGCAGGGCGCGATCGAGCGGCTCGAGCAGGCGCGCCTGCACGACCTGCAGATCAAGCTGATGGCCGCGATCGAGGCCAACCCGACGCTGCGCCAGTTCAAGCAGCAGATCCGCATCGATTCGACGCTGATGGGGCTGCGCATCGAGATCGTCGATACGCAGAAGCGGCCGATGTTCGCGATGTCGAGCGATCACGTCGAGCCGTACATGCGCGACATCCTGCGCGAAATCGGCAAGACGCTGAACGACGTGCCGAACCGGATCATCGTCCAGGGCCACACCGACGCCGTGCCGTACGCGGGCGGCGAGGGTGGCTACAGCAACTGGGAGCTGTCGGCCGACCGTGCGAACGCGTCGCGCCGCGAGTTGATTTCCGGCGGCATGGACGAGGCGAAAGTGCTGCGCGTGCTCGGCCTCGCGTCGACGCAGAACCTGAACAAGGCCGACCCGCTCGATCCGGAGAACCGCCGGATCAGCGTGATCGTGCTGAACCGCAAATCCGAAGAAGCGCTGATGCGCGACGACGCGACGACCACGACGCTGTCGGCCGACGCGGCGGGCTCGAAGCTGCTCGCGCAGCAGCTCGCCGGCCCGGCGCCGGCCGTGCGTCCGGCGGTCGCGAGTGCCGCCGCCGCGGCGCCGAAACCCTGACGTTCCCGAGATTCCGAGACAGACATGATCCGAACCATTCTCGCCATCGACGACTCCGCGACCATGCGTGCGCTGCTGCAGGCAACGCTTGCGCAGGCCGGCTACGACGTGACGGTGGCGCCGGACGGCGAAGCCGGCTTCGACATGGCCGCGACCGCGCCGTACGACCTGGTGCTGACCGACCAGAACATGCCGCGCAAGAGCGGGCTCGAGGTGATCGCCGCGCTGCGCAAGCTGACCGCGTATGCGGACACGCCGATCCTCGTGCTGACGACCGAAGGCAGCGATGCCTTCAAGGACGCCGCGCGCGACGCGGGCGCGACCGGCTGGATCGAGAAGCCGATCGATCCGGTCGTGCTGGTCGACCTGGTCGCGACGCTGTCCGAGCCGGCTGCCTCCTGAAATGAACGCGACGAATCCAACCGGTGACCGGGCATGACTCTCGATATCACGCAGTTCTACCAGACCTTTTTCGACGAAGCGGACGAGCTGCTCGCGCAGATGGAGCAGCTTCTGCTGAACCTCGACGTCGACTCGCCCGACCCCGAAGACCTGGCCGCGATCTTCCGCGCCGCGCATTCGATCAAGGGCGGCGCGGCGACGTTCGGCTTTTCCGCGCTGACCGATACGACGCACATCCTCGAATCGCTGCTCGACCGCGCGCGCAACCATGAGTTGACGCTGACCAAGGAGATGATCGACGCGTTCCTCGAGACCAAGGACGTGTTGTCCGACCAGCTCGTCGACTACCGCGCAAGCGCCGAACCGGACGCGGCAGCCGCCGCGACGATCTGCGCAAAGCTCGAACGGTTGAAGGCCGAGAGCGGCGCGGGTGCGCCGGCGGCCGCTGCGGCCGCGCCGGTCGCCGCCGCTGCCGAACCGGCCGCACCGGCCGCGGAGCCCGCCGCCGGTGGCGATCGCGCGCCCGATCATGTGGTCGAGCAGGCCGTCGCGGCCGCGCATCCGGCGGCCGACGCGGGCGAAGACGGCCCGCACCTGAAGATCACGCTGGCGGGCGTCGACGCGAAGGACCGGGAACTGCTCAGCGAAGAACTCGGCAACCTCGGCCGGATCGTCGGCCGCGAGGAAGCGGGCGACGACCTGACGCTGTGGCTCGAATCGGACGTGCCGTCCGACGACATCGTCGCCGTGTGCTGCTTCGTGATCGACGAAAGCCAGATCCGCATCGCGCACGGCACGGCGCCGGCCGCGCCGGCTGCCGCGCAGGACGCTGCGGCACCGGCCGCCGAACCGGCCGCCGCCGCGCAACCCGCCGCGCGGGTCGAGGTATTCGCGCCGCAGGCCGCCGCGCCGCAACCGGCCGCACCGGCACCGGCACCGGCTCCCGCAACCGTCGAGCCGGCCGCGGCCGCAGCAACGCAACCGCCGCAGCAACCCCAACGGCCGCAGGCCGAACACGCGGCGCAGGCCGCCGCGCATCACGACGACAAGCGCGCGCGCCCGGCCGCCGCGGCCGCATCGGGCGCCGAAGGCAGCTCGATCCGCGTCGGCGTCGAGAAGGTCGACCAGCTGATCAACCTGGTCGGCGAGCTCGTGATCACGCAGGCGATGCTCGCGGAGACCGCGAGCGCGTTCGATCCGGCGCTGCACGACCGCCTGTTCAACGGGATGGCGCAGCTCGAGCGCAACGCGCGCGACCTGCAGGAAGCCGTGATGTCGATCCGCATGATGCCGATGGACTACGTGTTCAGCCGCTTCCCGCGGCTCGTGCGCGACCTCGCCGGCAAGCTCGGCAAGCAGGTCGAGCTCGTCACGTTCGGCCAGGCGACCGAACTCGACAAGAGCCTGATCGAACGGATCATCGATCCGCTCACGCACCTCGTGCGCAACAGCCTCGACCACGGGATCGAGACGGTCGACAAGCGCGTCGCCGCCGGCAAGGACGCGGTCGGCCAGCTCGTGCTGTCGGCCGCGCATCACGGCGGCAACATCGTGATCGAGGTCAGCGACGACGGCGCGGGCCTGAACCGCGAGCGGATCCTCGCGAAGGCCGCGAAGCAGGGCATGCAGGTGTCCGACAACATCAGCGACGAAGAGGTGTGGAACCTGATCTTCGCGCCGGGCTTCTCGACCGCCGAGACGGTGACCGACGTGTCGGGCCGCGGCGTCGGGATGGACGTCGTGAAGCGCAACATCCAGTCGATGGGCGGCCACGTCGAGATCTCGTCGCAGGCCGGCCGCGGCACGACCACGCGGATCGTGCTGCCGCTGACGCTCGCGATCCTCGACGGGATGTCGGTGAAGGTCGGCAGCGAGATCTTCATCCTGCCGCTGAACTTCGTGATGGAGTCGCTGCAGCCGTCGATCGACGACATCTACACGGTCGGCAACGGCGAGCGCGTGGTGCGCGTGCGCGGCGAATACCTGCCGCTGGTCGCGCTGCACGAGGTGTTTTCGGTCGAGGACGCCCGCACCGACCCGACGCAGGGGATCGTCACGATCATGCAAACCGAGGGGCGCCGCTTCGCGATGCTGATCGACGAGCTGGTCGGCCAGCAGCAGGTGGTCGTGAAGAACCTTGAAACCAATTATCGCAAGGTGCACGGCATCTCGGCGGCGACCATCCTCGGCGACGGCAGCGTCGCGCTGATCGTCGACGTCGCGGCGCTGAACCGAGAAACCCGTGCGACGCACGGCGCCCGAGCCGGCGCCGAGCTCGCGATGTTCTGACTCTCGCCATTCAACCGATTGGGGGCAAACGTGTCTGCTGAAGTCCAAATGATCAATCCGGCCGCGGCGAACGCGGCGACGAGCCGCCGCGACGCGGCGCAAGGCGACGCGACGGGCCAGGAATTCCTCGTGTTCACGCTCGGCGACGAGGAATACGGGATCGACATCCTGAAGGTGCAGGAAATCCGAGGCTACGACAGCGTCACGCGCATCGCGAACGCGCCGGACTTCATCAAGGGCGTGATCAACCTGCGCGGGATCATCGTGCCGATCGTCGACATGCGGATCAAGTTCCATCTCGGCCGCGTCGAGTACGACCATCAGACCGTCGTGATCATCCTGAACGTCGCGCATCGCGTGGTCGGGATGGTGGTCGACGGCGTGTCGGACGTGCTGACGCTGCAGACCGACCAGATCATGCCGGCGCCGGAATTCGGCGCGACGCTGACGACCGAGTACCTGACGGGCCTCGGCACGGTCGACGGCCGGATGCTGATCCTGATGGATATCGAGAAGCTGATGTCGAGCCGTGAAATGGCGCTGATCGAGACACTCGGCGGGTAAGCGCGCCGCGCGCGCAGGAATTTCGGGAGAATCTGCAATGTTGCATAACTGGTCGATCCGCACGACGCTCACGGCGGTCGGACTCATCCTCGTGTGCCTGGCCGCCGCGGTCGGCGGGCTCGGCCTCTACGCGCTCGATCACGCGAGCCGCTCGCTCGACGAGATCGCGCACGTCGACCTGCCGGCGATCCACACGCTCGACGACACGGCCGCGCACCTGCTGCGTGCGCGTGTCGCGCTCGATCGTTTCCGTACGCTGACCGAAGCCGGCAATGCGGCCGACGCGACGAAGGTGCTCGACCGCGCGCAGGAGCTGTTTGCGAAGTCGAACCAGAACTGGCAGGCGTTCCAATCGTTGCCGAAGCTCGGCGTCGAGCAGACGCTCGTCGACGAGCTCACCGCACGCTACACGACGATCGTGAAGGAAGGCGTCGAGCCCGAATTTACCGCGGCGCGCGCGGGCGACATGGCGGCGTACCACGCGATTGCCGACACGAAGATCAGCCCGATGTTCGTCGCGTTCGACCAGACGGCGGCAGCCGTGATCGTATCGCTGCAGAAGCACGCGGAAGAGCGCCAGGCCACGACGCAGTCGCAGATCTCGCTGATGGTCGCGCTGATCGCGGCCGGCATCGCGGTCGCGTTCGTCGTCGTGATCGCGATCCGCTTCGCGATGCGCGGGCTGATCGTGAAGCCGCTCGAGGACGCGATCGCGCACTTCGAGCGGATCGCCGGCGGCGACCTCACGCAGCCGGTGAACGTGTCCAGCACGAACGAGATGGGCCGCCTGTTCGGCGGCATCAAGCGGATGCAGGACGCCGTCACGACGATGGTGCAGTCCGTGCATCGCGGCACCGAATCGATCGACGTCGGCGCGCGCGAGATCGCGACCGGCAACATCGACCTGTCGCAGCGCACCGAGGAGCAGGCCGCGTCGCTGCAGGAAACCGCGTCGAGCATGGAGCAGCTGACGGGCACCGTGCGGCAGAACGCGGAGAACGCGCGGCAGGCGAGCCAGCTCGCGGTGAACGCATCGGACATCGCGACGCAGGGCGGCGAGGTGGTCGGCCAGGTCGTATCGACGATGCAGGACATCGCGGCGAGCTCGGGCAAGGTCGTCGACATCATCGGCACGATCGAAGGCATCGCGTTCCAGACCAACATCCTCGCGCTGAACGCGGCGGTCGAAGCCGCGCGTGCGGGCGAGCAGGGCCGCGGCTTCGCGGTGGTCGCGGGCGAGGTGCGCTCGCTCGCGCAGCGCAGCGCGAGCGCCGCGAAGGAAATCAAGCAGCTGATCGGCGATTCGGCCGAGAAGGTCGACAGCGGGTCGGCGCTCGTCGCGCGCGCGGGCTCGACGATGGACGAGATCGTGCAGGCCGTGCGCCGCGTGACCGACATCATGGGCGAGATCAGCGCCGCGTCGGAAGAGCAGTCGACCGGCATCGAGCAGGTCAACCGTGCGGTCAGCCAGATGGATTCGGTCACGCAGCAGAACGCGGCGCTCGTCGAGCAGGCAGCGGCCGCTGCCGCGTCGCTCGAGGAGCAGACGCGCCAGATGAAGGCGATCGTGTCGGGCTGGCGCGTGACGGGCGGCATCGTGCTCGCGCCGGCGCGCGGCGTCGCGCGGCCGGTCGCGCATGGATCGGCGGCCGTGCCGGCACTGCCGTCGGAGCCGCGTCGCGACGCCGCGCCGGTCGCCGCGCTGCCGGCGCCGCAGGCTGCGGCACAACCGGCACGGCGCGCCGCGTCGGCGTCGCATGCGGCCACGTCGGCGGCGGCGGGCGCAAGCCAACCGAAGCGCGCGGCGGACCCCGATGCGCGTACGCAGAAGGAAGCACCTACGTCCCGCGGCGCCGCTGCAGGCGGCTACGGGCCGCGTCTCGCGAAGTCGGCCGCCGCCCCGGCGGACAAGCCGGCCGCGAAGCCCGCGCTCGTGCGCCCCGCGCTGAACGGCGAGAAGCCGGCGCTGGCCGCGGCCGGCACGTCCGACGACGACTGGGAGACCTTCTAAGCCATGCCGAACGCGCGCGCGCCGTTTCGACCCGATGCACCGGATGCCTCGCCTCGCGCGGGCGAGCCGGGGCGCGACTTCGCGTTCACCGGCGCGGATTTCGCCCGCATCCGCGCGCTGATCCACCAACGCGCGGGGATCTCGCTGTCCGAGCACAAGCGCGACATGGCGTACAGCCGTCTCGCGCGGCGGCTGCGCGCGCGCGGCCTCGACACGTTCCGCGACTACCTCGACCTGCTCGAGCAGGAAGACGATCCGCTCGAGTGGGAAGCGTTCACCAACGCGCTGACGACCAACCTGACCGCGTTCTTCCGCGAGTCGCATCACTTCCCGATCCTGTCGGCGTTCGTGAAGGGGCGGCCGGCGCCCGTGTCGGTATGGTGCTCGGCGGCGTCGACCGGCGAGGAGCCGTACTCGATCGCGATCACGCTGATCGAGGCGCTCGGCGAATCGGCGGCGCGCGGCGCGTCGATCCTCGCGACCGATCTCGACACGCAGGTGCTCGCGAAGGCGGAAGCCGGCATCTATACGTACGACCAGGTCAAGCACCTGTCGCCCGAGCGGCTGAAGCGCTTTTTCCTGAAGGGCACGGGCGCGCAGGCCGGCCGCGTGAAGGTGCGCCCCGAGCTGCGCGCGATGATCCGCTTCGAGCAGCTGAACCTGACCGATGCGGACTACGGGATCGCGAAGCCGTTCGACGCGATCTTCTGCCGCAACGTGATGATCTATTTCGACAAGCCGACGCAAGGGCAGGTGCTGTCGCGTTTCGAGCCGCTCGTGAAGCCGGGCGGGCTGCTGTTCGCCGGCCATTCGGAAAACTTCACGTACGTCACGCAGGCGTTCCGCCTGCGCGGGCAGACGGTGTACGAACTGACTCGCGACGCCGCGCAGGGTGCGCGGCCGCGTGGCGCGCAGGCGCCTGCGGCGCCCGCCATGCCGTCGCGCGTGCCCGCGCGGGCCGCGGACGCCGCGCCCGCCTATGGAGATCGCGGATGAGCGCGCTGCCGATCGCGACCAATCGCTATTTCGACAACCACTTCGGCCGTCCCGGCGTGAAGCTGTTGCCGAACGAGTTCTACACGACGTCCGAGGACATGGTGCTGATGACCGTGCTCGGCTCGTGCGTCGCCGCGTGCCTGCACGACCCGTACGCGGGCATCGGCGGGATGAACCACTTCATGTTGCCCGACGACGGCACCGATCCGGGCGCGGCCGCGTCGGAATCGATGCGCTACGGCGCGTACGCGATGGAAGTGCTGATCAACGAGCTGATCAAGGCCGGCGGGCGCCGCGAGCGCATCGAGGCGAAGGTATTCGGCGGCGCGGCCGTGCTGGCCGGGATGACGACCATCAACATCGGCGATCGCAACGCGGATTTCGTGCGCCGCTACCTCGCGCTCGAACGCATCCGCATCACGGCGGAAGACCTGCAGGGCGTGCACCCGCGCAAGGTCGCGTTCATGCCGCACACGGGGCGCGCGATGGTGAAGAAGCTGCGGCTGCAGGTGCCGGGCGTCACCGAGCGCGAAGCCGCGCTCGCGCGCGAGGCCGAGCGCGCCGCACGGTCGCGCGCGCACGTCGAGCTGTTCGCGGCGAAGCGGCCGGCCGCACCGCAGCCGGCGCGCCCGCGCATCGAGCTGTTCGGCGCGCGCGGCGCGAGCCCGGGCGGTACCGGCGCGGGCAGTGCCGCCGGCGTGCGGGCGGCGAACCCGTATGCCGGGAGCCCGGGCGCCGGAAGCGCGTACGCGGGGAACCTATCGAAAAAGCAGGAGGCATGACCGCAGTGCAGAAGATCAAAGTATTGTGCGTCGACGATTCGGCGCTGATCCGCAGCCTGATGACGGAGATCATCAACAGCCAGCCCGACATGGAGGTGTGCGCGACCGCGCCCGATCCGCTCGTCGCGCGCGATCTCATCAAGCAGCACAACCCCGACGTGCTCACGCTCGACGTCGAAATGCCGCGCATGGACGGGCTCGACTTCCTCGAGAAGCTGATGCGCCTGCGGCCGATGCCGGTCGTGATGGTGTCGTCGCTGACCGAGCGCGGCTCGGAGATCACGCTGCGCGCGCTCGAACTCGGCGCGGTGGATTTCGTCACGAAGCCGCGCGTCGGGATTCGCGACGGGATGCTCGACTACGCGGAAAAGCTCGCCGACAAGATCCGCGCGGCGTCGCGCGCACGCGTGCGCCAGGCGCCGCAGCCGCAGGCCGCCGCGCGCACGGCGGACAGCCAGCCGGCCGCGCCGATGATCAACAACCCGCTCGTCAGTACCGAGAAGCTGATCATCATCGGCGCGTCGACGGGCGGCACCGAGGCGATCCGCGAGGTGCTGACGCCGCTGCCGCCGGATGCGCCGGCCGTGCTGATCGCGCAGCACATGCCGCCCGGCTTCACGAAATCGTTCGCGCAGCGGCTGAACGGCCTGTGCCGGATCGCGGTGAAGGAAGCCGAGCACGGCGAGCGCGTGCTGCCGGGCCACGCGTACATCGCGCCGGGCCATGCGCACCTGCTGCTCGCGAGAAGCGGCGCGAACTACATCGCGCAACTGTCGGACGAGCCGCCGGTGAACCGTCACCGCCCGTCGGTCGACGTGCTGTTCCGCTCGGCGGCGACGCACGCGGGCAAGAACGCGATCGGCGTGATCCTCACCGGGATGGGCCGCGACGGCGCGGCCGGCCTGCTGGAAATGAAACGCGCGGGCGCTTACACGTTCGCGCAGGATGAAGCGAGTTGTATCGTGTTCGGGATGCCGCGCGAGGCGATCGCGCTCGGCGGTGCGGACGAGGTTGTGCCGCTCGCCGACATGAGCCGCCGCGTGATGGCGCGACTGGCGACGATGGGCGACCGCGTGCAGCGCGTGTGAATGGAATGTCACCGGGCGCGTGCCACGATACGCGTCCCGACGGAAACGAATCTGGAAAGGAACGACGATGGACAAGAGCATGAAAATCCTGGTGGTGGACGATTTCCCGACGATGCGCCGGATCGTCCGCAACCTGCTCAAGGAACTGGGCTACACGAACGTCGACGAAGCGGAGGACGGTGCGGCCGGTCTCGCGCGGCTGCGCGGCGGCGGCTTCGAATTCGTGATCTCGGACTGGAACATGCCGAACCTCGACGGCCTCGCGATGCTGAAGGAAATCCGCGCGGACGCGACGCTCACGCACCTGCCGGTGCTGATGGTCACGGCCGAGTCGAAGAAGGAGAACATCATCGCGGCCGCGCAGGCGGGCGCGAGCGGCTACGTCGTGAAACCGTTCACGGCCGCGACGCTCGACGAGAAGCTGAACAAGATCATCGACAAGATGGCGAAGACCGGGAGCTGACGTGAACGAGCCGATCCATGCGGCGCTCGCCGGCGCGGGGTTCAGCGCCGACAGCCACCCCGAAGGCGCCGATCTCGCGAGCGACCGGATCCTGGCGCGCATCGGCCAGGTCACGCGTGCGCTGCGCGATTCGATGCGCGAGCTCGGGCTCGACAAGCATGTCGAGCGCGCGGCGGAAGCCGTGCCCGATGCGCGCGACCGGCTGCGCTACGTCGCGACGATGACCGAGCAGGCCGCCGTGCGCGTGCTGAATGCGATCGAGATCGCGAAGCCCATGCAGGAGCGCATCCAGAACGAGGCCGAGGCGCTCGACATGCGCTGGGCGCAGTGGTATGCGGCGCCGATCGAGCACGCGGAAGTGCGCGAGCTGATGGACGACACGCGCACGTTCCTGCGCACGTTGCCCGAGTCGGCGTCGGCGACCAGCGCGCAGCTGCTCGAGATCATGCTCGCGCAGGATTTCCAGGATCTGACCGGGCAGGTGATCAAGAAGATCATGGACATGGTCTACCTGATCGAGCAGCAGCTCCTTACCGTGCTCGTCGAGAACATCGCGCCCGAGCGGCGCGAGCAGTTCGCGGCCACCGCGGCCGCGCTGGCGGCCGAGCAAATGAGCGCGACCGGCAGCCCGGAGTCGCTGCTGAACGGCCCGCAGATCGCGCCGGAAGGCAAATCCGACGTGGTCCAGGACCAGGGGCAGGTCGACGACCTGCTCGCGAGCCTGGGCTTCTGATCTTGCTGCAGTGCATCGGCGCGCCCCGTTTCGCGGGGCCGCCCGATGCGCGCGTCACGCCGTTCCCGCCACGTTTTCCCACGCTCGCCGCGCACGCGCGCGCTGTTCGGGCTGCGTCGAATTGACACTTAGACACACTCAGCAGGCATACTACGCGTCAGCAGTAATGGAGCGTCATTCGTACGAATTCATATGTTGACCGGTGGCGCGGGCACGATGGCCGCGCCGCCGGCAACGAAGCCAGTCCCTTGGGGGGGAACGTGAAGCTGAAACGCTTGGGCTGGGCCGTCGCACACGCGACGGCTGCAATGGGTGTGCTGTGGACCGTCCACGCACACGCGGAACTGGGCGGCGCGCCGATGTCGCCGCCGGCGGACGATCGGGCTGCAACCGTGCGCGCGATGCAGCGCGCGATGCGTTCGGCCGACGGCGTGCAGACGAGCACGGCCGCCTATACCGTCCGCGAGATCACGCTCGGATCGGGCACCGTCATCCACGAATACACGTCGGCCGCCGGCAGCGTGTTCGGCCTCGCATGGCGCGGGCCGACTATGCCGAATCTCGCGTCGCTGCTCGGCAGCTATTTCCCGCAGTACACCGCCGGCGTCCAGGCGGCGCATGCGGCGCGCGGCTGGCGCGCGCCCGTGTCCGTCGACACCAGCGGCCTCGTGATCCGGACGGGCGGCCACATGGGCGCCTTCTCGGGCCAGGCGTGGCTGCCGGCGGCACTGCCTGCCGGCCTCGCCGGCAACGACATCCAGTGACAGCGGGAGAGCGATCTTGAGAATTCCTCGTACATTCAAGCGCTGGCTCGGCGTGCTGGGCCTCGCGGCCGCGACGGCCGTGCTCGTGACGGCATGCGGCGGCGGCGATGACGGCGGCAGCTCCGGCAACAACGGCGGCAGTAACGGCAACGGCAGCGGTTCGAGCGTGTCGGACGGCAATACCGCGAACACGGCCGTCATCACCGTCGGCACCGGCGTCGCGAACGTGATCAACATCCCGACCGTCAACGTGAAGGTCTGCGCGCCGGGCACGTCGAACTGCCAGGTGGTCAGCAACGTGCTCGTCGATACCGCGTCCTACGGGCTGCGGCTCGTAGGCAGCGCGGTGTCGAACGTGCTCGGCAGCCTGCCGCAGGTGACGAGCGGCGGCGCGCCGGTCGCCGAGTGCGGCAAGTTCGTGTCGAGCTACACGTGGGGTTCGGTGCGCACGGTCGACCTGTCGATCGGCACCGAACAGGCGAACTCGCTGCCCGTGCAGATCATCGGCGACCTCGGCACGACGAGCGTGCCGAGCTCGTGCACGAACGGCGGCGCGTCGGCCAACTCGGCGAGCGCGCTCGGCGCGAACGGGATCCTCGGCATCGGGCCGGCGCCGGTCGACTGCGGTACGACCTGCGCGACGTCGACGTCGTCGAACAACAACTACTACGCGTGCCCGAACGGCAATGCGAGTTGCGCGGTCGCGCTCGTGCCGGTCGCGCAGCAGGTGGCCAACCCGGTTCATCATTTCGCGACCGACAACAACGGTGTGATCGTGCAGATGCCGACCATCTCGAGCAGCGGACAGGCCAGCGCGAAGGGCCTGCTGATCTTCGGGATCGGCACGCAGGGCAACAACGGGCTCGGTGCGTCGACCGTCATGACGTCGACCACGACAGGCGACGTCAGCGCGTCGTTCCTCGGCAGCACGGTGACGGCTTTCTTCGATACCGGTTCGAACGCGTATTTCTTCAACGATTCGTCGCAGACGGTCTGTTCGAGGAACACGCAGTTCTACTGCCCGTCCTCGACGACCACCTATACGGCGACGCTGACCGGCCAGAACAGCGCGAGCGGCACCGTGTCGATGCCCGTCGCGAACGCGGATACGCTGTTCTCGAACGCGTCGACGTTCGCGTTCAACGACATCGCGGGCCCGTTCGGTTCGCCCGGATGGCTCGACATCGGCATGCCGCATTTCTACGGCAAGACGATCTACTTCGGGATGGACAAGCGCTCGAGCGGCGGCGCTGCGCCTTTCGTCGCGTTCTGACGCGGTACGGCCGCAGGCAGCAAAGAGGGGGCGAGCGATCGCCCCCCTTTTTTTTGTCGCGAGGCCGCGCGAACTACGGATCGGATCGCCGCCGTGCGTGCGCGCAGCGCCTACGATGTAAAACCGGCACCGGTGCCGGCATGACATCGAGGAGACAGCGCCATGAGCCCGCGCATACAACGCATCACGCCGTTCCTGTGGTTCGACCGCGACGCCGAGGCGGCCGCCGGTTTCTACGTGTCGGTGTTCGACAACGCGCGCATCGTGCACGTCGCGCGCTACGGCAAGGCCGGCGCGCACGCGTCCGGACAGGCGGAGGGCACGGTGATGACGGTCGCGTTCGAGCTCGACGGGCAGGCGTTCGTCGCGCTGAACGGCGGCCCCGTGTTCCAGATCACGCCGGCCGTGTCGTTCGTCGTCAACTGCCGCGACCAGGACGAGATCGACCGCTACTGGGCGCGGCTGTCCGAAGGCGGCGACGAGCGCGCGCAGCAGTGCGGCTGGCTGCGCGACCGCTTCGGCGTGTCGTGGCAGGTCGTGCCCGTGCAGATGTCCGAACTGATGACGGGCGATCCGGCGCGCGCCGAGCGCGTGATGGCGCAAGTGATGACGATGAAGAAGCTCGATCTCGGCGCGCTGCAGCGGGCAGCGGCCGGTTAGGGCCTAGACCGTAGGCCGGCCGGTGCTTACCGCCGTCGTATGGTCGAGAAAGCGGCGGCCGGGCCCATACGCGGTGTTTTCGATGCGCGCCGCGTCGGCCGGCGCGACGGCGCGCCCGGCGCCTGCGCACCGGGCGGCAGGTCGGGCGTACCCGGCGTGCCCGCGCAGCCGGCGGCGAGCGCGCAGGCGAGCGACAGAAGCGGAACGAGCGGATGACGGAACACGGTGCGATGCGAGCGGGATCGGGAATGGCGAAGGGTAGCGCGACCGGCGCGCTCGCGTCATGCCGGTCGGCCGGTAAATCGAATGCCGCACGACCGGATCGATTATCGATCGCGTCGGGATTCATTCGGCTGTAATCAAACGCCGGATTATCTGAGGGTGTGGTTTCTGTCAGGTCTTCAAGATTATTAAAATGACGCGGCATGCAAGCCGGCGGCGCCGCATTACGCCATGACAGCCGTTCCAGAGCCGGTGCGACGGGGTTTCGCTTGTCAGGCATGCGAAAAGAGATGGAGCCCGCCGAAATTCAAACATATAATTCCGGCGTTGTTTCCGGGGTCGCCAATATAAAACAGGAGGGTAATAAAATGAATTTTTCCGAGGCTGTTCGTTCCGTACTCAATCAATACGCGAAATTCGAAGGCCGTGCGCGTCGTGCCGAATACTGGTATTTCGCGCTGCTGAGCTGCGTTCTTTCGGTCGCCGCCCAGGTGATCGGCGCGATCGGCCGCGACGCGGGCCTGATCGCGCTGCTGCTGCTGGGCGCGATCTTCCTGATTTCGCTGGCGCTGATCATTCCGGGCATCGCGGTCAGCGTGCGCCGCCTGCACGATACGGGCCGCTCGGGCTGGTTCCTGCTGCTCGGGCTCATTCCGGTCGTTGGCCCCATCCTGCTGCTCGTGTGGATGTGCTCGCGCGGCACCGCAGGCCCGAATCGCTTCGGCTCGGATCCGATCCCGGCGGTCTGAGCGCCGCCTGCCCCGACGCGACGCCGTCGCGTCGGGGCCTGACTTCCCCGTTTTCTTCGTTTCTCCGTTTTCCCCACTTCACCGTTCCCCGCTTCACTCCGCCGCCGTCCCGTCCGGGAACCTTGCCGGAAACCTCGCTCCACCGTTGCGCCGATCGCCGTGTTTTTCCGCCGCATCGCACCACGTCGCGCACCGCTCCGTCCCCCATCCAGCCTCGTTCGCACCGGCTCGCCCGATTCCCCGAAATACCCCCCTTTCCCGGCTTTGCTCGACCGATCGGCGTTTGACGCCTCCATGAATAATCGGTGTCACTGGAAAGCGGCATTCCGCCGTACCCGACTGGAGGCCCCGTGGCAGACGAGAGCGATCTCGACAAGACCGAAGCCGCCACTCCCAGGCGCCGCGAGAAGGCGCGCGAGGAGGGGCAGGTCGCGCGTTCGCGCGAACTGGCTTCGTTCGCGCTGCTCGCGGCCGGGTTCTACGGCGCGTGGCTGCTCGCGGGCCCGTCGGGCGCGCATCTGCAGGCGATGCTGCGCGGCGCGTTCACGTTCGATCGCGCAACCGCGTTCGACACGAACCGGATGCTGTCGGCGGCCGGCAGCGCGAGCCTCGAAGGCTTCGCCGCGCTGCTGCCGATCCTCGCGCTCACCGGCCTCGCGGCGCTGCTCGCGCCGATGGCGCTCGGCGGCTGGCTGATCTCGCAGAAAACCTTCGAGCTGAAGTTCGACCGCCTGAACCCGATCTCGGGCCTCGGCCGGATCTTCTCGATCCAGGGGCCGATCCAGCTCGGGATGTCGCTCGCGAAGACGCTGGTCGTCGGCGGGATCGGCGGCATTGCGATCTGGCGCAGCAAGGACGAGCTGCTCGGCCTCGCGACGCAGCCGCTCGGCGCGGCGCTGCCCGACGCGCTGCATCTCGTCGCCGTGTGCTGCGGCACGACGGTCGCCGGAATGCTGGTGGTCGCCGCGCTCGATGTGCCTTACCAAATCTGGCAGTACAACAAGAAGTTGCGCATGACGAAGGAAGAAGTGAAGCGCGAGCATCGCGAGAACGAAGGCGATCCGCACGTGAAGGGGCGGGTCCGCCAGCAGCAGCGCGCGATCGCGCGCCGCCGGATGATGGCGGCCGTGCCGAAGGCCGACGTGGTCGTCACGAACCCGACGCACTTCGCCGTCGCGCTGCAATACACGGACGGCGAGATGCGCGCGCCGAAGGTCGTCGCGAAGGGCGTGAACCTCGTCGCCGCGCGCATCCGCGAACTCGCGGCCGAGCACAACGTGCCGCTGCTCGAGGCGCCGCCGCTCGCGCGAGCGCTGTATCACAACGTCGAAATCGAACGCGAGATTCCCGGCTCGCTGTACTCGGCCGTCGCCGAAGTGCTCGCGTGGGTCTACCAGCTCAAGCGCTTCCGTTCGGAAGGCGGCGCGTTCCCCGCGGTGCCGGTCGATCTCGACGTGCCGGCCGAACTCGACAAGGGCACGTCGGTGCCCGCCGACGATGAACGTGAAGAGGCCGAAGACACCCTGGGCAACCAAGGAGCCTCGTGATGATTAGCCCCCACGCTCACATTCGTTCGCTGCCCCCCAAGGGGGCGACTGCCTCCCTTGGGGCGGCCCGGCGGGAGGCAGCATGAGCACCCCGACCGGCCTGTTCGCGAAGCGCACGAACCCGTTCGCGGGCACCAACCTGCGCGCGCTCGCGGGCCCGATCCTCATCTGCATGATCCTGGGGATGATGATCCTGCCGCTGCCGCCGATGCTGCTGGATCTGCTGTTCACGTTCAACATCGCGCTGTCGGTGATGGTGCTGCTCGTCAGCATGTACACGATGAAGCCGCTCGACTTCGCGGCGTTCCCGAGCGTGCTGCTGTTCTCGACGCTGTTGCGCCTGTCGCTGAACGTCGCGTCGACGCGCGTCGTGCTGCTCGAGGGCCACACGGGCCCCGACGCGGCCGGGCAGGTGATCGAGGCGTTCGGCCACTTCCTCGTCGGCGGCAACTTCGCGGTCGGCATCGTCGTGTTCGTGATCCTGATGATCATCAACTTCATGGTGATCACGAAAGGCGCGGGGCGGATCGCCGAAGTGTCCGCGCGCTTCACGCTCGACGCGATGCCCGGCAAGCAGATGGCGATCGACGCCGACCTGAACGCCGGCCTCATCAACGAGGAACAGGCGCGCAAGCGCCGCCTGGCCGTGTCGCAGGAAGCCGAGTTCTACGGGTCGATGGACGGCGCGTCGAAGTTCGTGCGCGGCGACGCGATCGCCGGCCTGATCATCATGGCGATCAACGTGATCGGCGGGCTGATCGTCGGGATGGTCCAGCACGACATGAGCTTCGCGGCGGCCGGCACCAACTACACGCTGCTGACGATCGGCGACGGCCTCGTCGCGCAGATCCCGTCGCTCGTGATCTCGACCGCGGCCGGCGTGATCGTGTCGCGCGTCGCGACCGACGAGGACATCGGCACGCAGATCACCGGGCAGCTGTTCACCAACCCGCGCGTGCTGACGATCACCGGCGTGATCATCGTGATCATGGGGCTGATCCCGGGGATGCCGCATTTCGCGTTCCTCGCGCTCGGCGGCGGCGCGATCTGGCTGGCCCGCACGCAGACGAAGCGCGCGGCGGCCCGCAAGGCGGCCGGCGACGTGACCGACATCGCGCCGCCCGCCGTGCTGCCGTCCGACAGCCACGAGGCGACCTGGGACGACGTGCAGCTGATCGACCCGCTCGGCCTCGAGGTCGGCTACCGGCTGATCCCGCTGGTCGACAAGAACAGCGACGGCGAGCTGCTCAAGCGC
The DNA here is from genome assembly GCF_900119325.1 of Burkholderia sp. NFPP32. Taxonomy (NCBI): domain Bacteria; kingdom Pseudomonadati; phylum Pseudomonadota; class Betaproteobacteria; order Burkholderiales; family Burkholderiaceae; genus Burkholderia; species Burkholderia sp. NFPP32. The sequence continues at coordinate 69,176 of NZ_FPJP01000020.1, read as the reverse complement.
ATCAAGAGCATCCGCAAGAAATTCGCGCAGGAAATCGGCTTCCTGCCGCCGGTGATCCATATCCGCGACAACCTCGAACTGCGGCCGAACGCATACCGGATCGCGCTGAAGGGCGTCGAGATCGGCGTCGGCGAAGTGTTCCCGGGCCAGTGGCTCGCGATCAACCCCGGCCAGGTGACGGCCGCGCTGCCGGGCGCCCTGACGCAGGATCCCGCGTTCGGGCTGCCGGCCGTGTGGATCGACGTCGCGCTGCGCGAACAGGCGCAGGTGTACGGCTACACGGTGGTCGACGCGAGCACGGTCGTCGCGACGCACCTGAATCATCTCGTCGTCCAGCACGCGGCCGAGCTGCTCGGCCGCCAGGAAGTGCAGGCGCTCGTCGAGCGCACCGGCAAGGACGCGCCGTCGCTCGTCGAGGATCTCGTGCCGAAGACGATCTCGCTGACGACGCTGCAGAAGGTGCTGCAGAACCTGCTCGAGGAAGGCGTGCCGATCCGCGACATGCGCACGATCCTCGAGGCCGTGTCCGAACATGCGGGCCGCGGCGACGCGTTCGAGATCACCGCCGCGGTGCGGCTCGCGCTCGGCCGCGCGATCACGCAGCAGTGGTATCCGGGCGCGGGCGAGATGCAGGTGATGGGCCTCGACTCGAATCTCGAGCGCGTGCTGTCGCAGGCGCTCGCCACCGGCGCGAATCCGGGCCTCGAACCCGGCCTCGCGCACAACCTTCTGACCGGCACGCAGCAAGCGATGCTGCGTCAACAGAATCTCGGGCTGCCGCCCGTGCTGCTGGTGCAGCACGCGCTGCGCGCGATGCTCGCGCGTTTCCTGCGCCGCAGCCTGCCGCAATTGAAAGTGCTGTCGTATGCCGAAGTGCCGGACACACGCACGATCAAAGTCGTTAACGTCATCGGGGGTTCCGCTTGAACATTCGCAAATTCACCGGCGCAACGAGCCGCGACGCGCTTCGTCTCGTGCGCGAGGCGCTCGGCGCCGACGCGGTCGTGCTGTCGAACCGCACGCTCGATGACGGCAGCGTCGAAATCGTCGCACTGGCCGATTCGGACCTGGCCGCGGTGACGCCGCCGGCCGCCGCACGGCCGCGGATCGCCGCGCCGCGCGTGCCGGAATCCGTGCCGGCCGCCGCGGTGCCGGGCATCGTGTCGCGCCCGGGTGCCGCGTTCGCGCGCCCGAGCGTCAATCCGTATGCGGCGGGCGATGGCGGGCTGCCGGACGTGTTTTCGTCGGTGTTCGGCGCAAGTGCCGAAGCGAACGAAACGGACGACGCGGACGAGACGGCGGCGCAACCTTCGACGATCGATGCGGACGCGGCGGCTGCGGCAGCGCCGTCGACCGCCGCACCGGCCCCCGGTACGCCGGCCCCCGGATGGCCGGCCCCGGCTTCCGAACCCGCGCCGTGGCTCGTCGAGCACGCGAAGCGCCTGACGCAGCAGCGCGACGCGCTGATCGCGCGCACGCAGGCGACGCCTGCCGCGCCGCAAGCGAGCGCGCCCGCGTCGCAGGGTGCCGCGAGCGCATCGTCGCCCGACTGGGCACGCGACATCGTGCGCGATGCCGAACGCCGGATGTCGGCCGCTGCTCCGCGCAAGCCCGACACGAACGCCGCGAACGCAGCGAAAGCGGCCGAGCGCACGCGCTTGTCCGCCGATACCGCCGCCGCGGTGGCCGATGCGGTGAAATCGCGCGTCGAACGAATCGTCAACGACACGGTGATGCACGAACTCGGCGAACTGCGCGGGATGATGGAAGAGCAGTTCGACAGCCTGATGTGGCACGACCGCCAGCGTCGCAGCGCCGTGCACGGCGCGCTGACGAAGCACCTGTTCGCGGCCGGCCTGTCCGCGCAGCTCGTGCGGATGCTCGTCGACAACCTGCCGTCCGGCGACGGCGCGCAGACCTTCGAGCAGGCCGCCGAATGGGCGCAGTCGGTGCTCGCGGCGAACCTGCCGGTGCTCGACAGCGAGGACGCGCTGATGGAGCGCGGCGGCGTGTTCGCGCTGATGGGGCCGACGGGCGTTGGCAAGACCACCACCACCGCGAAGCTGGCCGCGCGCTGCGTGATGCGCTTCGGCGCGAGCAAGGTCGCGCTGCTGACCACCGACAGCTACCGGATCGGCGGCCACGAGCAACTGCGCATCTTCGGCAAGATCCTCGGCGTGCCGGTGCACGCGGTGAAGGATGCGGGCGATCTCGCGCTCGCGCTGTCCGAACTGCGCAACAAGCACATCGTGCTGATCGACACGATCGGCATGAGCCAGCGCGACCGCGCGGTGTCCGACCAGATCGCGATGCTGCACGGCGCGAACGCACCGGTGCAGCGCCTGCTGCTGCTCAATGCGACGAGCCACGGCGACACGCTCAACGAGGTCGTGCAGGCGTACCGCAGCGCGGGCGAGCATCCGGACCTGGCCGGCTGCATCCTCACGAAGCTCGACGAGGCGACCCACCTCGGCGGCGTGCTCGACACGGTGATCCGCTACAAGCTGCCGGTCCACTACGTGTCGACCGGCCAGAAGGTGCCGGAGAACCTGTATGTCGCATCGACCAAGTTCCTGCTGAAGAGCGCGTTCTGTGTGCCGCGCGACGGCTCGCCCTTCGTGCCGCAGGACGAAGACATGCCGACGCTGCTCTCCGCACTGACCGCACGTTCCACCGCCGAGCTGCACGAGGTGCGATTTGGATAAACGAATCATCGACCAGGCCGAAGGGCTGCGGCGCCTGCTGGCCGGGCGCGCGTCGCGCATCGTCGCGGTGACGGGCGGGCCGGCGGGCGTCGGCTGCACGTCCGCCATCGTGAACCTGGCGGCGGCGCTCGCGTCGCTCGGCAAGGATGTGCTCGTCGTCGACGAGCGCGCCGACGTGCATTCGGCCAGCGCGACGCTCGCGGGCGCGTGGCTGCGCGACGGCGAGCGCACGCGGGTGGCCGCCGGCTTCGGCCTGTGCGCGGCCGCGCGGCTCGCGCGCGCCGGCTACAGCGACACGCAGCTGAGCGACTTCATCGACGGCCCGGCCGACATCGTCCTCGTCGACGCGCAGCTCGGCGCCGACGGCTCGTTCTCGGCGCTCGCGCGCGAAGCGCACGACGTGCTGATCGTCACGCGGGTCGCCGCGCAGGCGATCACCGAGGCGTACGCATGCATGAAGCGGCTGCATTTCGCGCACGCGTTCGCGCAGTTCCGCGTGCTGACCAATCACGTCGGCAGCCATGCGGATGCGAAGACGGCCTTCGACAACCTCGCGGGCGTCGCAAGCCGCTACCTGACGGTGTCGATTGCCGACGCGGGCTGCGTGAGCGCCGATCCGCTCGTCGAACACGCGCGCGAGCTGACGCATGCGGTGGTCGACGCGTTCCCGTCGGCGGCGGCCGCGCGCGATTACCGGCAGATTGCCGCCGACCTGCTGTACTGGCCGATGCGCCCGCGTTCGGGGGCGGACCGCGCCGTTCACGCGGGCGGCAAGCCGTCGTATCAGGCGGGCGCGGCACACGCCGCGTGAGCGCTACCGGAAGGAGAGAGCCATGATGTACAACGCTCAAGGAAAGATGTCCCAGGCCGACGTGCTCGCGCAATATGCGCCGCTCGTGCGTCGCCTCGGGCTGCAGCTCGTCGCGAAGATGCCGGCGAGCGTCGACCTCGACGACCTGATCCAGGCCGGCATGATCGGCCTGATGGACGCGGCCGGCCGCTACAAGGAAGACCAGGGCGCGCAGTTCGAGACCTACGCGACGCAGCGCATCCGCGGCGCGATGCTCGACGAGCTGCGCAGCAACGACTGGCTGCCGCGCAGCCTGCGCAAGACGTCGCGCGAGGTCGAGCATGCGGTGCACCAGGTCGAGCAGCATCTTGGCCGCTCGGCGAGCGAGACCGAGATCGCGCAGCACCTGAACATGCCGCTCGACGAATACCAGGGGATGCTGCAGGACCTGCACGGCAGCCAGCTCATCTACTACGAGGATTTCGACCGCGCGGCCGACGACGAGCCGTTTCTCGACCGCTATCGCGTCGATCATGCCGATCCGCTGTCGGCGCTGCTCGACGAGCACCTGCGCGAGGCGCTCGTCGAGGCGATCGAGCGGCTGCCGGAACGCGAGAAGCTGCTGATGTCGCTGTACTACGAACGGGGTCTGAATCTGCGCGAGATCGGCGCGGTGCTCGAAGTGAGCGAATCGCGCGTGTGCCAGCTGCATAGCCAGGCCGTCGCGCGCCTGCGCGCGCGGCTGCGCGAACAGGCGTGGGTCGGCGCGGAGTCCTGACCCTTTCCGGACGGCACCGCGCGCCGACGCTGCGCGCTTGCGCATTTTGCGCGCCGATTTGCTACAATCCCTCCCGTTTTCCGAGGAGCGTTGCGACGGACCACTCTGCGTCCGCCAGGCTCGGAAGGCTTCACCAAGCAGCCGTGCGGCGCGCGTTTCGCGACCGTCGCGCCGGCTCCGCTTCCTGAACGGCGCTCACGTCACCAATCTAGAACTTTTTTAGAAAGGAGGGCGTGATGAACGCCATTATCGATTCGCAAGCTTCCAAGGATTACGTCGTCGCCGACATGGCGCTGGCCGGCTGGGGCCGCAAGGAACTGAACATCGCCGAGACCGAAATGCCGGGCCTCGTGCAGATCCGCGACGAATACAAGGCGCAGCAGCCGCTGAAGGGCGCGCGCATTGCCGGCTCGCTGCACATGACGATCCAGACGGGTGTGCTGATCGAGACGCTGAAGGCGCTCGGCGCGGACGTCCGCTGGGCCTCGTGCAACATCTTCTCGACGCAGGACCACGCAGCGGCCGCGATCGTCGAAGCCGGCACGCCGGTGTTCGCGTTCAAGGGCGAATCGCTCGACGAATACTGGGAGTTCTCGCACCGCATCTTCGAATGGCCGAACGGCGAATTCGCGAACATGATCCTGGACGACGGCGGCGACGCAACGCTGCTGCTGATCCTCGGCTCGAAGGCCGAGAAGGACCGTTCGGTGATCGCGAAGCCGACCAACGAGGAAGAAGTCGCGCTGTACAAGTCGATCGCGAAGCACCTCGACATCGACGCGACGTGGTACTCGAAGCGCCTCGCGCACATCAAGGGCGTGACCGAAGAAACCACGACCGGCGTGCACCGCCTGTACCAGATGGAAAAGGACGGCCGACTGCCGTTCCCGGCGTTCAACGTGAACGATTCGGTCACGAAGTCGAAGTTCGACAACCTGTACGGCTGCCGTGAATCGCTCGTCGACGGCATCAAGCGCGCGACCGACGTGATGATCGCGGGCAAGGTCGCGGTCGTTGCCGGCTACGGCGACGTGGGCAAGGGCTGCGCGCAGTCGCTGCGCGGCCTCGGTGCGACCGTGTGGGTCACCGAAATCGATCCGATCTGCGCGCTGCAGGCGGCGATGGAAGGCTACCGCGTCGTGACGATGGAATACGCGGCCGACAAGGCCGACATCTTCGTGACGGCGACCGGCAACTACCACGTGATCAACCACGATCACATGAAGGCGATGCGCCACAACGCGATCGTCTGCAACATCGGCCACTTCGACTCGGAAATCGACGTCGCGTCGACCCGCCAGTACCAGTGGGAAAACATCAAGCCGCAGGTCGACCACATCATCTTCCCGGACGGCAAGCGCGTGATCCTGCTGGCGGAAGGCCGCCTCGTGAACCTCGGCTGCGCGACCGGCCACCCGTCGTTCGTGATGTCGAACTCGTTCGCGAACCAGACGCTCGCGCAGATCGAGCTGTTCGTGCGCGGCGGCGAGTACGAGAACAAGGTGTACGTGCTGCCGAAGCATCTCGATGAAAAGGTCGCGCGCCTGCACCTCGCGCGCATCGGCGCGAACCTGTCCGTGCTGTCGGACGAGCAGGCTTCGTACATCGGCGTGCAGAAGGACGGCCCGTTCAAGCCGAACCACTACCGCTACTGATGCGCCGCCGCCGTGCCGTGCGCGCCCCGCTGCGGGGCCCGCGGTGCGGCGGCACGGCGGCGGATCGCCGGCCGTTGCGTTGCGTCTTCGGGCGCACGCGACGGCCGGCGGCGGCCACTGATCGCACAGATCGACAACCGAACCGGAGCACTCCATGAGCGTCATCCTCACCTGGGTCATCAACGCGCTCGCGCTGCTGATCATCACGTACCTCGTGCCGTCGATCCACATCAAGAGCTTCGGCACCGCGCTGATCGTCGCGGTCGTGCTCGGCCTGATCAACACGGTGATCCGCCCGGTACTGATCCTGCTGACGCTGCCCGTCACGATCGTCACGCTCGGGGTGTTCATCCTCGTCGTGAACGCGCTGTGCTTCTGGTTCGCGTCGTCGCTGCTGAAGGGCTTCGAGGTGTCGGGGTTCTGGTCCGCGTTCTTCGGTTCGATCCTGTATAGCATCGTGTCCTGGCTGCTGTCCGCGCTGATCTTCGGCCAGCGCGACATCGGCTGACTCCTTTCGAATCATGAAACCGATCGAACTCTCGTTTGAATTCTTCCCGCCGAAGACGGCGGACGGCGTCGAAAAGCTGCGCGCAACCCGTGCGCAGCTGCTGCCGCTGAAGCCGAAATTCGTCTCCGTGACGTTCGGCGCCGGCGGCTCGACGCAGCAGGGCACGCTCGATACCGTGCTCGACATGCAGAAGGACGGCCTCGAGGCCGCGCCGCACCTGTCGTGCATCGGCTCGTCGCGCGACAGCCTGCGCGCGATCCTCGACCAGTACCGCTCGCACGGCATCCGGCATATCGTCGCGCTGCGCGGCGACCTGCCGTCGGGGATGGGCGCGGTGGGCGAGCTGCGCTATGCGTCCGAGCTCGTCAGCTTCATCCGCGCCGAGCATGGCGACTGGTTCCACATCGAGGTCGCAGGCTACCCCGAGTACCACCCGCAATCGCGCTCGCCGAAGGCCGATCTCGAGAATTTCGCGCGCAAGGTGAAAGCCGGCGCGAATTCCGCGATCACGCAGTACTTCTTCAACGCCGACGCGTATTTCCGCTTCGTCGACGATGTGCGCAAGCTGGGCGTGGACGTGCCGATCGTGCCGGGCATCATGCCGATCACGAACTTCTCGCAGCTGATGCGCTTCTCCGAGATGTGCGGCGCCGAAGTGCCGCGCTGGATCGCGCGCCGGCTCGAGAGCTTCGGCGACGATCGCGACGCGATCCGCGCGTTCGGCGCGGATGTCGTCACCGATCTGTGCCGGCGCCTGATCGACGCGGGCGTGCCGGGGCTGCATTTCTACACGCTGAACGCAGCGACCGCGACGCGGACGATCTGCGAACGGCTCGCCGTGTAAGCGCCGCCGCGCGTTTTGCATGCGCAAAAGCCCCGCCGGTCTTGCCGGCGGGGCTTTTTTTCGATGCTTGCGTCAGCGCTGTGCCTGCATCAGCGGCGGGCGGCGGTCGAACCACGGCCGTGCCTGTTCGAGCTGCCGCGCGAGCCTGAGCAGCAGCGCGTCGTCGGTGTGGCGCGCGGCGAACTGCACGCCGATCGGCAGCCCGCGCGCGTTCCAGTAGAGCGGCACCGACATCGCCGGCTGACCGGTCAGGTTGAACAGCTCGGTGCAGCCGGCCCACGCGAACGCCTTCTCCGACGACTTCGCGAGCATTTCCTTCAGCAGCGGCTTCACCGGCAGCGCGGCGAGCAGCTTCATCTGCGCCGATTCGAACGGCGTCGGCTGCAGTTCGCCGATCTTCACCGGCGGCCCCGCGAGCGATGCGCACAGGATCGCGTCGTAGCGCGACACGAGGCCGGCCACCTGCACGGTCAGCTGGCGCTGCCATTCGAGCACGTCCGGCAGGCGCGTGCGCGCGAGGCGCCGGCCGACCACGGCCATCGCCCACGTCGCCGCTTCGAATTCGCCGCGCCGCGGCGCGCGGCCGGTCAGCGCGCGCGCACCGAGCGCCATCTCCTCGGCGATCGTCGCCCACAGCGTGAGAAAGGTTTCGGCCGCGCGCGCGTAGTCGACGTGCAGCGTCGCCGGCTCGACATGGTGGCCGAGCGATTCGAGCAGTGCGGCTGCGTCGTCGAGCGCCGCGCGCGTGTCGTCGGCGAGCGCCGGCGCGAGCATCGGATCGACGACGAGGCCGATCCGCAGCGCGCCGGGCGGCGTGTCTAGTTCGCCGAGGAACGTGCCGGGCGCGCCGTGCGGCAGCGTCTGGCCGGTCGTCACGTCGAGCAGCAGCGCGCTGTCGCGCACGCTGCGCGAGACCGCATGCTGGACGACGAGCTCGCCGTTCGACGGCTGGTCGACGAGCATCGGGTTGCGGCTCGGCTTCAGGCCGAACAGCCCGCAGCACGATGCCGGAATGCGGATCGAGCCGCCGCCGTCGGACGCATGCGCGAGCGGCACGATGCCGGCCGCGACGGCCGCCGCCGCACCGCCGCTCGAGCCGCCGGGCGTATGGTCGAGATTCCACGGGTTGCGGCATGCGCCGAACAGTTCGGGTTCCGTGTACGGCATCTGGCCGATCTCCGACGTGTTGGTCTTGCCGAACACGTTGAGGCCCGCCGTGCGGCTGCGCGCGATCACCGGCGAATCGTCGCCGGGCACGTAGTACCGGTAGTGCCGGCTGCCCATCGACAGCGGCAGCCCGGCGACCGCCGCACCGAGATCCTTGACGAGATACGGAACGCCCGCGAACGGCGCGCCGGCGCCGGGTTCGGGCGCGGAGGCCGCGCGCTGGCGCGCGGCTTCGTAGTCCTGCAGCACGATCGCGTTGATCGCGCCATTGACCGCTTCGGCCTGGCCGATCGCGGCATCGAGCAGTTCGCGCGGGCTGGCCTTGCGGTCGCGCACGAGCGCGGCGAGGCCGATCGCGTCATGCGCGAGATAGTCCGAGTGCATCGCTGTCACCCCCGTTGTGACTCGTGGCGATGAAGGGAGAATAACGCGGGCCCGGCGCGATGGGCCCGCGGCGGGGCGTTTTTACAGGTGCTCGGCGAGGAACGTCAGCGTACGGCCGTGCGCGAGCGCCGCCGCGCGCTGGTTGTACGACGCGCGATCGGTGCAATTGAAGCCGTGCTCGGCGCCCGGATACACGTGGAACGATGCGTGGCCGCGGCCGGCGAACGCGGCCTTGACTTGATCGACGGCCGCGAGCGGGATCCCGTGGTCGTTTTCCGCGTAGTGGAACAGGATCGGCTGCGTGACCTTGCCGGCCAGGTCGAGCGCGTTCTGGATGCCGCCGCCGTAATAGGCGACCGCCGCGTCGAGCTTGCCGGCCGCGGCCGCACGGTACGCGAGCTGGCCGCCGAAGCAGTAGCCGATCGCGGCGAGCTTGCCGGCCACTTCGGGGCGCGCGCGCAACGCGTCGGCCGCCGCGCCGATGTCCGCGACCGCGAGACCGACGTCGGTCTTTTTCAACAATTCGATGCCCTTGTCGCGATCCGCGCCTTCGTAGGTCAGTTCGACGCGCGGCTGCGTGCGCCAGAACACGTCCGGCGCGAGCGCGACGTAGCCGTCGGCCGCGTACTGGTCGGCGACCGCGCGGATGTGCGAGTTCACGCCGAAGATCTCCTGGATGATGATGACGGCAGGGCCCTTGCCGCGCTTGGGCAGCGCGAGATAGCCGCCGAAGCTGTCGTTACCGGTCGGGATGTCGATCCATTGGGCAGTCACGTTTTGAACTCCTGGCGAACGGGGTGCGCCGCGCGCGCCCCGGGTGGAATAGGGCGGCCTAGTGTGCCACCAATCGTCTGGTGTTGCAGCGCACGCGCAACGCGCGCGCCTGCTGCGCCCGCCCGCTTCTCGCGCAGCGATCGTTTCGATCTCGATTATTCATTTTTCGGCGGTGAGCCGCTTCGATAGAGTCGATATGCCGGCTTTTACAAAGCGCTTTCGCGCATCGTTATCGAAGGATTCGTCATGCCTGCCCGTCCGTATTCCACACCCTTTTCCGAACGCTTCGGCCTGCGCCTGCCGCTCGTGCAGGCGCCGATGGTCGGTGCGACCACGGCCGCGATGGTCGCCGCCGCATCGAACGCCGGTGCGCTCGGCAGCCTCGGCGCCGGCGCGTTCGAGCCGGATCGTCTCGCGACCGAAGTCGCGGCGATCCGCGCGGCGACCGATCGCCCGTTCGCGGTCAACCTGTTCGTGCTGCCGGACGCCGCGCCCGACGCGGCGACCGTCGCGCGCGCACTCGCGGCGATCGACCCGCTGAACGCGACGCTCGGGCTGCCGCCGGGCGCCGCGCCCGCGCGCTACGCGCCCGACTTCCGCGCACAGCTCGATGCGCTCGTGTCGCTGCGCGTGCCGGTCGCGAGCTTCACGTTCGGCGTGCTCGACGCGGCCGACGTCGCACGCCTGAAGGCCGCCGGCACCTATGTGATCGGCACCGCGACGCACGTGGCCGAAGGGCTCGCGTGGCAGGCGGCCGGCGCCGACGCGCTGTCCGCGCAGGGCGCCGAGGCGGGTGGTCATCGCGGCACGTTCATCGGCGCCGCCGAAGACGCGCTGATCGGCACGTTCGCGCTCGTGCCGCAGCTCGTCGACGCGACGGGCCTGCCCGTACTCGCCGCGGGCGGCATCATGGACGGCCGCGGGATCGCGGCCGCGCTCGCGCTCGGCGCACAGGGCGCGCAACTCGGCACCGCGTTCCTCACCTGCACGGAAAGCGCGATCGCGGCGGACTGGAAGGCACGCTTGCTGGCGAGCGCGGATACGTCGACGCAGGTCACGCGCGCGATCACCGGCCGCCATGCGCGCGGGTTGCGCAATACGCTGATGGCGCGGCTCGGCGAACGCGTGGCCGACGCCGCGCCGTACCCGGTGCAGAACGCGCTGACGCAGCCGCTGCGCCAGGCCGCCGCGCGCGCGAACGACGGCGACTACCTGTCGCTGTGGGCCGGGCAGGGCGCGCCGCTTGCACGGCGGCGCGACGATGCGCTGACGACGTCGCAGCTCGTCGCTGCGCTCGACGCCGAATGGCGCGCGTCGACGGCCTGAACGGGGCGTTTCATCGACCGTCTGAACCATTCGTATCGAACGACGAAACGCGCGTGTTGTCACGCGCGTTTCATTCAATGATCACGGGCACAAAATACCGAATCGAAATGCCCCGGGAATCCTTTGAAGCGACCTTTCGGCAAGCCGCCGAAAATTAGCGGAAACCCTTATCCGGCGTGGCTTGCGGCGACTTTCGAGTCATCATTCCGAAGTGCGCATATCGGTAGTGTTACCACTACCCCAAAAAAGTCCCACAAATTAATTTGATCACCTACACTTGCGCGCAAGTACGGACGGGCGGTTGCTAAAAGCGGCTGTTTACACGTGCTTGAGGCCAAGTGCATAAACGATGCAACCGGCGAATCGTCCAGTGATTGCAAACACAGGGATGGCAGCGGGGCACCGGGCGATGGCGTTTATTGGGACCGAAACTGGAGACTTACATGAATATCAAAATGCAGAAGCTGTTGCCGATCACCGCAGCGGCGATGCTGTGCGTTGCAGCTGCAAGCAACGCTGCCGCCGATCAAGTCGTCAAGATCGGCCACGTCGCGCCCTTGACGGGCGGCATTGCACACCTGGGCAAGGACAACGAAAACGGTGCGCGTCTCGCAGTCGAGGAGATCAACGCGAAGGGTCTCACGGTCGGCGGCCAGAAAATCACGCTGCAACTCGACCCGCAGGATGACGCGGCCGACCCGCGGCAGGCCACGCAGGTTGCGCAGAAGCTCGTCGACGACAAGGTCGTCGCCGTCATCGGCCACCTGAACTCGGGCACGTCGATCCCGGCCTCGAAGATCTACAGCGATGCGGGCATCGTGCAGATCTCGCCGTCGGCGACCAACCCGGCCTACACGCAGCAAGGCTTCAAGACCACGTACCGCGTGGTGGCAACCGACGCGCAGCAGGGCCCGGCACTCGCGAACTACGCGCACTCGAAGGGCATCAAGAGCGTGGCGGTGGTCGACGATTCGACCGCATACGGCCAGGGTCTCGCGAACGAGTTCGAGAAGAAGGCGAAGGCGCTCGGCCTGAAGGTGATGTCGCACGACGCGACGAACGACAAGGCGGTCGACTTCCGTGCGATTCTGACCAAGATCAAGGGTGAGAATCCGGACGCGATCATGTACGGCGGCATGGACGCCACCGGCGGCCCGTTCGCGAAACAGGCGAAGCAGCTCGGCCTGCGCGCGAAGATCCTCGCGGGCGACGGCGTTTGCACGGAAAAGCTGGCCGACCTGGCCGGCGACGCGACCGACAACGTCGTGTGCTCGGAAGCCGGTGCTTCGCTCGAGAAGATGCCGGGCGGCGGCGCGTTCAAGGCGAAGTACGAGAAGCGCTTCGGCCAGCCGATCCAGATCTACGCACCGTTCACGTATGACGCCGTGTACATCGTCGCCGACGCGATGAAGCGCGCGAACTCGGCGGACCCGGCGAAGATTCTCGCGGCGATGCCGGCGACGAACTACACGGGCGTGATCGGCACGACGACCTTCGACTCGAAGGGCGACCTGCAGCACGGCGTGATCTCGCTGTACAACTACAAGGGCGGCAAGAAGTCGCTGCTCGACGAAGTGAAGATGTAACGCAACAGGCGGTCAACAGTAGGGGCGAAAGCGCGCATGCGGCAACGCATGCGCGCTTTCTTTTTGGCCGACGGGCGCGATGCCGTCAGATCTTCAGGTGCGCGAGCACCTTCGGCGCGACGGCCGCGACGAGCGCCGCGCACAGCGCGACGACCGACAGGCCGATCGTCAGGTTCGCGGCCTGCGCGACCGCGCCGATCACGACCGGACCGAACAGCAGTCCGAAATACGCAAGCCCGGCCACATGCGCGAGCCCTTCGGCCGCGTGGATGCCTTTTACGCGCGCGGCGGCCGCGAACAGCACGGGCATCATGTTCGCGAGGCCGAGGCCCATCAGCGTGAAGCCGGTCAGCACGGTGACCGGATAGGGCAGCAGCAGCGCGCCGATCATCCCCGCGCACGCGAGCGACGCGCTCGCGAACACGAGTTGCGGCGCGCCGAAGCGGGCGCGCACGGCGTCGCCCGCGAAGCGCGCGATGGCCATCCCGCCCGAGAACGCCGCGTACGCGGCGCTTGCGAGAGCGGGGCTCGCCGCGACGACGTCGCGCATGTAGACCGTCGCCCAGTCGTACATCGCGCCTTCGGCGATCAGCGCGACGAGCGCGATGCCGCCGAGCATCCACAGCGCGGGCGAGCGCCAGCGGTTGCCGCCGCCGTGCGCGTGTTCGTGGTGCGGCACATGCGGCAGCACGGCCGGGCTCGCGGCCACGAGCACCGCGGCGCTCGCCGCCGCCGCGAGCGCGAGATGCGCGGCCGGCGCCATGCCGGCCGACAGCAGCGCGCCGCCGGCCGCCGCGCCCGACATCCCGCCGATGCTGAACATGCCGTGCAGCGACGACATGATCGGCTTGCCGAGCGCGATCTCGACCGCGCTGGCCTCGGCGTTCATCGCGACGTCGAGCGTCGCCATCGAGAAGCCGAACAGCGCGAGCACGCCGAGCAGCATCCAGTAGTCGGGCACGACGAGGATCAGCGCCGCGCACGCGGACATCACGAGCCCGCCGGCGAGGCACGCGGTGCGCGAGCCGACGCGCGCGATCCAGCGCGCGATGGTCAGCATCGCGGCGATCGAGCCGCCGGCGACCGCGAACAGCGCGATCGACAGCAGCCCGGGGCTCAGCGCGAACTTGTCGCGCACGGTCGGCACGTGTACGCCCCACGACGCGTACATCATGCCGGCGACGAAGAACAGCGCCATCGACGCCGTGCGCGCACGCTGGCGGGCCGGGAGCGGCAGCACGCGATGCGCGTCGGGCGGCGCGGCGAACGGGGACGACGATTCGGGGGAGGCGGATTCGGACACGGAAGGCTCGTCAAAGGATGCGCGGACGCACGCGGCGTCCGTTGGAATCGTCCGATTCTATCGAACCGCTTACGATCCTGCCGGGCGCTGCCCGTTCGGTGGATGATCCGGCGAACCGGCGAACCGGCGAACCGGCGAACCGGCGAACCGGTCACGTCGCGGAAGCGCGCCGTCCGTCCGGTGCCTGGCGCCGTATCGGCCGTTCGGCCGATACGCGGCGCGCGGCGCCCGCGAGTAACATCGAAGCGCACGCGGCGTGCCCGAAGCGCCGCCCTTCGACCGCAGGAGTCCTCTTGAACATCGATCCCGCCTTCGCCCTGCATCTGCTGCACCGCTGCGCGCTCGGCACGCTTGCCACCCATGCGCGCGATCCGCAGGGCTTCCCGTATCCGACGGTCGTCCCGTTTGCACCCGATGCAAGCCATCGGCCCGTGATTCTCGTGAGCGGCCTCGCCGAACACACGCGCAATCTCGCCGCCGATCCCCGCGCGGGCTTCCTCGTCGTCGATGCGCCCGACGGCGACGTGCTGAACGCCGAACGCGCGACGCTGCTCGGCCGCTTCGTGCCGCTCGGCGACGATCCGCACGTCACCGCGCGATACCTGCGCTACGAGCCGGACGCCGCGCGTTATCTCGCGCTCGGCGATTTCACGTTCCGGGCGCTCGATATCGAGCGGCTGCGCTATATCGGCGGCTTCGGGCGCATGGGCTGGGTCGACGGCACGCATCTCGATGCGCTGCCGCCGCTCGGGTTCGACGAGGAGCAGGCACTGTGGGACGCATATGATGCCGGCGATGCGCGCCGCGACGGGCTCGACCTGCTCGGCGTCGATCACCACGGCGCCGACTGGCGGTGCGACGGCCGCCGCGTACGCACGCCGTTCGACGCGCCGCTGGCCGATGCCGGCGAACTGCGCGACCGGCTGATCGCATGCGCGCGGGATGTGGCGTGACGTCGCGGATTGACGGTTTGTCCATTTGGCAAGTCGCACCATCCGATTTTCACAAACCTGTCGTCCTATGAAAGCTTTGATTTTTTGTATGCAGGGTAATTGCGTATATTGATAGATCTAATCGGCAATCGCTAATGTCCTAATCTCTGTGTAGGAACGTAAAAATTTGAGAAAAGGCCGCGGCCGGTCAAAATGACATGTGCGAATTACAATTGATCTCGGGATTTTCATGAATCTCGCTTCTATCAAATCTTTTTTGTGCTAATCTCTGCCTTCGAAAATCCGAGGCACATATATTTCATGAATGGTGAGCTGGCTGCAGACCGGCGCCATTAGTCAGATAGAAAGGGAAACTATGTCTTCTTACAAGGACCTGCTGGCCCAGCGGGAGAAGCTGGAGAAGCAAATCGAAGAAGCGAAGTCGCGTGAATACGCTGAAGTGCTGAATGACGTGAAGCAGAAAATTGCCGACTACGGCTTTTCGCTCGCCGAACTCGGCCTCAACCGCGCGAAGGCAGGTAAGGTTGGCCGTCCGCGCGCTGGCGTGGCCGCGAAATACCGCGATCCGGAAACGGGCGCGACGTGGTCGGGCCGCGGCAAGCCGCCGCGCTGGATCGCCGGCAAGAACCGCGAACAGTTTGCGATTTAAACGTCCGTTTAAGTCGTCTGCCTCAAAAGAGCCGCGTGTCCGTTCAGGAGCGCGGCTTTTTTGTTTCCCGACACTCGTCGGTGCGCTGGGATTTGTCATGAAAATGTAACAATCCAGCGTGAATGAAAATGCGACACGTTCGTATAAGCGATTGATTTGAATGAGAAATTTGTTGATATTGGCGAGTCTCGCGGGGCGCTTTTGATAGAATTGCGTATCGCACACCGATATCTCATATTTCATGTCCACGTTTTCCGGCGACGCGCAAAGCGCAGATAAGCACGCAGTTGCGCGCAAGAGCACGCTCGTCAGTATTGTGCTGAATGTCGTGCTTGCGACATTTCAGATCGTCGTCGGCACGATTGCGCATTCGCAGGCGTTGATTGCCGACGGTGTGCATTCGATTTCCGATTTGATCTCGGATTTCGTCGTGTTGGTTGCGAATCGGCATAGCGGCGCATCGCCGGACGCCGACCACAATTACGGACACAGCCGCTACGAGACGGTCGCGTCGCTGTTTCTCGGCGCTATCCTGATTGCGGTCGGAATCGGCATGCTCTGGCGCGCCGGCGACCGCCTCGTTAATCTCGAAAACATCCCGGCCGTGCATTTTTCCGCACTGGTCGTCGCGCTGACGGTGCTCGTGTCGAAAGAAGCGCTGTTTCGCTACATGCTGCGCGAGGCGCGGCGCGTGCGCTCGGCGATGCTCGTCGCGAACGCATGGCATGCGCGTTCGGACGCCGCGTCGTCGCTCGTCGTCGCGATCGGCATCGTCGGCAGCCTGGCCGGCGTGCGGCTGCTCGACCCGATCGCGGCGGCGATCGTCGGCTTCATGGTTGCGCGGATGGGCTGGACGTTCGGCTATGACGCGCTGCAGGATCTGTCCGACCGCGCGCTCGACACGGCCGACACGGCCGAGATCCGCGCGCTGCTCGAGGCGACGCCCGGCGTGCGCGACGTGCACGACCTGCGTACGCGCAAGATGGGCGATGCCGCGCTCGTCGACGCGCACATCCTCGTCGATCCGAAGATCTCCGTGTCCGAAGGGCATTACATCGCCGAGACCGCACGCGCACGCGTGCTGACCGACCCGCGCGTGCTCGACGCGCTGATCCACGTCGACCCCGAGAACGACGCGGCGCGCCGTCCGGCGCTCGCGCTGCCGCCGCGCGGCGAGATCGCGGCGCGGCTCGAAGCCGCGCTCGCGCAGCGTGGGCTGCGCGCGGCGGCGATCAACCTGCATTACCTGAGTACCGGGCTCGAGATCGATGTGACGCTCGCGAGCGATCCGGGCGACACCGATGCGGCGCTGGCCGGCCGGCTCGACGCCGACGCGCTCAAGCGCGAGTTCGGCGCGCGCCGGATCGACTTCACGCGCGCGATGCCCACGCAGGCGTGACGCGATGCCTGCGAGCGCGGGCCGTCCGCACGGGGCCGCGCGTTACAGCGGCAGTTGCGTGTCGAACTTGATTTCGCGCAGCACGACGCTCGTGCGCACCTGCGACACGGCCGGGATCTTGAAGATGCGTTCGTGCAGGAACACGTCGTAGGCCTTGATGTCGGGCGCGACGATCTTGAGGATGTAATCGGCTTCGCCGGTCGTGCTGTAGCACTCGGTGACTTCGGGGCAGGTCGCGATCTCGCGCTCGAACTGCTCGACGCCGCCTTCGTTGTGGCGGGTCAGGTGCACGTGCGCGAGCGCGCACACGTGCAGGCCGAGCTTCTCGCGATCGAGCAGCGCCGTATAGCGCTGGATCACGCCCGACTGTTCCATGTCCTTGATGCGGCGCCAGCACGGCGTGCTCGACAGCCCGACCTGGTCGGAGATTTCCTGTACGGAACGGCGCGCGTCGAGCTGCAACAGGCGAAGGATTTTTTGCGAAAAGGAATCGAGCGTCACCTGCGCCTCCATGCGGCAGCTACAACACGCTGAATGTTAGAGGGCCGGGAAAGGAAAGGCAATCTGGCGTGGCGCTGTTGAGCGGGATTCGCTAATTTGCTCGCGGATCCGTGGGGTTTTGTCCTGTCCCCGCGTTTTCCGACCGATCGGTATCCGACACGGCGAGGCCCGCGAGCGCGGCTTGCTGCCGGCGCAGGTCGGCGAGCATGTTGCAGAACAGCGCGCCTTGCTCGATCGCGTCGTCGAGCGCGACGTGCGTATGCGGATGGTCGTCGAACCAGTGCTTCGGAAAGCGCGGCTTGATCGCCTTGCGGTACGGCAGGCCCGTCATCGCGAACGCGAGCGTCTTGATGTCGAGCGCCGACCACGAGAACGGGCAGCGCCCCGCGAAGCGCATCATGTACCAGAACATGAACGTGAAGTCGAAACCGGCCGGCATCGCGACGAACACGGGCTTGCCGGGCAGCGCCTCGACCCAGTCGACATATGCGACCAGCGCCGCCTCTGGCGCCTGCAGGTCGCGCCGGCACGCGGCCCACGCTTCGGGCTCCGTCTTCCACCATGCTTCCTGCACCGGATGCGCCTGTGCGCCCGGCAGCGTCTCGAGGTTCGCCGAGAACGTCGCGATCAACTGCTTGTCCTCGGTATAGGCGGCCGATGCGAAGCTCAGCATCGAGTGCGGGCCCGGAATCGGGCCGTCGGCCTCGACGTCGGTGCTGACGTAGATTTCCTGGATGGCGGTCTGGTTCATCCGAATACCTTGTCGGACACGAACGGGTTCGTGCGGCGCTCGTCGCCGAACGTCGACACCGGGCCGTGGCCCGGCACGAACGTTACGTCGTCGCCGAGCGGCCACAGTTTTTCCTTGATCGAACGGACAAGGTCTTCATGATTGCCGCGCGGGAAATCGGTACGGCCGATCGAGCCCGCAAACAGCACGTCGCCGACGATCGCGACGCGATGCGCGCGGCTGAAGAACACGACATGGCCGGGCGTGTGGCCCGGGCAGTGATAGACCTCGAGCGTTTCGTCGCCGAACCGCACGGTGTCGCCGTCGTTCAGCCAGCGATCCGGTTCGAAGGCTTCGGCGGCCGGAAAACCGAAGCGCTCGCTCTGCGTCGGCAGCTTCTCGATCCAGAAACGCTCTTCTTCCTGCGGCCCCTCGATCGGCACGCCGTAGCGCGTCGCGAGCGTCTTCGCGCCCGCGCAATGATCGATGTGCCCGTGCGTGAGCAGCACCTTCTCGACCTGCACGTTCTGCCGCGCGACTTCCTGTTCGATCCGGTCGAGATCGCCGCCCGGATCGACGACGGCGGCGCGGCCCGTCTTCTCGCAGACGAGCAGCGAGCAGTTCTGCTGGAACGGCGTGACCGGAATGAGCGTGACTTTCATGGAGGCACCGGCGGCTAAAAGGAGCGATTGTACCGGTCGCGCGCGCTGCCTGCCGCCCATGCGGCGCACCGCGCGACGCGCGTCTACGGGCAATCCCGGAGCATGTCGATTGTTACCGCCATAGTGAGAATCAATGGTCCGGCCGGGCCGCTTTTCGAGATGGCGTTTTGATTTATGTATAATGCGCCCCATTGCGCGTGAATTTCACGCAATTCGCTGGTGTTTCGACCCCGTTAAAAGAGGCGTCGAATTCACCGTCAAGCATCAGCCGCCGGGGAGTCCGGCGGTGTATCCAGCACCGAGCATTCGGTGCTCACGTCTTGTCCGGCCGGGTGCTGCGCGCCCGCCTGCGGTCCTGCTGCCGCGCCGCCGGATGAGGCCTGTGCCGCCGTTCCTGTGCGTTGGTCGTATCGACGCGCGCGAACGTGAAGCCATGTTCGATGGCGGCATGTGGGGTCTGGTCAGGCTGTTGGGGACAGGTTGCGCCAGACGTGAAAGCTAATCAGGACGGTTGCGGCATAGACGAAAGCCGCGCCCATGCTAGCCGCCTGCTCGCATTCGAGCGGGGCGTGCACGCATTTGCCGTCCGGGCCGCGTATGTGCGCTGTGAAACAGCGTCGTGAAGGAGCGGCCCGAACCAGAAGGCGACACGTCGATGAACGTACGATTTCCGAGTCGATTCGGGACCATTGCATTATTTTTTGCGCTGACGGGCTGTGCGGTGCCACCCAGCCAGACCACCGGAAGCGCGAACCAGAAGAACGCGGTCGACAAGACGGCCGCTGCCGCGAAGGCGGACAACAACAAGCAGCAACTGAATTTCGATTCCGCACTGGCGTCGATGCCGGCCGCGGACAGCAAGGACGCGAAGAAGCCGTCGCTGGCGGACGCCGAGCCGATCGACGGCAAGGATGTGTCCGACTTCCGCCAGACGGGGCGCGCCTCCTGGTACGGGAGGGATTTCCACGGCCGCCGCACTGCGAACGGCGAGCGTTTCAACATGAACGCGCTCACCGCCGCGCATCGCACGCTGCCGCTGTCGTCGTACATCAAGGTGACGAATTCGTCGACCGGCAAGTGGGTCGTCGTGAAGGTCAACGATCGCGGGCCGTTCAAGCGCGGCCGTGTGCTCGACCTGTCGTACGCGGCCGCCAAGGTGATCGGCCTCGTGCACGCCGGCACGGGCCGCGTGAAGATCGAAGGGCTGTCGCCGCAGGAAGCGCGCGACGCGCGCGACGAAATGCTCGCGTCGGTCTCGGCGAAGTAACGCGGCGGATCGTCCGCTCATGCACAAAGGGCTGCCTTCCGGCAGCCCTTTGTCGTTTCCGCGCGGCGCCGTCGCGCGTCAACCTTCCTTCAGCGCGAGCGCACGCGCATACAGCGTGTTGCGCGACGCGCCCGTCAGCGCGGCCGCGAGCTTGGCCGCGCTCTTCACCGGCACTTCTTCCAGCAGCAGCCTGAGCAGCGCGTCGTGCGCGGTGTCGTCGGCTTCGCCGCTCGCCGCCGGCGCGCCTTCGACGACCAGCACGAATTCGCCGCGCTGCCGGTTCGCATCGCCGGCGAGCCAGGTCTGTCCTTCGGCCAGGGTGCCCTGGAACAGTTGCTCGTGTAGCTTGGTGAGTTCGCGCGCGATCAGCAGCCGGCGCGCGGGGCCGAACGCGTCGGCGAGCGCAGCGACGGTTTCGGCGATCCGGTGCGGTGCTTCGTAGAACACCAGCGCGTACGGATGCGACACCAGCGCCTGCAACGCGGTCGCGCGCTGCCTGGCCTTCGGCGGCAGGAAGCCCGCGAACGTGAACGCGCCGGCCCAGCCGCCGGCCACGCTCAGCGCGGTCACGGCCGCGCTCGCGCCCGGCAGCGGGATCACCGCGAAGCCGGCCTCACGCACTGCGTCGACGAGCCGCGCGCCGGGGTCCGAAATACCGGGTGTGCCGGCGTCCGATACGTATGCCACGCGTTCGCCGGCGCGCAGCAGTTCGATCACGCGCTGCGCGGCTTCGCGTTCGTTGTGCTCGTGCGCGGCGACGAGCGGCTTCGAGATCCCGTAGCGGGCGAGCAGCTGGCCCGTGTTGCGGGTGTCTTCGGCCGCGATGCGGTCGACGAGGCCGAGCACGTGCAGCGCGCGCAGCGTGATGTCGGCGGTGTTGCCGATCGGCGTGGCGACCACGTAGAGTGCGGCGCTCGGGTAGTGCTGCGTATGCGCGAGTTCGAGGAGGGCAGTCATGGCAGGCAATGCGCGCAATCGCGGCGCAGGCGGAACAAGGACGGCATTGTGCCACGCGGCGCCGGCGCGGCCGGATGGCGTGCGCGGTTTGCCGCGCGCGGGCGACAACTTTTCCGGTGCGGCGCGATCCAAACCGGTCGGCGCGGCATTCGAGCAGCGTGCACGGCAGTTTCTCGAACGCCGCGGCCTCGTGTGCGTGGCGGCGAACGTGACGATGCGCGGCGGCGAGCTCGATCTCGTGATGCGCGAGCCCGACGGCATGCTCGTGTTCGTCGAAGTGCGCGCGCGGCGCAGTGTCCGGCATGGCGGCGCGGCCGCGAGCGTCGGCTGGCGCAAGCGGCGGCGCCTGGTTGCCGCGGCGCTCCAGTTCTGGGCGCGGCACGGTGACGGTGCCGCGTGCCGTTTCGACGTCGTCGCGTTCGAGGCCGGGCGGCTCGCGTGGCTGCGCGACGCATTTCGTACCGACGATGCGTAGCGGCGAGCTGTGACGAGATGTAAAGAGTTCTTGCCGGACCGCTGGAGAGGGTGCCGGAGTACGGTAAACTCGCCGCACCCACGATGTCGCGCGATGCGTGCCACGCGCCCAGTTCACCAGGAATCGATGTCAGTCGAACGTATTCAGCAACAATTTCGCGACAGCGCCGCGCTTCATGCCGAAGCGGCCGACGCGCTGTCGTTGCCGATCGCAGCCGCGGTCGACGCGATGTTCGCCGCGCTGGCGAACGGCAACAAGATCGTCGCGTGCGGCGACGGCCCGTCGGCCGCCGCCGCACACTATCTCGCGGTGTCGCTCGTCGGCGGCTTCGAGCGCGAGCGTCCGGGCCTGCCCGCGATCGCGCTGGCCACCGATGCGTCGCAGGCCGGCCTCGCGGGCGCGGCGGCGGGGCAACTGTTCGCGCAACAGGTGCGCGTGCTCGGCCAGACCGGCGACATCCTGCTGGTGCTCGACCCGACCGGCGCGTCGCCGCGCGTGCTGGCGGCCATCGGCGAAGCGCACGAGCGCGAGATGACCGTCGTCGCGCTGACGGGCGGCAACGGCCACGCGGTCGCGGCCGCGCTGTCCGACACCGATATTCCGATCAGTGTGCCCGCCGTTCGCGCGGCGCGCATCCACGAAGTCCATCTGCTGACCATCCACTGCCTGTGCGACGGCATCGACGCGATGCTGCTGGGTGAGGATTGAACGAAGGAGAGCCGTCGATGAATCAAAGCCGCGTCAAACAGACGCTCGTCAGAACCACGCTGCTCGCCGCGCTGACGGCGGGCCTCGCCGTGTCGCTGCAGGGCTGTGTGCTCGGGGTCGTGGGCGCAGCGGCCGGCGGCGGCGCGCTGATCGCGACCGATCGCCGTACGCTCGGTGCGCAGACGGAAGATCGCGAGATCCAGGTCAAGGCGCTTTCGCAGATCAACAACGGGCTGCCCGACCAGGCGCACGTGAACGTGACGGTGTTCAACCGCCGCGTGCTGCTGACGGGCGAAGTGCCGAACAATGCGTCGAAGCAGCGCGCCGAGGAAATCGTGCGCGGCATCAACAACGTGAACGGCATCGTCAACGAGCTGTCTGTCGAGCCGGCGGCGTCGCTGTCGTCGCGTGCGAACGACTCGTACCTCGAAGGGCGCGTGAAGTCCGAGCTGATCGCGACGAAGGGCATTTCGGCGAACTACTACAAGGTGGTCAGCGAGCGCGGCAACCTTTACCTGATGGGTCTCGTGACGGTCGACGAAGGCAATCGCGGCGCCGAAGCCGCGAGCCAGGTGCCGGGCGTCGAGAAGGTCGTGAAGGTGTTCCAGTACGTCAAGCCGCAGGATGCGCAGGCGCTGCAGGCCGCGTCGCCCGCGAGCGGCGCATCCGGCACGCAGGCTGCCGCCGCGCCGGCGGACACCGCGACGGTCGGTGCGGTGCCCGACGCGTCGGTGCAGTCCACGCCGCTGCAGCCGCCCGCGCCGATCTCGAATTCGTCGAACGTGCACCCGGGCAACCCGAAGGCACCGTCGCAATGAAGATCGTGCAGATGAAACAGTGGATGGTGCAGGGCGCCGCGGCCGCGGCGCTCGTGGCCGGCACGCTGGGCGCCGCGCATGCGGACGTCGGCGACGGCCTGAAGGTGGCGCGCGGCAACGCATGCATGGGCTGCCACGCGGTCGACCGCAAGCTGGTCGGCCCGTCGTTCAAGGATATCGCCGCCCGCTACAAGTCCGATCCGCAGGCCGTGGCGAAGCTGCAGAAGAAGGTGAAGGAAGGCGGCTCCGGCGTCTGGGGTGCAATTCCGATGCCTGCGCACCCGCGGATGAGCGATGCCGACGTCCGTTCGGTGGTCGAATGGGTGCTGGCTGGCGCGCCGTCAAAGTGACGCTTTATGGGTGCTGAAACCCCTATTGCCAAGCGCGGAAATGCGTGTGTATGATGGTCGACTGTTGGGGCGGTAGCTCAGCTGGGAGAGCGTCGCGTTCGCAATGCGAAGGTCGGGAGTTCGATCCTCCTCCGCTCCACCAACGGAATTCGAAGGGCTCGGTCGTAAGATCGGGCCCTTTTTGTTTTTGGCGACGCCGGCGCCTCGGATCTATCTCAAAATACAAACGTATACATTTGCATACGGACGCACTATGCTTTGAGCAATCGACTCGAAGGGGCTGAACGTCATGCAAACCGTATCGGTACGAATTCCAGAGGACGATCTCGCGTGGCTGGTCGAACTGCAACTGCCGGATGCGACGAGCCCGAGCGACAAGATTCGCGCGCTGATTGCCGACGCGCGCCGCCGGGGCAGGGGGGCACACGATTTCGTCCGTTGCGCGGCGCTGTTCAGGGAGCAGGTGCGGCCGGTGCTCGACGCGATCGACGCTTACGAACACGCCACGCACCAGCGCTCCGAAATCGTGACCCTGCTCGCGGCGCAACTCCCTGAACTTATGGCCAGCCTCGTGACGGCGGCGCCGCCGGGCAAGCCGATCGCCGAGGCTGCTGGCGAACTTGAAGCGCGGCTGACCGCGAAGAGCATGCGCTTGCTGCTCGGCATGCTGCGCCTTGCCGTGACCGGCAATCCCCCCGTCTATCAACCGGCCGTGCTCGATTCATACGTGCACGAGGTCAAGGAACTGGCGAACCTCATTCAGCCGGCGCAGGCAAATCCGTGAGCAGCCCGCGAAGCCGGCATCTGGTGGCCGGGCCGACCTGGCCCGCCTGAATCCCTGAAGGAGTGACAAGTCGTGACGACAGAACATTTCGGTATCCGGGTCAAAAGGCTGTTGACCGCGAACGTGCATGCGTTGATCGGTTCGCTGGAAAGCCGCATGCCGCAGGCCATCCTCGAGCAGTACCTGCGCGAATTCGACGACGTGATCGCACAGGCGCGGGTGGTGCTGGGGCGGCACGAAGCCGCGCGGTACCAGGCGGCCAAGGCGATCGCGCGCATCAACAACGAGATCGAGCGACTGAATGACCTGCTTGGCACCGCGCTCGCCCGGAACGACGATGCGGCCGTGCGTGCCGGTGCGGAACGGCAGATCGAACTGGAGGACCAACTCGGCGTGCTCCAGCTGTCGCTGCACGAGGCAAGCGAGCGCGCGCAGGTCGCCGAGGCCGACCTGCTGGGCGTGCGCGCGAAGCGGGCGGAGATGGAAGCGGGGCTGCGCGAGTTGATCTCGGCGCGGGCCGCCGCGCCCGGCGACGGCGAGCGCCGTACGGAGGGCGCCGACCCGAGGGCGGAGCAGCTCGAACAGGGTTTCAACCGGACGATGGCCGGCGCGACGGGGACGGCGGGGATGGGCACCAGTCCTTCGTCGGCCAATCCGTCGTTGTTGTATCGTCTCGAAACGCTGCACAAGGAACAGCGGATCGAGGAACGCGTCGCCCGCCTGAAGTCGCAACCCGGAACGCTGCCGGACGACATGTCCTGATGATTCGATTCCGAACCTGAGAGCAAAACGACAATGACTTCTTCACTGATGCTGCCGGGCAACGCACCGTTCGTCGTCGCGATTGCGCTAATGATCGTCATCGGGGTGCTGGAGTGCGTGTCGATGCTGCTGGGGCTGAGCCTGACTGAGCATGCGGGCAACTTGCTCGTCCTGCATTTCGGTCTCGACCACGCCGACGGCGGCCCCGACGCCAGCGTCGTCGGCCAGTTTCTCGGCTGGCTGCATGTCGGCCGGGTCCCGCTGCTGATTCTGCTGATCCTGTTCCTGCTCGGCTTTTCGGTTCTCGGGCTCGCCTTGCAGACGTCGCTGCAGGCCGTGGCGGGCTTCATGCTGCCCACCGCGTTGGCCGTGGGGCTGGCGACAGTCGCGGCACTGCCGTTCGTACGTCACACCGGCAAGTTCGTCGCGCGCTTTCTCCCGCAAAGCGAAACCACGGCGGTTTCCGAAGCCGATTTCATCGGCCGCACCGCGCGGATCGTCACCGGCGAAGCGTCGCTTGGCAATCCGGCCGAAGCGCGGCTCGTCGACGAACACGGTCAGCAGCACTACGTCCGGGTGGAGCCTGACGAGGCAGGCCGGGCCTTCGCGAAAGGCACGACGGTCCTGCTCGTGTCGCGTATTTCGGGTTCGCGCTATCACGCAATCGAAAACCCCCGGCCCGAACTGCTCTGAATCCCGTTTCGCCAGGCAGCCGCCGTTCCGGGCGGCGCGGGCTGGCGCACCTCGCTGTCACCATCCGTATATAGGAGTCGAACAAACATCATGATGAATGCACTCTCATTCTGGGGCGCTGTCGCATTGGCAGTGGTGGTGGGTATCTGCGTGATCGGCATGATTTTCGCGCGTCTATACGTGCGCGCGTCCGCGGAGCGAGCCTTCGTCCGCACCGGTCTCGGCGGGCAGAAGGTGATCATGAGCGGCGGCGCCGTGGTGCTGCCGGTGTTTCACGAGGTGATCCCGATCAACATGAACACGTTGAAGCTCGAAGTGAGCCGGGCGACGCGCGACAGCCTCATCACGAAGGACCGGATGCGCGTCGACGTGGTCGTCGCATTCTTTGTGCGGGTCGCACCGACCGAGGAAGGCGTGTCGACCGCGGCGCAGACGCTCGGCCAGCGCACGCTCGCGCCGGAAAATCTGCGCGCCCTCGTCGACGACAAGTTCGTCGATGCACTGCGCTCGACCGCTGCACAGATGACGATGCAGGACCTGCAAGATGCTCGCGAAAAATTCGTGCAGGGCGTGCAGAACACGGTCGCGGAAGATCTGACGAAGAACGGACTGGAGCTGGAAAGCGTGTCGCTGACCAATTTCAACCAGACGTCGAAGGAGTACTTCGATCCGAACAATGCGTTCGATGCCGAAGGCCTGACGAAGCTCACCCAGGAAACCGAGCGGCGCCGCAAGGAGCGCAACGAGGTCGAGCAGGACACTGAGGTGGCCGTGCGCGAAAAGAACCGCGACGCGCTCTCCCGCAAGCTCGAAATTGAGCAGCAAGAAGCGTTCATGAAGCTCGAGCAGGAGCAGCAGGTCAAGACGCGCTCGGCCGAACAGAACGCCCGTATTGCCGCGTTCGAGGCCGAGCGTCACCAGGAGGCGGAACAAAGCCGGATCGGCGCCGAGCGGCAGATCCAGGAATCCGAGATCCAGCGCGAGCAAGCGTTGCGCACCCGCAAGGTGGAAGCGGAACGCGAAGTGCGCGTGAAGGAGATCGAACAGACGCGGGTTACGCAGATGGCGGCGATCGAGCAGGCGAAAGTGACCGAAATTGCGCAGCAGGAGAAGGAGATCGTGATCGCAGAGAAGTCCGAGGCGCAATCGCAGGCGCAGGCTCGTGCGAATGCATCGCTCGCGGACGCGGTGCGTGCCGAGCAGCTGGTCGAGACGACGCGCAAGACCGCCGAGGCGGATCGCGCGAAACAGGTCGCGCTGATCGAAGCGTCCCAAGAGGCGGAAACGCAGGCGGTTCACATCACGACGCAGGCGCGGGCTGAACGGGACGCGGCCCAGATGCAGGCTGCCGCGATGGTTGAGCTGGCCGAGGCGGCGCGCAAGAAGGGGCTCGCGGAGGCCGAGGCACAGCGTGCTCTGAACGACGCGATCAACGCGCTGTCGTCGGATCAGACGAGCCTCAAATTCAAGCTCGCGCTGCTGCAGGCTCTACCGGGCGTGATTCAGCAGACCGTCGAGCCGATGAAGTCGATCGACGGCATCAAGATCATCCAGGTCGACGGGCTCAATCGCAACGGCGCAACGGACGGCGGCGCGCCGGCCGCGGCTGGGGGCAATCTGGCCGAGCAGGCGATGTCCGCGGCGTTGTCCTATCGCGCCCACGCACCGCTGATCGATTCGCTGCTCGGCGAAATCGGCCTGTCCGGCGGATCGCTGCAAGGAATGGTGCCGGCTGTCCATCCGAGCAAGCCGGCGGCGAGTCCCGTACCGGTGACGCACGCCGTACCGGTGGCGCACCCCGCACCAGCCGCCGCTGCTTCGCGCGAGGGCGGCGCCGAGACCGCATAACGCGGGTCAGCGGCGCATCGGCCGTCTGCCGGGCCGGCGGGAGCCTCTTGCTTCCGCCGGCCGCCGTCACCCCCGCCCGAAACTCGGCCGCTTCGGATCGTACGTCCACCCCGGCACGAGATAGCGCATTGCAACCGCGTCATCACGTGCGGTGCCGCCCACCTCGTTGTACAGCGCGTGCGCGGCCTCGACCTGCGCCATGTCGAGCTCGATCCCGAGCCCCGGCCGCTCCGGCACGGCCACCTTGCCGCCGACGATCGCGAGCGGCTCGCGCGTGAGCCGCGCGTCGCCTTCCTGCCAGATCCAATGTGTGTCGATCGCGGTGATCGTGCCGGGCGCGGCGGCCGCCGCATGCGTGAACATCGCGAGCGACACGTCGAAGTGGTTGTTCGAGTGCGAGCCCCACGTGAGCCCCCAGTCGCGGCACAGCTGCGCGAGCCGCACCGAGCCCTGCATCGTCCAGAAATGCGGGTCGGCGAGCGGAATGTCGACCGCCTGCAGCCGCACCGCGTGATCCATCTGCCGCCAGTCGGTCGCGATCATGTTGGTCGCGGTCGGAATGCTGGTCGCGCGGCGGAATTCGGCCATCACCTCGCGGCCCGAATAACCGCCTTCCGGCCCGCACGGATCCTCCGCGTACGCGAGCAGGTGGCCCTGGCCGCGGCACAGCGCGACGGCCTCGTCGAGCGACCATGCGCCGTTCGGGTCGAGCGTCGTGCGTGAGTTCGGGAAACGCGCCTTGATCGCCGCGATCGCTTCCATCTCGTCGGCACCGGCCATCACGCCGCCCTTCAGCTTGAAGTCGGCGAAGCCGTAGCGCTCGACCGCGGCCTCGGCCTGCCGCGCGATCGCGGCCGGCGTGAGCGCCGCTTCGTTGCGCAGCCGGAACCACGCGTCCGATGCGTGCGTTTCGTCGCGATACGGCAGATCGGTGCGGCGCCGGTCGCCGATGTAGAACAGATACGCGAGCATCGGCACCGCGTCGCGCTGCTGGCC
This sequence comes from Burkholderia sp. NFPP32, assembly GCF_900119325.1. Classification (NCBI taxonomy): domain Bacteria; kingdom Pseudomonadati; phylum Pseudomonadota; class Betaproteobacteria; order Burkholderiales; family Burkholderiaceae; genus Burkholderia; species Burkholderia sp. NFPP32. The sequence continues at coordinate 40,804 of NZ_FPJP01000020.1, read as the reverse complement.
TTCGCCGAGCAGCGCCGCGACCGGCACGTCGAGATGCTGGCCGAGCAGGTCGAGCAGCGCGGCCTCGATCGCGGTGATCACGTTGTCGAGCCGCAGGTTGATCTCGTGTGGCTGGCGCAGCACGGCTGCTTCGCCGGCCGACGTCACCTCGTGCCGGATCGTCCGGCCCGCACTCGCGCCCGCGCCGGACAGCGCCGCGCGCACTGCGTTGAGCGTCGCTTGGTAGCGTCCGATCGACTGGCCGATCACGAGATCCGTCATGCGCTCGAGCGCGTGGCGGATCCCTTCGCCGCCCGGCACCTCGCCGACGCCGGTATGCCCGCTGCTGTCGTCGAGGATCACGAGGTTGCGCGTGAAGCAGGGTGCGTGTGCGCCGCACAGGTTGAGCAGCATGCTGTCGCGGCCGGCGACGGGAATCACCTGCATGCGCGTGACGCGCGGGGTGCCGGCACGGCGGGATTCGGACATCGGTTCGCTCCTGGTTCCGGTGGCGCGCGGGCCGCCGGACGCGCCGGCGCGGCCCGCGCCGTTCAATGAAGCTCGACGCGGCGGATCTCGCCGACGACGAACAGGTAGCAGATCACCGCGACGAGCGCGTGCGCGACGACATAGACGAGCGCGCCGTTGAACGAGCCGCTGCGGTCGACGATATAGCCGATCGCGATCGGCGTCGTGATGCTCGACAGATTGCCGCACGTGTTGAGCAGCGCGCCACTCAGCCCCGCGATCTGGCGCGGCGCGGTGTCCGCGTTGACGGCCCAGCCGAGCGCGCCGAGCCCCTTGCCGAAGAACGACAGCGCCATGAACAGCACGACGAGCACGTGCGAATCGGTGTAGTTGCAGACGATCATCGACATCGACAGCAGCATGCCGAACACGATCGGCACCTTGCGCGCGACCGACAGCGACCGGCCCTGCTTGAGCAGCGCGTCGGATACGACGCCGCCGAGAATCCCGCCGAGGAACCCGCACACGGCCGGGATCGACGCGACGAGCCCCGCGTTGAGGATCGACATCCCGCGCGCCTGCACGAGATAGACCGGAAACCACGTGATGAAGAAATAGGTGAGCGCGTTGATGCAGTACTGCGCGACGTACACGCCGATAAGCATCCGGCTCTTCAGCAGCGCTTTCACGTGACGCATCGACGGGCCGCCGCCGTGCGCGCCCGTCGCCTGGTCGATGTTGACGAGCGCGCCGCCTTCGGCGAGGTAGTCGAGTTCCGCGCGATTGATGTTCGGGTGGTCCTTCGGGTCGTACATCGTGCGGTTCCACACCGCGACGAACGCGAAGCCGAGCACGCCCATCACCGCGAACACCGACTGCCAGCCGAACGCATGCACGAGCCAGCCCATCAGCGGCGCGAACACGACGGTCGCCGCGTACTGCGCGGCGTTGAAGATCGCCGACGCGGTGCCGCGCTCGGCGGCCGGGAACCACGCGGACACGATCCGGCTGTTGGCCGGAAACGACGGCGCCTCGGCCGCGCCGACCAGGAAGCGCAGCCCGAACAGCAGCGCGAACGCGGCCGCGCCGCCGAAGAAGCCGATCGCGCCCTGCAGCAGCGTGAACAGCGACCAGAAGAAGATGCTGAACGCATAGACGATGCGTGACCCGTAGCGGTCGAGCAGCCAGCCGCCCGGCAGTTGCGCGACCACGTACGACCAGCCGAACGCGGAGAAGATGAAGCCGATCTGCACGTGGCTCAGGTGCAGCGCGCGGGCGAGGCTTGGGCCGGCGATCGCGATCGCCGCGCGATCCGCGTAGTTGATCGTCGTGACTGCGAACAGGACGGCCAGCACGAGCCAGCGCACGCGTGTGCGCCGGGCCGTTGCCGACGCGGACGCCGGCAGCGCTTGAAGCGGATTCATGACTGTCTCCTCCGAAAGGCGGAAGGTTGCCGTCGTGCGGCAGGCGCATCGGGTGCGCGCGTTATGTGTTCAGGCGCCGCCGGCCAGGGGGCCGGGCGCCGGACGCCGATGCAGGCAGGGCGTCCGGGCCATTCTGTCATGTCGATATTTGCGCTTTCATGCCAATTGCTGACTTGATCGATTCAGCATTTGAATCGATCAAGTCATTCGATCGCTCGGGCATGCGCGTCGTCCGCCCCGACTCGATGATGGCGCGCCACGTGCCGCGCGAGAAACTCGACGGTGGTGCGCACGCCGGGCAACTGGCCGCGCCGGTGCGGCATCAGCAGCGTCGTCGTGACGGTGCCTGCCCGCCAGCCGGGCAGCACGCGTGCGAGCGCGCCGGACGCAAGCGCATCGCCTGCGATCCAGTCGGGCAGGCAAGCGATGCCGAGGCCGGCCGTCGCAGCCTGCAGCAGCAGAGTCGATTCGTCGGCCTGCAGCCGGATGCGCGGCGCCACTTCGACGGTGTCGCCGCCGCGCTGTAGCCGCCACGGCTGCTGACCCGGGTGGAGCCCGTCGTGCCGCGCGAGGTCGGCCGGCTCGTCCGGTACGCCGGCGCGCGCGAGATAGCCCGGCGACGCAACGATGATGATCGGCGACGTCGCGAGCGGCCGTTGCACGAGCGCGGAATCGGGGAGCGGGGCGAAATGGCTGCGCACCGCGATGTCGAAACCTTCCTGCGCGATGTCGACGAGGCGATCGCTCGCATGAATCTGCAGCAGCAGCTTCGGGTGCGCGATGGCCAGCGCCGGCAGGCATGGCGCGAGGATGTGCTGCGCAATCGGCACCGAACTCGTGATCCGCACGATGCCGGCCGGTTCGGCGGCCTGCCGCAGCACCGCGTCGCGCGCGCTTTCGGCCTCGATCACGGCCGCGCGCGCATGCTCGAAGAATTCGGCGCCCACCGGTGTCAGCCGGAAGCTGCGCGACGTCCGATGCACGAGCCGCGCGCCGAGCGTGCGTTCGAGCTCGGCAACGCGCTTGCTCACCGTCGATTTCGGCAAGTCGAGACGGCGCGCGGCCGCCGACATGCTGCCTGCGTCGACCGCCTGCACGAACAGATAAAGATCGTTCAGATTCACTGTCAGCGTCCACAAAAAGAAACGACGGGTTTCGATTCTAGCGGCTACCGCATCATCGTTCGCCATGGGAGCATGATCGCTCGTTCAACTTCCGCGGAATACCACGATGTCCCCGATCCTTCTCTACGGCATTCCCGCCGGCTGCTCGTTCGGCTCGATCGTCGCGCTCGAATGGGCCGGCCACCCGTACCGGCTGTCGCGCATCACGATGCCGGGCCTCGTGACGAGCGACGCGTTCCTCGCGCTGAACCCCGTCGCCGAGACGCCGGCGTTCGTGACCGCGAACGGCGACGTGCTGACCGAAAGCCTCGCGATCCTCGGCCACGTCGGCGCGCAGGCGCTCGACAGCGGCCTCGCGTTCCGCCAGGGCAGCGCGGATTTCGACCGGCTGAACCGGATGCTGGCCTGGTTGAACACGACGTTCTTCAGCGCGTTCGGCGCGCTCTGGCATGTGTACGAACACGGCAGCGAAGGCGCCGAGAAAGCGGCCTTGCAGGCATACGGCCGCGGCAAGGTGCTGAAGGCACACCGGCATCTCGAAGCGCTGCTCGCGCAAGGCGAGGGCCCGTGGCTGCTGGGCGCGCGGCGCACGCTGGCCGACGCGTACTTCGCCGGGATCGCCCGCTGGGCCGACTATCACGCGGTGTTCGAGCGCGATGCGTTCCCGCGCATCGCCGCGCTGCGCGCGCGGCTCGCCGACGACGCGGGCGTGCACTTCGCGCACGCAGTCGAGGAAAACTTGCCGCTGTCGGCGTCGTCGGCGTTCGAAGGCCATGTCTCGCTCGACGACGTGCTCGCCAGCGCGCGCGGCCTGGCGATTCCGGCCCGGACGGTCTGACCGCGCAACGCGGTCGCCCAAAGGGCGGGATACGGGCGATATTTTTACCCGGGTGATATTGACATTCAATTTATACCCGGATAAAAATAACGCCATTCCGATTCCTGCCTGCGGGCGACCACGATGACAACCTCCACGCTGCTTCCTTCGTACACGGCCTTCGACGGCCACCGGCGGCTCGCGTCGGGCCCGCTCGCGACGGTCGCGCTCGCGGCCAGGCAAGCAGGCGATGCAACGTCCGGCACGATCCTGATCTTCGACGACGCGACGGGCCGCTCGATCGACCTCGACCTGCGCGGCACGGCGGACGATATCCGCGCGCGCTATGCGCCGCTGCCGGGCGACGCGTCCGGTGCCGCCGGCGAGCCGGTGGGCGCGGGCGAGCAGCGCGGCCGCGGCCGGCCGAAGCTCGGCGTCGTGTCGCGCGAGGTCACGCTGCTGCCGCGTCACTGGGAATGGCTTGGCGCGCAGCCGGGCGGCGCGTCCGTCGCGCTGCGCAAGCTCGTCGAGGACGCGCGGCGCACGCATGCGGCGGCCGACCGGCGCCGCGACGCGCAGGCGCGCGCGTACCACTTCATGTCGGCGATGGCGGGCGACCTGCCCGGTTTCGAGGAGGCCACGCGGGCGCTGTACGCGAACGACGCGGTAAGGCTGGCCGAGCTGGTCGCCGGATGGCCGGACGACGTACGCGACCATGCGCTCGCGCTGGCGCGCGGCGACTTGCCGCCGTCCACCGAAGACTGCTGACGGAACGCGCGACGCGATGACCGCATTCGATCTGAACCGCGGCGCGATCGCGCCGGTCGCCGACGAGGTCGATCTCGTCGACCTGCGCGTGACCGGCGCCGTCCCGCGCGAACTCGACGGCACGCTGCTGCGCAACGGCCCGAATCCGCCGGGCGGCCGCTTCGAAGGGAACGACGTGCTGTCGTGGTGGCCGGAAGCCGCGATGCTGCACGCGATCGCGTTCGAACGCGGCCGCGCGGCCGGCTACCGGAACCGCTGGGCGCGCACGCGCCGCTGGGCCGCCGTGCATGCGCCCGCGCGGGCGCCGCATCTGCCCGATACCAATCCGAACGTGAACGTGCTGCAGCACGCCGGCGAATTGCTCGCGCTGGCGGAGGGCGGCGCGCCGTTCGCGATCACCGTCGCGCTCGATTCGCTCGGCGTGCCGGAGCGGCATGCGGGTTTCGATGGCGGGATGACCGCGCATCCGAAGGTCGATCCGGAAACGGGCGAACTGATCGCGTTTCGTGCGGACTGGCGCGCGCCGTGGCTGCGCTACGGCGTCGTCGACGCGCAGGGCGTGCAGCGCGTCGACCTCGCGCTCGACGTGCCCGCGCCGTCGATGATGCACGACCTCGCGATCACGGAAACTCGCAGCCTGTTGCTCGACCTGAACGTCGGCTACGACTTCTCGATGCTGCAAGAGGGCCACCGGATGCCGCTGCGCTGGCACGACGACCGGGCCGCGCGCATCGGCGTGATCGCGCGCCACGGCGGCGACGTGCGCTGGTTCGGCATCGAGCCGTGCTTCATCCAGCACGTCGTGAACGCGTACGACTGCGACGAATCGTGCATCGTGCTCGATGCGGTGCGCTATCCGTGGTACCTGCGGCTCGACGCGCGCACGGGCCGCTTTGCCGACAACCCGGTCGGCGAGCTGTGGCGCTATGTGATCGATACGGCGAACGGGCTGATCGACGAAGGGCCGCTCGCCGACGGCGGCATCGAGCTGCCGCGCATCAACGAAAGCCGCACGGGGCGCCGCTACCGCTATGTGTATGCGGCCGAGCAGCCGAACAATACGGAAATGCGCGGCGTGATGCGCTTCGACCACGTGCGCGGCACGACGACGCGCTACGCGGTGCCGGCCGGTGACCAGAACGGCGAGCCCGTGTTCGTGCCGCGCCCGGGCGGCGTCGACGAGGACGACGGCTGGCTGCTGGTGATGGTCTACCGCGCGGCGACGGATACGAGCGACGTCGTGATCCTCGATGCGCGCGCGATCGATGCGGGGCCGGTCGCGACCGTGCACCTGCCGCGCCGCGTGCCGGCCGGCTTCCACGGCGCGTGGGTGCCGCGCGTGCGCTGAGCGGCCGTGCGCGTCACTGCGCGCGCAGCGCGTCGACGATCTTCAGCCGCGCGGCGCGCATCGCCGGCAGGAACCCGCCGACGAGCCCCATCACGAGCGAGAACAGCAGCGTCTTCACCACGATCGCGGGCGTCAGCACGAAACGGAACGACAGGTCCGCGAAGGTCTGGAAATTGGTCGTCGAGAACGACGCGAACTGCATCAGCGACGCGCACGCGAGCCCCGCGACGCCGCCGACGAAGCCGAGCAGCAGCGCTTCCAGCAGGAACGCGGCGAGCACGCTCATGCGCTTGAAGCCGAGCGCGCGCAGCGTGCCGATCTCGGCGACGCGGTTCGCGACCGACGCATACATCGTGATCATCGCGCCGATCATCGCGGCGATCGAGAAGATCGTCGACAACGTGATGCCGAGGATGTTGATGAACTTCGACAGCGCCTTCGACTGGTCGCCGTAGAAGGTCTGCTCGCGCTTCGCCTCGTCGGTCAGCCGCGGGTCGACGTCGATGTCGGCCTTGAAGCGCGCGAAGCCGTCGGCGCTCGGGATGCGCAGCACCATCGACGAATAGCTGGTGCGCCGGAACGACTGCATCAGCTGGTCGACGTCGCCCCAGATCTCCGAATCGAAGCCGCTGCCGCCCGCGTCGAAGATGCCGACGATGGTCCAGTCGCGCTGCGCGAAATGCAGGCGGTCGCCGAGCTGCGTGCTGCTGAAGCCTTTCGCGATCGCACTGCCGACGATGATTTCCGACGAGCCGGGCACGAACATGCGGCCGGCCACCAGCTTCACGTGCGGCCGCAGCGCGAGGCCGGACGGCGACACGCCGCGGATCACGACGTTCGACGGCTTGCCGCTCGACGTCTTCACGAGCGAGATCAGCACCACGGCTTCCTTCGACACGAGCGGCCGGCCGTCGGGGCCGAGCGCGACGGCCGGGTGCATCTCGAGCGCGTTGGCCTGCTGGTGGTCGATCGAACTCTGGATCTCGGTTTCGGCGCCCTTGCGGATCACCACGGCGTTGTCGGGTTCGCCGGTCGACACGAGCGTCTGCGTGAGCCCCGCGTCGAGCATCTGCACCGTCGCGAACACGAAGATCACGAGCGCCATCCCGCCCGCGGTGAGCGCGGTGGTGAGCCGCCTGGTCCACAGGTTGCGCGCGATGTAGGTGAGCGGGATCGTCATGCTTCTACCCGATCGCCCGCAGGCCTTCGACGACGCGCACGCGCGCCGCCTGCCACGCCGGCACGATCGCGGCCGCGACGCCGACCGCGACCGAGCACGCGGCCTGCAGCACGACCGTCTCGGCCGACACCCTGAACACCGGGAAGATGCTGCCGGCCGCCTGCTTGAACAGGCTCGCGGCGGGCGGCGTCGCGAGGATCCCGAGCCCGCCGCCGGCCACCGCGATCACGACCGATTCGCCGAACACGATCAGCGCGAGGAAGCCGGGGCCGAAGCCGAGCGCCTTCAGCGTCGCGTATTCGGCCGTGCGTTCGCGCGCGCTCATCGCCATCGCGTTGGCCATCACGGCCATGATGATCAGGATCACCACGTACGACACCAGGCGGATAGCCGCGATGATCTGGTTCGACATCGCGACGAAGCCGAGCTGGAACGCCTGCTCGGTCTCGGTCAGCGTCTCGGCGAGCGAGTTCTTGAACACCGCGTCGACGTTGCGCGCGATCGTCGCGCCGTCGTCGGGGTTCGCGACGCCGAGCACGAATACGCCGACCTGGTCGGCCTGTTTCGGCGTGCGCTGTCGCACCGTCTCGTTCAGGTAGTCCCAGTGGAACACCAACTGGCGCGTGATCGTCGAATCGTCGCGGCCGTCGAGGATTCCGCGCACGACGAAGTCCCACGTACCGGGATAGATCGTGCCCTTCAGCGGGATCACGTCGCCGACCTTGAAGCCGAACTGCGTCGCGAGTTGTCGTCCGACCAGGCAGCCGCGGCGGTCGCGGTTATAGTCGGCGCGCTGCTGAGCCGGGATGATGAATTCCGGATACAGGTCGAGATAGTTCTCCGACACCGCGAAGCTCGCGAAGAAGTTCTTCGGGTCGCGGTAGATGCCGCCGAACCAGTTCGAGCGGACCACCGCCGTCACGCCTTCGATGCCGCGTATCCGGTTCTCGTAGCTGACCGGCAGCGGAAACACGAGCGAGATCGCATTGCGCGTGACGAGCCGTCCGCTGGACGCGGCGGCCGCGCCCGCGTACCACGCGTCGACGACCGTGTGCAGCAGCCCGAACGCCAGCACCGCGATGGTCAGCCCGAGCACGGTCAGCAGCGTGCGCAGCCGGTGCCGCAGCGCGTTGCGCGCGATCAGCTTCAGCACGTACATCGCGCGCGCTCCCGCAGCCGGTCAGCCGGCGTATCCATCGATCAGCTCCCCTTTTTCCAGATGCACGACCGACCGCGCGGCGCCGGCCGCGTGCGCGTCGTGGGTCACCATGATGATCGTCTTGCCGAGCTCGGCGTTCATCCGCTGCAGCATCGCGAGCACGTCGGTGGCCGACGCGCGGTCGAGGTCGCCGGTCGGCTCGTCGGCGACGATCAGCACGGGATCGGTGATCAGCGCGCGCGCGATCGCGACGCGCTGCTGCTGGCCGCCCGACAGCTCGGACGGGTAATGGGTCATCCGGTCGCCGAGGTTCACCATGTCGAGCACGAGCTCGACGCGCTCGCGCCGCTCGCGGCGCGACAGGTGCGTGAGCATCAGCGGCAGCTCGACGTTCTCGAACGCGGTGAGCACGGGCATCAGGTTGTAGAACTGGAAGATGAAGCCGACGTTCGCCGCGCGCCATTCGGCCAGCTGCGCCTCCGCGAGCTGCGAGATGTCGAGGCCGCCCACGCGCAGCTCGCCGCTGTCTGGCCGGTCGATGCCGGCCACCAGGTTCAGCAGCGTGCTCTTGCCGGAACCCGACGGCCCCATCAGCGCGACGAAGTCGCCTTCGCCGATATCGAGCGTGATGTCGGTCAGCACGGGCACGATCTGGCTGCCGCGCCGGTACGACTTCGCGACGTGGCTGATCTCGACGAGGGGCGGCGGCGCGTCGTTCACGCTGGCGCTACTTCTTCGCGACGGCCACTTTCGCGCCGTCCTTCAGCTTCGCGCCCGGCGCGAGCACGACCGTATCGCCGGGTTTCACGCCGCGGATCGCGACCAGCTCGCCGATTCGCATGCCTGTGGTCACGGCCGCTGCGCGCACGGTGTCGTCCTGCACGACGAACACGACCGGCCGGCCGTCGCGTTCGACGACCGCGCTCGCCTGCACGGCCGTCACGGGCTGCCGGTCCTGCGCCGACACGGGCTTCGACAGGAATGCGATCTTCGCGCTCATGTCGGGCAGCACGCGGTCGTCGCGGTCGACGAAGCGCACCTTCACGAGCACGGTGGCCTTCGAGCGGTCGACGGTCGGCACGATGCGCGATACGCGGCCCGCGAAGCGCAGGTCGGGCAGCGCGTCGAGCTGGATCTCGCACGGCTGCTCGGCGCGGATCTTCGCGATGTTCGATTCGGCGACGTCGGCCTCGACTTCGAGCGTGTCCATGTCGGCGATCGTCACGACCGCACCCTTGCTGTCCGACGCGGACGAGAACGGCGTGATGTTGTCGCCGACGTTCGCATGCTTCGCGAGCACGATGCCGTCGAACGGCGCGCGGATCACCGTCTGGTCGACCGCGACCTGCGCGGCCTGCGCATTGGCGTCGGCGGACGCGATCGCGGCCTCGCCGCTGCTGAGCGACGCGCGCGCCTTGTTCACGCGGGCCGTGTCGATGTCGAGCTGCGCGGCCGGCACGGCGCCCTTCGGCGCGAGCGCCGCGGTGCGGCGCAACGCGATTGCGGCGTCCTTCAGCTCGGCCTGCTGCACGCCGAGGTTCGCGCGGGCGACCTTCGCCTGCGCGAGCGCCTGTGCCAGCGACGCCTCGACGTCGCGGCTTTCGAGGCGCGCGATGATCTCGTCCTTCTTCACGCGCGTGCCCTCGAGCACGCCGAGCCATTCCACGCGCCCCTGACCCTTCGACGCGACCGCGGCCTTGCGCTGCGGCACGACGTAGCCGGTCGCATTGAGCTGTGTGTCGTTCTGGTACGGATAGGCGGACGTGACGGACGTGGTTTCGACCGTCGGCCGGCCGGTGAGCGCGACGCCGGCGACGATCGCGACGATGACGAGCGCGGCGGCGACCGCATAGCGGACCCACCGGCGCCGCCGTGGCACCGGCGCGATCGGACGCCGGTCGATTTTCAGTTTGTCCAGATTGTGATCGGGCAATTTGAGCGCCTCGCGACGGCGGCGGTCTGGCGACCGGCCGCGATCCGGTTTCCGGGGAAAGGGACGGATGGACGCCCAGTATAGCGTTGCGGGGCAGCGCGCGAGAGCCGGTTTGCCGGGCCGCCGCGGCCGCCGGCGGACGGGCCGCGCGATGCCGGATAGGCATGCCGGGGCGGCCGGAAACCGGCGTCGTCGGGGAAAACCCGCGAGGCGCAAGCGGTGTGTCAACTTGCCGCGAAGGCGGCGCGTTATGGAGCCAGTACGTCAGTCTTTGTCGCGGCGAAACGGCGCAAGCCGGCCGCCCGGCGGCGACCGGAAACCCCGGCGCGACTGGCGTTCCGATGCGAATGCCTCGCATCTCTTACCGGTACGTTTGACTTTTTCTCCGCTAAAGGAAGAACAATGAAGAAGACGCTCGCTTCGATCATGACCGCAGCATTCGCACTCGCATCGGTTTCGGCATTCGCACAGGCGTCCGCGCCGGCAGCTGACGCGATGGCTCCCGCTTCGGCACCGATGAAGAAGGATCACAGCAAGCCGAAACACCAGCTGAAGAGCCACGGTTCGGCGAAGGGCAAGGCGAAGGCCGCTGCCGCTTCGGCTGCTGGCACGAACGACAAGGGCACGCAGAACTAAGCGATTCGCCCGGGGCCGGTGTTGCCGGCCACCCGTCGAAAAACCCCGCATGCTTCGGCATCCGGGGTTTTGTTTTTCAGGCGTCGCCGGGGCTGGCCGGCGGCGCCGGCGCGCGCATCTCGTCGACCACCGAACGCATGCGCCGCCAGTGCGAGCCTTCCCAGAACACGCGCCGGCAGACGTCGCACGCGGCAAAGCGCCGGTGCCGCCGCCGGACCCCGTCCGGCACGCGCGGCGCGGCGGCCTCCTCGTCGAGCGGATGCAGCGGCGCATTGCAGCGCAGGCACAGCCGGAACGGCCGCATGTGCGGGGCGAGATCGAGCCGTTCGAACAGTTCGCGCAACTGGTCGGCCGGCTGCACCGCGTGCAGGTAGCAACCTCGCGCGACCGCGCGCCGCTTGAGCAGCTCGCGGTCGCGGGTCAGCACGACCCGGCCCTCGCGGCCGGCGAGCGCCGCGAGCTCGTCGTCGCGGTAGTGGTTGTCGTAGCAGGTATCGAAGCCCGCGAGGCGCAGCAGTTGCGCGAGGCCGCCGAGATGCGCGTCGGCGACGAAGCGCCATTGTTCCGGTTGCGGCGCGGTTGCACCGTTGGCTGCCGGCTGCGCGCGCTCCGGAAAGGCCTCGACACGGTCGCCGTCGTCGAGCGGCCGGTCGAGCGCGGCCGGCGCGTCGTTCACGCGGAGCCGGCCGATTTCGGTATGCGGAACGCCAAGCGCCTCGATCGCATGCTTCACCGTCGCATCGCGCGCACACGCGTGCCCGAACGCGCGGTCGCGCTGCGCGCGCGGGAGAAAGGCGTTCAGTTCGCCGTGGAAGCGGAAGGTCGCGGTCGCCATCCGTGCAGTATCGCACCGCGCCCGGCCGGCGGCAGGCGCTGCAGACGGCCGGCATCTGTGTTTAACTCGCGGCTTCACGGAGCGAAGGAGCGGGCAATGGATCTCGGGTTTATCGGGCTGGGCGAAATGGGGCAGGCGATCGCGACGAACCTGCTGAAGGCGGGGCACACGGTGCGGGTCTGGAACCGGTCGCGCGAGCGGGCCGAGCCGCTCGCGGCATTCGGCGCGCAGATCGTCGACACGCCGGCCGACGCATTTCGCGGCGACGCCGTGTTCTCGATGCTCGGCGACGACGCGGCCGCGCGCGCCGTGTTCGACGACGCGCTGCTCGCGCAGGCGCCGCGCGGCCTGATCCACGTGAACATGGCGACGGTGTCGGTCGCGCTCGCCGAATCGCTCGCGCATGCGCACGCGTCGCGCGGCATCGATTACGTCGCCGCGCCGGTGATGGGGCGGCCCGACGTCGCGGCCGCCGCGCGCCTGACGATCATGGCGGGCGGCCCGGCCGAGGCGATCGACCGCGTGCAGCCGCTGTTCGACGCGATCGGCCAGAAGACCTGGCGGTTCGGTTCGCTGCCGCAGCACGCGAACGTCGCGAAGATCGCGGCGAACTTCACGCTCGCGTCGGCGATCGAGACGCTCGGCGAGGCGTCCGCGCTGCTCGGTGCGCACGGCGTCGCGATGCGCGACTTCCTCGACGTGATCACGAGCAGCGTGTTTCCGGGGCCCGTCTACGAAGGCTACGGCTCGATGATCGCCGAGCGGCGTTACGAGCCCGCGCGCTTCAAGGCGCGCCTCGGGCTGAAGGACGTCCGGCTCGCGCTGGAGGCCGGCGACGCCACGTCGGTGCCGCTGCCGGTGGCGAGCGTCGTGCGCGACAGCCTGCTCGATGCGCTTGCGCACGGCGGCGGCGAGCAGGATTTCGCGGTGCTCGGCGAAGTCGCGCTGCGCCGCGCGGGCCGCTGACCCCGGGCGAGACAGAAGCGCGGCGCGCACGGCATAATCGGCGTTTCGTCTTTCTTTCTTTTTTCTTTCACGCAGAGGCGGGCATGAACTTGCATACGTGGTGGCTTTTCGTGGCGACGGTGTTCGTCGTGTCGGCGATTCCGGGCCCGAACATGCTGCTCGTGATGACGCATGGCGCGCGGCACGGGCTGCGGCGCTCGTCGTCGACGATGGCCGGCTGCCTGAGCGCGCTGGTGCTGATGCTGTCGGTATCGGCGGCGGGTCTCGGCGTGTTTCTCGAAGCGTGGCCGGCGATGTTCAACGCGCTGCGCTTCGCGGGCGCGGCCTACCTGATCTATCTCGGCGTGAAGGCGTGGCGCGCGCGCGTCGACGAAGCGCCGTCGGCCGCCGACGTCGAAACCGTGTCGCGCCAGGCTGCGGCGGCGTCGCGCTGGGTGCTGTTCCGCAACGGCTTCCTGGTCGCGGGCAGCAACCCGAAGGCGATCCTGTTCGCGGCCGCGCTGCTGCCGCAGTTCATCAACGCGGCCGAGCCGACGCTGCCGCAGTTCGGCATCCTCGTCGTCACGTTCGCGGTGATCGAGGTGAGCTGGTATCTCGTTTATGCATCGTTCGGCACGCGCATCGGCGCGACGCTGAAGAGCCAGAGCGTCGCGAAGATCTTCAACCGGCTGACGGGCGGGCTGTTCGTCGGCTTCGGCGCGATGATGGCGCTGGTCCGTCACTGATTCCGGACTGACTCAGGCGCGCCGAACGCCCCGCCCCTCGCAAGAGGGCGGGGCGTTCGTCTTTGTGCGTCCGCTTCACGTTCGCTCATGCACGCGGGCGAGTCGACGCCGCCACGCCGGCAAGGCGTCCGGCCGAGAGGCCGAATGCGGCTGCCGCGCCGGCGAACGCGAACCCGACGCCGCACACCGCACTCCATCCGCCCCATGCCCATGCGCTGCCCGCGAGCGCCGCGCCGAGCGCGCCGCCGGCGAAGAACAGCCCGACGAACAGCCCGTTCAGGCGCCCGCGCGCAGCCGGGTTCAGCAGGTTGATCTCGCGGCGGCCGATCGTCTGGTCGACGATGACCCCCGCGTCGAGCAGCGCCGCGCCGCCGGCAAGCAGCGCCAGCGCGAGGCCGCGATGCGCGTGCGCGTCGAAGCCGAACCAGCCGGCGCCCGCAATCCCGAGCACGACGAGCGCCGCGAGCATCGTGCCGTGCGCGATCCGCTGCGCGGCCGGGCCGTATCCGCGGTCGCCGGCGCGGCCTGCGAGCGGCGTGACGATCGCGCCGCTGGCGCCGGCGAACGCGAACAGCGCGATGCCGTGCAGGTCGAGTCCGAACGGCGGCTGCGCGAGCCGCAGCCCGACGGCGGTCCAGAATGCGCTGAACGCGGCCATCGCGAGCGCGGCCGACAGTGCATGACGGCGCAACATCGGTTCGTCGGCGAGCAGGCGCCCCATCGAGGCGAGCAGCGCGCGGTAGCCGGCCGTGATCGACGGCGTGTGCGACGGCAGGCGCAGCGCAAGCACGACGGCGATCGCCGCGTTCGCGAGCGCGGCCAGCGCGTAGAACGCGCGCCAGCCGGCCGAGCCCGCGATCAGGCTCGCGAGCGGCCGCGACAGCAGGATGCCGAGCATCAGCCCGCTCATCACGTTGCCGACCGCACGGCCGCGCTGCGCTTCGGGCGCCATCGACGCGGCCATCGGCACCAGCATCTGGATCACGCTCGACGCGGCGCCGGCGGCGAGCGTCGCCAGCAGGAACACGGTACCCGACCGCGTGAACGCGGGCAGCGCGAGCGTAGCCGCGCAGGCGACGAGCGTCGCGACGATCAGGCGGCGGTTCTCGAGCAGGTCGACCAGCGGCACGAGCAACACGAGCCCGGCCGCGTAGCCGAGCTGCGGCAGCATCGCGACGAGGCCGGCGAGGCCCGCCGGCAGGTGCAGGTCGGCGCTGATCGGGCCGGTGAGCGGTTGCGCGGCGAACAGGTCCATCACGATCACGCCGACCGTCGCGGCGAAGAACAGCGTCATGCCCGCGCTCAGCGCGGGCGGCGCGTCGGCGGGCGTGCGAACGGCGGCGGGGCAGGAGTCGGCAGGGCAGTTCATCAGAAGCCTGGGGTGCGGGTCGAAGGAACTCCCATCGTAGGCGGCCGATGTTTATGCGACAATTGAAATATGTCTAACATGATTATGCGAGTTTGTTTTGAATACGCGTGATCTCCTGGCGTTCGTTGCGGTGGTCGACAGCGGGTCGATGGTCGCCGCGGCCGCAAAGCTCCACCTGACGCAGCCGGGCCTGACGCGGCGCGTGCAGAATCTCGAAACGCTGCTCGGCATGCCGCTGCTCGAACGGCAGAGCAAGCCGCTGAGGCCGACCGCCGCCGGGCGCGACGTCTATGCGCTCGCGCGCAACGTGCTGGGCGCGGTCGATGAACTGATGGCGGCGGGCGCGCCGGACAGCGAGCCGTCCGGCGAGCTGCGCATCGGCGTCCCGCCGTTCCTGTCCGAGCTGGCGCTCGAGCGGCCGATCGACCGGCTGCGCGACGCGTTCCCGCGCCTGACGCTGCGCGTGACGGCCGGCTGGTCGCCGGCGCTGATGCAGGGCATCGAGCGCGGCACGCTCGACGTCGCGGCCGTGATGGTGCCGGCGAGCGCGGTGCTGCCCGACGCGTTCGCCGCGACGCTGCTCGCCACGCAGCCGACGGTGCTCGTCGCCGCGCGCGACTTTCCGCTGCCGGACGGTCCGCTGTCGCTCGACACGCTGTCGGGTTTTCCGTGGGTGCTGAGCCAGGACGGCTGCGGGATGCGCTCGGCGCTGAGCCGCGCGCTCGGCGCGGCCGGGCTGCCGTTCGACGTCGCGGTCGAGGCGTTCGGCTCGGAGCTGCAGCTGTCGCTCGTCGCGCGCGGCGCCGGCATCGGGATCGCGGCGCCGAACGCGCTGGCGCGCAGCGCGCATCGCGATGCGCTGAGGGTGGTGGAAACGGCGGGGCTGGAGACGCGGATCAACGTATGGATCGTGCACGGCGCGCTGCCGGGCCGCCTGGTGCGGCCCGTCGCGCTGCTGCGCGATGCGCTGGCCGAAGTGCTGGAAGGGGAGACCGGGAAGGGGTCAGAAGCAAACGAAGCGAGTTAGAGCGGGTGTTCGAGGGAAAATCCTTATTTTCTCTACGGAAATGTTGCGTTGCGGAAATTGATTCGCTATAGTGGCACCTGTCTCCTCCATGTCTCCTCTGATATGGATTCAGCCCGCCTCTTAGGCGGGCTTTTTTTTGCCTGCGATTTTGCCGCGGCTCTCCAGTCGTCGTCCGTCGCCGGGTTCAGAACTTGTACGTCATCCCGACGTAGCTGATGATCGGGTCGGCCTTCAGGTCCGATTTCGACTCGGCCAGCACCGAACCGTCGGCCGCCTTGATCGTCACCGTCGACGTCGTCTTCAGCGGGATGTACGTCACCGACGCGATCAGCCCGAAATGCTCGGTCATGTTGTACTGCAGGCCCGCGTTGAACACCGGCTGCCATGACGACGACGCCTTCGCCTCCACCGATGTCGTACCCGGCTTGCCCGCGCCCGCCGCGAGAATCGCGCCGAGGTTGTCCTGCGTCTGCTTGATGAAGTTCGTGTTGAGCTGCAGGTCGCTGAACCAGTTGTACGACACGCCGAGGCCGAGGAACGGCCGGAACTTCGCGGTCGCCTGCCCGAAGTAGTATTGCAGCAGCACGGCCGGGCTCCACTGCCGCACGCTCTTCACGATCGGGTTGACCGACGCCAGCCCGATGTTCTGCGTGCCGAGCGCGCCGGCCGGGCCGGGCGGCTTGATCGTGCCCTGGCCCGACACCTTGAACACCGGCGGCACGCCTGCCACCGACGTGACCGCGATATGGTCGGTCAGGAAGTGGCTGACCGTCAGGCCGACGGTGTCGGCGCCGCTGGTGCGCAGCCCGGTGCCCGGCGACGTGAACGACGGCGGCAGCCGCAGCGGCGTGTTGATCGGTGTCGGTGCGACGTTGGTCGTCATCGGCGTGCTGCTCTGCTGCGGCATCACGTGGAACCAGCCCAGCGTGACGACGTTGCTGCCGGCGCTCTGCGCGTGCGCCGCGAGCGGCGCCAGTGCGGCGGCGCCGGCCGCCGCGCAGAGAAGGGTTTTCTTCATCACGGCGTTCCCCTCCGCTTACTGGACGAACGCGCCGATCGTGAAATACGGCGTCGATCCCGCGTTGTCGAGGAAACCGAACACGCCACCCGAGAAGATGAACTTGCCGGTCGGCGACGTGCTGCCCGAACCCGTGTGGATCGTCGTGACCGTGCCCGGCACCTTCTGCGTGTAGTCGAGGTCGAGCACTCTCGTGAGCGACGCCTGGGACGGCTGGAACGGATCGAGCAGCGTTGCCTGGGTGTTGATCAGCGCGGTGGTCCGGTAGTTGAACTCGCTGTCGACGCCGATGTACTCGCCGTTCTGCGAGCCGGCCGCGATCGCCGTCTGCGGCGCGAGGATCGAGATGCTCGATTCGTCGTCGGCGGTGAGGCCCGGCACGCCGTTGCTGTCGGGTGTCGGGTTCGGGTTCGCGACACCCGTGCGCACGAGGATCGGCACGAGCTGGTTGCGCAGCTTGCCGACGATCATGAAGCCCTTGCCCTGCGGCGTGGCCGACAGCGTCGGCTTCAACTGGCTCCGGTAGTTGTTCGACTGGAACGCGCCGCTGCCGTCCGCGGCCGGCACGAAGTTCGTGCCCTGCTGCGTGCATGCGCCGCCGGCGAACTGGCCGGTCGTGTCGCACTTGGTCCACGAGCCGTCCGCGTTGATCGTCACCTTCGCGTCGATCGACGCGGGCGCGAAGTTTTGCGACGGCACCTCGCCGAAGCCGACATGGCTGTACGTGCCCGCGACTTTCGCGATGTCGGTCTCGATCGACGAGAAGCCGATGAACGGGTAGTACGGGAATTTCGTGTCGGGCACCGCGGCCTGGCCGAGCACGCCCCCGAACTGGATTTCCTTGCCCGGAATCGTGCCGCCGGCGACGCCGAAGCCGACGAAGATCCGTGCCGGGCGCGTCGAGTCGAGGCTCGCGCCGTTCAGGCGGAACGCGCACTGGTTCAGCTTGTTGGTCGGCAGCAGCGTTTCCTGCGTGAGCGTGCCGCTGTCGACGGTGCCTGCGCGGGTCGGCGTGACGGTGCCGGTCGTGCGCGGTACCGCCGATTCGACATACGTGACCTGCCACGTCATCTTGGTCGTGTCGAGCTGGACCTTGGCGAGTTCGCCGCTGCCCGCGCCGCCGGTAAACACGGTGCTGTAGTCGAGCGACGCGGGACAGAGCCGGTCTTCGACGAGCGGGGGCGGGTTGTCGCTGCCGCCGCCGCAGGCGGAAAGAAGGGGGGCGGCAAAGGCCGCCGCCAGAATGAGGTTGCGCTTCATGTTGCTCCTCCAGATTTGTCTTGTGTGGCGGCCAGCTCCCTGTCGGCCGCTTCTGTTGCTTGTGCTCGTCCTGCGTGCGCGGTGCCGCGCGCTTCGTCCGTCGCGCGGCGGCGGGCGGGCCGCCGCCGCGTCCTCGATCGCTACTTGCTGATCTGCGCGCCCACGCCGAAGTACGGTGTCGACGACGTCGTCGAGTTCGCCGACGTCGACGTGACGCCGCCGTTCACCGTGCCCTGCACGAGTGCCGCGTACAGCCCGCCCGTCGCGATCACCACGCCCGATGCGGACGGGTAGGTCGCGCCGCTCGGCGGCGTCGTCTTCGCGTTCAGCAGGCCCGGCGTCGCCTGGCCGTAGTCGAGCGTGAAGCCGTCTTCCTCGGCCTGCGTGGTCGGGTTGATGAACGATGCGTTGCTGCCGCGGATCAGGGCGGCCGTGTACTTGAAGTTCGAGTCCGCGCCCGCGTAGCCGCCGTCGATCGAGCCCGACGTGATCGCCGTCGCCGCGCCGAGCACCGCGATGCCCGATTCGTCGTCGACCTGCGCGTCGAGGTGCAGCGGCGGCGTACCGAGGTTCACGTTGCCCGTGCGCACGATCACCGGCACCGTCGCGCCGTTGAGCTGGCCGATCACCATGTGCGCGGTCGCCGACTTGCCGGTCGCGCCGACGATCGGCAGTTGCGTTTGCGGCAGCGTCTGCGGTGCCTTCGTGCTGTCGAAGTAGCCGCCGTTCGCGCTCGTCTTCCACGGATCGCCGGTCGTCTGGCAGCCGCCCGAACCGGTCGACGTGCACGCGCCGTTCGCATCGAACGTCTCGCTCGAGTTCGATCCCTTCGTCGCGTAGTTGCCCGACGGCACGAGGTGGTAGATCAGCGCGTTGTACGTGCCCGGCAGCTTCGACAGGTCGGTCGTCGTGTTCGCGAAGCCGAGGAACGGATAGAAATCGAAGTGGCGGTTCGGCACCTGGCCGACGTTCTGCACGACGCCCGGGATGATCGTCAGCCCGTCGTACTGGATCGTCGCGCCCGGAATGCCGCCGCCCGCGACGCCCATGCCGACGAGCAGCATCGGCGGGTTCGCCTGGTTGAAGTCGGCGGCCGTCGAATAGGTCGAGCCGTCCGGCGCGGGGCCCGTGCCCGGCGTGAGGACGAACGCGCAGCGCGTCTGCTCGGCGGTCGGCA
Source organism: Burkholderia sp. NFPP32 (assembly GCF_900119325.1). Classification (NCBI taxonomy): domain Bacteria; kingdom Pseudomonadati; phylum Pseudomonadota; class Betaproteobacteria; order Burkholderiales; family Burkholderiaceae; genus Burkholderia; species Burkholderia sp. NFPP32. The sequence goes on along the minus strand of NZ_FPJP01000020.1, from coordinate 21,591 downwards.
GCGCGCCGGTCGGCGGGTGGATGACCTTGCCGGTGATCGTCGTGCCGACGCGGCTGGGCGTGACGGTGCCCGTCTTCAGCGGAATCGGCGATTCGAGCCACTTGAGCGTGTACGTCATCGCGACTGCGTCGATGTTGACGCTGACGATCTCGCCGCTACCGGCACCGCCGAGATACGTGTTCTTCACGATGTCGGCGTTGGCCGGACACAGCGAACCGTTGACGGGCTGCGACGGCGGCGGCCCTTGCGTGCCGCAGCTCGATCCGGAACATTGGGGCGCATTGATCGGCGCGAGCGCGCCGCCGGAATCCCCCCCACCACATGCAACCAGGAAAGGGGCAATGGCAAAGGCCGTTGCCACCCCCTTCGATAAGGCGTGCGACATGCCGCTGTCTCCAATCGTTTAATTGTGCGAGCTAATGTCGCCGCCTTGATTTTTGCTGTCAATTGATGAACCCGTCTAAAAAAGGCGATTGAAACGGATGTCGTGTTTTAAATCCTTGTCCGACACGGCATTCAGTAAGAATTAAAACGTGCGAGGGGCTGGCAAAAGCTGCCGAAGTGGGGGATGTGCCACGCGAGGAAGGCTGTCGAAGAACCTTCCCGCGCACAGCGGCAGTGTTTAAAGCGGTGGTATCCGGTTTATCCCTATTCGGGATTGACTGGAGAAATAAGGGGGGAGTTAATTCGCTGGTAATCGCGCAATGGAAAGCTTGTAAATATTTGTAAATTCGCGAACAGGATTTTATTTATTGCGTGATGCGGGTAAATAAAAAGCCGGCCAGCGGCCGGCTTTGCATCGCACGAGAGGATGGTCAGCGCGTGAGGCCCGCATCCTCGGCCGCGCCGATGTTGAGGTTCATGCACTGGATCGCGGCACCCGACGCACCCTTGCCGAGGTTGTCGAGGCGCGCGACCGTGACGAAGCGCTCTTCGTTGCCGAACACGAACAGGTCGACACGGTTCGTGTCGTTGTTCGCCTGCACGTCGAAGAAGCCGCCGTCGAGGTTCGCGTCCGCGTTGAATGGCGCGACGCGCACGAATGCTTCGTCCGCGTAGTATTCGGCGAACACGCGTTGCACGTCTTGCGGCGTCGCACGCTTCGCGAGCTGTTCGGGCGTGAAGTAGGTCGTCACTGCGAGACCCTTCAGGAACGGGCCGACGATCGGCGTGAAGATCGGCGGGTTCGCGAGGCCCGTGTGCGCGGCCATTTCCGGCAGGTGCTTGTGCGTGAGGCCGAGCGCATACGGGCGCGGGCTCGCGAGCTTGCCGCCCGGCGCCGCGTTCTCGTAGTCGGCGATCATCGACTTGCCGCCGCCGCTGTAGCCGGTGATCGAGTAGCTGTGCGCGGCGAACGTCGGCGCGACGATGCCCGCATCGACGAGCGGACGCATCGCGAGCACGAAGGCCGATGCGTGGCAGCCCGGCACCGCGATGCGCTTCGACGTGCGAATCTTCTCGCGCTGCGCGCGGGTCAGTTCGGGCAGGCCGTAGGCCCAGTCGGCGCTCGTGCGGAACGCGGTGCTCGCGTCGATCAGCGTCGTGTTCGGGTTCTCGACGAGCGAGGCCGATTCGCGCGACGCGACGTCCGGCAGGCACAGGAACGTGATGTCCGACGCGTTGATCAGGCGGCGGCGCTCGTCGACGTCCTTGCGCTTCGCTTCATCGATGCGCAGGATCTCGATATCGTTGCGCGCCGACAGGTATTCGAAGATCTTGAGGCCGGTCGTGCCTTCCTGGCCGTCGACAAAAACTTTGGTGCTCATTTCGCTCTCACTGGATGAAACGGGGGCCCGCGCCCGGAGATCGCCATTTTAAGACGTCATCCGGCGCGCCTGCACCGCGCGGGGCGAAAAAAAGACGGCCGGCGGGCCGTCTTGTGTCCCTTTGACGCCCGCCGGCGCGGGCGCCCGGGGCCGGCTCAGCGGCTGCCGGCAACCCAGCGTGCCGTCGCTTCGGCGATGCGCCGGCCAAATACCTTCCCGGTCTCGAGGTCGCCCGGCAGCGGGCCCTCGTCGGGCGTCGCATCCGCCGGCGACTGCGCGAGCAGGCCCGTGGAGCCGCCGAGGTAGTTGATGTCGTTGCGCGTGGCCGCCTTCGAGTTGGCCGGCATCAGGCTCGTGCCGACCCACACCATCCCATGCTGCATCGACAGCGTGACGAAATATTGAATCGTCGAGAACTTGTCGCCGTTCATCGTCGCGGAGTTCGTGAAGCCCGCGGCGATCTTGTCTTTCCACTTCTGCGTGAACCACGCTTTCGACGTCGCGTCGGCAAACTGCTTGAACTGCGCCGACGGGCCGCCCATGTAGGTCGGCGCGCCGAAGACGATCGCGTCGGCCGCGTCGAGGGCGGCCCAGCCCGCGTCGTCGAGGTCGCCGACGGCGATCAGGCGTACGGTCGCGCCGGCGTCCTGCGCGCCCGCGTGAACGGCCTCGGCCAGTTTCTGCGTGTGACCGTAGCCGCTGTGATAGACGATGACGATGTTCGACATGAAGCGTTCTCCGGAAAGGGACGGGAACGGCGGCCGCAGCGGCCTGCCGCGTCACGCGTCGCCGGCGGGCGGCGCGACCGATGCGCGGCGTGTGGGGCCGCGACCGGTGACGACGAGTCTAGCAAGCCGAAATGACGGGAAAACGCGCGCATGCGGCGCACTGAAATTCGCGTCGGCCGGCAATCGCGGCCCGGCGTCCGTCACTGCCCGTAGCTAACCGTGAATTGCGCGCTGCCGATCGCGAGCGTGCCGATCTCATGCTCGAACATCGGCGCGGGTCGGCCCTGCGCGATGCGCAGGTCGTTGCCCTTCAGCGCGTAGACGGTGATCACGTAGCGGTGCGGCTTGCCGGGCGGCGGGCACGGGCCGCCGTAGCCGTCGATCCCGAAGTCGTTGCGCGCCTCGATCGCGCCGATGCGCCGCAGGAAGCCGGACGCGCTCGCGTCGGTGGGCAGGCTCGTGACCGTGGCCGGGATGCCTGCCACGGCCCAGTGCCACCAGCCGCGCCCGGGTGCGTCGGGATCGAAGATCGTGACCGCGTAGCTGCGCGTGCCGGGCGGCGGGTTGTGCCAGGCGAGCTGCGGCGAGCGGTTCGCGCCCTTGCAGTCGCCGCGGTCGAACACGTTCGCGGCGCGGACGCGCCCGCCGGGCGTCAGGTCGTCGCTCGACATGGTGAACGGGCCTTCCGCATGAACGGGCAGCGCCGCGAAGACGGCGGTGCAAACGAGGAGAGCGATGAACGGAGACGGGCGACCCGATGGCGCAGGCGGAGTGATCCGGCGATCCACACGCATATGGCGCTTCTCCCGTCACGTGGGCCGGGCCGATGCTCCCGGCGTTGTTGGCGTTGTGCGTTGCCCGCGTCGCTGATGGCGGCGATGGATCAAGTCTAGCATTAGGGTTCGATGAGCGATGCACACCGCGACCCGCGGTCGCGACCGGTTCTTGCGCGGAACGACGGACGAAAAAAAGCCGCCTGCGATGAAGCAGGCGGCTTTTTCAGCCAGGGCGCCGGCATGCATGCCGGCGCGGCGTCACTCCTGGGCGCCCGTCGCGCCGCCGTGCGCGGCCGACCACTCGGCCGGCGCGTGCAGGAATTTCTCGACTTCGTCGAGCGTCTTCGTTTCGAAGTAGCCCGATGCCTTCGCGACGCGCAGCACGTCCCACCACGTCGCCAGCGCGTGCAGGTCGACGTCGATGTCCTTCAGGACCGACACGCTTTCCTTGAAGATGTCGTAGTGGAACAGCACGAAGCAGTGGTTCACCGTCGCGCCCGCGGTACGCAGCGCATTGACGAAGTTGATCTTGCTGCGGCTGTCGGTCGTCAGGTCTTCCACCAGCAGCACGCGCGAGCCTTCTTCCAGATGGCCTTCGATCTGCGCGTTGCGGCCGAAACCCTTCGGCTTCTTGCGCACGTACTGCATCGGCACCATCATCCGGTCCGCGATCCATGCCGCGAACGGGATGCCGGCCGTCTCGCCGCCCGCCACCGCGTCGATCTGCTCGAAGCCGATGTCGCGCGTGATCGTCGTTTCCGCCATTTCCATCAGCGCACGGCGCACGCGCGGATACGAGATCAGCTTGCGGCAGTCGATATAGACGGGGCTTGCCCAGCCGGACGTGAAGATGAACGGTTTTTCGGCGTTGAAGTGCACCGCCTGCACTTCGAGCAGGATTTTGGCGGTCGTATCCGAGATCGACTGACGATCGTAGCCTGTCATGGGCATTCCTTGGGTGTTGAGCGAGGAGCGGGCGCAGGCCCGGTGGCGCAGCACGGGAACCCGGCCGGGGGCCGGGGGCGCGATCGGAAGGCCGATCGCATCGCTGCGCGCGTAGCCGGTTATTTTACCCGATTCAGGGCGGTTTTCGGCGGAATTCGCGCAGGTTCGCGATGCCGCCCACCACCGGCGAAACAAGCGGGGGCGGATCGCTCCGATGCGATGCCGGGGATGCGGCGCTGCACCAACATGTGTCATGCGCGGGGTGTACACTAGGCGACCCTTAGAAATCGTTCAGTACTTTGTACTTTCCTCTTGCCACCCGCCAAGGTTCGATGGCGTGCCGACCCGGCGCGTCGCGTGCCGTCTCGCAGTCGACCATCCCCTCGATTCAAGCAGACGCGGCCGAAGGTGCTGTGTACTGAACCGTCAAAATTTCGCATGTCTCTCGCAGGTCAATCATGGACGAACAACTGAAGCAGGCCGCTCTCGCTTATCACCTGAACCCGAAACCCGGCAAGATTTCGGTCACCCCGACCAAGCCGCTGTCGAACCAGCTCGATCTGTCGCTCGCGTATTCGCCGGGCGTCGCCGCCGCGTGCGAGGCGATCCACGCCGATCCGCTCGACGCGCAGAAGTACACGTCGCGCGGCAACCTCGTCGGCGTCATCACGAACGGCACGGCCGTGCTCGGTCTCGGCAACATCGGCCCGCTCGCCGCGAAGCCGGTGATGGAAGGCAAGGGCTGCCTCTTCAAGAAATTCGCGGGCATCGACGTGTTCGACATCGAGCTGTCGGAGTCCGACCCCGACAAGCTCGTCGAGGCGATCGCGATGCTCGAGCCGACGCTCGGCGGCATCAACCTCGAGGACATCAAGGCGCCGGAATGCTTCTACATCGAGCAGAAGCTGCGCGAGCGCATGAAGATCCCCGTCTTCCACGACGACCAGCACGGCACCGCGATCATTGCGTCGGCCGCGATCCTGAACGGCCTGAAGGTCGTCGGCAAGAAGCTGTCCGAAGTGAAGCTCGTGTGCTCGGGCGCCGGCGCCGCGGCCATCGCGTGTCTGGACCTGCTGGTGAACCTCGGCCTGACGAAGTCGAACATCCTCGTCGCCGATTCGAAGGGCGTGATCTACGAAGGGCGCGGCAATCTCGATCCGTCGAAGCAGCGCTATGCGGCCACGACCGACGCGCGCACGCTCGCCGATGCGATCGTCGGCGCGGACGTGTTCCTCGGCTGCTCGAGCGCGGGCGTGCTGAAGCAGGACATGGTCAAGACGATGGGCGACCGGCCGCTGATCCTGGCGCTCGCGAACCCGGAACCGGAAATCCGCCCGGAAGACGCGAAGGCCGTGCGCCCGGACGCGATCGTCGCGACCGGCCGTTCGGACTACCCGAACCAGGTCAACAACGTGCTGTGCTTCCCGTTCATCTTCCGCGGCGCGCTCGACGTCGGCGCGACGACGATCACGGAAGAAATGAAGCTCGCGTGCGTGCGCGCGATCGCCGAGCTGGCCCAGGAAACCGACCAGAGCGAGGAAGTCGCGAAGGCGTATGAAGGCCACTCGCTCGAATTCGGGCCGGAATACCTGATTCCGAAGCCGTTCGACCCGCGCCTGATCATCAAGATCGCGCCGGCTGTCGCGCAGGCCGCGATGGATTCGGGCGTCGCGACGCGTCCGATCCAGGACATGGACGCGTACCGCGAGCAGCTCGGCGCGACCGTCTACCGCACCGGCATGGTGATGCGCCCGGTGTTCGCGACCGCGAAGAAGAAGCAGGCCCGCATCGTATACGCCGAAGGCGAGGACGAGCGCGTGCTGCGTGCCGCGCAGTTCGTGCTGCAGGAAAAGATCGCGCAGCCGATCATCGTCGGCCGTCCGTCGGTCATCGAGATGCGCCTGCAGAAGATCGGCTCGAAGCTGAAGGCCGGTGTCGATTTCGAGATCGTCAATCCGGAAGACGACACGCGCTACCACCGCTACTGGCAGGCATACCACGACATCGCTGCGCGCGACGGCGTGACGCCGGAAGTCGCGAAGGCCGCGATGCGCAAGTTCAACACGCTGATCGGCGCGATGCTCGTGCACCTGGGTGACGCGGACGGGATGGTCTGCGGGATGATCGACACGTTCCACAGCCACCTGAAGTTCATCGAGCAGGTGCTGGGCCGCGCGAAGGGCGCCGAGCACTTCGCGGCGATGAACCTGCTGATGCTGCCGGGCCGCAACCTGTTCCTGTGCGACACGTACGTGAACGAGCAGCCGAGCGCCGAACAGCTCGCCGACATGACGATCCAGGCCGCGGCCGAGATCGAGCGCTTCGGCATCACGCCGAAGGCCGCGCTGCTGTCGAACTCGAACTTCGGCAGCGCGCCGTCGTCGTCGTCGCGCCGGATGGCCGAGGCTCGCAAGCTGATCGTCGAACGTGCGCCGAACCTGGAAGTCGACGGCGAAATGCACGGCGACGCGGCGCTGTCGGAAGTGATCCGCAAGCAGGCCTTCCCGGGCACGACGCTGTCGGGTGAAGCGAACCTGCTGATCATGCCGAACGTCGAAGCCGCGAACATCGCGTACAACCTGCTGAAGATGGTCGGCGGCGAAGGTGTGACGGTCGGCCCGTTCCTGCTCGGCGCCGCGCAGCCGGTCCACATCCTGACGCCGGCCGCGACCGTGCGCCGGATCATCAACATGACGGCCGTTGCCGCCGCGAACGTGAACACGAAGTAAGTTCGCGCCCGCGTGTGCCGCGCTTCAGGCGCGGCGCAATGAAAAACGCCACGGAACGCAGGTTCCGTGGCGTTTTTTTTATCGTGATCCGCTGCCGGCGCGGGCAGGTGTCCGAACCGCGAACGCCCGCCGCGCGCCGTTACGCGACCTGCTGGTGCGACTGGCCGCCCGTCGGCGAGCGCCACTTCGCGAGCAGCGTGTTCCACTTCTGGCGTACCGCGCGCAGGTTGTTCTCCTTCACGTGGCCGTAGCCGCGAATGCCGTCCGGCAGCGCCGCGAGCTCGAGTGCGAGCGGGCGGTTGGCCGCGTTCAGCTTGGCCGTCACTTCGTCGATCAGCGCTTCGTATTCGCCGATTAGCGCACGCTCGGCGCGGCGCTCCCCGGTGCGGCCGAACGGGTCGAGCCCCGTGCCGCGCAGGAACTTCGCCTTCGCGAGCAGCCGGAACGCCGACATCATCCACGGGCCGTACGCCTTCTTCACGAGATGGCCGTGCGCGTCCGTCTTCGCGAACAGTGGCGGCGCGAGGTGGAATTTCAGCTTCCAGTCGCCTTCGAACTGCGCGGACAGGCGCGCGAGGAACGCGGGATCGGACTGCAGCCGCGCGACCTCGTATTCGTCCTTGTACGCCATCAGCTTGAACAGGTTACGCGCGACCGCTTCGGTCAGTTGCTCCTGCACCGTATCGCCGTCCGCCAGCGCGCGCTCGGCCGCGCGCACCTTGTCGACGAATGCCGCGTAGCGCGATGCGTACGCGGCGTTCTGGTACGCGGTGAGGAATTCCACGCGCTTTGCGATCAGCGCGTCGACCGCCTTCTTCGTGTGCAGCGCGATCACCGTGGCGCCTTGCGCGGGGCGCGCATCGCCGGCCGCTGCCTGCTTTACGCTTGCCAGGTCGTACGCGGCGCGCCGGCCCCAGTCGAAGGCCGCGCGGTTCTTCTCGACCGACACGGCGTTCAGTTCGATCGCGCGTTCGAGCGATGCGAGCGTGAGCGGCAGCCAACCCTTCTGCCACGCGTAGCCGAGCACGAACGGGTTCGTGTAGATCGCGTCGCCGAGCAGCGCGACCGCGAAGCGGTTCGCATCGATGAAATCGACGGCTTCACCTGCCGCCGCGCGGATGTCGTTCTCTGCGGACAGGCCGGGGAACGCCCAGTTCGGGTTCTTGATGAACTCGGCGGTCGGCGTCTGCGCGCTGTTGACGACCACGCGCGTCGCGTCGTGCCGCATCCGCGACGTGCACTCGTCGCCGGCCGTGACGATCGCGTCGCAGCCGATCACGAGGTCGGCTTCGCCCATCGCGATCCGCGTCGCGTGGATGTCGGTCGGCGCGTGCGAGATCTGCACGTGGCTCATCACGGCGCCGCCCTTCTGCGCGAGGCCCGTGACGTCGAGCACGGTCACGCCCTTGTTCTCCAGGTGCGCGGCCATTCCGAGCAGTGCGCCGATCGTGACGACGCCCGTGCCGCCGACGCCCGTGACGAGCACGCCGTACGCGCGGTCGATGTCCGGCAGCGTCGGTTCCGGGATCGGCGGCAGCGCGCTGCCGTCGACCGAAACCGCCTTCGGTTTCTTCAACTGGCCGCCCTCGACCGTGACGAAGCTCGGGCAGAAGCCCTTCAAGCACGAGAAGTCCTTGTTGCAGCTCGACTGATTGATCTGGCGCTTCGTGCCGAACTCGGTTTCCAGCGGCTCGACCGACAGGCAGTTCGACTGCACCGAGCAGTCGCCGCAGCCTTCGCACACCGCTTCGTTGATCACGACGCGCTTGGCCGGGTCCGGATAGGTGCCGCGCTTGCGGCGGCGGCGCTTCTCGGTCGCGCAGGTCTGGTCGTAGATCAGGATCGTCGTGCCGGCGATCTCGCGCAGCTCGCGCTGCACGTCGTCGAGCTGGTCGCGGTGATGGATCGTCACGCCCGGCGCGAGGAGCGCCTTCTGGCTGTCGTACTTCTCCGGCTCGTCGGTGACGATCACGATCTTCTTCGCGCCTTCGGACGCGAGCTGGTGCGTGATCTGCGGCACCGTCAGCACGCCGTCGACCGGCTGGCCGCCCGTCATCGCGACCGCATCGTTGTAGAGGATCTTGTACGTGATGTTCGCCTTCGACGAGATCGCCGCGCGCACCGCCAGCAGGCCCGAGTGGAAATAGGTGCCGTCGCCGAGGTTCGCGAACACGTGCTTCTCGTCCGTGAACGGCGCCTGGCCGATCCACGGCACGCCTTCGCCGCCCATCTGGCTGAAGGTGCTCGTGCTGCGGTCCATCCACACGGTCATGTAGTGGCAGCCGATGCCGGCGATCGCGCGTGAGCCTTCCGGCACGTTGGTCGACGTGTTGTGCGGGCAGCCCGAGCAGAACCACGGCTTGCGCTCGGTCTGCACGTGCGGCTTCGCGAGCGCCATTTCCTTTGCGTTGATCACCGCGAGCCGCGCGGCGATGCGCGCGCGCACGTCGGACGGCAGCTCGAACTTATCGAGGCGCGTCGCGATCGCCTTCGCGATGATCGCGGGTGACAGTTCGTAGTGCGCGGGCAGCAGCCAGTTGCCCATCGGCACCGACCATTCGCCGCCGGCGCCGTCCTTCTCGTCGAACTTGCCGAACACGCGCGGCCGTTGCGCGTCGGGCCAGTTGTACAGCTCTTCCTTGATCGCGTATTCGAGGATCTGGCGCTTTTCCTCGACCACCAGGATTTCGTCGAGGCCGCGCGCGAATGCCTGCGCGCCCTGCGCTTCGAGCGGCCACACGCAGCCGACCTTGTAGAGCCGGATGCCGATCCGCGCGCAGGTTTCGTCGTCGAGGCCGAGGTCGGTCAGCGCCTGGCGCACGTCGAGGTACGCCTTGCCGCCGGTCATGATCCCGAAGCGCGCGCCCGGCGAATCGATCTCGATCCGGTCGAGCTTGTTCGCGCGCACATAGGCGAGCGCCGCGTACCACTTGTAGTCGAGCAGCCGCGCTTCCTGCACGAGCGGCGGGTCGGGCCAGCGGATGTTCAGGCCGCCGTCCGGCATGATGAAGTCGGTCGGCAGCACGATCTCGGTGCGATGCGGGTCGATGTCGACCGACGCCGACGATTCGACGACGTCCGTCACGCACTTGAGCGCGACCCACAGGCCCGAGTAGCGGCTCATCGCCCAGCCGTGCAGGCCGAAATCGAGATATTCCTGCACGTTGGACGGGAACAGCACCGGCAGCCCGCAGGCCTTGAAGATGTGTTCGGACTGGTGCGCGAGCGTCGACGATTTCGCCGCGTGGTCGTCGCCGGCGAGCACCAGCACGCCGCCGTGCTGCGACGAGCCGGCCGAGTTCGCGTGCTTGAACACGTCGCCGGTGCGGTCGACGCCCGGGCCCTTGCCGTACCACATGCCGAACACGCCGTCGTGCTTCGCGCCGGGGTACAGGTTCACCTGCTGCGAACCCCACACGGCGGTGGCGGCGAGATCTTCGTTGATGCCGGGCTGGAAGACGATCTGGTGGGCCGCCAGATACTGCTTGGCCTTCCAGAGCGACAGATCGAGGCCGCCGAGCGGAGAGCCGCGATAGCCGGAGATGAAGCCGGCCGTATTGAGACCGGCGGCGCGGTCGCGTTCCTGCTGGAGCATCGGCAGGCGCACGAGGGCCTGGATGCCGCTCATGTACGCGCGGCCGCGCTCCAGTGTGTATTTGTCATCAAGCGTGACGGACTTCAGCGCGGCTTCCAGCGACGCGCGTTGGCCTGCGTCTAGCGGGGCATTCATTAACAGTCTCCTCCACCCAGTTTGGGATCACCAAAACTCGACTGCTCCGGCGTCTTGTGAACGCGTCGACAGTGGCCGGCATATTGGCCGGTTTTAAGCGATGGTAGCACTGGGGCAAACCCGCCGCCCACCGGCCGGAATGCGGCGGCGCACCAGGGAAAAGGGCTGGATCATGCGTTACATCATGTAAATGCATGTAAAGCGGGCCCCATCTGCGGGCAAATGCCGTTAATCTTGTCGGCCTGCCGGAGGTGCCCGGCCGCGTTGGTTCGTTTCGACGCAATCGGGGAGGCGCCGGCAGTTTTACAGGAGGTGCAATGAACACACGTCATATCCAGAGTTTCCTGATCGTGTCCGCCGCGTTTTTCGCGATGACCGGCCCGGTGCGCGCGCAAGGCGCGAGCGCACTGGCCGCAGCCGGCGTGCAGATGCGTCAGATCGTGCCGGCCCAGGATGCCGTCGCGCAGCCGGCGGCCGAGCGCGTCGTCGAATCGAAGGCGAACGCGCGTTGATCCGGTCGCGCGGCCTGCGGGCCGCGCCGGAAATGCCAAAAGGGCGGGAATCGTCGGATTCCCGCCCTTTTTCTTTGTGCCGCCGGATCGTGCGGCCGGCCCGGTTGCCCCGGGCCGCCGCGCGCCGGACGCGTCAGGCCTTGTCCTGCACGACGCCGCGGCGGATCTGGTCGAGCTCGATCGATTCGAACAGCGCCTTGAAGTTGCCTTCGCCGAAGCCCTGGTTGCCCTTGCGCTGGATGATCTCGAAGAAGATCGGCCCGATCTGGTTCTCGGTGAAGATCTGCAGCAGCAAGTCGTCGCGCGCGCCGTCGATCAGGATCTTGCGCTTCTTCAGTTCGTCCAGCGATTCGCCGTGGTTCGGCACGCGGCGGTCGACCAGTTCGTAATACGTGTCGATCGTGTCGAGCAGCTTCACTTCCTTGCCGCGCAGCCCGTCGACCGCGCCGTAGATGTCGTTCGTGCCGAGCGCGATGTGCTGGATGCCTTCGCCGTGGTACGCGTCGAGGTATTCCTGGATCTGGCCGGCCGTGTCCGAGCCTTCCTCGTTGATCGGGATGCGGATCTTGCCGCACGGCGACGTCATCGCCTTCGACTTCACGCCCGTCACCTTGCCTTCGATGTCGAAGTAGCGCACTTCGCGGAAGTTGAACAGGCGTTCGTAGAACTCGGCCCATTCCTGCATGCGGCCGCGATGCACGTTGTGCGTCAGGTGGTCGATGTAGGTGAGGCCGTGGCCGACCGGGTTCGGGTTCGCGCCGGCGATCGGCTCGAAATCGACGTCATAGATGCTGATGTCGCCGATCGAGCCCGGCTGCGCGCCATTCTTGCCGCGCCAGCGATCGACGAAGTAGATCAGCGAATCGCCGATGCCCTTGATCGCCGGGATGTTCAGCTCCATCGGGCCAGTCTTGTTGTCGAAGCCCCATGCGCCGAGTTCGAGCGCGTGCTTGTATGCCTTCGCGGCGTCCTGCACGCGGAATGCGATCGCGCAGATCGACGGGCCGTGCAGGCGCGCGAAGCGTTGCGCGAACGAATCGGGTTCGGCGTTGATGATGAAGTTGATGTCGCCCTGGCGGTAGACCGTCACGTCCTTGTGGCGGTGGCGCGCGATCGCGGTGAAACCCATCCGTTCGAACAGTTGTCCGAGCGCTTTCGGGTCCGGTGCCGTGTATTCGATGAATTCGAAGCCGTCGGTGCCGACGGGGTTGTCCCAGTTGGGGATCTGCATGTCGTGTCTCCTGTGCGGGGCGATCGGCCGGGGCGACGTGTGCGTGCCCGGCCCGGTTCGATGTCGAAGGCGGCGCACGCGTCGGCGTGCGCAGCGAATCGGTACGTGCGACAAAGTGTAGCGGGCGGCCGCGAGCGGAAACTTGCGAACTTAATCGTCCATGCCTACGATGACGCAATTTCCAGTCTCTAAATAATCATCGGAGGGCAGAAGATGGCGCAAGCCGAATTGGATGCCATCGACCGGCGGATCCTCGCGATTCTTCAGGAGAACGGGCGCCTGTCGAACCAGGAGATCGCCGAGCGCGTGAACCTGTCGCCGAGCCCGTGCTTGCGGCGGATCCGGCGGCTCGAGGAGATCGGCGTGATCACCGGCTATGTCGCGCTGCTGGATCCGCAGAAGCTGGGGCTCGACCTGCTCGCGTACGTGAGCGTGCGGCTCGAGAAGCGCGGCGGCCTGGCGCCGGTCCGGGCCGACGAGACGTCGGCGCGCGCGGGCGCGGCCCACGCGGAGCTGTTTCGCGCGGCCGTGCAGACCTGGCCGGAAGTGGTCGCGTGCCACGCGATGACGGGAGACATGGATTACCTGCTGCGCGTGCAGGTCGAGGACATGGCGCATTTCTCCCGTTTCGTGCAGGAGCATTTGCTGCATCACCCGTCGGTGATCGACGTGAAGACGAGCTTTTCGCTCGAATGCTTCAAGGAGACGACGGCGTTGCCGATTCGTTCGGTGCGCTAGCGCGCCCGGCGGCGGGAGGAGGAGGGAAAAAAGGGGCCGGGCGCGCCGCTGCGGCGCGCCTGGCCGGCCGATATTACGCCGTCAGCGCGGCGGGCATCAGCGATTCGATGAACTTCGACGTGCGGTGCGCCTGGCGCTTGAGCGCGTAGTCGAACACTGCGGCCTGTTCCTGCAGCATCTCGGCGATGATCGTCGAGTGGTCGGCCGGCGGCAGCGACAGGTACGCGTCGGCTTCGCCGTACGCGTACTCGATGCGCATCCCGGATTTCTTCGCGATGTGCATCATCGTCGCGTTACGCGACAGGCAGTGCATGTACAGCATCGTCACGTGCGTGTTGCGGCTGCGGATCGCCGCGCGCTCGAACAGCTTCGAGCCGACGCCGTGGCCGCGTGCGCTTTCGAGCACCGACACGCCGAACTCGGCCGTGCGCTTGTCGCCCTCGGCCGGCAGGTAGGCCAGGTGGCCGACGCCGATCAGTTCGAGTTCGTGGTCGAACACGCCGAACACGGTGTCGCGACCGAAGTCGATCGTGCGGACATAGTTCTCGATCACGTGGTCGGGCACCATCTGGCCGAAGCGCAGCAGGCGGTCCTCTTCGTCGAGCGAGAGAAAGTGGGTGAGCATCTTCTCACGGTCTTTGGAAGCCAGTTCCCTGACGAGAACCGGCGCACTACCGGCGGTGCCGACGACATCGGCATTGCCGTTCAATTGCGTGTTCATCGTGGGTTCCTCAATATGTGACCGTACAGCGGGTTGTGCAACGCAACAGCATTTTACCCGACCGTCGGCCCCCGGATTGGGGAAAACCCGTATTTAACCTTATTTATGCTGGAGGATGAATTCTAAATCCGCTTAGTTAATCCTGTATCTATATGATTTTTAACGGATTTAAAATTCATCATATGAAATGCGCGGCGGGCCGTCGCAGTGTGCCCGTCCTGCAACGCTTGCTGCTATGCGGCAATCAGGCCGCCGTCGACAGCCCGCGTTCGATCAGGTCGATCACCTGCTCGGCGAAGTCTCGGTAGCCGAGACGGCCGCCCGGCTTCAGCCACGTGAACGTCCAGTTGATCATCCCGAACACCATCATCGTCACGGATGTCTGGTTTTCCTTCGAGATGCGGTCAGGGTACGCGCGCGCGAGCTGCCGCGTGAACGCGGCGACGATATCGCGCTGGCGGTCGAGCACGATCTCGCGCTGCGCGTCCTCGAGATACTTCACGTCGTTGAGCAGCGCGACGTGACGGCTGTGCGACGTCTCGTATTCGGAGAGGAACGCGCGCACGAGTTCCGCGAACGCGTCGCGCTCGCTGAGGCCGCGCCGCTGGCTCGCCCCTTCGACCTCGGCGATGATCAGCATCAGCCGCTTCGTGTAGCGGTCGAGCAGGTCGAACAGGATCGCTTCCTTGCTCTCGTAATAGTGATAAAGGCGTGCCTTCGACGTGCCGCTCGCGGTCGCGAGATCGGACATCGACGTGCTCGGGTAGCTCGTCTGCGCGAATTTCTCGGCGGCGAGATCGAGGATCTGCTCGCGCTGGGATTCGTGGTCGGGCGCTCGGGTACGGGCCATGGTCGAATGCGGAAGATTAGCGGTGCGCGATGGCCGCGCGGGCCGCGCGCACCTGCGTGGAAGAGAGGGCGGCGGGTGCGTCGTCCTGCAGCTCGAGCCGGCCGGCCGCCGCGAGTTCGCGACAGCGCCACCAGGCGATCGAGTCGCTGACGAACAGGCCGCCGCGGTCGGCGTCGGCCATGATGCCGCCGACGAGGCGCCGCGCGGGCAGCCAGTCGGTTTCCGCGCGCGCGACGATCAGCGCGTCGAGATCGGCATAGTAGCCGCTCTTGATCGTGTTGCTGACCCAATAGCGAAGTTCGGCGTTCAGGTGCTTCGCTTCCTGCCATTCGAGTGCGAGGCGACCGATGCGCAGCACCGAGATCGGCGCGGCCACCGGCCGTTTCCGCGCCAGTTCCGCGGGCGAGAACATCCCGGTCGTGCATGCCTGGTCGGTGCGCGACAGCGATGCGCGTTGCGCCGAGTCGAGATCGGCGGCCGACAGCCGCACTTCGTTCAGGCGCTGCGGGACATTGCGCAGGTGATAGGCGACGCGGCGCAGCAGCAGCTTGTCGCCGACGCTCGGCGCGTGCCAGACGACCACCTGGCCCGCATCCATTGCGAGCTGGTCGAGGCGCGCGAATTCGCCTTCGATTTCCGCGTTCCAGTCGGGGATCTGGTCGCCGAGCACGCGCTCCCAGAAGGCGGCACGCGTGTCGGGCGTCTCGTCGGCGCCCTTGAGCGGCCCGACGCCGAGATCGTCGAGCAATCCGACGACGCGCTCGTCGCGTCCGGCTTGCGCGAGTGCCTCGCTCAGCGACGCGGCGGCGGTGCCGCCCTGAATCACATGAATGGTACTCATCGGCCTGTCGTCAACAAAAGAAAGCCGCCGGCCGGGCGGACGTTGCGATGTCCAGCCGGCCGGCGGCCCCTAGTGTAAGCGAGATGTGTGACGGCGAGAAACCGTCCGGCGCCGCGACGCGATGCCGCTCAACGCTCGTCGAAGCTCACGACGACCTTGTCGCTGATTGGGTGGCACTGGCACGTGAGCACGAAACCGTCCTTCACTTCGTGCGCCTCGAGCGTGTAGTTCTTCTCCATCCGCACTTCGCCCTCGATCACCTTCGCGCGGCACGTGCAGCACACGCCGCCCTTGCACGCGTACGGCAGCGCGAGGCCCGCGCGCAGGCCGACATCGAGCAGGCTCACCCCTTCGTACGGCAGGCGCAGCTTGCGCTTCTTGCCGTCGAGCACGATTTCCAGGTCGGCGGCCGGCGTCTGGTCGGTGATCTCCACGACCGGCGCTCCGGCCTGCGGCAGCGGCGTGCCGAAGCGCTCGACATGCACCTTCGCCTGCGGCACGCCGGCCGCCTTCAGCGCCGCTTCGGCTGCGTCCATCATCGGCGCGGGGCCGCAGATGAACGCCTCGTCGATCGCGTCGGCCGGCATCAGCGTAGTAAGGAATTCCGCGCATTTCGCCTGGTCGAGCACGCCGTTGAACAGTTCGACGTCCTGCTGGTCGTCCGACAGCACGTGATAGAGGACGAAGCGGTTCATGTAGCGGTTCTTCAGGTCCTCGAGCTCCTCCGCGAACATGATCGCGTCGACGCTGCGGTTGCCGTAGATCAGCGTGAACGTGCTGCGCGGCTCGAGTTCGAGCGTCGTCTTCACGATCGCGAGCACGGGCGTGATCCCCGAGCCGCCGGAAAACGCGACGTACTGCTTGCCATGGTCGGCATTCAGGTGCGTGAAGAAGCGGCCGTCCGGCGTCATCACGTCGATCGTGTGGCCCGGCTTCAGCGTATCGAATGCGAAATTCGAGAAGCGGCCACCGCGCACGCGCTTGATGCCGATGCGCAGTTCGCCGTCGCGGTCGTAGTCCGTCGTGCCGACGCAGATCGAATACGAGCGGCGCGTCTCCTCGCCGTCGATGTGGGTCTTCAGCGTGACGAACTGGCCCTGCGTGAAGCGGTAAGCGTCGCGCAGCTCGGGCGGCACGTCGAACGAGACGGTGACGGCGTCGGCGGTCTCGGGCCGCACGTCGCGGATACGCAGCGGATGAAATTGCGGGGTCGTCGACCCCCGCCGGGCCGCCTCGCGCGACGGATCTGCTTCCGGGGGATGGGGGAGCTGCGCCCCCCCAAGCGAATGAAGAGAGCGTGGGGGCTGTTTCATTTCAGTAGGGTTTGAAGTAGTCGAAGGGTTCGCGGCAGTCGACGCAGCGATACAGCGCCTTGCAGGCCGTGGACGCGAATTGCGCGAGACGTTCGGTATGGGCAGAGCCGCAGCGCGGGCACGCCGGCGCCGCGACCGGTCGCGGCACGAAGCGCACGACGTTTTCCCGCGGCGCGGCGCTGCCGCACTGGCCGACCGGCGGCGCGATGCCGTACGCGCGCAGCTTGTCGCGCGCTTCCTGCGTGATCCAGTCGGTCGTCCACGCGGGCGCGAGCACCGTTTCGATTCGGTGCGGCGGGAGGCCGGCCGCCTGCAGTGCGGCGGCGACGTCCTCGGCGATCTGCGACATGGCCGGGCAGCCCGAATAGGTCGGCGTGATCACGACTTCGAGCAGGCCGTCGTCCGTGCGGCGAACGTCGCGCAGGATGCCGAGCTCGCGGATCGACACGACCGGGATCTCGGGGTCGGGCACGGCTTCCAGCACGTCCCATGCGCGGGCGAGCAGCGGATCGTCGTGACGCGCGGCGGGCGCGGCGTCGGCGGGGGCGGCGGTCTGGACGGACATCGTCGGGCTCCGTGGCGTTGGCCGGTTACCAGGTCGCGCCGGGGTGCTGGCGCGCGAGGCTCTGCATTTCCGCGAGCAGGTAGCCCATGTGCTCCGAGTGCTCGCCCTGCTTGCCGGTCGTCACATGCTTCGCGGGCGCCGGCAGCGTGAGCGTCGCCTCGGCGAGCGCATCGTCCACGTCCGCGCGCCATGCGGCTTCGATCGCGGCCGGTGCCGGGCCGATGCCCGGTGCGGCGATCGCGTCGTCGATCGCATCGGCTGCGAAGAATTCGCGCGTGTACGGGGTCAGGTAGTCGAGCGCATCCTGCGCGCGACGGTGCGATTCGTCGGTGCCGTCGCCGAGGCGAATGAGCCATTCGCGCGCGTGTTGCACGTGATAGCGGGTTTCCTTCACCGATTTCGCGGCGATCGCGGCGAGTTGCGTGTCGGTCGACGTTTCCAGCGCGGTCCATACGTGCAGCATCAGCGCCGCGTAGAGGAAGTTGCGCACGATCGTCACCGCGTAGTCCTTGTCGGCGTGCGCGGTGCCGGAGACCGGGCCGTAGTGCGGCAGTTCGGCGAGCGTGAAGTTCGCGAACTCGCGCTCGGTACGGAAGTACGCGTAGTCGTCCTCGGTCTTCGTCGCGCCGGTGAGCTGGCGCTCGAGTTCGGCGGCGTGCGTATACAGCATGCGCGCCTGGCCGATGAGGTCGAGGCTCATGTTGGTGAGCGCGATGTCTTCCTCGAGGATCGGGCCGTGGCCGCACCATTCGGCGTTGCGCTGACCCAGGATCAGCGCGTTGTCCGCGAGGCGCAGCACGTAGGAGAGGTGTTCGGGCGTGATCGTCATGGCGCGGGCGTTACATGTGGTTGACTTCGTCGGGCAGCGTGTAGAACGTCGGATGACGGTAGATCTTGTCGCCCGCCGGTTCGAACAGTTCGGCCTTCTCGTTCGGATCCGATGCGGTGATCGCCGACGACGGCACCACCCAGATGCTCACGCCTTCCTGGCGGCGCGTGTAGACGTCGCGCGCCATGCGCAGCGCCATCGACGCGTCGGCGGCATGCAGGCTGCCGCAATGCTTGTGATCGAGGCCCTGCTTGCTGCGCACGAACACTTCCCAGATCGGCCATTCCTTGTTCATCACTTTCTCCTGATTCCTGAATTCGATGGTGCCGCTCAGGCGGCGTGCTGTTCGGGGCGGGCGCGGCGCTTCGCTTCGTGCGCGAGCGCGGCTTCGCGCACCCATGCACCGTCCTCGTGCGCTTTCACGCGGGTCGCGAGGCGTTCCTTGTTGCACGGGCCGTCGCCGTTGACCACGCGCCAGAATTCGTCCCAGTCGATCGTGCCGTAGTCGTGGTGGCCGCGCGCGTCGTTCCACTTCAGGTCGGGATCGGGCAGCGTGACGCCGAGCACCTTCGCCTGGTCGACTGTCGCGTCGACGAACTTCTGCCGCAGGTCGTCGTTCGAGATCCGCTTGATGCCCCATTTTGCGGACTGGCTGCTGTGGACCGAATCGGCGTCGCTCGGGCCGAACATCATCAGCACCGGCCACCACCAGCGGTTCACGGCCTGCTGGACCATCGCGCGCTGCGCGTCGCTACCCTTCATCATCGACAGCAGCGCGTCGAAACCCTGGCGCTGGTGGAACGACTCTTCCTTGCACACACGGATCATCGCGCGCGCGTACGGGCCGTACGTGCAGCGGCACAGCGGGATCTGGTTCATGATCGCGGCGCCGTCGACGAGCCAGCCGATCACGCCGACGTCCGCCCAGGTCGGCGTCGGATAGTTGAAGATGCTCGAGTATTTCGCCTTGCCTGCGTGCAGCGCGTCGATCAGCGAATCGCGCGACACGCCGAGCGTTTCGGCGGCGCTATAAAGATAGAGGCCGTGGCCGGCTTCGTCCTGGACCTTCGCGAGCAGGATCGCCTTGCGCTTCAGGCTCGGCGCGCGCGAGATCCAGTTGCCTTCCGGCAGCATGCCGACGACTTCCGAATGCGCGTGCTGCGAGATCTGGCGA
This sequence comes from Burkholderia sp. NFPP32, assembly GCF_900119325.1. NCBI lineage: Bacteria > Pseudomonadati > Pseudomonadota > Betaproteobacteria > Burkholderiales > Burkholderiaceae > Burkholderia > Burkholderia sp. NFPP32. The sequence continues at coordinate 2,143 of NZ_FPJP01000020.1, read as the reverse complement.
ACCAGCGTCTTGCGATAGGCGTCGGGCATCCAGTCTTGCGGTTCGATCTTGCCGTCCGCGGCCATCACCGCATCGAACCGCGCTTGCTCGGGCGACTCGGCTGCGGCGTCGAGCGGCGCGACGTTGCCGGGGATGTCGAGGGATTGCGTGTACATGGCGAGATTCTCGTCCGGTTGAATGTGTGCGCAGTATAAACCAACCGACCGGTCGGTTAATAAATTTCTTGCGGATTTGCGGCGAAGGTCGGGTAAACGAGGGACGTCGGGGCGCGACCAGGCGGCGCAAGCGTGGACCGCCGCATGAGACTTGCGTCTTCTGCGGCACAATGCCCGCTTTCCGATGAGGATTTTGCCGATGTCATTCCGAAGCAGTTTCGCCGCGGCCGTGCTGGGCGCGGCCGTTTTCGTGTCGCCGTTCGCGGCTTCGGCCGCGCCGGCAGGATGGGTGGCCGCGTGGGCGACCGCGTTGCAGCCGATTCCCGACCTTGCCGCGCCGCCGCCGCTCTATCGCGCACCCGACGTGGCCGGGCGGACCGTGCGCCAGATCGTCTACCCGACGGTGTCGGGACGGGCAGCGCGGATTCGCGTCAGCAATGCATACGGTCACGCGCCGCTGGTCGTCGAGGCGGCGAGCCTCGCACGTGCCGGCGACGGCGCCGCGCTCGCCGGCGGCGCGGCCGTGCCGGTCAGGTTCGGCGGCAAGGCGTCGGTGGCGCTCGCGCCGGGGCAGGAAGTCGAAAGCGATCCGGTGGCGATCGACGTGACGGCCGGACAGCCGTATGCCATCAGTCTGCAGATGGGATCGAACCAGCGGATGACGGTTTGGCACCGCGTGTCAAACCAGTTCAACTATGTCTCTGCGCCGGGCGATCACGTGAACGATCCGGCCGCCGCCGCGTTCCGTACCCGTTTTACCCAATATGCATGGGTGACCGAGCTGGCCGTCGAGGTTGGTTCCGCGCGAGCCAGCGTGGCCGCGATCGGCGATTCGATCACCGACGGACTGCGTTCGAGCGTGAACCGGAACCGCCGCTGGCCGGACGCGCTGGCGCGTCGGCTGACTGCGTCGGGTGCCGATTCGATCGGCGTCGTGAATCTGGGCATCAGCGGGAACCGGCTGCTTAGCGATTCCGCGTGCTACGGCACGTCGCTGGCGTCGCGGTTCGAGCGCGATGCGCTGTCGCGCTCGGGCGTGAAGGCCGCGGTCGTGCTGATCGGGATCAACGACATCAACTTCGCGGCGATGCCGCCGCACGCGGGGCTCGATTGCGACCATCCGCACACGCAGGTCACGGCCGCGTCGCTGATCGACGGCTATCGTCGGCTGATCGACGCGGCACACCGCCAGGGCGTGAAGGTCTTCGTCGCGACGCTCACGCCGGCCGGGTTGCCGGCCGGGCGCGAGGCGATCCGGCTCGAGGTGAACCGGTGGATCCGGAGTGGTGGAGGGTTCGACGGCGTGGTCGACTTCGACGCGGTGTTGCGCGATCCGGCGCGCCCGAGCGTGCTGCAGCGTCGATACGACAGCGGCGACGGCATCCATCCAAGCGATACGGGCTACACGGCAATGGCCGACGCGGTGCCGGTCGAGCAGTTGCAGGCTGCCGTGGGCGGCAAGTGACGCGCTTCTATATATAGAGGAAGCGTTGCCGGTGGCCCGGACGCCAATAGCAACACCCGGCCCATTCTGTTCAAAGCCACCGTGCGCGCGAGCGCACGGTGGCTTTTTCAAAATAATTTCACAAAGGGGCTTGCGCGAAGGGTGCGGGGTGCATAGAATCACGCCTCTTTCGCGCTAACGGCAACGCGGCGCGGGAGAGGGGAAGCGAAGTCGGTGGTGTGCAGCAGGTTGGGCGCACGGCTGGCGCAGGAAGATGAACCCCGCAGTCGCAACGAAGTGGTTGAAAAAGTTGTTGACGATCTGCGAAACACGGTTCATAATCTCGCTTCTCTGCTGCTGAAAACGCAGCGCTGCTGAGAAACACGAAGTTTCTCGCAGAAATGCTCTTTAAAAATTAACAGCCGATAAGTGTGGGCGCTTGATGAAAGCGAGCTGATCTTCGGATCAGAAAGCGAAAGTATCAAGAGTCTCACACTAAAGTAAGTCAGGTTTATGAAGTGATTCATATTCCTGTCAGCTTTGA
>NZ_FPJP01000036.1:0-39608 GCF_900119325.1 Burkholderia sp. NFPP32 | reverse complement strand
GACTTCTTCGTCGGACAGGTCGAACGCGTGTTGGAGATACAGCAGGCCGGCGATCAGCCTTGGCGAGGTGGCCGGCCGGCCCTTGCGTGAAACGAAGCTCTCGCTCATCGATGCACCCAACCGATCCCAGTTGATCAGATCGGCCAAACTGACCAGTGGATGCTTCAAGTTGATCTGTTCACGCAACGGGTGCCGGAAGAAATCTCCCTCCGTCACAGGCGTCTTCGGACCCATCCGCACCTCGTCGAAATTTGCAGGGTTCACGCGTCAATATGCCCGTACCCTGCAATTCTCACAACCTCATTTGGCGTTCAGAACCACGCCACATAAGGCGCTCACGATTGTTCATGGTCGACTACTTATCATGTTGATCGAGCCTGTCAACCGAGTCTGTCACTCCATACTCCAATCCGCGCCGCGCCATATTATCGAATGGTTTATATGTGCTGCCTTTGCAAATTTTGTCGAAGACAATCTTCCCATCCTTTTCGACGTAAACCTCCCCTGGCACGAGCGCGTTTGAAACTACGTAGGTATAACGCTCGCTCACGAACTTCAGGTGGCTTCCGAGACCATCCGGCAATCTCGAAACGTCTACAATGGAAATTTTTCCGCGAGGAGGTAGAAGTTTGCCAGGGAATCTATATTCAATATGGCCATGCGTACCGAAACGATACTGCACATATCCGTGATCAGGAGAAATGTTATCAGCCGCACAAACAGATGCTATCTTATTGGAATCATATAACTCACAGCTAAAATACTCAATCTCGCCTTGATGGCAGAGGCTTGTCGCCCCAAGAAAATCAGCGGCTTTGGCCGACACCAAAAAATTGGCAACTGTAATTATCAGCAGGATGGCATTCCTTATATATTTTTTCATGCAAGACCTCCCCATTTTCGGATTTCTGCGAAATTTTCCCTCCTGCCACCAATACTTTCCGCCTTCATCTTATTAGGCTTTCCTTTGAATAATCCTGGATTGATCACCTTGCTGATAGAATCAACGACATCTTGAGCATCACCTTGGTCCGCGAGGCTATATAGACTATGGGCAACCCAAAAGAAACATGCTGATCGGACGGCATACTTGACCTGCCCAACGCTTTCGGGATCGGCCTCGAAATCCACGGCCGCCTCTTTGGGCCACGCATCGGCATTTTCTTTATGCCATTTCGTGAAGCGCTGGTACCCACCTCGATGTGTCAGCTGAATCATGCCTCGACCGCGATAACGGTAACCGTCACCGCTTCCTGGCTCTCCGTTACCATCCCGACCCGCGTAAACTCGGTTAGCGATAGCTTCCTCGTTAGCCGGATGGTCTTTTGTCCTTCCATATTCTCTTGCCTCTTCCGGATGTTTTGAGAAATAGGAAAACGTTCCGGTAGTAAGAGCCTCGGCAGCATAATTTAGACTTTCGTCGTGTAGCAACAAGGCTGATCCTGTTTCTTGCTTTACCTGAGCAAAGAAATGCTCTCTTCTGGAAACATTATCCAGTTTATACAACGTGATGTGCACGTTCAGCTCATCAACAACTTCCTGGAGCGTGTTTTCTGACGCATTGGGAAATATATGCTGGAGCATTGACAACGTGAATTGGAACATTGATGCAAAATTCGCGATCAAGCTGACCGGATTGACATGAAAAACCTCCGGCTCCGGAAAGCCCGGTACGCCGGCCTTCACCTCACTCCACCACGCAAGCTTCTCGATCCGCTCCTGCTCTTTCTCGTGTTGCGGCTTTGACCCCGTCTGCTTCTCCAGTTCGGCGATCAGTTGCTTCCATTTCGACGGATTCGCCCACTCGCTCTCATGCTTGACGATCAGCCGAGACGCCGCCTGCATTAGCCACGGATATCCGCCACGCTCCGTCTGCGACAGCGCGCACAGTTCGTCGGCCGCTTGCTTCCCGTCGCCTTTTGTGAACAGGGCGCCGTATACCTTCTGCATCAACGGGCTGAGATTCACACGCGAAGCGAGGTCGGCAACATTGGCGCCGCTCGCATAGTCAACCCACTTCTGGGTTGTCGCAAAGATCGTATGCGCCGAATCATGGGTATCCGCCAGACACTCGAAGTCGATCCACTTCTGTGCGAATTCCCGCGTCACCCGACCGCCCGCGTGGTTGAAGTCGCACACCCAACCGTCAATCGGCTGACCTTGTGCATTCACACCGTCAACATGCCACCAGTTCACCGGAAAACCCGGATCTGGATTCGGACGCGGCTCGGCGACTCGTCGATTCGGGTCACGTGCCAGTTCAGCAAGCGAATACACCTGAACGGCGTCCGTCTTTCTCGACTGTGGGTCAACACCAGGGACAAATTTTGTCTTGTCTTGAGTACGTTGATACAGCACCGTCCCCGGCGCGATCCGCAGGATCGTCGGCTCGGATGGCAGGCCCAGTGCCGCCCAGTCCTCCTTGTTCGGACCGTGTTGATTGACCCATGCACGTCCTTGTTCGAGGAACGACTGGATGCTGTCATCGCAGAAGACTTCGATGTGTGCCAGCCTGGTTCCGGACGTGCATTGGTTCAGCGAGTCATAGCGGCCAAGGTGCCCAATCAGGTCTCCTGCCTTGACTGGAATGCCGGACGCGTCACCTGGCACGCCCTGGCCAGTCGTCACGACAACCCGATCAAATAGAGAGTCCTCAACCGTCTCTTCGGCAACCGGACCACCGTTTTCCTGGCCAAGAAAGACCCACTTACCGATCGCATTCGACGGCTCGACGTATTCACCTGCTTTCTGTGGATACAGTGATGTCCCACGAAGATCCGTCAACTGTCCCCACGGCTTTCCATTCTTCGTCTCGATCTTCCCGATGCCGACGTTGGCGCCTTGCGGCAGAATCGCGATGGGGCTACCGCCCGGAGTCTTGCGAATACGCAGCCCCTGCTGCGCCGGATGGGGAGCCTGCCCGCTTCGGCCTGACGCTTGCTTGTCCTGCGCATACTGCGTCACCAGCCACTGCCGCGGCCAATACGACGGCTTTTCACGCTTCGGGAAGTTTGCGTAGTCTTCCCAGGACATCAGATGCATGTATAAGCTGTAAAACGTCAGCTTCGTGTCCCGCGGGAATTCCATCGTGTGTCGCACCAGCGCAAAGGCCGTGCTATACGGCGCCTCGTACGGCGATCCGCCATCTGCCGTTGCAACCTCGCTGACCGGATAGGTCTTATTGGCGCGAAACGCAATTAACACACCATCGGCGATGCAGCGTAATCCCGCCTCGAGATCCAGGGCCTGTCCGGCACCCGCCTCCGTAACGTGAATCCCCCCGTGCCACATTCCCTTGCGGCTGACGAGATACGTGCCGGTCGGCTCACGTTCAGCAAGCAGCCGGTAAATCTCATGCTCATCCGTAAATCGTGAAGACGTCTCGGATTTGCTTTGTCCTTTGCGCAGGAAAGGAAAGGCAAACGGCAATTGCTTCAGGCCGGCAATGGCAGCCCCGAGAGTTGGCGATGCCTTGTTCAGTGCGGGCTTGTTGGTCACGATCCGACTTATCCAGAGGGTTTTTATCGTGAAAAGACCATACAATGCGATCCCGGATCTGGTTTATCCAAAATTGTCGACGCTATTCTTGAACAACGTCCCAACCCCGGTTTGTTCCGCCAAACGAAAGCGTCGCGCCTTCCCTACAGCTCAGAACGGCTTTGTTACAAACCGCAAAATTCCAGCATCAACCGCAAACGACAAGAAATCAATCGAGCCCCGCCTCAACGCAACGGGGCCGGCACACGCCAATGCACCAGCCCCGTTGAACAACGATTCTCCGCGCAGCCGCCTTACTTCGCCGGCGCCTTGTACGCGATGCAGTCGACCTCGACCTTGCAGTCGATGACCATGCTCGACTGCACGCACGCGCGCGCCGGCGGATGCTCGCCGAAGTACGACACGAACACCTTGTTGAACGACGCGAAATCGCGTGCGTCGTCGAGCCACACGCCGCAGCGCACGACGTGCTCGAGCCCATAACCGGCTTCCTTCAGGATCGCGATCACGTTCTCGATCGTCTGCTTCGACTGCGTGACGATCCCGCCTTCGACGACCTCGCCGTTCACCATCGGCGTCTGGCCCGACACGTACAGCCAGCCGTCGGCCTCGACCGCACGTGCGAACGGCATCACCTGGCCGCCGGTACCCTTCGCTTCGCCTACGCCATATCGCTTCATCGTTTCACTCCTTGTTTTGTCGACCCGGGCAGGTGCTTCAGCACCGCCCCGGATCCCATGCAACGCTCGGTTGCGGATGCGCGCGCCGGCAGCGGCGCGCGCGAAGATCGGAACAATCGCCGCGTCCGGACTCAGAACGCAGCTTCGGCGCCCACCGGCACGCGCTCGCCGCGCGCGACGAAGCCGCCGGCGCGCTCACCGGTCGGCTGGCCGTTCTCGTAGGTCAGCACGCCATTCACCCACACGGCATCGATCCCGTGCGCGGGCTGCTGCGGCTTCTCGAACGTCGCGGCGTCGATCACGCGCGCCGGATCGAACAGCACGAGATCCGCGTGATAGCCCACATGCACCTCTCCGCGCCGCGCGATCCCGTAGCGGCGCGCGGACAGCGACGTCATCTTGCGGATCGCCTCCTCGAGCGGCAGCAGGTTCGTGTCGCGCACGTAATGGCCGAGCACGCGCGGAAACGCGCCCCACAGCCGCGGGTGCGGCAGCGGATCGTTCGGCAGGCCGTCCGAACCGACCATCGTCGCCGGGTGCGACAGGATCCGCCGCACGTCGTCCTCGGACATGTTGTGGTACACGGCGCCCGCCGGGCGGATGCGCTGCGCGGCTTCCTGCTCGGTCACGCCCCAGTCGGCCGCGATCGCCTTCAGCAGCTTGCCCGCGACTTCCGGATGCGGCTCCGACCACGTGATCGTGATGTCGATGTCGCCGGTCACCTGCTTCAGGTCGAGCGTCGACGAGCTGCGGCTGTACGGATAGCAGTCGCAGCCGACCGGCTGGTAGCGGCGCGCGCCCTCGAGCGACGCGAGCACTTCGGTGCTGCGCCCCCAGTTCGACGGGCCCGCGCATTTCAGGTGCGAGATCACGACCGGCACCTGTGCATGGCGGCCGACGCGATACGCCTCGTCCATCGCGTCGAGGATCGCGTCGAACTCGGTGCGCATGTGCGTCGTGTACAGCGCGCCCGCATTCGCGAGCGGCTCGGCGAGCGCCATCACTTCCTCGGCCGGCGCCGCGAACGCGGAACCGTACGCGAGGCCCGACGACAAGCCGAGTGCGCCGTTCGCGAGTGCCTCCTCGAGCTGCGTGCGCATCGCGGCGATCTCGCCGCCGGTCGCCGCGCGGTCGAGGCGGTCCATCTGGTTGTTGCGCAGCGCCGTGTGGCCGACGAGCGCCGCGACGTTCACGGCCGGACGCGCTTCGTTCACGGCCGTGACGTAGTCGGCGAAGGTCGGGTACCGGAACGCGCCGCGCTCGCCGAGCAGGTTCATCGGATCGGGCGGATCGCCCGCGAGCGTCACCGGCGACGCGCTGATCCCGCAGTTGCCGACGATCACCGTCGTCACGCCCTGCGAGATCTTCGGCAGCATCTGCGGCGCCCGGATCACGTGCGTGTCGTCGTGCGTGTGCACGTCGACGAAGCCCGGCGCGAGCGCGCGGCCGTTCGCCTCGACGACGGTCTCGGCGAGCCAGTTCGACAGGTTGCCGATCGCCGCGATCACGCCGTTGCGGATCGCGACGTCGCGCGTGACGGGCGGTGCGCCGGTGCCGTCGTACAACTGCGCGCCGACGATCAGCGTATCGGCGGCTTCGGGATGCGAATGCATGGTCAGTCTCCTACCGGTTGACGGTCTCCGCCGCCGCGATGCGCATCGAGCGCATGCTTGATGCGGCGCAACGATTCTCGGCCCGCATCGCCGAGCCGCAGCGCGACTCCGGTGACGAGCACGTCGATCGCCATCATCATCGCGTAGCGCGATGTCGACGGCTTGTAAATGAAATCGGTTTCGAACGCGACGACCGGGATCAGGTGGTCGGCGAGCTTCGCGAGCGGCGAAGCCGGCGCGGTGATCGCGATCAGCTTCGCGCCGTAGCGTTTCGCGAGCCGGCAGCTCTCCAGCAGCTCGGGCACGCGCCCACTCACCGACAACGCGACGACAACTGCGTCGCGCGACAGCGTCGCGGACACCATCCGCTGCAGCAGGCTGTCCTGGTAACTCGCGACCGGCCGGCCAAAGCGCACGAGCCGGAAGCGCAGTTCGTCGGCGAGCATGGTCGAGCCGCCGCCCTGCCCGTACACATAGATCATCTTCGCGCCGGCAAGCAGGTCGGCCGCCGCGTCGAACGACGTGTTGCGCAGCAGTTGGTGGTTGTGCGCGAGCGCCACGCGAATCTCGTCGTAGACGACCGACGCGGGGCTCGCGTCGGCGGCCGGGGCATCGTCGGACGGCACCAGAAAACGCTGGCCGACGGCCGCCGCCTGCGCGACGAGCACCTTCAGTTCGCGCACGTCGCGGCAGCCGACGGCCTTCGCGAAACGCGTGACCGTCGCGGCGCTGACCTCCGCGTCGCGCGCGAGCGCGCCGATGCTCGCATGCGCGGCGCGCGCGAGATCGGCGAGGATGAACGCGGCGACCTTGCGCTCGGCTTCGCGCAGCTCGGGCGCGCATTCGGCGATCCTCGCGACGATGTCGAGGACCGGCGGGGCGGCCGAAGCCGGATGGGGCTCGGCCGCGAGCGGAGCGGACGGGGTGGCGGGCGTATTCATCTGCGGGAAAGGTTGCGAAGCTTGATGTTACTAAATAACATCACCGCGCCGATGCTACTTTCTGTACCATCGGCATGTCAACTTCAGTGCAATGCATAGTGATGATGGAGCGGGATGACATGAAAGTTACAAACTATCAGGAAGCGACGATCGATCCTTTCGGCAAGGGCCTCGGCAACCTGCCGAGCGCCAGCGTGCCGCTCGGCGACGCGGGCCGCCTCGAGTGGAACCTGCTCGCGGAAGACGTCAGCCTGCCGGCTGCCGTGCTTTACGAGGACCGCATCGAACACAACCTGAACTGGATGCAGGCCTTCGTCCAGCGGTATGGCGTCAAGTTCGCGCCGCACGGCAAGACGACGATGGCGCCGCAACTGTTCCGCCGCCAGCTCGATGCGGGCGCGTGGGGCATCACGCTCGCGACCGCGCACCAGACGCAGGCCGCGTATCACGGCGGCGTGCGGCGCGTGCTGCTCGCGAACCAGCTCGTCGGCCGCCAGAACATGACGATCATCGCCGGGCTGCTGTCCGATCCCGACTTCGAATTCTTCTGTCTCGTCGATTCCGCCGAGGGCGTCGACCAGCTCGGCCGCTTCTTCGGCGACGCGAAAAAAACGCTGAACGTGCTGCTCGAGCTCGGCGTGCCGGGCGGCCGCGCGGGCGTACGCGACGCCGCGCAGCGCGAGGCCGTGCTCGCCGCGCTCGCGCGCTATCCGGACACGCTGAAGCTGGCCGGCATCGAACTCTACGAAGGCGTGCTGAAGGAGGAAGGCGAGATCCGCGCGTTCCTGCAGGACGCGGTCGCGCTTACGCGCGAGCTGGCCGACGCCGGCCGCTTCGCGCGCACGCCGGCGATCCTGTCCGGCGCCGGTTCGGCGTGGTACGACGTGGTCGCGGAAGAATTCGCGAAGGCGTCCGACGCAGGCTTCGCGGAAGTCGTGCTGCGTCCGGGCTGCTACCTGACGCACGATGTCGGCATCTACAAGAAGGCGCAGACCGACGTGTTCGCGCGCAACCCGATCGCACGCACGATGGGCGAAGGGCTGCTGCCCGCGCTGCAGCTGTGGGCGTACGTGCAGTCGGTGCCGGAGCAGAATCGCGCGATCGTCGCGCTCGGCAAGCGCGACGCGGCGTTCGACGCGGGCCTGCCCGAGCCGGCGCGCCACTTCCGCCCGGGCCGCGACACCGCGCCGCGCGACGTCGCCGCCACCGAAGGCTGGGCCGTCACCGGGATGATGGACCAGCACGCGTACCTGCAGATCCCGCCGGGCGCCGACGTGAAGGTCGGCGACATGGTCGCGTTCGACATCTCGCACCCGTGCCTGACGTTCGACAAGTGGCGCCAGGTGCTCGTGCTCGATCCGCAGTTCCGCGTGACGGAAGTGGTCGAAACGTTCTTCTGACGCACGTTGCGCGCGCCGCCCCGCCGCTCGCGCGGGGCGGCCGTCACGCGCGCTTCAATCTGCCGGAGTACACTGCGCTTTCGTCCTCGGGGCTCCTCGCGGCCGTTGCGTCGGTCTGCCGCACGCGGCGCGAACGGGCCCTCAACGCTGCTTCACTGGAGAAAGCCATGGCCGCGAAGAAGATCCTGTTCCTGACCGGCGATTTCGCCGAAGACTACGAAACGATGGTGCCGTTCCAGGCGCTGCAGGCCGTCGGCCATCACGTCGACGCAGTCTGCCCGGGCAAGCGCGCGGGCGACAAGATCAAGACCGCGATCCACGATTTCGAGGGCGACCAGACCTATACCGAAAAGCCCGGCCACCAGTTCACGCTGAACGCGGCGTTCGACGACGTCGACGCATCGCGCTACGACGCGCTCGCAATCGCGGGCGGCCGTGCGCCCGAATATCTGCGACTCGACCCGAAGGTGATTTCGCTCGTGCGCGAGTTCGCTGCGGCCGGCAAGCCGATCGCCGCGATCTGCCACGCCGCGCAACTGCTCGCGGCCGCCGACGTGATCCGCGGCAAGCGCATCTCGGCCTACCCGGCCTGCGCGCCCGAGGTGAAGCTCGCGGGCGGCGAATACGCGGACATCCCGGTCGACGCGGCCGTGACCGACGCGCCGTTCGTCACCGCACCCGCGTGGCCCGCGCATCCGGCATGGCTCGCGCAGTTCCTCGCGCTGCTGGGCACGCGCATCGAGCTGTGAACCTGAAGTGAATTGAGATGAGATGAAGCGCCGGCCGGCGGCGGGATTTCATGCCCGCTTGCCGGTCGCGATCGGTCGCGGTCGCGGGCGCGGCGTGCGCGCGTGCCCGCGCCGCGCTTCAGCGCGCGACCGGCGTCGAACCGACGTCCGCGATCCGCGATTCCAGCATCGCCAGCGCGCCCGACAGCGCATTCAGCACGTCGTCCGGCAACTGCGCCACCGTCTGTTCGAGAAACGCCTTGCGGCGCGGCAGGCACGCGTCGAACGCGGCGCGGCCGTCGTCCGTCAGCGTCACGTTGGTCACGCGGTTGTCGCGTGCGTCGGACTCGCGCTCGATCCAGCCGAGCGCGTCGAGCGACTTCAACTGGCGCGTGAGCGCGCCCGGATCGATGCGCAGCACTTCGACGAGCTTCTTCTGCGACGAATGTCCGCCCATCGTGTGCAACGCGACCATGACGCGCCAGCGCGGCATCGGCTGCCCGACGTGCGCTTCGAACGCGGTCATGAACGCGCGATACGTGCGTCCGAATTGCTGCAAGATCGCGACGCGGTCCTGTTCTTCCATGCGCTGATTTCGTTTCCGGTGAATCGTTGAATCGTTAATCGGCCGCGACGTGCGGCTCGATCTTGCGCCGCAGCGCGATCGGCGGCACGCGGCGGCACTGCCACACCGACACCACGGCGACGACGGCCGCCATCGCGACGCCCAGGTGAATCGCGCCGACGAGCGCTTCGCGGGCCGCTTCCAGCAGCAGCGCGCCATTATGCCCGGCGCGCGTCAGCTCCGCGACGAGACCGCCCTGCGCCGCCCGGTCGATCAGGATCTGCGGATCGGCGAGCTGCGCATGCCACTGCATCGCATGGTCGGCCGCGAGTGCATTGCGCACGCCGCCAGAATACATCTGGTTGACGAGCGTGCCCGTCAGCGCGGTGCCGATCATCCCGCCGACCATCCGCAGCGACTGCAGCAGCGCCGTCGCGATGCCGAGATGCTCGCGGCCGGCCGCCTGCTGCGCGAATACCGTGAGGTTCGGCAGCACGAAGCCGAGCCCGATGCCGCCCGCGACCATCAGCGCCATCAGCATCCAGGTCGGCGTCGTGTGCGTCGACACGACGATGCCCGCGCATGCGATCGCGAACAGCACGAAGCCGACGTGCAGCATCGCGTTCGGATTGCGGATGCGCGTGACGACGCGGCCGTTCATGATGCTGCCGATCGTGATGAACACGACGAGCGGCGTGATCACGAGCCCGGCCTCCTTCGGCGACATCCCGAAGCCGCCCTGGAACAGCAACGGCGCGTAGAACAGCAGCGAGAACATCGAGAAGCCGGCGAGGATCGCGAGCACGAACAGCGCCGACAGCGCGCGGTTGCCGAACATGTCGAACGGCAGAATCGGCTGCGCGCAGCGCTTCTCCCAGTGCCACAGGCCGACGCCCGCCGCGACCGCGACGACGAGCAGCAGCGACGCCCAGCTCGCGACGCCGTACTTCGGCAGCCATTCGACGAACAGCTGCAGCGCGCCGAGCGACAGCGCGATCAGCAGCGCGCCCGGCCAGTCGAGCCGCATCTTGCGATCGTGCTCGACGTGGCGCAGGTGCGGCAGGTAGCGCCACACGAACAGCAGCGACAGCAGACCGACCGGCAGGTTCACGTAGAACACCGAGCGCCAGCCGAACGACTGGGTCAGCACGCCGCCGAGCGACGGGCCGACCGCGTTCGCGATCCCGAAGGCCGAGCTCATCAGCACCTGCCAGCGCAGCCGCACGACCGAATCGGGGAACAGGTCGGGAATGCACGCGAACGCGGTGCCGACCAGCATCCCGCCGCCGATCCCCTGCAGCCCGCGCGCGAGCACGAGGGTCAGCATGTCGTTGGCCATCCCGCACAGCACGGACGCACCGGTGAACACGACGATCGACACGATCACGAACGGCTTGCGGCCGTAGTAGTCGCCGAGGCGGCCGAAGATCGGCACCGTGATCACGGAACTGAGCAGGTACGAGGTCGCGACCCACGCGTACAGGTCGAAGCCCCTCAACTCGGCGACGATGGTCGGCAGCGCGGTGCCGACGACGGTCTGGTCGAGCGCGACGAGCATGGTGACGAACGAGATCCCGATCATCGCCAGCAGCGATTCGCGGAACGGCAGGACTTGCCCGCTCGAATGGTGGGCGGCAGTATGGACGGCCATTTTTTGTTGATGCAACTTTTGACGAGTCAAACAATCTCAAAATTCTAGCATGTCGGAGTAATCTAGGCCGGCGGCGGTCAAACCGCCCCCCGGCCACCAAGGAGAAAGATGGAACCGATTTCAATCACCCCAGCGACGACGCTGTCGCCGGAGGACCGGGACGCGCTGCGGCGCGCGAAGCAGGTGCTGGAAAGCCCGTCGCTGACGATGAAGCTGACGGGCGTGCTCGGCGCGCCGGTCGAGAAGATGATCGCGCGGCTGCCTGATTTCGCGACCGGCAAGATCAACGATGCGACGCAGCTCGCGCTGCGCAAGTGCCTGAACATCGCGCTGCGCACGCTCGGCAAGCCGCAGGCGCCGGACGCCGAGCCCGAGAAACCCAGCAACCTGCTGCACAAGCTCGCGGTCGCGACAACCGGCGCGGCGGGCGGCGCGTTCGGCTTTCTCGCGCTGCCGGTCGAACTGCCGGTGACGACCACGCTGATCTTCCGCTCGGTGTGCGACATCGCGCGCAGCGAGGGCGAGGATCTCGCGTCGGTGGAGTCGCAGTTGCAATGCCTGGCCGTGCTCGGCATGGGCGGCAACCCGGACAAGCAGGAAGAGGACGCCGATCTCGGCTATTTCGTGCTGCGCGGCGCACTCGCGCAGGCGATCTCGAAGGCGTCGTCGGACATCACGACGAAAGGCATCGCCGCGCACAGCTCGGCGGCGGTGTTCAAGCTGGTCCAGACGGTGGCATCGCGGTTCTCGGTGCAGGTGACCGAGCAGATGGCCGCGAAGTCGATCCCGGCGATCGGCGCCGTGCTCGGCGCGACCGTCAACACGCTGTTCATCGACCACTTCCAGCAGATGGCGCACGGCCACTTCACCGTGCGCCGCCTCGAGCGCAAGTACGGCCCGGCGGCCATCCAGGCCGCGTATCAGACGATCGACGCCTCGCCGACGCGCTGAACCGCGCGTTCGACCGCGACGCGGCGCAGGAACGCGGCCGCGCGGTCGAGCGCATCGCGCGCTTCCGGCACCATCGGTGCGTAAAGCTGCCACACGTGCGGCATGTCCGGCCACACCTCGATCTCGACCGGCACGCCGGCCGCCTTCGCCTTCTCCGCGACACGGCGCGAATCGTCCAGCAGCACCTCGGTGCTGCCGACCTGGATATACAGCGGCGGCAGGCCCGCGAAATCCGCATAGAGCGGCGATGCGTATGGATGCGTCGCCAGCGCGTCGCCGAGGTACAGCTTCGCGGCCTTCGGCAGCGCGGCGCCGGCGAACATCGGATCGGCGCCGTCGTTGGTGCGCATCGTATCGCCCGTGCCGGCCAGGTCGGTCCACGGCGAGAACAGGATCGCGCCGGCCGGCAACGGCTCGCCGCGATCGCGCAACGCGACGAGCGTCGCGAGCGCGAGGCCGCCGCCGGCCGAATCGCCGCCGAGCACGATCGACTCGGGCGGCGTGCCGAGCGCCAGCAGTTGCCGGTACGCGGCCAGCGCATCGTCGAGCGCGGCCGGGAAGCGGTCTTCGGGTGCAAGCCGGTAGTCGAGCGAGAACGAGCGCACGCCCGCGCGCTTCGTCAGGCCGAACACGAGCGGCCGGTGGGTCTTCGTCGAACAGAAGTAATAGCCGCCGCCGTGAAAGTACAGCAGCGTGCGGCCGGGCGCGCGACCCGCGCCCGTGTCGGTGCGTTCGAGCCATTCGCCGCGCAGCGGCGCGTCGCCCGCGCCATGACATTCGCGCAGCCGGTAGCCCGACGGCGCACGGCGCGGCACGACCATCCGCAGGTCGGTAAAGCGCCGTGCGCGGGCGGGATCGAGCACCTCGCGCGTGGTCTCGGGACGGAACTGCCAGCGCAGCAGCCAGCAGGCGAACTTGCTTTGCCAACTCATCGGACGCACTCCGTAATCACAGTGTGACGATGGTACGTGCGATCGTTCCGGCGCCGTTCGAACGGAGCCTCTACATCAAACGCCGGCGCTCAGTTCGCCGGCATCAGCTGGCCGCGGATCTCCCCGGACGGGTGCTCCTTCGTATGGACGTTGAAATACCACTTGCCGCCCATCAGGTCGGTGACCTGCGCGTCGGTCAGCACCTTCGAGCCCTTGATCGGGCTCGCGAGCTCGTCCTTCGGAATCGGCACCTGCACGCCGGCGTTCTGGCCGACCGGCGCGGGCCCATGGAAGTGCGCGGCCGTCGCCGGGCCGGTGAGGTGTTCGTAAGTCACCATCCATTGCAGCGTGCGGCTGGCCGTGTCGTAGGTGGCGTCGACGGCGCCCGAGCCCTTCGTCGCCGTCGGCGGCACTTCGCTCGACGGCTGAAGACTGGCGGACAGGCGTACCGTTTCGGCAGCGGCGCTGCCGGCGGCCAGCACGCCCGCGAGTAACGCGACCTGGAACAAACGCAGCTTGAGCATGGACTCTCCTTGCACGACGTTTTACGCCGCCCGAACGGGAGCGTTACACATGATGGTAGTCGATCGCCGCCGATCCGGGAGTCCTCCGAACGGCCGTGCCGCGAATCGCCGCACGCCCATCGGCGCGCCGCGCACGGCAGGTCGTCTCGCGCGACGCATCGCGTCAGTCTGCGTCAACCTGGAAGAGACCTTTGCAGCCTGACGCCTGAATCCGCGCGCGGCCTTTCGCTACACTTCGTCTCACAGTTGCTTGTTTCCTTCGTCCGAAGGAGTCTGCGAGTATTCACGCGGCCACCCGGCCGCGTTTTTTTTGCATGCGCCGCGCGGCCTGGCGATGTGACATGCCGGCATCGCAACGTGAATCCGAATTCGTCATATGACAAGCATGACGAAGCAATTTCCGCCGCTTCTCCTTCGCATCGAATATCGCGCTGCCCATCCTGTCGTGCGGCGCGAAGACGCGCACCAGGCCGGCCTCGGCTACCGCTTCTAGCGGCCCCGCGGCCGCCCCGCGTCACGCGCGATAGCCGGGATCGATGCGATCGACGATGCGCTGCAGCGCGTCGAACGCATCCTGCCCCGCGCCATGCTTCGGGTCGAAATTCAGCGAATCGCGCACGCACGCTTCGAGCACGGGCGGCACGATCGGCAGCGCGTCGCCGATCGCGTGCGTGGCAACCTGCACCTCGCATGCGCGGTTGAGCAGCCACATCAGCGAGAACGTCTGCGCGAGCGTCGCGCCGATCGTCACCGGTCCGTGGTTGCGCAGCAGCAGCACCGGCCGCCCGCCGGCGCTCTCGACGATGCGCCGCCCCTCCTCCAGATGCACGGTGATGCCCTCGAAGTCGTGATACGCGATCTTCCCGTACAACTGCGCCGAATAGAAATTCGAGAACGACAGCCCGTCGCGCGAACAGCACACGGCCATCGTGGGCGTCGTGTGCACGTGCATCACGCAGTGCGCGTCGGGCAGCGCCGCATGGATCGCGCTGTGGAACGTGAAGCCGGCCGGATTGATCGGCCAGTCGGAATGGCCGATCACGTTGCCGTCGATGTCGATCTTTACAAGGTTCGACGCACACACCTCGCGGTAATGGAGCCCGAACGGGTTGATCAGGAAATGCCCGTCCTCGCCCGGCACGCGCAGCGAGATATGGTTGTAGATCAGCTCGGTCCAGCCGAGATGATCGAAGATGCGGTAGGCCGCCGCGAGCTGCACGCGCGCCTGCCATTCGGCTTCGGAGAAGCGGGCGGGACGCGTAAACGGCTGGTTCGGTACACGTTGCATGGGGGGCACTCCGGTTGCGGGCGTGCGCGTCCGCGCGGGCGGCTGCGCGCATCGTCCATCGTCTCCTGGCGCCGCACGCGGCTCATGCGGCTCATGCGGCTCATGCGGCGCGTCGTTCGGTCACCGCCCCGGCCCGCATTGCGAGAGCCGTCCGGCGACGTCTTCACGATACGCACATCGTTGCGCACACAACCATATCACCTTTCCCCGCGCACCGGTATCGCGGGTTTGGCCTGAGCCGTTCCGGCCCTTACAACTGGTCGTCGACCGGCAGCAGCGTGAAGATGCCGGTCATCAGGTTGCGCAGCAGCCCCGCGTGCGGATCGACGTGATAAGTGGTCGGCCGGCCGTCGTCCGTGCCCGTCCACTCGAGTTCGGGCGCGCCGCCGCCCGCCGGCGTCGCGAGGCTCACGCGATAGCTTTCGTCCGGCTGCGTCACGCGCGCGAAGATCGTCGCGACCTGCTGCGCGAGCGCCGGACTGTGGATCACGAGCGCCAGTTCGGTATTCAGGTGCGCGGAACGCGGATCGAGATTCATCGAGCCGATCACGAGGATCTTCCGGTCGATCACGTACGCCTTCGCGTGCAGGCTCGCGCGCGAGCGCGACCCGAAC
The DNA here is from genome assembly GCF_900119325.1 of Burkholderia sp. NFPP32. Lineage (NCBI taxonomy): Bacteria > Pseudomonadati > Pseudomonadota > Betaproteobacteria > Burkholderiales > Burkholderiaceae > Burkholderia > Burkholderia sp. NFPP32. The sequence continues at coordinate 24,223 of NZ_FPJP01000036.1, read as the reverse complement.
AGGCGCGGGCGCTGCCGGCCGGGCTGCGCCTTGAACTCGTACAACTCGACGCCGTGCCGCAGCAGCGGCACGCGGTATGGCCCGTAGCCGGCCTGCACCGCAACCGCGTCGGTCGCGGCGAGCGAATTCGTCAGGATCGCGACGCGCACGCCGCGCGCGGTCGTGTCGCCGAGAATCTTCACGCCCGCGTCGTGCGGCACGAAATACGGCGAGAACGCGAGGAATTCCTGCTGCGCGCCGCGCGTCAGTTCGACGAGGCGCCGCATCGGCGGGCTCACGTATGCGTCGGTCGGCTGCGCGACCTTGTCGGGCGCGTCGGCCTTGAACTCGGCCTGCGCCCACACGAGCGCGAGCTCGTCGCGCGCGATCTGCTGCGCAAGCGGCGTCGCGTTCAGCGGCTTCGCGTTGTACGGATCGGCGTTCTGGCGCCAGTGGGCGCGCAACTCGTCGCGCATCGCGTCGAGATCCTTCGGATCGAACGACTGGTGATTCAGCACGCGCAGCGGATAGCTGCTCGCGCTCGCCCAGTAGGTGTCGAAGCTCGCCGAGATGTCGGTCGTCACGGGGCCGGCGGCGAGCACGTCGAGATCGCGGAACTGCAGCGTCGGGCTCGCGCTGAAGTATTCGTCGCCGAGATTGCGGCCGCCGACGATCGCAATCCGGTTGTCCGCGATCATCGCCTTGTTGTGCATCCGGCGCGTGAAGCTGTCGATACTCGTGAAGAAATTGGTCGTGCGCTCGACCATGCCCTGCTGCGACGCGCCGAACGGGTTGAACACGCGGATCTCGATGTTCGGGTGCGTGTTCAGCGCGGCCATGATGCGGTCGATGTCACGGAAGTTCAGGTCGTCGACCAGCATCCGCACACGCACGCCGCGATCGGCGGCGTACAGCGCCGCGGCGAGCAGCAGCTTGCCCGTCGTGTCCTCGGTTGCGATGTAGTACTGCATGTCGAGCGTCTTCGTCGCGGCGCGCGCGAGCGCGATGCGCATCTGCAACGCCTCGGCGCCGTCCGCCAGCAGCCGAAAACCCGACTGGCCCGGATGCGCGGCCTCGGGCGCGGCCAGCGCGTCGCGCAGCGGCGTCGCGGTATCGGACGGCAATGCATGGGAAACCGGGCGATCGAGCGTGGTGGCGGGCGGATGCGTCGCGCACGCGGCGACGAGCGACAGCAGCACGCAGACGGCCAGCGCACGGGCCGAGCCGCATGCGGCGCGCCACGACAGCGCGGCCTGCGCGCGCCGGATGAAGGACGTGAGCACGGAAGCTTCCTCGACTGGCGGAACAAGGGTCCGCATTCGCCGCGGCGCGAGGCTGGCGGGCGGTTCCAGCCGATTTTAGTGGGCGCCCGATGAACCGGTCAATCGCGCGGGTGGCGCAAGCGGCACCCCGCTGCGGCAGCGGGCGACGTGGGCGGCCCGCGAACGCCCGCGTGCCTGGCGTCGAGGTCCGACCGCCCCGGATCCGCCCGTCGGGCGGCCCGTGCACCGAAACGGTCCGACCAATCTCATGCCCCGTCGCCGCTGCGCTCGAAATGGCTGCGCACGTAGTCGATATGCGTCTGCATCGCGGTGCGCGCCTCTTCGGGCCGATGCGCGCAGATCGCGTCGCACACGACACGGTGCTGCAGCAACAGCAGCTCGGACGCCTGCTCGTCGTCCGTCGTCATGCCCGCCACGTTGATCGAGATGTGCTCGCGCAGCATCCCGATCACGCTCGTATGCAGGTGCAGGAACATTGTGTTGTGCGACGCAAGCGCGATCGCCTCGTGCAGCTTCGCGTCGGTCGCGGCTTCGACGGCCGCGTCGTTGTTCGCATGCGCGGTTTCGAGTTCGCGCAGCAGCGTGCGGATCCGGCGCCGGTCGTTCGCATCGGCCCGCAGCGCGGCGAAATACGCGGTCGCGCCTTCGAGCACACGGCGGAATTCGAGGATGTCGTCGCGCAGCGCCGGATGATCGGCGACCAGCTGGCCCCACGGCGACGCGATGCCCGCGCGCAACTGGTCCGTCACATAGACGCCCGCGCCGCGCCGGCTCTGCAGCAGCCCGCGCGCGACGAGCCGCTGGGTCGCCTCGCGCACCGTGTTGCGCGCGACGCCGTACTGCTGCGCGAGCACGCGCTCGGCCGGCAGGCGCGCGCCGGCCGGCCAGGTGCCGTCGAGCAGCGCCGTCTCGATCTTGCGCATCACCACTTCGGTCCGGCCCCGTGCCGTCATCGCTGCCATCGTCTCGTCTCCCCCGGAATGCCCGTCGCGCCGATTGGCCCAACCAATTTGAGCTGCGGCGCCGTCGCGGGAATTATGCAGCGAAATCGTCGTCCCGCATCCGCATGCCGGGCCGTCGCCACTGGAGCGAGACATGAACGAAAGGCAGTACCCCGCCGCCGCCCCCGCGCACGTCTATCTGTTCGCGACCTGCCTGGTCGACCTGTTCGCCCCCGAAGCGGGGCTCGACGCGGTCCGCCTGCTGGAGCGCGAAGGCCTGACCGTCCACTATCCGCGCGGCCAGAGCTGCTGCGGGCAACCGGCCTACAGCAGCGGCAATCCCGACGAAGCGCGCCGCGTCGCGGCCGCGCAGCTCGACCTGTTCGCCGAACCGTGGCCCGTGATCGTGCCGTCGGGCTCGTGCGCGGGCATGATCCGTCACCATTGGCCGGCGCTGTTCGCCGACGATCCCGTCCATGGCCCGAAGGCGCGCGCGATCGCGGAGCGGACCTACGAACTCGCCGAATTCCTCGTCCATGTGCTCGACGTGCAACTCGACGCGGCCGCGGCAAGCGCCGGGCCCGACGAGCGCGTCGTGCTGCATACGTCGTGCGCGGCGCGCCGCGAAATGGGCACGCGCGTGCACGGCGTCGCGCTCGTCGACGCGCTGCCGGGCGTGACGCGGATCGAACACGAACGCGAATCCGAATGCTGCGGCTTCGGCGGCACGTTCTCGCTGAAGCATCCCGACATCTCCGGCGCGATGGTGCGCGACAAGGTCGCGTCGGCCTGCGCGACCGGCTGCGACCGGCTCGTGTCCGCGGACTGCGGCTGCCTGCTGAACATCGGCCATGCTGCGACCAAGGCCGGCGCGTCGCTGCCGGTCGAACATCTTGCGAGCTTCCTGTGGCGGCGCACGGCCGGTGCCGCGCCGCTGCGCGGAGACAAGCAATGAGCGCGCGCGACGCGATTCTCGCGCGCCTGCGCAGCGCCGCCCCGGGCGTCGCCGCGACGGCCGCCGCCGCGCTCGATGCGCGCATCGACACGCATTACGACACGCGCCGCGCGCCAGCCGAGCGCGATCCGCACACGCTCGCTCAGGCGCTGCAGGCCGCGCTCGCCGCCTCGCACGCGCAAGCCTGGTGCGCGACCGACGACGAATGGCCCGCTCAGCTTGCCGCGCGCCTCGCGGACGCCGGCGTGCGCCGCCTGCTGCTCGACCCGGCCCGCGCCGAATCCGCGGCGCTCGCCCGCGCACTGCCGGACGCGGTCGCGCCCGTGCCTTTCGATCGGCCGATCGACGCGTGGAAGACCGAACTGTTCGACACGATCGACGCGGGCTTCACCGTCGCCCGCTCGGGCATCGCGGCCACCGGCACCGTCGTGCTCGCGCCCGATGCCGGCACGCCGCGCACGGTGTCGCTGGTGCCGCCGCTGCATGTCGCGCTCGTCCACGCGAACACGCTGCATGCGGACCTGCACGCAGCCGCGCACGCGGAGCGCTGGCACGCCGGCATGCCGACCAACCTCGTGCTGGTGTCGGGGCCGTCGAAGACGTCCGACATCCAGCAGACGCTCGCTTATGGCGCGCATGGCCCGCGCCGCCTGTGGGTCGTGATCGTCACCGATCCGGCTGCCGATGCCGCGGCCGCCCGGCCGGCCGCAACCGCTTGCGAGGACCAACCGCGATGAGCGACCACACGCTGCAATTCGTCGCCCCCGGCGACTTCAAGGCCCGCGCGCGCGCCGCGCTCGACGATCCCGCACTGCGCCGGAGTTTTCGCGGCGCGATGGACTTCCTGCAGGGCAAGCGCGCGACGCAATTCCCCGACGACACCGAGCTGCAGCAGTTGCGCGATCTCGGCGAAGCCGTGCGCCGGCATGCGCTCGCGCAGTTGCCCGCGCTGCTCGAGCGGCTGGAGGCGAAGCTCGTCGAAGCCGGCGTGCACGTGCACTGGGCCGAGACGGCCGCCGACGCGAACGCGATCGTGCTCGGCATCGCGCAGGCGAAGAAGGCGCGCCGCGTGATCAAGGGCAAATCGATGGCGAGCGAGGAAATCGAGCTGAACCATTACCTCGCGGATCACGGCGTCGACTGCATCGAGTCTGACATGGGCGAGTTCATCGTGCAGCTCGCGGGCGAGAAGCCGTCGCATATCGTGATGCCGGCGATCCACAAGACGCGCGGCGATATCGCCGAACTGTTCGAGAAACACATCCCCGGCACGCGCTACACGGAGGACGTCGACGAGCTGATCCAGACCGGCCGGCGCGCGCTGCGCCGCGCGTTCGCCGACGCGGACATCGGCCTGTCGGGGGTGAACTTCGCGGCAGCCGACACGGGCACGCTGTGGCTCGTCGAGAACGAAGGCAACGGCCGCCTGTCGACGACGGTGCCCGACACGCACATCGCGATCATGGGGATCGAGAAGGTCGTCGAAAAACTCGAGCACATCGTGCCGCTGTCGAGCCTGCTCACGCGCTCGGCCACCGGCCAGGCGATCACGACCTACTTCAACCTGATCTCGGGCCCGCGCCGCGACGGCGAACGCGACGGCCCGCGCGAACTGCATCTCGTGCTGCTCGACAACGGCCGCACGCAGGCCTACGCGGACGAACAACTGCGCGCGACGCTGCAGTGCATCCGCTGCGGCGCATGCATGAACCACTGCCCCGTCTATACGCGCATCGGCGGCCACGCGTACGGGACGACCTACCCGGGGCCGATCGGCAAGATCATCTCGCCGCACCTGCTCGGCCTCGACGCGACGGCCGACCTGCCGACCGCGTCGACGCTGTGCGGCGCATGCGGCGAGGTATGTCCGGTCCGAATCCCGATCCCGGAACTGCTCGTGCGGCTGCGCACCGAGGCGAACCGCAAGCCCGACGAACCCGTCGCGCATCCGCTGCGCGGCCAGGGCGCGAACTACAACCGCGCGGAAGACCTCGTGTGGCGCTTCTGGTCGGGCGCATTCGCGCATCCGCGCGCGTACCGCGCGTTCCGCTGGACCGCGACGCGCCTGCGCGCGCTGACACCCGCGAAACAGATGGGCTGGACGCAGCACCGCACGCCGCTCGAACCGGCGCCGCGCAGCCTGTCCGACCTGCTGCGCGCACGCGGCCAGCCCGAATAGACATCGCTTTCCCGACCGTACCCATAGAGATACAGACACAGATGGAGGAGACAACCATGCAGGTTTGGCATCAGATCTACACCCCGCTCGGCAGCCTCGGGCTGTCGGCGTTCGTCGCCGCGATCCCGATCATCTTCTTTTTCGTCGCGCTGGCCGCGCTGCGGATGAAGGGCCACGTCGCGGCCGCGATCACGCTGCTGCTGTCGCTCGGCGTCGCGATCCTCGCGTACGGGATGCCCGTGCCGCAGGCGCTCGCGGCGGCCGGCTTCGGCTTCGCGTACGGCCTGTGGCCGATCGCGTGGATCATCGTCGCGGCCGTGTTCCTGTACAAGATCGTCGTGAAGACCGGCCAGTTCGACGTCATCCGCGCATCCGTGCTGTCGATCACCGACGACCAGCGCCTGCAGATGCTGCTGATCGGCTTCTCGTTCGGCGCCTTCCTGGAAGGCGCGGCCGGCTTCGGCGCGCCCGTCGCGATCACCGCCGCGCTGCTCGTCGGCCTCGGCTTCAAGCCGCTGCACGCGGCCGGGCTGTGCCTGATCGCGAACACCGCGCCGGTCGCGTTCGGCGCGATGGGCATCCCGATCATCGTCGCCGGACAGGTGACGGGCATCGACCCGTTCCACATCGGCGCGATGGCCGGCCGCCAGCTGCCGCTGCTGTCGCTCGCGGTGCCGTTCTGGCTCGTGTTCATGATGGACGGGCTGCGCGGCGTGCGGCAGACCTGGCCGGCCGCGCTCGTCGCGGGCGGCAGCTTCGCCGTCACGCAGTACTTCACGTCGAACCACATCGGGCCCGAGCTGCCGGACATCACGTCGTCGCTCGTCAGCCTCGTCGCGCTCGCGGCGTTCCTGAAGGTGTGGCAGCCGCGCACCGCGCAGCAGCCGGCCGGCGGCATCGTCGCGACCGGCGGCGGCGCTGCGCTGGCCGGTTTCGGCGCGGGCAGGTTCGACGCGGGCGGCACGGGCGCGAGCCGGCAGGCGTCGCCGTACACGCTCGCGCAGACGGTGCGCGCGTGGTCGCCGTTCCTGATCCTGACGGCCGTCGTCACCGTATGGAGCATCGCGCCGTTCAAGGCGCTGTTCGCCGCGCACGGCGCGCTCGCGTCGACCGTGCTGAAGTTCCATGTGGCGGGGCTCGACCAGCTCATCGTGAAGACCGCACCGATCGCCGCGACGCCGAAGGCGCTTGAAGCCGTGCTGAAGATCGATCTGGTGTCCGCGGTGGGCAGCGCGATTCTCGTGACCGCGCTGATCTCGATGGCGCTGTTGCGGATGAAGCCGCGCGACGCGCTCGTCACGTTCGGCGAAACGCTGAAGGAGCTGACGCGCCCGATCCTGTCGATCGGCCTCGTGCTCGCGTTCGCGTTCGTCGCGAACTATTCGGGGATGTCGTCGACGCTCGCGCTGATGCTGGCCGCAACCGGCGCCGCGTTCCCGTTCTTCTCGCCGTTCCTCGGCTGGCTCGGCGTGTTCCTGACCGGCTCGGACACGTCGTCGAACGCCCTGTTCTGCTCGCTGCAGCAGGCCACGGCCCATCAGCTCGGCGTGCCCGAGACGCTCGCGGTGGCCGCGAACACGACGGGCGGCGTGACCGCGAAGATGATCTCTCCGCAGTCGATCGCGGTCGCATGCGCGGCGACGGGCCTCGTCGGCAAGGAGTCGGAGCTGTTCCGCTTCACGGTGCGGCACAGCCTGCTGTTCGCGGTGATCGTCGGGTTGATCACGCTGGTGCAGGCGTACGTGCTGCCGGGGATGGTGCCGTAAGCGGCGCGCGCCAAAAAAACAAAACCCCACGCCCGGAAGAGCGTGGGGTTTTTCATTTTGCCTGCCTATCGCCGGCGTCGGCCGGCGTCGGCCGGCGAGCGGCTGCGCGATCAGCTGCCCTTCGCGATGCGATCCTCGATGTGCTGCGCACGGCTCGTCGAAGACGGGTGCGAGCTCATCATCGAGCTCTGGCCGCCATCGAGCTTCGCCAGCTTCTGGAATGCGGTGACGAGGCCCTTCTGGCTCATGCCCTTCTGCTTCATCAGGTCGAACGAGTAGTCGTCCGCCGCGCTTTCCTGCGTCTGCGAGAACTGCGCGTTGATGAACTTCTCGGTGATGTCGCCGAGCTGCGAGCTCGTCAGCGCCGCCACGCCCGGCGATGCCGCGCCGGCCGCGCTGCGCGCTGCGCTCACCGCGTACGCCGTCTGCATCGCCTTCTTCGAGTGACCCAGTGCGACGTGGCCCATTTCATGGCCGATCACGCCGCGCAGTTCGTCGTCGTTCATCATGTCCATCAGGCCGCTGTACACGCGCACGCAGCCGTTGCCCATCGCCCACGCGTTGACGTCCTTGGTCACGTAGACCTTGTAGTTGACCTTCTGGCCATTCAGCGTCATGTCGCCGAAGCCCTTCATCACCTTCGTCAGGCGCTTCGAATACGCGCTGTTCGCCGGCGCGATCTTCGATTCGGCGTCGCTGGACTTGCACGAGTCGTTCGACAGCGCGGCGATGTCCGAATCGGACAGCGTCGCTGCCTTGAACAGGTTCGTCCCCGCCGACGTCAGGCTGTTCGCGTCGAGACTCTGTACCCCGCCGCATGCGCTCAACAGGAACGCCACGCCACACGCTGCCACCGCTTTCTTGAGTTGCATCCCGGATCCCTCGATAGTTGTATTTGGGAGCGGCGATTTTGCATAATCCGGCAGAAAATTACCAGATGTTTACATCCGATGACACCTTAATTACTCATAGGATTGATGCGAAACGGCGATTTTCAGCGAAATTGAAGATCGAAACCAAAGCAATCGCCGCGAGCGGGCGACGATCGGGAGGGAAAACGGGCGCGCTGCTCAGGCCGCCTGGTCGCGGCGCCGCGTCAGCCGCCGCGCGACCAGCATCGGCAGCCGCACCGCGAAGCCGGTGAAAAGCCGCAGGTGCATCCATGCAAGCAGCGCGTTGTCGCGACCGTAGTGGAAATGCGACACGCCGCCCTCGTGCCGGCCGAAGTAGCGCACCGGCGCGTCGATGCGGATCGGGCGCACGCCGGCCCAGCACAGCCGCACGGCCGCCTCGGGATCGAAGTCGAAGCCGCGCATCCACGGCTGGCGCCGCATGATCGCGGCGAGCGGCGCGACCGGATACACGCGAAAGCCGTACAGCGAATCGCCGATCCCGGCCCACAGCGTCTCGAGGTCGGCCCAGGCGTTCGACAGCCGGCGCCCCTGGACGCGCAACTGCGGCGCACTCGCGTCGAACTTCGGCACGCCGAGCACCATCGCATCGGGCGCGGCCTGCGACGCGGCCATGAAAGCGGGAATCAGGTCGGCCGGATGCTGGCCGTCGGAATCCATCGTCAGCACGTGCGTGAAGCCGCTCGCGGCAGCCGCGTCGAGCCCCGCGAGCACCGCGCCGCCCTTGCCGCGGTTCTCCGGCAGCACGATCACGCGCAACCCGGGATCGTGCTCGGCCATCGCCTGCAGCCGCTCGGCGCTGCCGTCGGTGCTGCCGTCGACGACGACCCACACCGGATTCCACTGCGCGCGGGCATTGCGCACGGTCGTGTCGACCTTGGCGCCAGGGTTGTAGCTCGGAATCAGGACGAGGTGGGTGGACGAGGCGTGCAGCTTGGACATGGGAACGGCCGATTGCGAAGACAGGGATCCTGACAAAAGTTTATGACTTGCCGGCGACTGGCGGCAGGCTTCGTCGACGCCGCCCGTATGCGGTGCCGGTTGCCGGATCGTGAAGTTCTCCCGCTTCATGACAGCCGCTCCATCGCGTGCCCCGCGCTCGCCTCGATCTCGACCAGCAGGTCGTCGCGGCATACGTCCGCATGGACGAAGAGCGGCCGCACGCCGGGGCCGGCCGCATCGCGCAGCACCCGATCGATCTCGGCAAGCGCCGCGGCATCGCCGGCGTCGCGCACGTAGACGCGATAGCTCAGGTCGGCAAGCGAGAACGGGCCATGCCCGTGCCGCGCGGCCTGCTCGAGCACGGCCGCGAGGTTCGCGACCGTCTCGCGCGTTTGCGCGACGACGTCGCCGCGATGCACGGTGCGGTGCCCGACGATGCTCGCGGTGCCCGATACGAACAGCACCGGCGCGGCGCCGCCGTCCGCCCAGGCGGCTGCACGCGCGAACGTCGGCGCACGCGGGCCGTATTGCGCCGGATAGTGATACGCGCTGACCTGGCGCGGGTTCTCGACCGGATCTGCGGGCGTGCGGCTCGCGATGAAATGGATCGCGAGCGGCGCCGCCGGCAACGCGTCGCCCGCGACCGGCACGACCGAACCGAGCGCGCACGCGGCCGGCACGCCGCCCGTCAATGCGCGGCGGCACGCGTCGAAGGCGTGCTGACGGCCGATATTGAACTGACGATAGCGTTCGATCCCGAACTGCACGGCATTGATCGCCGGCACGGTATTCCAGATGCGCAGCGGATGCGGCATGCCGAGCGTATCGAGCACGTCGAACAGCGTGCGGTAAGCATCGTGCGTCGCGCGTTCGAGCGGCGTGCCGCCGTCGCGCTGCGTGTCGTGCGTGTCGTGCGTGTCGTGCGTGTCGTGCGTGTCGTGCGTGTCGTGCGTTTCGTGCGTTTCGTGCGTTTCGTGCGTGTCGTGCGTGTCGTGCGTTTCGTGCACGACGATGCTGCCGAACACGAGCCCCGCCGCTTCGCTGTAGCGATAGTGCAGCGCACCGCGCCGTTCGCTGCGCAGGTCGCGCGCATTGCATTGCCAGATTTCGCAGACGGCACCGCCCGGTGCGACGCCGGCGCCGAGCAGCGCCATCTGCACCGGTGCGACCGGCAGGTCGGGGGCTGCATCGGTCAGCATTCGTGCCGCCGCATCGGCGTGCGATTCGGCCTGCGATTCTGCGTTCAATTCGTCCTGCAATCCGGCCGCGCCGATGCACACCGCGCCCAACGCGCCCGGAAACGCCCGGTCGATCCCATCGCCACGCATGCGCGCATCGTGCAGCAACGCAGCGAGCCGCACATGACTCATCCGAACGAGCTGCAGTGCGCGGTCGCGGCCGTGCGCGAGCGGCGCGCCCGATCGCGATGCGTCCGGCCCGCCGGCCGCCTGCCCGCGCGCGACCGGCGCGGAGGCTGACGACAGGGAACACGGGCGCCGTTCGGCGTCGACTGGATGCACGGACACTTCGATTTCCTCACTATGCGATGCGGGCCGTGCGACATCGTGGTCGGCATCGCGTTGCGCGACGTCAGGCCGACGCCGCGCGTTTCGTCATGCGAGCCCGCCGTTGACGGACATCACCTGCCCCGTCACATAGGCCGCGGCGTCGGACACCAGATACGCGACCATCGCCGCGACTTCGTCGGGCCGGCCCGCGCGCTGCGCGGGCACGAGCTGCTTGATCCGTTCGGCGGGAAACGCCTGTTCGGCCATCCGCGATTCGATGATGCCGGGCGCGACCGCGTTCACGGTAATGCCGCGCGACGCGAGCTCCAGCGACAGCGATTTCGTCGCACCGATCAGCCCCGCCTTCGCGGCCGCGTAATTGACCTGCCCGCGATTGCCGGTCACGCCAGCCACCGATGCGATGTTGACGATCCGCCCGCGTCGCGTGCGGATCATCGGCAGCAGCAGCGGCTGCGTGACGTTGAAAAAGCCATTGAGCGTCACGTCGATGACGTTGTGCCACTGCCGGCGCGACATGCCGGCCATCGGCGCGTCGTCGTGAATGCCGGCGTTGTTGACGAGAATCTGCACCGGCGCTTCGTCGGCGAGCGGCGCCAGCGCGGCGAGCGTCGCGTCGGCGTCGGTCACGTCGAACGCGATCGCGCGCGCGGTGCCGCCGGCCGCGACGATCTGCTGCGCGACCGCCTCTGCCTGCGCGAGATGGCGGTTCGCATGGACCCACACTTCATGGCCGGCCTGCGCGAGCGCCATGCAGATTGCCTGCCCGAGTGCGCCGCTGCCGCCCGTCACGAGCGAGCGCATCGAATTGCTCCGTTCATCGCGTTTCACCTCGATCGACGCGGCGGCGCATCGTCTGCCGATCGCCGCCGCATGCCGTCGTCACCTGCGCGCCGCGCCCGTGCGCGGCGCCGTCACTTCGTACGATGCGCGGCCACGTACGCGGCCAGCGCGCCGAGCGTCGCAAAGATCGTCTGGTTATCCGGATTGTCCGAGCGCAGTTCGAAGCCGTATTTCTTCGAGATCAGCAGCGCGATTTCCAGGATGTCGATGGAGTCGAGCCCGAAACCTTCGCCGTACAGCGGGGTCTCGGCCGTCACTGTTTCGAGCGGGACGTCTTCGAGATTCAGTTCGCCGATGATCAGCGTGGCGAGCTCTTGTTCCAGTGCGTTCATCATGCGTGCGAGCAGGCGGCCAATGGCAGCGGGAGGCGCCCGGAAACGGCAACCGTCGTGCACGCCCGGCGCGTGCAAATCTCCGTCCCTCCGGCGTCTGCCGGCGTCCCCGCCTGCGTTATTTGGGGATCGTTTGTAAAAGTTACGCGGATTCTAGACGATGGGTATCGGCCCGTATACCGAGATTGGTTACAGACTGGCGGGCCGGCGCCGCGGCCCGTTTCGTGACACGAATGCACGAGACGCTTGAGCCGCTTTGGATGGAAATGGACCGACCCCGCGAAACCGTTCGTCCGGTGCCATACAATCGGTTACAAAACCCGCACACGCCCGCCCCGGACACGCCGTGCCGCGGCCCTAAAATGAGCGCACTCGACTACCGGCCCGGACCCGCGTCCCGGCCGCCCATTCATATGATGTTTGACGGCCCGACCACCACGTCCGGCCACGATCCGCCCGATGTCTCCAGTCATGCCGCGTCCGTCCTTCCGCTCCGTTCCGGTTCGCCCGTCCGTCTGCTGCCGCCTGGCGGCCGCCGGCGACGCGCGCCCGCGCCCGCACGGAGGCCGCCGATGAGCAGGTTGCTGTCCATCGCGCGCGGCGTCGCCGTGGTCGGCACCGTCGCCGCCTACCAGGCCGGCGCGCACTACGCGGCCGCGACGCCCGGCGCACACGGCTTCGGCCTCGCGATGGCGCTCGTGCCGCCGCTGCTGCTCGCGCTCGGTGCAGCGCTGCGCTCGCCGCGACGTGCATGGTTCGTGCCGGCTTGGCTGCTGGCCGCCGCTGCACTGTGGGCCGCGCGCGCGCCGCTCGCGCAGCACTTCGAATGGGGCCTGTATCTGGAACACGCGAGCTTCAACGTCGCGATGGCGCTGCTGTTCGGCCGCACGCTCGCGGCAGGCGAGGTGCCGCTGTGCACGCGCTTCGCGACGATGATCCACGGCGCGGTCACGCCGGCCGTCGCGCGCTATACGCGGCAGATCACGCTCGCATGGACGCTGTTCTTCGTCGCGATCGCCGCCGTGTCGACGCTGCTGTTCGCGACCGCGCCGATCGTCACGTGGTCGACGTTCGCGAACTACCTGTCGCTGCCGCTCGTCGCCGTGATGTTCGCCGCCGAGCATGCCTGCCGGCGCTTCGCGCTGCCGCACGAGCCGCGGCCACGAATGGTCGACGCGGTGCGCGCGTATCGCGCGACAACCCACGCGTCGCAGGCGTCACGATGAATTCACGGCCGGCGCGGCGCCGCAACGCGGCCGCGCCGGCCTTCGCTCCCGTTTTTACCGATTTATGCCGACTCACCCGCTGGTATTCCATTCGTCGCCGGACCAGACGATCGCATGGCGCGACGGCGCGCCCGTCACCGTGCGCGCGTTCGTCGCCGATGTCGCGCGCGTGGCCGCCGCGCTGCCCGCCGGCGGCCACGTGTTCAACGTGTGCCGCGACCGCTACCGCTTCGCGGTCAGCCTGTGCGCGGCGCTCGTCGCCGGCAGGGTCAGCCTGCTGCCGTCGACGCACACGCCGGAAATGGTCCGCCAGCTCGCGTCGTTCGCGCCGGATGCGTTCTGTCTGCACGACGCGCCCGACTGCGCGATCGACCTGCCGCGCTTCGCGTATCCCGATACCGCCCCCGGCGACCTCGCCGACGATGCGCCGTTCGTCGTGCCGCAGATCGATGCGGCGCGGATCATGGCGTACGTGTTCACGTCCGGTTCGACCGGCGCGCCGGTGCCGCACCGCAAGACCTGGGGCTTCCTGGTCGGCTGCGTGCGCGCGGCGGCCGACCGCCTCGGGCTGCTCGACGGCCGCGCGGCCACGCTGATCGGCACGGTGCCCGCACAGCACATGTACGGCTTCGAATCGACGGTGCTGCTCGCGCTGATCGGCGGCCTCGCGTTCAGCAACCGCCAGCCGTTCTACCCGGTCGACATTCGCGACGAACTCGACGCGATCCCGCAGCCGCGCGTGCTCGTCACGTCGCCGATCCACCTGCGCGCGCTGCTGTCGACCGGCCATGCGCTGCCGCGCGCGGCGCTCGTGCTGTCGGCCACCGCGCCGCTGTCGGAGAAGCTCGCGTGCGAAGCCGAGGCCGCGCTCGACGCACCGCTCGTCGAGATCTACGGCAGCACCGAGACCGGCCAGATCGCGACCCGCCGCACGTCGCAGGGCGCAGCGTGGCAGCTGTTCCCGGGCATCCGCCTCGACGCGCGCGACGAACCCGCAAGCGACGGCGGGCCGACCGTCTGGGTGTCGGGCGGACACGTCGAGGCACCCGTGCCGATGGGCGACGCGCTCGAACTGCTCGGCGACGGCCGCTTCCTGCTGCACGGCCGCAAGGCCGATCTCGTCAACATCGCCGGCAAGCGCACGTCGCTCGCGTACCTGAACCACCAGCTCAACGCGATTCCGGAGGTGGTCGACGGCGTGTTCTTCATGCCCGACGAAACCGCGGCCGCGCACGATGATACGAACTTCGAACCGGTCACGCGCCTCGTCGCGCTCGTCGTCGCGCCGACGCTCGCGGCCACCGATCTGCAGCGCGCGCTGCGCGAGCGGATCGATCCCGCGTTCATGCCGCGCCCGCTCGTGTTCGTCGACGCACTGCCGCGCAACGAAACGGGCAAACTGCCGCGCGACGCGCTGGCCGCGCTCGTCGCACGACACGCACGCGCCGCGGCCGCACCGCTTCCCTCGCGCGACGCGGCCGGCACGCCCGCGCTCGCGTTCACGATTCCCGCCGACCATCCGGCGCTGCCCGGCCACTTCCCCGGTCATCCGGTCGTGCCGGGCGTCGTGCTGCTCGATCATGCGATCCACGCGATCGGCGCGGCGCTGAACCGTCCGCTGCACGCATGGCGGCTCGGTTCCGCGAAATTCCTGAGCCCGGTCGCGCCCGGCGAACCGCTCGATCTCGCGTTCGACGCCTCGGCCAGCGGCGCGATCCGCTTCACGCTGCGGGCCGGGTCGCGTGATGTCGCGACCGGCGTGCTGTCCGCGCCGCCGGCCGTGCAGGACGGTGCCCAGCCATGAAGCGCACCGCGTGGGCCGAACGCCAGGAGCGCAGCAACGCGGGATTGCTGCGCGCGATGACGTGGATCTCGCTGCGCTTCGGCCGGCAGCGTGCGCGCATCGTGCTGCATCTGATCGCGACGTATTTCGTGCTGTTCTCGCCGGTCGCGTGCGCCGCGTCGCGCGACTACCTGCGTCGCGTGCTCGGCCGCCCCGCACGCTGGCGCGACGTGTACCGGCACGTGTTCACGTTCGCGGCGACGATCCACGACCGCATCTATCTGATGAACGGGCGCTTCGACCTGTTCGACATCCGGCTGCACGGCGAAACGCTCGTCGACGATGCGCTCGCGGGCGGACGCGGCGCGTTCCTGATGGGCGCGCACCTCGGCAGCTTCGAGGTCGTGCGCGCGATCGGCCGCACGCACCCGGACCTGCGCGTCGTCGTCACGATGTACGAAAACAATGCGCGCAAGATCAACGCGACGCTCGCCGCGGTGAATCCGGCCGCGACGCCGGAAGTGATTCCGCTCGGGCAGGTCGACTCGATGCTGAAAGTACGCGAGCGCCTCGACGCGAACTGCATGATCGGCATGCTCGCCGACCGCACGCTGCGCGACGACGCGGCCGCGTCGCTGCGGCGGCTGCCGCTGCTCGGCACGCCGGCCGCATTCCCGCTCGGCCCGCTCTACATGGCCGCGATGCTGCGACGCCCGGTGATCTTCATGACGGGCCTCTATCGCGACGGCAATCGCTACGACGTGCACTTCGAGACGCTCGCCGATTTCTCCGACGTGCGGCGCGACGCACGCGCGGCGGCCGTCGACGCGGCACTCGTGCGCTACGTCGCGCTGCTCGACAAGTACTGCCGAGCAGCGCCGTACAACTGGTTCAACTATTTCGATTTCTGGCAAGTCGGCGACGCTGCGGCCGCGCGCCGCGCCGCTGCGCGCGCCGCTGCCGACCTGCCCGCCACGAGGGATTCCGACGCATGACCGCCGTTCGCCGCTTCCTGCTCCCGTTCCCGCTCGCGCTGCACCGCGGCGTCCGCTTGCTCGCCGCAACCGCCGCCGCGATCGCGCTGGCCGCGCCCGCGCACGCGGCCGACACGGGTTCGGCCTGGAACCTCGACCGGCTGATGTCGACGCTCGCGCAGCACAAGTCGGGGCGTGCGACGTTCACCGAAACGAAGTACCTGTCGATCGCCGCGCAGCCGGTCGAATCGTCCGGCGAACTCGTGTTCGTCGCGCCCGATCATCTGGAAAAGCACACGCTGAGCCCGAAGCCAGAACACCTCGTCGTCGACGGCGACATGCTCACCGTCGAGCGCAACAACCGCAAGTACACGCTCGCGCTCGCGCGCTATCCGGAACTCGGCGCGTTCATCGACAGCATCCGCGCGACGCTCGCCGGCAACCGCTTCGCGCTCGAACAGGTGTACAAGGTCGCGCTCGCCGGGCGCGGCGACGACTGGACGCTGACGCTCACGCCGCTCGACTCGCGGATGCTGAAGGTGGTCAGCACGATCACGCTCGACGGCACGCGCGACGTGTTGCGCGGCGTCGCGATCCGGCAGGCCGACGGCGATCATTCCGTGATGCGCCTGCAACCCGTTCCGGCGAATCCGAACTGATGGACGAGCAGCGCATCCGTCCCTCGCCCGTCACGCGCCGCCTGCACGCGTTGCGGCAGCGCGCGGTGCTCGTGTGGCTGCTCGCGCTCGTCGCGTGCGGCGTCGCGATCGGCCGCGCGCACTTCACGGCCGATCTGTCAGCGTTCCTGCCAAACTCGCCGAGCGCCGGGCAGCGTGTGCTCGTCGACCAGTTGCGCGACGGCATCGTGTCGCGGCTGATCCTCGTCGCGATCGACGGCGGCGATGCAAGTACGCGCGCCGCGCTGTCGCGGCGCATCGCCGGCACGCTGCGCACCGATCCGCAGTTCGCGGCGGTTCACAACGGCGAAGCCGCGAACGACGCGCGCGACCGGCAGTTCATCTTCGATCACCGCTACCTGCTGAGCCCGGCGGTCACGCCGCAGCGCTTCAGCGCCGACGGCCTGCATCAGGCGCTCGGTGACAGCCTCGACCTGCTGAGCTCGTCGGCCGGCCTCGTCGCCAAGGCGATGCTGCCGCGCGACCCGACCGGCGAAGTCGCCGCGCTCGTCGACCAGCTCGACAGTGCGGCGCAGCCGGCGAACCGCGACGGCGTGTGGGCGTCGCGCGACGGTACGCGCGCGGTGCTCGTCGTGCAGACCGCCGCGGCCGGCTCCGATACCGACGCGCAGGCGCGCGCGATCGACACGGTGCGCCGCGCATTCGCCGCCGCGACGCAGGCCGTGCCGAACGCGGCCGCGACCACGCTCGCGATGACGGGCCCCGGCGTGTTCTCGGTCGACATGCGCGACACGATCCGGCACGACGTCGAGCGGCTGTCGACGGCGAGCGTCGTGTTGATCGTCGCGCTGCTGCTGACGCTGTACCGCTCGCCGCGCACGCTCGCGCTCGGGTTGCTGCCGGTGCTGACGGGCGTCGCGGCCGGGATCGCGGCGGTCAGCGTCGCGTTCGGCACGGTCCACGGGCTGACGCTCGGCTTCGGCACGACGCTGATCGGCGAAGCCGTCGACTATTCGATCTACCTGTTCGTGCAATCGGCGCAGGCCGGCACGCGCGGCGGCGCGCGCCCGGCCGATGCGACGCGCGCATGGCTCGCTGCGTACTGGCCGACGATCCGGCTCGGCGTGCTGACGTCCGTGTGCGGTTTCGCGTCGATGCTGTTCTCCGGATTCCCGGGCCTCGTGCAGCTCGGGCTGTATTCGATCGCCGGGCTCACGGCCGCCGCGCTCGTCACGCGCTTCGTTCTGCCGCACCTGCACGGCGGGCATGTCGCGATCCGCGACGTGTCGCGCGTCGGCGCCGTGCTCGCGCGCGCGGCCGACGCCGCGCCGCGGCTGCGCTGGCCGCTCGCCGCACTGGTGGTCGCCGCGTGCGCGACGCTCGTGCTGCATCGCGACGGCCTGTGGAGCCGCGAGCTCGCCTCGCTCAGCCCCGTGCCGGCGCGCGCGCAGGCGCTCGACGCGCGGCTGCGCGCCGATGTCGGCGCGCCCGACGTACGCTACCTCGTCGTGATTTCCGCGCCGACCGAGCAGGCCGCGCTCGAAGGCGCCGAAAAGGTCGCCGCGCAACTGCAGCCGCTCGTCGACCAGCGCGCGCTCGCGGGTTTCGAAAGCCCCGCGCGCTACCTGCCGAGCGACGCCGCGCAGCGCGCGCGCCAGGCGAGCCTGCCCGATGCGGACGTGCTCGCCGCGCGAATGCGCGGCGCCGTCGCGAACCAGCCGATCGCGGTGAAGCCCGACCTGTTCGCGCCGTTCATCGCCGATGTCGAAGCCGCCCGCCACGCACCGCTGCTGACGCGCGCGGACTTGCGCGGCACGTCGATGGCGCTCGCGGTCGATGCGCTGCTGACCGAACGCGACGGCCGCTGGAGCGCGATGCTGCCGCTGCGCGCGGCGCAATCGGCGCAAGGGTTCGACGCAACGCCGATACGCACGGCCGTCGCGCAGGCGGACGTGCCCGATGCGCTGTTCGTCGACATGAAAGCCGAAGCCGATCGCCTGTACGTGAGCTACGTGCGCGAGGACATCCGGCTGTCGCTCGCGGGTTTCGCGGCGATCGCCGTGCTGCTGCTGATCGCGCTGCGCTCGCCGCGCCGTGCCGTGCGCGCGCTCGCGCCGCTCGTCGCGGCCGTGCTGGTCGTGACGGCCGGCTTCGCGCTCGCCGGCGTGCAACTGACGATCCTGCACCTCGTCGGCATGCTGCTGATCGTCGCGGTCGGCTCGAACTACGCGCTGTTCTTCTGCAAGCGCGACGACGCGCAGCCCGTCACGCCGTACACGCTCGTGTCGCTGCTGGTCGCGAACCTCGCGACGGTCGCCGGCTTCGGGCTGCTGGCGCTGTCGCGCGTGCCGCTGCTCGAAACCTTCGGGCTGACCGTCGGCCCCGGCGCGATGCTCGCGCTCGCGTTCGCGGCGATACTCGCGCCGCGCGCCACGGCGGCCGGCGATCGTCGTCAACGGAGCCAGGCATGAACACACCGTCGTCCGTTCCGCCCCGACAGGACGGCCAATCCGGCGCGCGCCGCTGGAAGCCGACGCCGCTGATCACGGGCACGGCCGCGCTGCACGCGGGCGCGGCCGCCGCTGTCGCCGTGCAGCCGGCCGCGTGGCCGTGGGCCGTCGGCGGCGTGGTCGCGTCGCATCTCGCGCTGACGGCAGCCGGCCTGTGGCCGCGCAGCACGCTGCTCGGCCCGAACTGGACGCGCCTGCCGACCGGCGCCGGCCGCCGGATCGCGCTGACGATCGACGACGGCCCGGACCCGGACGTCACGCCGCGCGTGCTCGACCTGCTCGACCGTTACGACGCGCGCGCAACGTTCTTCTGCATCGGCGATCTGGCGCGCCGTCATCCGCAGTGGATCGAAGCGATCGTCGCGCGCGGTCACGCGGTCGAGAACCACAGCCAGCGGCACCGGCACACGTTCTCGCTGTCGGGGCCCGCCGCGCTGCGGCGCGAGATCGCGGCAGCGCAGCAGACACTGACCGAGATCGCCGGCACGCGCCCGCTGTTCTTCCGCGCGCCGGCCGGCCTGCGCAACCCGTTTCTCGAACCGGTGCTGTGCGAACTCGGCCTGCAGCTTGCGAGCTGGACGCGGCGCGGCTTCGACACGCGCGCGCACGACGCCGCGACCGTCACGCGCCGCCTGCTGAACGGCCTCGCACCGCGCGACATCCTGCTCGTGCACGACGGTCACGCGGCACGCGACGCGCGCGGCGAACCGGTCGTGCTCGACGTACTGCAAGCGGTGCTGCACGCAGCCGCCGATGCGCAACTGCACTGGACCACGCTGCGCGCGGCGCTCGCGCCCGAACCGCCCGGCCAGCCGGGCGTTCCGGCACCCCCGTTTGATAAAATCTGACCGCGGACGGCGCGCCTCCCAGCCTTGCTGCGGCGCCCGTTCCGGCCACCGGATGCGACCCTCGTGAAACCTCTCCTGCTCTCGCACTTCACCGCCACCAGCTGCATCGGCCGCGGCCTCGATGCGACCCTCGATGCACTGCGCGACGCCCGCGGCGGGCTCGCACCATGCGACTTCGAGCGTGCGGATCTCGACACGTGGATCGGCGCGGTGGACGGTGTCGACGAGCAACCCGTGCGCGCGGACCTCGCCGACTTCGAGTGCCGCAACAACCGCCTCGCGCAACTCGCCCTGACACAGGACGGCTTCGACGCACGCGTCGCGGCAGCCGTCGCTCGCCACGGCGCGGCGCGCGTCGGCGTGTTCATCGGCACGAGCACGGCCGGCATCCTCGAGACCGAACGCGCGTACCAGCATCGAGATCCGGCGAACGGCGCGCTGCCAGCCGATTTTCGTTATGCGCACACGCACAACCCGTATTCGCCGGCCGCGTTCGTGCGAGCGTATTTCGCGCTGCGCGGGCCGGCGATGGCGATCTCGTCCGCGTGCTCGTCCGGCGCGAAGGTGTTCGGCTCCGCGCGCCGCATGATCGAGGCCGGGTTGATCGACGCGGCCGTCGTCGGCGGCGTCGATTCGCTGTGCCTGACGACGCTGTACGGCTTCAACTCGCTCGAACTGCTGTCGCGCCGGCCGTGCCGGCCGTTCGACGTTGCGCGCGACGGCATCTCGATCGGCGAGGCCGCGGCATTCGCGCTCGTCGAACGCGTGCCCGAACCGCCCGCCGCGCTCGACGGCAATGCGATCCTGCTGCTCGGCATCGGCGAATCGAGCGACGCGCACCACATGTCGTCGCCACATCCGGACGGGCTCGGCGCGCGCGTCGCGATAGAGCAGGCACTCGCGTCCGCCGGCCTCGACGCGAACGACATCGATTACGTGAACCTGCACGGCACCGCGACGCCGAGCAACGATGCGGCCGAAAGCCGCGCGGTCGGCGCGCTGCTCGCGCGCACGCCGTGCAGCTCGACGAAGGGCGCGACCGGCCACACGCTCGGCGCGGCCGGCGCGCTCGAAGCGGTCGTCGCCGCGCTCGCGCTGCGCGAGCAGTTCGTGCCGGCCGGCGTCAACACGACGCAACCCGACCCGGTGCTCGCCGCCGACTACGTGCTCGCGAGCCGCGAGATGCGCGTGCGCACCGTGCTCTCCAATTCGTTCGGCTTCGGCGGCACGAATTGCAGCCTGATCCTCGGCCGCGCCGGCCACGTACGCCGTTGAGGCCCGACATGACGCTCACCGCCTTCATCGAAAGCATCGGCCTCGTCGGGCCGGGCTTGAACGACTGGCCGCACGCGGCCGACGTGTTCGCGGGCCGCACGGCCTATGCAAGCGCACGCACCGTGCTGCCGCCGCCGGCCGGCCTGCCGTCGGCCGAGCGGCGCCGCACGGGCCCCGTCGTGCGCGTCGCGCTCGCGGTCGGCCACGAAGCGGTCGCCGCGAGCGGACGCGATGCGGCCACGCTCGCGACCGTGTTCAGCGCGTCCGGCGGCGACGGCCAGAACTGCCACGCGATCTGCGAAACCCTCGCCGGCGACGATCGCCAGCTGTCACCGACGCGTTTCCACAACTCCGTGCACAACGCGCCGGCCGGCTACTGGAGCATCGCGACCCACGCGATGGCGACGTCGAACGTGCTATGCGCGCACGACGGCAGCTTTGCCGCGGGCCTGCTCGAGAGCCTGTGCCAGGTCGCGGTCGATCGCTTGCCGACCCTGCTGATCGCGTACGACACCGACTATCCGGAACCGCTGCGCACGGTGCGGCCGATCGACGACGCATTCGGCGTCGCGCTCGTGTTCGCGCCGGAAGCGAGCGAGCGCACGCTCGCCCGCATCGACGTGAAGCTCACCGACGCGCCTGCCACGACGCTCGCGAATGCCGAGCTCGACGCACTGCGCACCGGCAATCCGGCCGCGCGCGTGCTGCCGCTGCTCGATGCGCTGGCTGCACGGCGTTCGACACGCGTCGTGCTCGACTACCTGGCCGATACGCGCGTGCAGGTCGACGTCGCGATGCCGGCTGCCTTCGCGGAGCGCGCGTGATGGCCGCAACGATCGCGTTGACGCCGCCGCTCGACCACGCGTGGATCGCCGCGCATATTCCGCACGGCGGCACGATGTGCGTGCTCGATACGGTCGATGCGTGGGATGCCGAACGCATCCGTTGCACGGCGACGAGCCACCGCGATCCGCACAACCCGCTGCGCTCGCACGGCCGGCTCGCGTCGGTCTGCGGCATCGAATACGCGGCGCAGGCGATGGCCGTGCACGGCGCGCTGCTCGGTATGCAAGAACAACGTCCGCGCGCCGGCTATCTGGCGAGCGTGCGCAATGTCGACGCGTTCGTCGACCGGCTCGACACGTTCGACCTGCCGCTCACCGTCGACGCGGAACGCATGAGCGGCGACGGCCGCTCGGTGCTGTACGGCTTCGCGCTGCGCTGCGGCGATCGCATGCTGCTGACCGGCCGCGCCGCGGTGATGCTCGACGCATCGGCGGCCGGCACGTTTGCGCCGCCGCCCGCAGGCAATTCGAATCCTCGATGAAGAGACTTATACAAGGAAACCAGGTCGTGAAAGTTCGTCAGTTCATTGGCACCGCGCTCGTTCTGGCGCTGATCAGCCCGATCGCGCATGCGGACATGTCGGAAGTGAAACAGGACATCAAGCGCGATTCGAAGGAAGCCGCGCACAAGACGGGCGAAGCTGCACGCAGCTTCGGCCACGCAACCGCGAGCGCCGCGAAGGCGGTCGGGCACGGAGTCGCACACGCGTCGCGCGAAGGCTGGGATGCCACCAAGCGCACGACGAAGCGGATCTTTCACAAGAACGACTCGGGCACGTCGGGTGGAAAGAGCGAAAAGAGCGATTGAGCACGCGCATCGCGCGCATCGCCGACTGCATGCGCGCGATGCGTGACCGTTCGTCGGTCGCGACGCCGCGTTACCACGGCGTCGTGGCCGTCATCGCGCGCCGCGCATGCGGCGTGCCGGCCTCGCCGGCCTGCGCGCGAAGCACTTGCCGTACGCGACGAACCAGCAATCGCGATGATCGAAGTTCCGCAGCAGCCGCGCGCGGCGCCGCTCGAGCCAGTAGAGCAAGACCGCCATCGTCAGCGCGACGGCCAGTGCCGAGCCGCCGATCGCGAGTCCCATCCAGGTGTCACCCATGCCTTCTCCGGAATGCGAGGCCGAAGCGGCACGCCTGCCGCCGATCCGGCACTGGATATAGCGGAACGCGGCCCGAAACGCGCGCGAACGCGGTCCGGGCCGCCGCGCGTCAGTGCATGTGCTGGCCGCCGTTGATCGCGATGTTGGAGCCCGTCACGAAGCCGGCCTCCTCCGAGCACAGGTAAGCGACCAGCGCCGCGACTTCCTCGGGCTTGCCGAGCCGGCCCGCCGGAATCTGCGGGAGGATCTTCGTGTCGAGAATGTCCTGCGGGATCGCCGTGACCATCTTCGTCGCGAGGTAGCCCGGCGACACCGTGTTCACCGTCACGCCCTTGCGCGCGACCTCGAGCGCCAGCGATTTGGTGAACCCGTGCATGCCGGCCTTCGCGGCCGCATAGTTGGTCTGGCCGACCGAACCCTTCGAGCCGTTCACCGACGAGATGTTGACGATGCGACCCCAGCCGCGCTCGACCATGCCTTCGCAGACGGGCTTCGTCATGTTGAACACGGAATCGAGGTTCGTGCGGATCACGGCATCCCAGTTCACCTTGTCGAGCTTGCGCAGCGTCATGTCGCGCGTGATGCCCGCGTTGTTCACGAGAATGTCGACCGGGCCGACGTCCCGCACGATCGCCTCGATGCATTGCTGGCACGAATCGTAATCGGCCACGTCCACCGGGTACGCATGGAACTCGCGACCGGCCGCGTGCATCTCGGTCAGCCAGCGGTCGGCGCCGGTGTTGTTCGGCGAATACGTGACGACTACCCGGTGGCCCGCGTCGTTCAACCTGATGCTGACCGCTTCGCCGAGACCGCCCATTCCACCTGTCACAACTGCAATTCGCTTAGTCATCCTATAAATTACCGACAAAAAAGTAATCGATGAATGCGGGGCGACGGCATCGCACATGCTGCCGCCCCACCGCTTCGATGCGCAGCCGCCCGCGTCGCGGGCGCGGCACGCATCGGAACATCGCGCTTGTTGTTGGCTGCTTGTCGTGCGCGACAACCGCTTCGCCCGCACGCGGCGCCGGCCGGCGCCGCCAGCGGGTCGTCTTCAGCCTCTGCTCAGACGCGCTCGACCGCGAGCGCGACGCCCATCCCGCCGCCGATGCACAGCGACGCCAGCCCGCGCTTCGCATCGCGCTTGGCCATCTCGTGCAGCAGCGTCACCAGGATCCGGCAGCCCGACGCGCCGATCGGGTGGCCGATCGCGATCGCCCCGCCGTTCACGTTCACCTTCGACGTGTCCCAGCCCATCTGCTTGTGCACCGCCAGCGCCTGCGCCGCGAACGCCTCGTTGATCTCCATCAGGTCCAGGTCGCCCGGCGTCCAGCCCGCGCGCTCCAGGCACCGGCGCGA
>NZ_FPJP01000005.1:280055-475662 GCF_900119325.1 Burkholderia sp. NFPP32 | reverse complement strand
GCATTCGTGGTGCTGAAGCGTTCGCGTCCGGAGGGCGAGGAAGCGGCGGCGCTCGCGAAGACGCTGCGCGACTGGGTCGGCAAGCAGATCGGGCCGATCGCGAAGCCGAAGGACATCCGCTTCGGCGACAACCTGCCGAAGACGCGCTCGGGCAAGATCATGCGGCGCCTGCTGCGCTCGCTTGCGAAGGGCGAGGCGATCACGCAGGACACGTCCACGCTCGAGAATCCGGCCATCCTCGATCAGCTCGCCGAAGTGCGCTGATCTCACTTGTCGTGCGCCACGCGCGCATGAGCCCCTGCGCGGCAATCCCGATTGTCCGCGCAGGGGCTTTTTGCTAAATAACGGCATGACCGTTCCGACCCGTCCGGCGCCTGTCGCGCCGCCGCCCGTTCCCGAGCCGCTTGCGCGTGCCCACGCGCGCTACTGGCGCTTCAATGTCGCGTTGATCGCGGTGCTGATGGCGATCGGTTTCTCGGTGTCGTTCATCGTGCCGTTCTTCGGGCCCGCGCTCGCCGGGGTCCGGTTTGCCGGCTTCAGCCTGCCGTTCTATGTCGGCGCGCAGGGCGCGATTCTCGTGTATCTCGTGCTGATCGTCGTCTACATCGGGCTGATGCAACGCGCGGACCGCACGCTGCGCCGCGCGTACGACGACCATGCGGCGCGCACCGGCAATGCGCACGGCGGGCGCTGATTCATGCTGACGCATCGACTGATACGCGCATACGCGCTCTACACGCTGGGTTTTCTCGGGTTCGTGCTGCTGATGTGGCGGATCGAGCGCGCGACCGGCTCCGGTGTCTGGATCGGCTACGTGTTCCTGTTCGTGCCGATCGCCGTGTATGCGGTGATCGGGCTGCTGTCGCGCACGTCCGATCTCGTCGAGTACTACGTGGCCGGGCGGCGCGTGCCGTCCGCGTTCAACGGGATGGCGACGGCGGCCGACTGGCTGTCGGCCGCGTCGTTCATCGGCCTGGCCGGGTCGCTGTACTCAACCGGCTACGACGCGCTGGCGTACGTGATGGGCTGGACGGGCGGGTTCTGCCTCGTCGCCTTCCTGCTCGCGCCTTATGTGCGCAAGCTCGCGCGCTATACGATTCCCGACTTTCTCGGCACGCGCTTCTCGAGCACGGCCGTGCGCGCGCTGGCGGCCGGCGCGGCGATCCTGTGTTCGTTCGTGTACCTGGTCGCGCAGATCCAGGGGATCGGGTTGATCGCGACGCGCTTCATCGGCGTCGATTTCGCGATCGGGATCTTCTGCGGGCTCGCGGGCATTCTCGTGTGCTCGTTTCTCGGCGGGATGCGCGCGGTCACGTGGACGCAGGTCGCGCAGTACATCATCCTGATCAGCGCGATCCTGATTCCGGTGTCGCTGATCGCGATGAAGAACGGGCTCGGCCCCGTGCCGCAGTTCAATTACGGCAAGCTGATGGAGCGCGTCGCGGCGCGCGAGGCGCAGGTGCGGGATGCGGCCGACGAGCAGCAGGTGCGCGACGCGTATCGGCGGCAAGCCGCGGACATCCAGACGCGGCTCGACCGGTTGCCGACGTCCTATGCGGACGCGCGCAGGCATCTCGTCGACCAGCTCGCCGACTTGCGGCGCCACAACGGGCCGCTGCGCGAGATCAGCCAGCGCGAGCGCGAGCTGGCCGACTTCCCGCGCGATCCGGCGGCGGCGCGCGTCGCGTGGACGCAGGCGCGCGACGATCTGCTGGCCCGTGCAGAGCCGCCCGTGCCGATGCACGAGCCGTTTCCCGCCGCGAGCGACGACGAACGCAAGCCGCGCGAGCGGAATTTCCTCGCGCTGCTGATGTGCCTGTCGCTCGGCACAGCGAGCCTGCCGCATATCCTGACGCGCTACAACACGACCACGTCGGTCGCGTCGGCGCGCCGCTCGGTCGGCTGGACGCTGTTCTTCATCGCGCTGTTCTACCTGAGCGTGCCGGTGCTCGCGGTGCTGATCAAGTACGAGATCCTTGCGAACCTTGTCGGGCGGCCGTTCGCCGAATTGCCGGCGTGGGTCACGCAATGGCATCACTTCGAACCCGACCTGATCAGCGTCGTCGAGGTGATTCGCGACGGCATCGTGCACTGGTCGGAAATCCAGATGCAGCCGGACATGGTCGTGCTGGCCGCGCCGGAGATCGCGGGGCTGCCGTATGTCGTGTCGGGGCTGATCGCGGCCGGCGCGCTTGCCGCCGCGCTGTCGACCGCGGACGGGCTGCTGCTGACGATCGCGAACGCGCTGTCGCACGATGTCTATTACTGCATGGTGGCACCCGACGCATCGAGCCAGCGGCGCGTGACGATCTCGAAGGTGCTGCTGCTCGGCGTCGCGCTGTTCGCGTCGTATGTCGCGTCGCTCAATACAGGGAAGATCTTGTTTCTCGTCGGCGCGGCGTTCTCGCTGGCGGCATCGAGCTTCTTTCCGGTGCTCGTGCTCGGCGTGTTCTGGAAGCGCACGACGACGCGCGGCGCGATCGCCGGGATGGTGACGGGGCTCGCGGTGTGCGTGTACTACATCGTGTCGACCTATCCGTACTTCACGCAGTTGACGGGGTTCGCGGGGCGCACGTGGTTCGGGATCGAGCCGATCAGTTCGGGGGTGTTCGGCGTGCCGGCGGGGTTTGCGGTGGCGATTGCGGTGAGTTTGTGCGATCGGCGGCCGGATGATTACACGCGGGCGCTGGTGGATTACATCAGGCATCCGTGATGCGGGAGGCGGGCGGATGGGGAGGGTGTCGGCGCCCCAAACGCCCAAAACGAAAAGCCCCTTGATTTGTCGGGAAATCAAGGGGCTTCTTGCATTCTGGCGGAGAGAGGGGGATTCGAACCCCCGATAGGCGATTAACCTATACACGCTTTCCAGGCGTGCGACTTAAACCACTCATCCATCTCTCCGGAAGTCCGAGAGTATAGCAAACTCTGGCGGCGGCTCGCCACCCCCTTGCATGCCCATCAGAAATCCGTCGTCATCGACAGTCGCCGCGCAGGCATCGGAACGGACGTGCGATCATTGGCCGGTTCGCATTCGTCGTAACAAATCGGCTGAGCCGATTGCAACCCGTGTGGCCGATGCCGACGATGCGACCCGTTCGCTCCGCTCCCTTTGAAGGAATGCCACGCCATGTCGCTCTCCGCCTTGCTCGCATTTGCCCTGATCCTGTCCGTCGGCGTCGCGACGCCCGGCCCGACGGTGTTGCTTGCGATGAGCAACGGTTCGCGATACGGCTTGCGTCACGCGATGGTCGGCATGCTCGGCGCCGTCACCGCCGACGTCGTGCTCGTCGCGCTGGTCGGGCTCGGCCTTGGCGTGCTGCTCGACGCGTCGGAAACGGCGTTCGTGACGCTGAAGCTGCTCGGCGCGGCGTGGCTCGCGTATGTCGGCATCCGGATGCTGATGTCGAGCGGCCATTCCACCGCGGCGCAGGAACCCGAGCACCCGACGCCCGATCGCCGGACCGCGTTCCTGAAGAGTTTTTTCGTCGCGATGAGCAACCCGAAGTACTACCTGTTCATGTCCGCGCTGCTGCCGCAGTTCGTCGACCGGTCGCACGCGATCGCGCCGCAATACGCGATCCTTGCGGCGACGATCGTCGCTATCGACGTCATCGGGATGACCGGTTACGCGCTGCTCGGCGTGCATTCGGTGCGCGTATGGAAAGCGGCCGGGGAGAAGTGGCTGAACCGGGTCAGCGGGTCGCTTCTGCTGATGCTCGCGGGGTACGTCGCGCTGTATCGCAAGACCGCGAACTGATGCGGCGATGCATCGGGAAAGCGGCACGCCGGCACCGGTGCGGCGATGAAGCCGGTCGATCGCTTTACGCTCGAAACGCATGATGGTCCGTACGAATCGTGGCCGTCACGCACGCATGTGCTCGTGGATGGCGTGCGCTCCGGTCTCGCCATTTCCGGCTATATGCTGCTCCGCCAGTTCGAGATGCCGGCCGCATATCTGCTCGTTACCGACTACGACTGCTTTGAAAGATTGTAAATTTTAAAACCCTGTCAGACGGTTTGCTCAAGGGGTTCTAAAATCCTTCAAAAGTTCGTCATCGCCCTGACAATTTGATATGCTCGCCGAAAACGAGACGGGCGGCACTCCCAGGACGGACCAGCGGGCGTGGTTGCCCGATGAATAACGAAGTAAAACAAAATCCTGAGAGTCACGCTGTGAATACAGCCGAATTGCTACGCGCATTTGCGTCCGGGGTTGTCGATCAGAATAAACGACCGATTCGCATGAACTGGGGGCCTGCCCAGAAGACGCTCGAGCAGGTGCTTGCCCTCCAGTATGCCGACGTCCGGGAAGGATTGATGACGGGCATCGAGGGGCATCTGACCTGCGTGTCCGCACGTGCCGATCTCCCGATCCGCAGCTTCATCGGGCTACCTGTCTCCGTCGAGATGACGACCGATCGCGGGCGTCTCCACACCATCAACGGTATCGTCACCGACGTTCGTACCGGACAGTCGGACGGGGCCCTGACCTGCTACCAGTTGACGATTCGCGACGTGCTGTCCGTGATGGAGCGGCGGACGAACTCGCGACTGTTTCGCACCAAGAGCCTGCCCGACATCCTTGCGGTGCTGCTTCAGGAGTGGCGCCAGCGCAGCTCCGCGCTCGCCGGCGCATTCGAATTCGATCTGTCCGGCCTGCAAGGCGAGCGTTACCCGGCACGCGAACTCACGCGGCAGGTCAACGAGTCGGATGCGCACTTCATCCGGCGGCTGCTGCGGCGGGACGGTGCGACCGTATTCGTCAAGGCGGGCAAGGCGGGCGAGCGGGCGAACGGCAATGCGAACGACACGCCGGTGCATACGCTTGTCTTTGCCGACGACTCGATGAAGCTGCCGGAGACGGTTGCCGGCACCGTCCGTTACCACCGCGATGCAGCCACCGAAGAGCGCGATTCGATCACGCTGTGGGCGACGAGCCGCAGGTTGATTCCGGGCAAGATCGTCCGGCCGACGTGGGATTACAAGAGCGGCCGGATGTCCCAAACCGAGCAGGCGACGATCGTCGACCAGGGCGACGGCGGCAATGACCTCGGGCATTTGCTGGCCGACGCCGTCATCGATATCCCGCACGCTGGAAATTCGTCGTCGGACCTCGACCGGATCGGCAAGGACCGGATGCTTGCGCACGAGCTGCGCGCCGAATCCGTCGACGGCGTGAGCAATGTGCGCGATCTGGCCGTGGGTCACTGGTTTGCGCTCGCCGAGCATCCGCAACTCGATACGTTGCCGGCCGAGCAGCGGCAGTTCGTCGTCACGTCGCTTCATCATCGCGTGCGGAACAACCTGCCGAAGGAACTGAACGAGCGCGCGCAGTCGCTGTTCGCGGCAAGCCGCGTGCTGTTCAACGCCGTGCCGACCGATGTGAGCAGCAAGCCGGGCGATGAAAGCGACACGCGCTACGAGAACACGTTCTCGTGCGTTCGGCGCGGCGTGCCGCTGACGCCTGCCTACGATCCCCATGTCGACCTGCCGCCCGTGCATCCGATGACGGCCGTCGTCGTCGGGCCGCAGGGAGAGGAGGTGTTTTGCGATGAAATGGGCCGCATCCGTGTGCGGATCCAGGGGCTGAACGCAGACGATCACGCGCACGCGCAGGGCGCCGGGACGAGCGGCACGCCGTCCGACAGCGCGCCGGTACGCGTCGCCTGCGCGCTCGCCGGGCCGAGCTTCGGCGCGAATACCTTGCCGCGCGTCGGCATGGAGGTGCTGATCGGCCATATCGGCGGCGATCCGGACCGGCTCGTCGTAATGGGCGTGCTGGCCAACGGGCCGAACATGCCGGCGACCTTCAGCCATACCGGTGCGCTGCCGGGCAACCGCTATCTGTCCGGTACGAAGACGAAGGAAATCAAGGGGCAGCGATACAACCAGATCCGCTTCGACGATACGCCGGGGCAGATCAGCAGCCAGCTGGCGAGCGAGCACGCGTACAGCCAGTTGAACCTCGGCTATCTGACACAGCCGCGCGATAACGGCCAGGGCGCGGCGCGTGGCGAAGGCGCCGAATTGCGCAGCGATGCGCACGTCGCGATTCGCAGCGGCAAGGCGATGCTGATCTCGGCCTGGGAACGGCTGCGTGCGAGTGACGGTCACCTCGCGCGGGATGAGTATCTGCAACTGATGCAGGAATGCGTCGAATTGTTCAAGAGTCTCGGCGACTATGCGGGCCAGCATCAGGGTGTTGCACCGGATACGCAGCCGCACGATGCGCTCATGACGACGGTGAAAGGCTGGCCGAACGGGGAAGCGTCCGGGGGCGGCGAGTCGTCAGGCGCGTCGGTGGCGGCGATCGGGATCACCGCGCCCGCTGGGATCAGCATGGCGACGCCGAAGACCGTCACGACCCATGCGGGCGGTAACGTCGATGTCGTCGCGCAGAACCACCTGCAATACACGAGCGGGCAGCGGATCAACCTGCAGGCCGGGCATGGTGTGGCGATGTTCGCGCACAGCGAAGGGGTTTCTGCGATAGCCAATCGGGGGAAGGTTGCGCTGCAGAGCCAGAACGACGATACGCAGATCGATTCGGCGAAAAACATCCAGATGACGGCGGGAGGCGGGAAGCTCGCGGGCATGGCCAGCGAGCAGGTCGTGTTCGTGACGTCGGGCGGCGCGTATCTGAAGCTGCATGGCGGGGATATCGAGCTCGGATGTCCGGGGAGTTTTACCGTCAAATCCGCATCGCACACGTGGGCCGGGCCGGCGAGCATGAGCGCCGATTTTCCGAAGTTCGATCAGGGCTCGCTTGGGCGGGTGCCGAAGCTGGTCAGGGCCACCGACGGGCAACCGGTCGAGGGCATGGAGGCCGAGGTGCGGAAGGCGTCGGGCGAGTTGATCAAGGGGAAGACCGACGCGCAAGGCAAGCTGTCGCCGGTCAGCAGCGATCAGTTCGAACAATTGGCGGTTCGCTTTTTCAAGTCGAGAACCTGAGCTGAGTCTTCAAGAAAAACAACATGTCCAACTATAACTTTGACTTTGCGCAAGACGCGAACGGGCAGACGCCGACGACCGATCCGTCGCAGATGCCGGTGGGCGGTGGAGTGGGGACGACGCTGTTCAACCGCAACGACCTTCAATGCGTGATGCAGATGCCGCTGCCGGGCGTCGTCATTTTCGTCCACGGGGTGAATTCGGAGGGCGAATGGTTCAAGGAGGCCGAGAAAGGACTGTGCGACGGATTGAACCGGCGCATGGGGCGTTATGACGATCAGTTGTTTCACTGCGGGCCGGTGGCCGGGCAGATGACGCCGGTCAGTTATATCGACAGCCTGACGCCTGACGGATTCCTGAATCCGGAAATGTCCTCGAAGACGTACATCAAGCCTGATCCGTCCTTTTCGCCCGTCATTCATTTTCGGTGGGGCTATTCCGCGAACGCGGAGGAGCTGAAGGAGTATGGCGACAAGATCATGCTCAACGAAAAGAACTACTGGGGCGGTGGGCCGTTCGCGGGCGGGTGTACAAGCCTGCCGGACCTATGGAACGACGGATTGAACGACCGGCTCTTCCTGTGGCTGACCGTGCAGCACATGAATGGCATCGGCAATCGCAAGATCTACTCGACTCCGCCGCGTACTTACGGCGTGCTTGGGGCACTGCGGCTCGCGCGCCTGGTCGAATCGATTCGCAAGAGACAGGCTGACGCGCCGATCACGATCGTGTGCCATAGCCAGGGAAACATGATCGGTCTCGCCGCCGCATTCCTTGGAGACCGTTTGCCCGAGGTAACGGATCAGTGGGGCAAGAGCGGGCGCTGCGTTGCGGACACTTATGTTCTCGCCAATCCCCCGTACAGCCTCGTGGAAAGCAACATGACCGACACCTGGGCGCAGCGCGGGGTCCGCGACAAGGACGGGCACGTGGGGCGCGAGACCTATGTCGCGCGCAAGGAAACGCTACGGGAGTACTTCGATATCCTTCGCGCCCGGGCCGATCTGGAGATGCCTGCAGAGGATCTCGATCGCGCGATGGAAAACGCGCGACCGTCGAAGAACGGCGGGAAACCGTATAGCGCAGCCAAGGACCGAGAGGCGCACGGGTTGTACCAGAAAAACACCTACGGGAGAGTGACGTTGTACTGCTGCCCGCACGACCAGGTGATTTCCGCACTGACCGTCCAGGGAATCGGCTGGCGCGGCATGTGTATCGACGAGATCAATGCGACAAACGGGTGGGGCGTTTTCTCGCAACGTGTGTTTGCATCGAATTTCCAGGTAGGCGGCGAGAACAAGCTTTACCGGTATTGGCAGGATGACTGGCGGAAGGACAAGAACGAGAAGGAGGGTTTCTGGTATCCACCGTCACCGCCTGCACGGTATGGTCTCGGACGGGGCATGCATTCCAATGAAGGGTTGTTCACGAAATTCATCACGCTTGTAACGAGCCCGGCCCTCTATCTGTTCAATTTGACGGACATGAAGGTCAATGCCGATCCGCCGAAAGATTGGGAAATCCCGATTACGGCGCCGATGCTCGACAAGGAAACACGCTTCGAGCCGCAGGCGTTGCGCTACGACAAGCCTTCAGGCGCTTGCGATGCTGACGGGAAGCCGATCGAGGAAGGGCGCTTCAACGAGGGTTACGATCCGCCGTCGGCCGCGCGCGATGCTGGTAAGGAAAGCAAGCGGGATGACGATCCATACGACAACTTCGATGTGAAGTCAGAAAAATTCGCGACCGAGGGGGACTCGCTGAAAGCGAAGGGGGATGTCGCATCCGAGGCCGCTCAGCGATACGAAGATCATTCCATTCTCCGTATGGAAGCGCGGAGATCCGGAAATCGTCGCTGGGTCGACAAGAATGGAAATGTGGTCGGAGAGGACAATCCGGGGGCAGCGAGTGCTGACTATACCGAATGGAGGAACAATGAGATCTTTCAGATTCTGAACGGTGGGAACAAAAATAACCCTACCAACCATTCGACCATCATGACCAACAAAGACCATGCTGAAAACGCGTTGGCTTATGATGTGGCAATTGGGCTTTGCTATTTGACTGAGATGGATTTAGGTGAAATCAGGGTTCAGGCCGATTGGCGATTTGCTCAGGGTTTGGGTGATGATGGTCAGAATGGTAAGATGGCGGAGTACATTTCAACGGGAAAGTGTGAAAAATTATTTTTACAGGATTGGGTTATTAAGGACGATCATGCAAAAATGCCTTCCAAGATACGCGACGAAAGAGATGGTGGATTTTTCCTGAAGTTTGGAGGCATTTTATGAGATCGGCCATTGCTACATGGCCTCGTCGATTCGGAGTCGCCGGCGGTGCATTGCTTCTTGCGTTGAGTGTGTCGGTTTTGATATTGGTTTCGTCTGATGAGGGGACAGGAGCATTGTTGAACATGGGAACTCTGATGAAGCGGTTAGTCCTGGTTCCAGGGCTTGTGGCAATTATGGTATTCGCATTTGCAACGGTGATTGCGGGGCCGCGGGCAGTTGCGGCTTCATTGAACGAGAAGGCGGCTCCAGCCATCGGAGCCGGGGCGTCCAGACCATTCGTTGCTCAGGTCGTCGGGCTTGGCTGGATGAATCCGCTGCAGCGCAAGGATTACAGCGCCGAGTGGCAGATATTGTGGACGCTTGGCCTGGTAAAGCCGAATGTCAACGATGATATGGTTCGTACTAGTCCCAAAAAGTATTCAACATTGCAACCGATTTCTATCGTGGCCGATGGCCGCTGGGGGCGTGAATCGTTTTCCGGATTCTATAAGAAGTATGTCAATGAGTTGCTGATACTTTTTCGGACTCGATATTTCACGAATGAGGATTATTTTTACACGGTTGGCTCGGATAGTCAGAAGAAGTGGCGAGAATTGGCTGGCATGCATGTCGAGCTGGCAATTCCCTCTGGTCGACTCGATCCAGGATTGGCGGCATCACATTTGCGAGATCAGATTGTTAATTTTTTCGAAATAGGGAATCCGTCCGCCAAAAATTTATGGAGCCACAACACACCGCCCGATGTGCATGTGACATCGGGGCAGGGGAATGCCGGCTTTACATCGCTGAACGCGGCACTGGACTATCTGGCCGCCCACCCCGACAAAAGCGCGTGGGTGATGAACTGGGATGCACCCAGTTTCCCGCCGAAGGACGAACAGATCAACGAGAACATGGTGGTGCTGTTCCTCGCTGGCCCGGATCTGAAGACCGAGCGTGAGCCACTTGCTTGGATCGGTAAAGCTGCACGAAGTAACGTCAAGGATTTCGAAGCGAAGCAAGGCGCGAGCCGTGCGGTACAGGCATGGAAGTCGACGATCGATACGGCGGCGAGTAATGCAGGCGTGCCGGTGTCGTCGGTAAATTACATCGTGCACGACGCGGGCAAGGGTAGCGATGTCGCATCGACACGAATTGCCGCACTGTCGCAGACGCTGACGGAAGTGCTGCCGGAATACGATTTCCGTACGCAGACTTTCAATACGTCGGCGTTGCTCGGTGACATGGGCGCCGGTGCGGCGCTGACCGATGTGGCGCTGGCGATCGGCCGAGCGAATCATCTCGGCGGAAACGTGCTCGTAGCCGGAACAACCGACATCGAGCATCCGACCGCGGTGGTGGTCGTCGCGCCTTCGAAGCTGACGCCGATCGACGCAGGCAAGGACTGGTTCCGTGCACGTGGCGAAAACAACGCGTACTTGCCGTGGTGGGGGCGCCGTCACGATGCGCGGCCGGCGTCGCAAGGTTATTCGGAATAAGGAGCGCGCATGCGCGGAATCATTCGGGTCGGCGATGCGACGAGCCACGGAGGTCAGGTCGTGACCGGCAGCGCGGTCAGTGAAGTGATGGGGCGGCCGGTCGCCCGACTCGGTGATACGTGCGTCTGCCCGATCTCAGGGCATCAGGCGTGCTTTATCGCCGAAGGCGATCCGCAGGTCATCATCGACGGAAAACCCGCCGCTTTCGACGGTCACAAGACATCGTGCGGCGCGACGCTGATTTCGAGTCTGGCGTCGTCCGGGCGGGAATGAATTGCCGGATCGCTCGCCTCGAGAAATTCACTACGTGGCACGACAGCAGCGCTCCAGTTCGACGGAGTGCCGGACTGGTCCGCGTGGTTGACCGGTTCGATCTGGAACATCCATGCACCGCTTCACCCTTGTCAGACGCGTTGGATTCGTCTCAATCGTCATGGCGACAATCTTGTCGGAACGACCGACATCGAACATCCGACCGCAGTGGTGGTCGTTGCACCGTCGAAACTCACACCGATTGACGCAAGCAAGGGACTGGTTCCGCGCACGCGGCGGAAACAACGCGTACTTGCCGCGGTGTGGCCGTCGTCACGATGCGGGTCCGGCAACGCAAGGTTATTCAGAGTAGGACCGACGCAGGGTGATTGGTGCGATACGGCCGCAGGTCCGCATATCGACGGGTACGCCACCTGATGAGTCGCGACAGCGTGCGGCATTAAGCAATCTGTAACAATCAGCGGAATAGCGCAAGGCGATTTCTTTCAAAACACTTTCTATTTGGCGCTTTCCGGGCCACCCGCCAAATCCGGATTCTCACTCCATCAAGGGGTTTGCCCGCGTCCTCCCGGAGCACGCATCGGGATTTCCGATCGTCCACATTACAATGTGTATTGAAAATGAAAGATTGACCTCCCTTGACGCATCGCACCGTCGCCATTTATTGTCCGTCTGCCGCCAGTGAGAGAGCACGACGGCAATCGCGGAAGCGCGCCTCGCGCGCACGACAACACGTAGCAAAAAGCAGAAAAGGAAACGTGGTAGCCACATGAAGCCGCTATTCGATGACAAGAAATCCGATGCGGTCAGCGATCGTCCTTCCACCCCGTCTTTGTCACCCGTCGCAGTGCCTGCCGCCGCCGTCGTGCCGGCAGCGCAGCCGACGGAGCACGCGCGCCTGATCACCGTCGACGAGATCGACCAGCTCGGTGCGACGCAGGGTACGCGGATCGCCGCCTTTTCCCAGCAGATACTCGCGAGCGTCCGTGCGTCCGACGCCGACCAGTTCGGCGACAAGCTCAACGAACTGATCTCGACCGCGAAAGGACTCGACCCGCGCGGTGCCGACAAGGGCGGCTTCATCACGCAAGTCACGCGGCTGTTCCGCTCGACCAAGGAAAAGCTGCTGTCGCAATACGAGTCGGTGAGCAAGCGGATGGATACGCTCGTCGTCGAGCTCGAAAACCATGCGCAGCGCCAGAAGGCCGGCATCGACGAGCTCGAGCGGATGTACAACGACAACTACGCGCTGCACCAGGAGCTCGCGCAGTCGAAGGCGCACGGCGAATCGGCGCTCGCGACGCTGCGCGCGCATCTCGCGGCCGGCCTGCAGCCGGCGGACGACGCGTTCGCCGCGCAGCGCCTGCTCGACGTCAAGCGCAAGGTCGACGCGCTCGAAAGCAAGCTCGACGACCTCGACCGCGCGATGCTGATGTCGAAGCAGCTCGCGCCGCAGATCCGGATGGAGCAGGACCAGAAACGCACGCTGACGTCGAAGTTCATGACGATCAAGACCGTGCTGATCCCCGCGTGGACCAACGCGTTCGCGCTCTACCTCGAGCAGCTCGGCACGAAGCGCGCGGCGGCGCTCGCGAACGCGACATACGACGCGGCCGACGAGGCGATCCGCGCGCAGGCCGACCTGAATCGCCAGAACGCGCAGGAAGTCGCGAAGCTCGGCCAGCGCCCGGTGATCTCGACCGACACGTTCGAATACGCGCAGCAGCAGCTGTTCGGCGCATTCGACGACGTCACGCAGATCATCGCCGACGGCAAGCGCCAGCGTGAGCAGGACGCGCCGCGCCTGCGCCAGCTCGAACAGGACCTGATCACCCGATTCGCTCCGAAGCATAACTAAGGAACACCGCATGATTACGCTTGAGAAACGCGCGGCGAAGGTCGCGATCGTCCTCGAAAAACGCCAGATCCTGAAGCCGCCCGTCGTGCGTGTCGGCGCGGCGCTCGACATCTCGGGCTCCGCGAAGCCGCTTTACCAGTCGGGCGTGATCCAGGAGACGCACGACAGGATCCTCGCCATCGCACTGAAGTTCGACGACAACGGCGAAGTCGATACGTGGACCTTCACCGAAGGCTACGACCGCCTGCCGACCGCGACGCCGGACAACTACGGCTCATATATCTCCGATCACGTGCTCGAAGCCCGGATCGACAAGTGGGGCGGCACGCAGTACGCGCCGGTGATGAACGACATCGTCGACTTCTTCTTCCGCGCGCCGGAGCCGAAGCGCGAAGAAAAGCGCGGCTTCCTGAGCCGGCTGTTCGGCGGCGCGGACGAAGCACCCGCGCCGGCCGCCTCCGCACCGGTGAACGGCCACCTGCCCGCATGGGTGCTGTTCGTCACCGACGGGCAGAACCCGAAGAACGACCGCAAGCGCGTGCGCCAGTTGATGGCCGAGTCTCAGCACTTTCCGCTGTACTGGTCGCTCGTCGGCGTCGGCGATCCGAACGAATTCGGCTTCCTCGCGGAAGTCGCGGACGAAATGCCGAACGTCGGCTTCCTGCATCTCGAGTCGCTCGATCTCAGCGACGAACAGATCTATGAACAGTTGATCACGCAGGAATTCTGCGACTGGGTGCGCGCGAAGTAAGCGCGGCCCGCATGCCCCTTTTTCAAAACTCGATTACCCCATCATGTTGAAAGACTTCAAGATCCCGCTGTCGCTCACGGTGCTTGCGCTGGTCGCGGCCTATCTCCTCGGCGGCGTAAAGGACATGCTGATCGTCGCGGTCCTGTGCGTGCTCGAAATTTCGCTGTCGCTCGACAACGCGGTCGTCAATGCATCGGTGCTCAAGAACTGGTCGGAGAAGTGGCGCAACCGCTTCATGGTGTTCGGCCTGCCGGTTGCCGTGTTCGGCATGCGGCTCGTGTTCCCGCTGCTGATCGTCGCGGTGATCGGCCACATCGGAATGTGGGATGCGCTGACGCTCGCGATCGAATCGCCGGAGAAGTACGCTGCGATTCTGACCTCCGCGCATCACCAGGTGTCGGCGTTCGGCGGCGCGTTCCTGCTGATGGTGTTCTTCAAGTTCATGCTCGACACCGAGAAGGACGAACACTGGATCGGTTTCCTCGAAGGCCCGATGCGCCATCTCGGCCGCATCACGGCGCTGGAAGTGGCGCTGACGCTCGCGATCGTGATCGTCGCGTCGTTCTATGTGCCGGCGGCCGAGCAGGTCAGCTTCCTGCTCGCGGGCGCGTTCGGCGTGATCAGCTTCGTGATTGCGCACGGCATCGGCGACCTGATCGGCGGCGAGGACACCGGCACGCGCGTGGTGCGCGAAGGCGTCGCGGGCTTCATGTATCTCGAAGTGCTCGATTCGTCGTTCAGCTTCGACGGCGTGATCGGCGCGTTCGCGCTGTCGAACAACATCTTCCTGATCGCGCTCGGCCTCGGCGTCGGCGCGGCCTACATCCGGGAGATGACGCTCGTGCTGCTGAAGAAGGGCACGCTCGCGCAGTATCGCTTTCTCGAACACGGCGCGTTCTGGGCGATCGGTGCGCTCGCAACGATCATGTTCCTCGGCGTGAAGTTCGAGGTGCCCGAGGTCGTCACGGGCCTGATCGGTGCGGCGATGATCGCGGCGGCCGTGTGGTCGTCGATCGTCGTGCAACGCAAGGAAGACCGGACCGCCGTGGCGGGCAAGTAATACGCGCGGCACGGACACCATCAACGAGGGGCCGCGCACGGCGGCCCGGCATTGCCGCCGGCGCAACGGCGGTTCCAGCAGAAGAGGTTCAGATGATCAATTTGTCGAAAGGCGGTCGCGTCAACCTGTCGAAGGAAGCGCCCGGCACGCAGAAATTCCGCATCGGTCTCGGTTGGGACGCAAATGCGACGGACACGGGCACGGATTTCGATCTCGACGTGTCGGTGTTCCTGTGCAAGTACGATGCGCAGACCAATCCGAAGCTGATCTCGGATCAGCACTTCGTGTTCTACAACAGCGAAGTGCGTACGATGGACCGTAACGAAACCTTCATCCAGCCGGGCGACGATTTCCCGAAGCGCGGGATGCCGGCGTCGAAGTGCATGGGCGTCGTGCATAGCGGTGACAACCGCACGGGCAGCGGCGGCGGCGACGATGAAGTGATCTTCATCGACATGACGAAGCTTGCTGCCGACGTCGAGGAAATCTCGGTGGTCGTGACGATCGACCAGGCCGAAGCGCGCCGCCAGAATTTCGGACAGGTTCGCAACAGCTACATCCAGATCGCCGACGAGGTGTCGGGTACGATGATCGCGAAGTATGCGCTTGAGGAAGATTTCTCGATGGAGACGTCGGTGCAGGTCGGCAGCTTCTATCGCCGCGACGGCCACTTCATGTTCAAGGCGGTCGGCGCCGGCTACAACCGCGGCCTCGGCGACTTCGTGCGCGCGTACGGCGGCGCGGTCTGACTGGCGGCAGCCCGGCGTGAGGGAAACCGCAGCGCCGGGCAGGATGCAGCGATGACGAATCCGTCCGACGAGCCGAAGCGGCTCGAGTTCGATACGACGCCCGAGCGCACGCCCGGGCGTCTTGCGTTCGACGCGCCGTCCACGGCCGGTGTGCCGGCCGCGCGTGTGCCCGACCGGCCGGCGCCGCAGGCGCTCGACTTCGGGCCGGCGTCCGACAAGGCCGTGCGCGCGGCGCCCGCCGATGCGATTGGCCGCGCGCTGTTCGGCGAGTCGAACCACCCGCTGCTCGAAGCGTGCTTCCGCGCCGCGCAGGCGAGCTTCCCGAATCTCTATCCCGACTTCGCGCCGCGCATCGAGCGGCACATCCGGCAACTGGTGCCGCTCAAGCTTGCGACGGTCGCGACGATCGGCGACGGTGCGCTGGAGACGGCGGGCAACCTCGTCGAAGCCGTCGCGGCGACGACGCGCGAATTCAACGAACTCGGCGCGGCCGACATGATGGCCGGCCTGCTCGCGCAGGCGACGCGCAAGGCCGGCATGTTCGAACGCTGGTTCGGCGCGGCGTCGAGCCATGTCGACTACCGCGCGGCGCTCGGCGCGCTCAAGCAATCGCTCGGCTTCTTCCCGCGTCGCACCGAGGAGCTTGCCGCGAAGGTTCGCCATGCGGAAGAAAACCTTGTGGTCGTGCTCGCGGCGCTGAGCGCGGTGGCGGACGTCGTGCGCGTGCCGGACGACGCAGGCGTCGAGCGCACGCTGTTCGACCGCCGCAACATCGTCGGGCAGGCCGTCCAGCAGATCCGGATACAGCCCGCGCAACTGCGCGGGCTCGACGCGCGCGTGACCGACCTGCTGTCGCGCGCCGATCACCTGATGAACGTCGTGTTGCCCGCGGCACTGGCAGCGCGACCGCAGAGCTGAGCGAACGGCACGACGGCCACGTGCGCTTCGGCGCGTGTGGTCGCTGCCCGGGCCATGCTTCGTCACGCCGTTTCGCGCGCACTGGCGCGAGTCTGCTATCTTCCCGGGCATCTCATCGCTTTTCCGCCGATTCTCCATGACTGACCGCATCGTCGCCGCATTCGATTTCGACGGCACCATCACGACCACCGACAGCTTTCGCCACTTTGTCCGCTACGCGGTCGGCACGCCGCGCTTCGCGTGGGCCGGGCTGCGCGCGCTGCCGTGGATCGTCGCGATGAAGGCCGGGTTGCTGTCGCGCGGCGACGCGAAGGCGAAGTTCGCGTCGTTCGCGTTCGGGCCGGTTCGCGAGGACGCGCTCGATGCGCTGGCAAGCACTTTCGCCGGTACGACCCTGCCGCGCTTCGTGCGACCGGAAATGCTCGAACGGATTCGCGAGCATCGGGCGCGCGGGCATGAAGTCGTGCTGGTCAGCGCGTCGCCGTCGCTGTATCTGGAGAAGTGGGCGAAGACGGCCGGTTTCGACGCCGTGCTCGCGACGCGGCTTGCGTTCGAGCGCGGCGCATTCGCCGGGCGGCTCGACGGCGAGAACTGCTGGGGGCCGCAGAAGGTCGTGCGGCTGCGCGGGTGGTGGGGCGACCGGCCGCCGACTCAACTGTTCGCGTACGGCGACAGCCGCGGCGACAAGGAAATGGCCGAACTCGCGAACTGGTCGTGGATCCGCGGGCAGGGAGCGATGCCGCCGATCGGCGATTGATACGGCGCGCTGCCGACGCCGGTATTACGCGTCGACCTGCACGTGACGCGTGCCGCGCGAAGGACGATAAGCACCCCAGCGATTCGCACGCGCGAACGTGCCGACGTCGTTGAAGCGCACACCCACTTCGCGCAGCGCCGCATGCGCGGTTCGCGCGGTCAGTTGCCGGATGTAGAACGGGTCGCGTACGACGAAGTGATGGATCGCGTGCGTGCTGCCGAAGTTGAAGCAGAACAACTGGAACGGCAGCATCCACCACGGGTTGAGTACCTGCGTCTGCTGGATCACGTTGCGCGAATCGATGTCGCCGAAGTAATGCATGTTCGAGCTGACGAAGTTGATGCAGAAGCTGCGCACGAAGTTCGGCCCGAGCCACACGACCGCCAGGAAATCGACGATATCCATCGCACGCTCGACCAGGGCCGGCACCGTTACCGCATAGCCGAACGCGTGCAGTGCGAACAGGCCGACGTGATAGACGATGAACGCGTGCCACAGCGCGTAGTACACGTGACCGACCGGCATGTACGACGACACCTGCTCGACACGCAACTGCATGCGCTCGGCCGGATCCTGCACCGGCTGCGCGGCAACGTACTGCTTCACCTTGCGGCGCATCGCGGCCGGCCGCAGCACGACGGCGAGCATCCCGTCCGCGATCATCAGCAGGCGCTTCACGCCCCAGCGCTCGCCGTTGGTGATGCCGAATTCCTCGAGATCCGATTCGCCGCCCGACACCTTGTGGTGATGCAGGTGCATGCGCCGCCGCGTCCACGGGTTGATCGTTCCCGGCCGCGTGAGCCAGCACAGCGCCATCATCAGGTGATAGGCCCACGGCGTCTTTTTGAAGTACATCAAGTGGATCAGGTCGTGCTCGAGTTCGTGGATCAGCGATGTGACGAACGCGGCGAGCGGCAGCGCGACGTACCACGCGATCGTGCCGCGTGCATACAGCCACGCGATCGCGAGCATCGCGGCGACCGACACGGCCATCACGGTCGCGCCGACGAGGTTCTGGTTGTCGAGCAGCGGAAAGCGCGCGCGGATCGCATCGCTCGCGGCGTTGACCTCGCGGCGGACGTACGCGACCTTGTCTGCGTCGTGGCGAAAGACGGTTCGTGCGGGTTGGCTCATCGACCGGAATCCGTGCGGAAAGAGTGGGGCGTCATGCCGATGTGACAAGCATAGGCGGGCGCCGCACCGCATGCGAGGGCCGCCGGTGCCAATGGTGGTGTCATTTCGGGCCACGATGGCCGGCGAGCGGGTGCCCGATCGCGCGCCGCGAGGCTAGAGTGCCGCCGCGGTGTCATTGCGGGCCAGCGGCGCTACAATCCGCCGAAATCGCTTCGGAGTCCGCCGCATGGCCCTGTCCGTCCCGGATGCCGCGCGCCAGTTGAACAAGGCGACGGTGTCGTCCGCGTATGCGCTGTTCATGCTGATGCTGGCCGAGGAGCGCGGGATCGATAACGACCGCATTCTCGCCGGCTCGGGCGTCGAGCGCGAGCGGCTCGCGCAGCCCGATGCGCGCATCACGCCGCTGCAGCAGGCGGCGATCGTGTTCAACCTGCTCGACGCGACGGACGACCCGACGATCGCGATCGAGATCGGCCTGCGCAGCAGCCTGACGAAAGCGGGGCTGATCGGTTTCGGGCTGATGAGCTGCGCGACGCTTGGAGAGGCGATCGCGCTCGGCATCCGCTATCTGCCGACGCGTGTGCCGTTCTTCTCGGTGCGGCTCGCGCAACTCGACGGGATCGTCGACATCGACGTG
Organism: Burkholderia sp. NFPP32; assembly: GCF_900119325.1. Classification (NCBI taxonomy): domain Bacteria; kingdom Pseudomonadati; phylum Pseudomonadota; class Betaproteobacteria; order Burkholderiales; family Burkholderiaceae; genus Burkholderia; species Burkholderia sp. NFPP32. The sequence continues at coordinate 456,805 of NZ_FPJP01000005.1, read as the reverse complement.
CTCGAAGCGTTTCCGCTCGGCCGGCTGCGCCAGTTTGCAGTGGAGAACTTCCTGGTCGAGACCGCGATCCTGTTCAATTCGCTGCTGTATCCGGCGCCGGGGCGTACGCTGCAGTCGCGTGCCGAACTGCACTTCGAATGGCCCGAGCCGCCATGGTTCGAGCGTTATCGCGCGCGGCTGCCGCGTTGTCATTTCGATGCAAGCGCGAACCGCATCCGCTGCGACGCCGCACTGCTCGACGAGCCGATCGGTACCGCGAACGCACAGACCGCGCAGATGATTGTCCAGCAGTGCGAGGCCGAACTCGCGCGGCTCGGTTATGCGGAGAGCATCGTCGAGCGCGTGCGCAACCTGCTGATCTGCGGCGATGGCGGTTATCCGTCGGTCGACGACGTCGCGCGCGAGCTGCACGTATCGGCGCGCACGCTCAAGCGCAAGCTCGCCGAGTACGGCGCGACCTATTCGGCGCTGCTCGACGAGATCAGGCTGCGCGATGCACTGCGGCTGCTGGAGGGCACGCGGCTGCCGGTCGACGAGATTGCGGCGCGCGTCGGTTATACGGACCGCGCCAATTTCACGCGTGCGTTCAAGCGCTGGACGGGTGTTGCGCCGAGCGAGCGGCGCTGAGCGAGGGCACGGGGGACCGGCGTTCGCAGCGGATCTGCCGGATCGTGCCTGGGCGTTGCTTGGTCAGACGATCTCGACCCAGTTTGCACCGCGGCCGCCTGCTGCACGTGCGTGCAGCGACAGCGCGCCGTCGTCCGGCGCGATCGCATATACCGACACGTATTCCGACTGCTCGCCGCACGCGACGAGCCAGCGCCCCGACGGATCGATCGCGAACCCGCGCGGCTGCGTTTCGGTGGTTGTCGCGTGCGCGGGCTCGAACGTGCCGTCGGCGGTGCGGCGATAACAGAGCAGTTGGCTCGACGTGCGTTCGCTGACATACGCGAAACGCTCGTCGGGCGTCAGGTGCAGGTCGGCGGCCCACACGGACGGTTCGGCAGGCGCGGGCGGCCGCGCATGGCCTTGCGCGAGTTCGGCGACGGCCGGGTGGCGCGCGCTCACGTGCGCGTCGCCGAGCCGGCCGCTGTCGGGATCGCGCGCGAACGTCGCGAGCGTGCCCTGGAATTCGCTGACGACGACGAGCGCGCGGCCGTCGCGCGCGAATCGCAGGTGACGCGGGCCGAAGCCGGCCGGCACGCGCGTTTCGCCGTGTTCGGCCAAACGCAGGCCGGCTGCGTCCTCGACGAGCGCGAAGCTGAACACGCGATCCGAGCCGAGCGAACTGACGTACGCGAAACGATTGTCCGGCGACACGATCACCGCATGCGCGTTCGCGATGCCGCCGGCCACTTGCAGCGGCGCGCCGTCGCCGTCGCGCACGCGCGCGGCGTCGTAGAGGCTCAGCGAATTCCCGCCGTACGACGCACCGAGCAGCCAGCGGCCGCTGCGGTCGAGCGACAGGTACGCGTGGCTCGCATCGATCGCGGTCGCGCCGATGCGCGCGAGCGCGCCCGTGGCTGCGGCGACGCGGAACGCGACGATCGTCGGCTGCTCACCGCGCGTCGCGACGTAGAGCCGCGCGCGGTCGGCCTGCACGGCGATCGGCATCGCGACGTCGGCGGCCGGATAGCGGGCGAGCGGCGCGAGCGTGCCGTCGCTCGCGAGGGAGAACGTGGCGAGGTCGCCGTCGGCGGCATTCGAGACGACGACGGTCAGGCGGTCAGTGTTCGGCATGGCGGAGCATCGTAGCGTTCGTGAAGGACTCGTCGGCCGGCAGGCCGCGCGGCGGATCGCTGCGCCGGTGCGTGCGCGCGAACAGCGCGGCGACCGCGGCGACGAGGGACGCGATCGCGAGCGCATACAGCCCGCCCGTGATCGAACCCGTATGTTGCTTCAGATAGCCGAATGCCGTCGGCGCGACGAAGCCGCCGAGATTGCCGACCGAGTTGATCAGCGCGATCACGGCCGCGGCCACGCGCGTGTCGAGGTAACCCTGCGGGATCGGCCAGAACAGCGACGCCGCAGCCTTGAAGCCGAGCGCGGCGAAGCAGATCGACGCGAACGACCACACGGGATCGTGCGACGTCGACGCGAACAGCCCGCACGCGGCGAGCACGAGCGCGAACGCGAGCCAGCGCTGCGGATGCTTCCATTTCGCGGACAACACCGCGAAACCGTACATCGCGCCGATCGCGATCATCCACGGAATCGTGTTGTACAGGCCGACCTGGAAATCGCTGAGGCCGCCCATCTTGCGAATGATCGTCGGCAGCCAGAACGTGGCCGCGTAGATCGTCAGCTGGATCGAGAAGTAGAGGAAGCAGAACAGCATGATCTGCGGATCGCGCAGCAGCGAGGTGGCGCGCACGTGCACGTTCGAGCGTACGTCGCGCGTTGCGCGCTCCGCGTCGAGCGCCGTTTCGAGCGCCGCGCGTTCGTCGGTGGTGAGCCACGTCGCGTCGCGGATGTGCGATTTCAGCAGCAGCCAGCTCGCGCCGCACAGCGCGACCGAGAACAGCCCTTCGATCAGGAACATCCATTGCCAGCCTTCGAGGCCGAAGCCGCGGATCGACAGCAGCGCGCCGGTGACGGGCCCGGACAGCACCGACGCGAACGCGGAGCCGCCGAGGAAGATCGCCATCGCCTTGCCGCGCTCCTGCGGCGGCAGCCATTGCGACAGGTACAGCACGACGCCGGGGAAGAAGCCGGCCTCGGCCGCGCCGAGCAGGAAGCGCAGCACGTAGAACGACGTGTCGTTCCACACGAACGCCATCGCGGCCGCGACGATGCCCCACGTCGCCATGATCCGCGCGAGCCACACGCGTGCGCCGTAGCGCTGCATCAGCAGGTTCGACGGCACTTCGAACAGCGCATAGCCGACGAAGAACAGCCCGGCGCCGAGCCCGTACGCGGCCGCGCCGATGCCGATCGACGCTTCGAGGTGGCGATCGACGAAACCGACGTTCACGCGGTCGATGTAGTTCGCGATGAACATGATCAGCACGAGCGGCAGCACGTGCCACTTCACTTTCGAGACGGCGGACGCGAGCGGGTCGCGGCCGGGTAGCGCGGGCGAGGGCGGGTTCAACGGTGTCTCCGGTCGGGCGGCGGACGGGGCGGCAGCCCGCGTCGGCGTCTGGGTGGTGGCTTATGTAGTATGTCGTCGTATGACATGGTACGCCTGAGTGTTAATGGAGACGTCACGGGTTTACCCGGAAAATTCCCGGATATTGGTAAATATCATGAGATCGATTGGATATTCGATCATGTCTGATGACGTATAACTTCTGTGAGCGTGTGCGCTGCAAGCCATTTGCAGGTGAATCCGGCTACGCTGTATCGAGGAGCGCGCGCGGTTGCGGCAAAATACCGGGCTCGCGCGCTCGGTGTGCATGGCATGTGCGCGAACGGCGGCGATTTCATGCTGAATACGGAGCGACGGAACATGCAGGACAACCACCATGGACGGCACTTCTTCGCGTTCAACGGCGATGCGGACGGCCTGTGCGCGCTTCAGCAACTGCGGCTCGCGGAAGGCGCACACGGCCTGCTCGTGACAGGCGTGAAGCGCGACATCCGGCTGCTCGAGCGGATCGATGCGCGGGCCGGCGATCGTGTCACCGTGCTCGACGTGTCGCACGATCAGAACCGCGACGCGTGCGCGCGACTGCTGCGCGAAGGGGCGACAGTCCGCTATTTCGATCATCACTTCGCAGGCGAGCTACCCGCCGATCCGGGCTTCCACGCACATATCGACACGGCGGCAGATGTCTGCACGAGCGCGCTCGTGAACCGCCATCTCCGCGGCCGGCATGTGCGCTGGGCGATCGTCGCGGCATTCGGCGACGAACTGCCGGCGCTCGGCGGCGCGCTCGCGCGCGAGCAAGGGATCGACGACGCCGAACGTTGCACGCTCGCCGAACTCGGGCTCTACCTGAACTACAACGCGTACGGCGATTGCATCGGCGATCTGCATTTCGATCCGGCGGCGCTCGCCGACGCGATGCTGCCGTGCGTCGATCCGCTGGATTTCGTGCGCGGGACCGCCGTGTTCGCCGCACTGCGCGACGGCTACCGCGACGACATGGCGCGCGCATGCGCGCTTGCGCCGCTGCGCGAGGTGCCGGGCGCGACGCTGGTACGGATGCCTGATCAACCGTGGGCGCGGCGCGCGACCGGGATGCTCGCGAACGAACGAATGCGCAACGCGCCGCATGCGGCGCTCGCGGTGCTGTCGCCGCGCGCCGATGGCGGGCTCGTCGTCAGCGTGCGCGTGCCCGACGGCCGGCCGCTCGGCGCCGACGAGTTCTGCCGCGGCTTTGCGACCGGCGGCGGGCGCAAGCGCGCGGGCGGCATCAACCATCTGCCGGAAACCGAGTTCGACGCATTCGCCGCGCGTTTCGAGGCGGCGTTCCGGCTCGATTGACGAAGCGATCGGCGACGCGCGCCGTGCAGCCGTTGCGCGGCGCGCGTCGTGGCCAAGGTCAGCCGAATCAGCCGGTCGCACCCGCGAGCACGGCCGGCACGTGCCGCGCATCGCGGTGCACATGCACCCGACATCGAGCGTAGGCCGGCGGACGCGGCGAAGAATCGTCGGAATGGACCAAGGCGTTTCACCGGGCGCGCGACGCGGTGCGATGGCCGTGGCCGTCATCGGCACGTTGGCACGTCGAGCGTCGACACCGTGTGGCGCAGCCGCGACAATACGCATCCTGTTCCGCTTTCCGCATCGAGGTGCCCGTGCCCGCCAAGTCGTCCGTTGCTCCCGCGATCGTCTGGTTTCGCGACGATCTGCGCGTGACCGACCAGCCCGCGCTGACGCGCGCGGTCGAGTCAGGCCGGCCGCTCGTGTGCGTGTTCGTCGACGATACGGGTGCCGGTTCGGGGCGCCCGCCGGGCGGCGCAGCGCGCTGGTGGCTGCACGGGTCGCTGGCCGGGCTCGACGCCGCGCTCGCGCGTCACGGCGGGCGCTTGCTGCTGTTGCGCGGTGACGCGCAGCGCGAGATCGAGCGCGTCGTACGCGACACGGGCGCGGCGGCTGTGTACTGGAACCGCCGCTACGCGCAGCCGCAGCGCGACGCCGACGCGGCGCTGAAGGCGTCGCTCAAGGCGCGCGGCGTCAAGGTCGAGAGCAGCAACGGCAGCCTGCTGAACGAGCCATGGGAGGTGCTGACGGGCAGCGGTGCGCCATACCAGGTGTTCACCGCGTACTGGCGCGCCGCGCGCCGCGACCGCACGGTCGCCGCGCCACTGCCGGAACCGGAACGGATCGTGTTTCAACCGTGGCCGGAAACCGTGCGTGACCGTGCGCTGGCGCTCGACACGCTCGCGTTGCGTTCGCCCGTGCCGGACTGGGCCGGCGGCCTGCGCGACGCGTGGCCCGCACCCGACGAAGTCGGTGCGCACGAACGGCTCGACGCGTTCCTGTCGGCGTCGCTTGCCGGTTATGCGGATGCGCGCGATCGTCCCGACCGGCCCGCGACGAGCCGGCTGTCGCCGTTCCTGCGCTTCGGCAACGTATCGCCGCGACAGGTGTGGCACGCGGTGCAGGGCGCCGCGAATGCAGGCGGCGCGGCGTACGTTGCGGGCGCCGACAAGTTCCTGAGCGAGCTCGGCTGGCGCGAATTCAGCTACGCGCTGCTGTATCACTTCCCGGCGCTCGCGACCGACAACTTCCGCGCGCAGTTCGATGCGATGCCGTGGCGTGACGATGCCGCGGCGCTGCGCGCATGGCAGCGCGGCCGGACCGGCTATCCGCTCGTCGATGCGGGCCTGCGCGAGCTGTGGACCACCGGCTGGATGCACAACCGTGTGCGGATGGTCGTCGCGTCGTTCCTCGTCAAGCATCTGCTGATCGACTGGCGCGCGGGCGAAGCGTGGTTCTGGGACACGCTGGTCGACGCCGATCCCGCGAACAACGCGGCGAGCTGGCAGTGGGTGGCCGGCTGCGGCGCCGACGCCGCGCCGTATTTCCGCATCTTCAATCCGGTCGCGCAGGGCGAGAAGTTCGACCCGGACGGCGCATACGTGCGGCGCTGGGTGCCCGAACTCGCGAGCCTCGACACCGCGTCGATCCACGCGCCGTGGGAAGCGTCGCCGCTGCAGCTCGACGCGGCCGGTGTGCGGCTCGGCGTCGACTATCCGGCACCGCTCGTCGATCACGCCGCCGCGCGCGCTCGAGGCGCTGGCCGCATTGCCGAAACGTCGCTGACCGTCTGCCCGCGCGGCACGGTTCGCCGCGTCAGTTGCAGAACGCGACGTGTTCGAGCAGCGCGTACGCGACGCCCGAATCGAAGTAGGCCGCGCCGCACCACACGACGAACGCGAGCGTGCCGGCCGCCAGCGCCGCGCGGATCATCCCCATGCCGCGTTGCCCGATGCCGGGCGCGCGACGCGCGCGTCGTCGATCGGCAGGTGCAGGAGCGCCGCGAGCACGCCGAGCGCGATCGAACCGATCCATAGCGGCAGGTACGAATGCGTCGCGTCGTACACGATCGCACCGAGCCAGACGCCGAAGAAGCTGCCGAGCTGGTGCCCGAAGAACACGAGGCCGAACAGCGTCGCGATGTAGCGCACGCCGAACACCTGCGAGATCACGCCGTTCGTCAGCGGCACCGTGCCGAGCCACGTGAACCCCATCACGGCCGCGAACACATAGACGCTCGCGGGCGACAGCGGCACGGCGACGAACGCGGTCATCGCGAGCGCGCGCACGAGGTACAGCACCGACAGCACGTACTTGCGCCGCAGCAGCCCGCCGAGATGCCCGCACGCATAGGTGCCGGCCACGTTGGTCAGCGCGATCAGCGCGAGCGCGACGCTTGCGTGGCGCGCCGGCAGCCCGTGGTCGAGCAGGTAAGCGGGCAGGTGCGTCGCGATGAACGCGAGCTGGAAGCCGCACGCGAAGAAGCCCGCGTTCAGCAGCCAGAAGCCGCGATGCGCGAACGCCTCGCGCACCGCTTCGCCGATCGACTGGTCGGGGCCGGCGGCGGCGCCGGACGCTTGCGCGGGCCGGTCGCGCAGCAGCACGGCGAGCGGTGCTAGCAGCGCCGCGACGAGCGCCAGCGCGACGAACGCGTGCCGCCAGCCGATGCCGCCGATCAGTTCCTGCGCGACGGGCACCATGCAGAACTGGCCGAGCCCGCCGATCGCGCCGGCGACGCCGAGCGCCCAGCCGCGCCGGTCGGGCGGAAACAGGCGGCTCAGCGCGCCGTAGATCGATGCGAATGCCGAGCCCGACAGTGCGATGCCGATGACGAGCCCGGCGCCGACCGTGAACATGCCGGTCGACGCCGCGTGCGCCATCGTGACGAGCCCGGCCGCATACAGCAGCATCCCGGCGACGATCACGCGCACCGAGCCGAAGCGGTCGGCGATCATCCCCGTGAACGGCTGCGCGACGCCCCAGATCAGGTTCTGCAGCGCCAGTGCGAGCCCGAACGCTTCGCGCGACCAGCCATGGTCGAGCGATACGGGCGCGAGGAACAGGCCCTGCACATGGCGGATGCCGAGCGCGGCGCCCATGATCAGGCCGCCCGCCAGCACGGGCAGCCAGCGGCGTCGGACTTCCTGCTCGATCGGGGTCATGCGTGTCTCCGGATGCAGGCGCGCGGCGAAACGGCCGCGCTCGATTCGATTAGACGATCGGGCCCGGCGTCGCTCAAGCGATCATTCGGTCAGGTTGGCATGCGTGCGGGGAATGTGACGGGGGCGGCCGGGTGGGCGGCAGCGGCCGGCCGTGCGTGGTCGGGGTAGCCGAAAAGCCTGCGCCGGCTTACGTCGACGCCATGTCGTGCGCGCGCATCGCGGTATCGCATTCGGCCGCTTCGGCGAGCATCCAGTCGCGCACGTCGGCGACTTCGCGGCGCGGTGCCGGATCGTGCTGGAACAGCCAGTAGCCGTACGCATCCGACAGCGCCTGCGTGTGCGGCCCGAGCACCGCGAGCCGCCCGTCCGCAAGCATCGGCGAGACCAGCGCGAGCCGGCCGAGCGCGACGCCCTGGCCCGCGATCGCGGCCTGGATCACCTGGTCGTACTGGTTGAAGCGCAGCACGCCTTTGGGGCGCGCGTCGCCGAGCCCGGCCGCGTGCAGGTGCGTGCGCCACTGCAATTGCGGTTGCGGCGGCCCGTCGAATTCGAGCAGCACGTGGTCGGCGATCGCGGCCGCGCTCGTGACCGGCCGCGCGGCGAGTGCGGGATGCGCGACCGGCACGACGATCTCGTCGAACAGGCGCAGCGCGCCGGCCGGCGCGCGATCGCGCGGGCAATAGCGGATGCCGAGGTCGATGCCCTCGGCGCGCAAATCGAGTACCTTGTCGTTCGCGGCGACGCGCAGGTCGATCTCCGGCAGGCGCGCCTGCAGCCGCCCGAGCCGCGGCAGCAGCCACAGCGCGGTGACGCCGATGCTCGCGGTGATCGTGACGGGCTGGCGTTCGCGTGCGGCGGCGAGCGACGCGACGGTGTCCTGCAGGCTGTGCAGCGCCGCATCCGCGACGCGGAACAGCCGTTCGCCTTCCGGCGTGAACGCGATCTTCCGGTAGCCGCGCTGCAGCAACGCGACGCCGAGATGCGCTTCGAGCGCATGCACCTGGCGGCTGACCGCCGACTGCGTGACGCACAGGTCCTGCGCGGCGAGCGTGATGCTCATGCGGCGGCCGACGGCGACGAAACCGCGGACCAGGTCGAGCGACGGGAGACGGACGAGAGGCGTTGACATGCGCGTGACTCATGCGAACGGAGCAGGAAGATTGGTTGAGAACGCGGCACGCGTCAAGTTCAATGGACGCTGACCGATGGGCGCGGGCGGTGGCTCGGAGCGTGAAGCACGGGGCCGGAGCGGGCGCTGAAGCGCTGACTCTGGCCGACCGCAAAGCATGGGGCTCGAGTAAGCGCCAAAGCGCTAACTGCGATCGACAGGAGGCAGGATGACGATTTCGAGCGAAGGGGACGGAGCGGCACCGGGCAGTCGCGCGGCGGGCGCGTTGCCACCCGAGCCCGTGACGCTGCGTGCGGCCGACGGCTTTGAATTGCGCGGCCATGTGTGGCGCCATCGCGGCGGCGGTGCGGCGCGGCCCGTGACGGTCGTCAATTGCGCGACGTCGGTGCGCTGCGACTATTACTTCCGTTTCGCGGCCTGGTTGTTCGCGCAGGGGCGCGACGTGCTCGTCTACGACTATCGCGGCATCGGCGGGTCGCGCCCGGCGCGGCTCGCGAAGCTGCGCGCGAACTGGCTCGACTGGGGGCAGCTCGATTGCGAGGCCGCGCTGCAACACGCACGCGACGCGTTTCCGGGCCAGCCGATCGACGTCGTCGCGCACAGCATCGGCGGCTGCGTGCTCGGGCTTGCGGCGTCGAACGTGCACGTGCGGCATGCGGTGACCGTCGGCGCGCAGTATGCGTACTGGCGCGATTACCTGCCGGCCGAACGGCGGCGCATGTGGTGGAAGTGGCATGTCGCGATGCCCGCGCTCGCGGCCGTGTTCGGCTACGTGCCCGCGAAGCGGCTCGGCTGGATGGAGGACACGCCGCGCGGCATCGCGCTGTCGTGGGCGCGTTCGCGGCCGCGTTTCGAGGACGGCTACGTCGGCGGCCTGTTCGAGGAAGGTGCCGTGAGCCGTGCGGCGCTGCCCGCGCGCTTCGCGGGGCTGTCGGCACCGATGCTCGCGATCGGCGTCGACGACGACGCGTTCGGCACGATCGGCGCGATCGAGCGGCTGGTCGGTTACTACACGGGCAGCGATGTCACGCACCTGCGGATTGCGCCGGCCGACATCGGCGTCGACGCGATCGGCCATTTCGCGTTTTTCCACAGCCGCTTCACCGACACGCTGTGGCCCGTCGCGCTGCACTGGCTGCAACACGGCGTGCTGCCGGCCGATGCGCCGGGCAGCGTGCACGCGCTGCATCCGGCGTCGCGGGCGCGGGTGACGGGTAGCGGCGTGCCGGGCGTTGCCGCGAACGGGTGAAGCGGGGCGGCCGCGCACGTTGCCGCGCGCGGCCTTCGAATGTCGTTCATGAAGCATCCGTCGTTCGATGCGGGCGCGGCAATCCGCGCACACGCCGGTTCGTGCGCCGGCGCGATCGATTAACATCTGACGTTTCATTCCACAGCACAGGCTGCCGCGTGCCGATGTCCATTCCGTCCGATTCCGCTTCCCCGGTCGACACACCCCGTGCGTGGCGCATGCATGCGCTCGACGTGCCGACCGCCGCGTCCCGCGCCGGCGTGCGGATCGCGCGCATCGATTTCGACTGGCGCGTGCCGCTGGCGTCGCCCGCGTATGCGGTGCTCAGCGATGACGAACGTGCACGGGCCGCACGCTTCGTGCGGCACGAGGATGCGGTGCGCAGCGCCGCGACGCGCGCCGCGCTGCGCGACATGCTCGGCGCGGCCCTCGGTGTCGCGCCGCACGCGGTCGCGATCGTCGTCGACGAAGCGGGGCGGCCGTCGCCGGACCCCGCGCATGGCGCGACGCTCGATTTCAACGTGTCGCACGCGGGCGATCATGCGCTGCTCGCGTGGGTGCCCGCGGGCCGTGTCGGCGTCGACATCGAATCCTGCAGCCGCACGACCGACTGGCGCGCGCTGACGAGCGAAGTCTGCGCGCCGGCCGAGGCCGCGTATCTCGACGGCCTGCCGCCCGACGTGCGCGCACGCGAATTCATGCGAGTCTGGTCCGCGAAGGAGGCGCTGCTCAAGGCGCTCGGCACCGGCATCGGCGGCGGGCTGCGCGCGTTCGCGGTCGTGCCGCCGCGCGATGCGGCGACACCGGCGACGACGGTCGTCGAGCCGGCCGCGCCCGCCGCCGGCGTCGCGGCGTTCGACGCGGCGTGGGTCGACGCGGCGCCCGGCTACGCGGCATGCGTCGCGTGGACGCGCGCGTGAACCGGCGTCAACGAGCGGCGTTCATTCGAGCTGCGTGTCGTTCGGCGCCGCGTAGCGCGCCCTGATCACGTCGCTCATCGGGAAGTCGAACGACAGCCCCTTCGGCGGCACCGGCTTCATGAACCACTTGTCGTACAGCGCGTCGATCTCGCCGCGTTTCATCAGTTGCACGAGCACGCCGTCGACGAGCGCCTTGAACTGCGGATCGTCCTTGCGCAGCATGAACCCGTAGGCCTCCGACGACTGCGGCGTGCCGACGATCTGCCAGTCGGCCGGCTTCGCGGCGAGCTGGCGCACGCCCGCGAGCAGCACGTCGTCCATCATGTACGCGGCCGCGCGACCCGATTCGAGCGTGAGACGTCCTTCGCCGTAGTCCTTCGCGCTGATGATCTGCATGTTCATCTTCTTTTCCTCGTTCATCTTGCGCAGCAGGCGTTCGGACGTCGTGCCCTGGTTCGTCACGACCGTCTTGCCGGCGAGGTCGGGGAAGTCGCGGATGCCCGAGCTCGTGCGCGTGAGCAGGCGCGTCGTCGCGACGAAGAAGGTGGTCGAGAACGCGACCTGCGCGTGGCGCGCGGCCAGGTTCGTGGTCACGCCGCATTCGAGGTCGACGGTGCCGTTCTGCACGAGCGGGATGCGGTTCTGCGACGTGACCGGGATGAAGCGCACCTGCAGGTCGGGCTTGCCGGTGCGCGCCTTCACCGCGGCGATCACGCGGTCGCACAGGTCCTGCGAGAAGCCGATTACCTTGCCGCCCGTGTCGACATAGGAGAACGGCACCGACGTTTCGCGATGGCCGATCGAGATCAGGTTGCTCTGCCGGATCTTCTCGAGCGTGCCCGACAGCGGTTCGGCGGCGAGCGACGCGCCGCACGCGAGCGTGCACGCGGCGACGAGCAGGCTGCGGCCGTACAGGGCGGCGAACCGCGGCGGGATGTTCATGACGGGTCTCCTTGGCGAGTGATGATCCGTATGTTGCCAAAGAAAAAATAATCGCAACATATGTTAATGGCCGGATCCCGCCGGCCGGTCCGGCGGGCCGCGCCGGACATCAGGGAAACTCCCAAGCCGAAATCGATGAAAAACGGGTTGTCTAGACAAGTTTGGCTGGCTACACTTCAATCCATTCCGAACTTGTCTAGACAGGATTGCTCACATGATTACGTTGACCCCCGGCCACCTGACCCTTCCGCAACTGCGCCGGATCGCACGCGAATCCGTGCAACTGGCGCTCGACCCGGCCAGCTTCGCGAAGATCGACGCCGGCGCGAAGGCCGTCGCCGACATCGCCGCGAAAGGCGAGCCGGCCTATGGCATCAACACGGGCTTCGGCCGCCTGGCCAGCACGCACATCCCGCACGACCAGCTCGAACTGCTGCAGAAGAACCTCGTGCTGTCGCACGCGGTCGGCGTCGGCGAGCCGATGGCGCGTTCGTCGGTGCGCCTGCTGATGGCGCTGAAGCTGTCGAGCCTCGGCCGCGGCCACTCGGGCATCCGCCGCGAAGTGATGGACGCGCTGATCAAGCTGTTCAACGCGGACGTGCTGCCGCTGATCCCGGTGAAGGGCTCGGTCGGTGCATCGGGCGACCTCGCGCCGCTCGCGCACATGTCGGCCGTGCTGCTCGGCGTCGGCGAAGTGTTCATCCGCGGCGAGCGTGCCAGCGCGCTCGACGGTCTGCGCGTCGCGGGCCTCGCGCCGCTGACGCTGCAGGCGAAGGAAGGCCTCGCGCTGCTGAACGGCACGCAGGCCTCGACGGCGCTGGCGCTCGACAACATGTTCTCGATCGAAGACCTGTATCGCACCGCGCTCGTCGCGGGCGCGCTGTCGGTCGACGCGGCAGCCGGCTCGGTGAAGCCGTTCGACGCGCGCATCCACGAACTGCGCGGCCATCAAGGCCAGATCGACGCAGCCGCGTCCTACCGCGACCTGCTCGAAGGCTCGCCGATCAACCAGTCGCACCGCGACTGCGACAAGGTGCAGGATCCGTACAGCCTGCGCTGCCAGCCGCAGGTGATGGGCGCGTGCCTGGACCAGATGCGCCATGCGGCCGACGTGCTGCTGATCGAAGCGAACGCCGTGTCGGACAACCCGCTGATCTTCCCGGACACCGGCGAAGTGCTGTCGGGCGGCAACTTCCACGCCGAGCCCGTCGCGTTCGCGGCCGACAACCTCGCGCTCGCCGCGGCGGAAATCGGTGCGCTGGCCGAACGCCGCATCGCGCTGCTGATCGACGCGACGCTGTCGGGCCTGCCCCCGTTCCTCGTGAGGGACGGCGGCGTGAACTCGGGCTTCATGATCGCGCACGTGACGGCTGCCGCGCTGGCGTCGGAAAACAAGACGCTCGCACACCCGGCGTCGGTCGACTCGCTGCCGACCTCGGCGAACCAGGAAGACCACGTGTCGATGGCGACGTTCGCCGCGCGCAAGCTCGCCGACATCGCGGACAACACGAAGCACATCCTCGCGATCGAACTGCTGGCCGCCGCCCAGGGCGTCGACCTGCGCGCGCCGTATCACACGAGCCCGAAGCTGGCGCCGGCGATGGAAACGATCCGCGCGCACGTCGCGCACTACGAGCTCGACCACTACTTCGCGCCGGACATCGCGGCGATCGCGAAGCTGGTCGGCGAGCGCGCGTTCGCGAAGATCAGCCCGTTCTCGTTCGCATCGGAACAGTAAGCCGATGAGCGCGCCGGTCTACCAGGAGATCAAGGATTTCATCCTGGGCCGCATCCACGCCGGCGAGTGGGAGGAGGGCGACCAGGTGCCGTCCGAGAACGAGCTGGCACGCGAGTTCAAGGTTGCGCGCATGACCGTCAACCGCGCGCTGCGCGAGTTGACGGCCGAGCAGGTGCTCACGCGCATGAAGGGCGCGGGCACCTACGTCGCGCGGCCGAAGTACGAGTCGACGCTGGTGGCGATCCGCAGCATCTCGGAGGAGGTCGGCGCGCGCGGGCATGCGTATCGCGCCAGCGTGCTCGGCCTCGAGACGATCCGCGCCGACGACGCGCTCGCCGACGAGATGCAGGTGGCCGTGCGCACGAAGCTGTTTCATTCGCAGGTGCTGCACTTCGAGAACGACGAGCCGGTGCAGCTCGAAGAACGATGGGTGAATCCGGCGGTCGCGCCGGATTACGCCGAGCAGGATTTCACGAACACGACGCCGAACCTGTACCTGATGCGCGCGGCTCCGCTGCAGCGCGTCGAGTATCGGATCGAAGCGGCGGCCCCGGCGCCGGAGCGGCGCGAGCAGCTGCGGATGGACGACGTCGAGCCGTGTCTGGTTTTACATCGGCGCACCTGGTCGCAGGGCGTCGTCGCCTCGGTGGCGAATCTGTGGCATCCCGGCAGCCGTTATCGCTTCACCGGGCATTTCTGATTCCTATTTGATATTCATTTTCCTTCGGGAGCAGTCGTCATGAACCATCCGAAACACATCGATCCCCGTCTCGATCCGACGCGCACGATCCGCGCGCCGCGCGGCAGCGAGAAGACCTGCAAGACCTGGCTGGCCGAGGCGGCGTACCGGATGATCCAGAACAACCTGGATCCGGAAGTCGCCGAGCACCCGCATGCGCTCGTCGTGTACGGCGGCATCGGCCGTGCGGCGCGCAACTGGGAATGCTACGACCAGATCCTCGCGTCGCTGAAGGATCTCGAGGAGAACGAGACGCTGCTGATTCAATCGGGCAAGCCGGTCGGCGTGTTCCGCACGCACAAGGATGCGCCCCGCGTGCTGCTCGCGAACTCGAACCTCGTGCCGCACTGGGCGACGTGGGATCACTTCCACGAGCTCGACCGCAAGGGCCTGATGATGTACGGCCAGATGACGGCCGGCAGCTGGATCTACATCGGCAGCCAGGGCATCGTGCAGGGCACCTATGAAACGTTCTTCTCGGTCGCGAACCAGCACTTCAACGGCGATCCGTCGGGCCGCTGGATCCTGACGGGCGGCCTGGGCGGGATGGGCGGCGCGCAGCCGCTCGCCGCGACGATGGCCGGCTTCTCGATGATCGCGGTCGAATGCGACGAGACGCGCATCGACTTCCGCCTGAAGACCCGCTATGTCGACAAGAAGGCGACGACGCTCGACGAGGCGCTCGGCATGATCGACGAAGCGAAGCGCACGGGCAAGCCCGTGTCGATCGGCCTGCTCGGCAACGCGGCCGACGTGTTCGCGGAACTCGTCGAGCGCGGCATCACGCCGGACTGCGTGACCGACCAGACGAGCGCGCACGATCCGATCAACGGCTACCTGCCGCAGGGCTGGACCGTCGCGCAATGGCGCGAGGCGCAGAAGGTCGATCCGCAGAGCATCGTGAAGGTCGCGAAGCAGTCGATGGCCGTTCAGGTGCGCGCGATGCTGGCGCTGCAGGACCGCGGCGCGGCGACGCTCGACTACGGCAACAACATCCGCCAGATGGCGCTGGAAATGGGCGTCGAGAACGCGTTCGACTTCCCGGGCTTCGTGCCGGCGTACATCCGCCCGCTGTTCTGCGAAGGCAAGGGCCCGTTCCGCTGGGTCGCGCTGTCGGGCGATCCGGAAGACATCTACAAGACCGACCAGAAGGTGAAGGAGCTGATCCCCGACGATCCGCACCTGCACAACTGGCTCGACATGGCACGCGAGCGCATCGCGTTCCAGGGCCTGCCGGCACGGATCTGCTGGGTCGGCGTGAAGGATCGCTATCGCCTCGGCCAGGCGTTCAACGAGATGGTGAAGAACGGCGAACTGAAGGCGCCGATCGTGATCGGCCGCGACCACCTCGACACGGGTTCGGTCGCAAGCCCGAACCGCGAGACGGAATCGATGAAGGACGGTTCGGACGCGGTCAGCGACTGGCCGCTGCTGAACGCACTGCTGAACACGGCAGGCGGCGCATCGTGGGTGTCGCTGCACCATGGCGGCGGTGTCGGCATGGGCTTCTCGCAGCACTCGGGCGTCGTGATCGTCGCCGACGGTACGGCTGAAGCGCACGAGCGTCTCGGTCGCGTGCTGCTGAACGATCCGGCGACGGGCGTGATGCGCCATGCGGACGCCGGCTACGAACTCGCGCAGCAGACGGCCCGCGAAGCCGGCCTGAAGCTGCCGATGCTCGGCCGCTGAGCATGACGGCGCTCGACCAGGCGCCGGCAGACGCGACGCTGGCCGCCGCGATGATTCGCGCCGCGGATCTCGTCGCGTCGCCGTGGAAGAACGGCGGCGGCGTGACGCGCGAGATCGGCGCATTCCCGCCCGGCGCCGCGCTCGACACGTTCGCTTGGCGCGTGAGCGTCGCGGATGTCGGCGCGGCCGGGCCGTTCTCGCGTTTCGACGGGATCGACCGCACGCTGGTGCTGCTGTCCGGCGCGGGCATGACGCTCGCCGAAGCGGGCGGTGCACGCCACGTGCTCGATACGCCGCTGGCGCGCGCGGATTTCGCGGGCGAGACGGCGATCGATGCGACGCTGCACGACGGCGCGACGCGCGACTTCAACCTGATGACGCGCCGTTCGGCCGCGCGCGGCGCGCTCGACGTATGGCGCGCAGGCGCGCACCGCATCGAGCGTGCCGATACGGTGCTGCTGTTTTGCGCGGCCGGTGCGGTCGGCGTCGAAATCGACGGCACGCGCCACGCACTGGAAGAAATGGACACGCTGCGGCTCGACGGGCCGCGGCGTGCGTTTGACGTCGTCGTGAGCGGGGGCGGCGCGCTGCTTGCCGTCTCGCTCGCCGTCGGCGAACGAGGCTGAACGCATGAAACCGACTGTCTGGCATCACCTGAGGCTGTGTCCGCACGGCCATCCCGACGAGACGATCGACGACGCGGCGATCGCCGTCGACGAAACCGGCACGATCGTCTGGCTCGGCGCGTTGTCCGCGCTGCCGCACGGTCATGCGCACTGGCAGCGCGAGAATCTGCACGGCGCGTGGGTGACGCCGGGCCTCGTCGACTGCCATACGCACCTCGTATACGGCGGCACGCGCGCCGACGAATTCGCGCAGCGCCTCGCGGGCGTCAGCTACGAGGAAATCGCGCGGCAGGGCGGCGGGATCGTGTCGACGGTGCGCGCGACGCGCGCGGCCGACGAGACGACGCTGTTCGTGCAGGCCGCCGCGCGCCTGCAGCCGCTGCTCGCCGAAGGCGTGACCGCGATCGAGATCAAGTCGGGCTACGGGCTCGACCTCGCGACCGAACGCAAGATGCTGCGCGTCGCGCGCCAGCTCGGCGAGCGCTTCCCGGTCAGCGTCTACACGACCTTCCTCGGCGCGCATGCGCTGCCGCCCGAATACGCGGGCCGTGCGGATGCGTACATCGACGAAGTGTGCGAACGGATGCTGCCGGCGCTGGCCGACGAGGGGCTCGTCGACGCGGTGGACGTGTTCTGCGAACGCATCGGCTTTTCGCTCGCGCAGACCGAGCGCGTGTTCGAGGCCGCGACGCGGCGCGGGCTGCCGGTGAAGCTGCATGCCGAGCAACTGTCGAACGCGGGCGGCACGGCACTCGCCGCGCGCTACCGCGCGTTGTCCGCCGACCACCTCGAATTTCTCGACGAAGCCGGCATCGAGGCGATGAAGGCGGCCGGTACAGTCGCCGTGCTGCTGCCCGGCGCGTACTACTTCATCCGCGAAACGCAAATGCCGCCGATCGAGCTGCTGCGCAAGCACGGCGTGCCGATCGCGCTCGCCACTGATCACAACCCCGGCACGTCGCCGCTCGAATCGCTGCTGCTGACGTTGAACATGGGCTGCACGCTGTTCCGCATGACGGTGCCCGAGGTGCTGCAGGGCGTCACGCGCCATGCGGCCGCAGCGCTCGGCCGCGCGGACCGGCACGGCGCGCTCGAGGTCGGCCGTCAGGCCGACTTCGCCGCATGGTCGGTCGGCTCGCTGTCGGAGCTCGCCTACTGGATCGGCCGGCCGCTGTGCGAGCAGGTCGTGCGCGGCGGCGCGACCGCGTTTCGCCGGATGGACGGATAGATTTGCATGGGACCGGACCAAGCGCTGAAGCGTATTTCGGTCTGGTCGACTGCAACGGGGCACGCGCCAGCGCCGATGCGCCGGCACCTGCCAACCGTGGAATGGGATCGGATCGAACGCTGGAGCGTCGATTCCGGTCAATGAGGACTCGCAATGACCGACACCATGTTGTTCGCGGACCATGCCTACCTGCCCGATGGCTGGCGCCGCAACGTGCTGCTGCGCTGGGATGCAGCCGGCACGCTGACTGAAGTGACGCCCGACACCGATGCACCAGCAGGCGTCGCGCGCGCGGCCGGGCCGGTGCTGCCCGGCATGCCGAACCTGCATTCGCACGCGTTCCAGCGCGCGATGGCAGGGCTCACCGAATACCGCGCGAATCCGGCCGACAGCTTCTGGAGCTGGCGCGACCTGATGTACCGTTTCGCGCTGAAGATCACGCCCGACGCGCTCGCGGCGGTCGCGCGCTGGCTGTACGTCGAGATGCTCAAGTGCGGCTACACGTCGGTGTGCGAATTCCACTACGTGCATCACGCCCAGGACGGTTCGCGCTATCCGCAGATCGCGGAACTCGGCACGCGCGTGGTCGACGCCGCGCGCTCGGCCGGCATCGGCATCACGATGCTGCCCGTGTCGTACCAGTTCGCGGGCTTCGGCAACAAGCCGCCGCGCGACGACCAGCGCCGCTTCATCAACACGCCCGAAGGCCTGCTCGAACTGCTCGACGCCATGCGTCGCGCCGCGCCCGAGCACGGCGGGCTGCGCTACGGCGTCGCGCCGCACTCGCTGCGCGCGGTGTCCGAGAACGGGCTGCGCGCGCTGCTCGACGGGCTGCCCGACGACGCACCGGTGCATATCCATATCGCCGAGCAGACGGCCGAAGTCGACGACTGCGTTCGTACATACGGGGCGCGCCCCGTGCAATGGCTGCTCGATCGCTTCGACGTCGGTGCGCGCTGGTGCCTCGTGCATGCGACGCACATCGACGCGGCCGAAACCGCAGCGCTCGCGAAGCGTCGTGCGGTCGCCGGCCTGTGCCTGACGACCGAAGCAAACCTCGGCGACGGTGTGTTCCCGGCCGTCGACTATCTCGCGCAGGGCGGCGTGATCGGCGTCGGCTCGGACAGCCACGCATCGGTCGACTGGCGTGCAGAACTGCGCCTGCTCGAATATGGGCAGCGGCTCGTGCACCGCGCGCGTAACGTGCTGGCGAGCGACACGCAGGCGCATGTCGCCGATCGCCTGTTCGATGCATCGCTCGCGGGTGGCGCGCAGGCCAGCGGGCGGCGCGTCGGTGCGCTGCGCGAAGGCTGCCGCGCCGACTGGCTCGTGCTCGATCCCGATCATCCGGCGATCGCCGAACACGGCAGCGCGTCCTGGCTGTCGGGCGTCGTGTTTGCCGAGCACGGCGAGACGCCCGTGCTCGACGTCTACACGGGCGGCGAGCGCGTCGTGAGCGGCCGCCGCCATCGCGACGAAGCCGTCGCGTATGCCGACTACCGCGCCGCGCTGGCGCAACTGCTGCGCTGACGCGCGGCAACCGGCGCGCGCCGTACGCGTGCGCCGGCAGACTCTAACGGTGATGCGACATGACTGAACAACCGGCTGTAATTACGCTGAAGCAGGGCACGCTGCCGCTGCTGATCTCGATTCCGCACGCAGGCACGCACATCCCCGACGACATCGCCGCGACGATGACGCCCGATGCGCGCTTCGTCGACGATTGCGACTGGCATCTCGAGCGGCTGTACGGGTTCGCGGCGGGCCTCGGCGCATCGATCCTCGTGCCGTCGCATGCACGCTACGTCGTCGACCTGAACCGTCCGCCGGACAACGAGAACCTGTACCCGGGGCAGGACACGACGGGGCTCGTGCCGGTCGATACGTTCGACAAGGCGCCGCTGTATCCGGCGAACGCGCTGCCCGGCAACGACGAGATCATGCGTCGCCGCGACCGCTACTGGCGTCCGTATCACGACGCGCTGCAGGGCGAGGTCGCGCGCCTGAAGCGCGAGCACGGCCGCGTGCTCGTGTGGGAGGCGCATTCGATCCGCTCGCACGTGCCGCGCTTCTTCGAAGGCCGCCTGCCGGACTTCAACTTCGGCACGTCGGGCGGCGCGAGCGCAGCGCCGGGCCTCGCGGAGGCACTGGCCGAGCGCGTGCTCGCACATGGCGGTTATACGGCCGTCGCGAACGGGCGCTTCAAGGGCGGCTACATCACGCGTCACTACGGCGTGCCCGACACCGGTGTCGAAGCCGTGCAGCTCGAGCTGTCGCAGATCACCTACATGGAAGAGACGCGCCCCTACGCGTACGACGAAGCGCGTGCAGCGCGGATCGTGCCGCTGCTGCAGACGCTCGTCGAAACCGCGCTCGCGTATCGCTGAGCACGGGCCGCCCGCTTGCGGCGGCGCGGCGGAGCAGCGGGCGGCAGCCCGCCGGCGCGCAGTATGTGCGCCGACGCAATGCACAACACGGCATCGATCCCGGCGATCGATGCCGTTTTTTTGTCTGATCGATATCGTCATCGGGACCTGAAAATTTGACGCAATTTTTAGGTGATATAAGCTGAATGTCAGGAAGTCGTCTCGCGCGCGCACCGGCGGCGGAGCCATCGATCATGGCCGCACCGCGCCGGAATCCGTTGCGAGACACCTTGCCGACGTGTCGCCGCGCGGCATTGCCGCATGCGCTTCATCGCGACACGTGTCCTGCATCCGTCAGTCAGTCGAGTACGATCGTGAAAGCCGCCAGCCCTTCGATACGCCGGACCCGAAGTCCGTCGGCGGGCGCGCCGCCTCAGGCCGGGCCGATCCGGCATGCTGATCGCGGCACGCGTGCCGCCCCTTTACGCGAGCCTCGTTTCTTCGCTGTTTCCCATCGCGTGCTGCGCCGCTACAACCTCGTGACCGCGCACGTGTTCAGCGCGGTGCAGTGCGACGGCAGCGCATCGTTGTTGCCCTAGCGTCCTTTTCCGCTTTCGTCCCGGGCTGCATCGCCTGTTGCCGCATCGTCCGCGCGGCGGGATCTCGCATGCCCATGCGTCGCGTCGTGGTGCGCGCGTGCGGCGCAACCGCGGACCCTTGTCGTCCCGCGCGCGAACGAGTTGCGCGCGATCACCGGAGAAGCGCCCATGCGTGCTCGCCCGATCGTAGCCGTCACCGCCGACCGCATCCTGCGCGGTGCGCACCCGAATCACACGGCGGGCGAGAAGTACCTTGCCGCGCTCGTCGACGGCGCAGGCGCGCTTGCGTTCGTGCTGCCCGCGCTCGGCGCGCGCCAGCCGGCCGATGCGATTGTCGCGGCGGTCGACGGGCTGCTGTTTACCGGTAGCTATTCGAACGTCGAGCCGCATCATTACGGCGGCACTGCGAGCGCGCCCGACACGCTGCACGATCCCGCGCGCGATGCGACTGCGTTGCCGCTGATCCGTGCGGCGATCGACGCGGGCGTGCCGGTGCTCGCGATCTGCCGCGGCATGCAGGAGCTGAACGTCGCGTACGGCGGCACGCTGCATCAGCGGCTGCACGCGACGACCGGCTTCGACGACCATCGCGAGCGGGCGGCCGATCCGCTCGAACGGCAGTACGGCCCCGCGCACGTCGTGCAGCTCGCGCCGGGCGGCCTGCTGCAGCGGGTCGCGCGCGGCGCGCACGAGGCGACGGTCAATTCGCTGCACGACCAGGGCATCGCGCGTCTCGGCGCGGGGCTCGTCGTCGAAGCGAGCGCACCCGACGGACTGGTCGAGGCCGTCAGCGTGCGCGGCGCGCGCGCGTTCGCGCTCGGCGTGCAGTGGCATCCCGAATGGCGCTTCGCGGAACAGCCGCTGTCGCGCGACATCTTCGCGGCATTCGGCGCGGCGTGCCGCGCGCGCATGACGCATCGCATTCATGCGGCCGGCGGCGCGACGCCGTCGCCGGCCGCATCCGACGTCGACTGAAAGAGGCCGATCATGCAACCCGAACTGAGCGAATTCCTGCGACAACACCGCATCACCGAGGTCGAGGCGATCATTCCCGACATGGCCGGCATCGCGCGCGGCAAGATCATCCCGCGCAACAAATTCGAATCCGGCGAATCGATGCGGCTGCCGCAGGCCGTGATGGTGCAGACCGTCACCGGCGACTATCCGGAGGACGGCTCGCTGACCGGCGTGACCGACCCCGACATGGTGTGCGTGCCCGATCCGTCGACGATCTGCCTGATTCCGTGGGCTGTCGATCCGACCGCGCAGGTGATCCACGACTGCGTGCATTTCGACGGCTCGCCGGTCGAGATCTCGCCGCGCTACGTGCTGCGCCGCGTGCTCGACCTGTACAACGCGAAGGGCTGGAAGCCCGTGGTCGCACCGGAACTCGAGTTCTATCTCGTCGACATGAACGCCGATCCCGACCTGCCGCTGCGTCCGCCCGTCGGCCGCACGGGGCGTGCGGAGACCGGCCGTCAGTCGTATTCGATCGAGGCCGTCAACGAGTTCGATCCGCTGTTCGAGGACATCTACGAGTACTGCGAGATGCAGGGCCTCGACATCGAGACGCTGATCCACGAAGTCGGCGCTGCGCAGATGGAGATCAACTTCGTGCACGGCGACGCGCTGCCGCTGGCCGACCAGGTGTTCCTGTTCAAGCGCACGGTGCGCGAGGCCGCGCTGCGGCACAACATGTACGCGACGTTCATGGCCAAGCCGATGGAGGGCGAGCCGGGGTCCGCGATGCACATCCACCAGAGCCTGGCGGACGCGCGCACGGGGCGCAACCTGTTCGCCGACCAGGACGGTGCCGTGTCGCCGCTGTTCCACAGCTATCTCGCGGGTCTGCAGAAATACACGCCGGCGCTGATGCCGATCTTCGCGCCGTACATCAACTCGTATCGTCGGTTGTCGCGCTTCATGGCCGCGCCGATCAACGTGCAGTGGGGTTACGACAACCGCACGGTCGGCTTCCGCATCCCGCAGTCGAGCCCGGTGGCGCGACGCATCGAGAACCGGATTCCGGGCGTCGACTGCAACCCGTACCTTGCGTTCGCGGCGACGCTCGCCGCCGGTTATCTCGGCATGACGCAGCAGCTCGCGCCGACCGAGCCGATCGCATCGGACGGCTACGACCTGCCGTACCAGCTGCCGCGCAATCTCGAGGAGGGCATCTCGTTGATGGCCGCGTGCGAGCCGCTCGCCGGCATCCTCGGCGACAAGTTCGTTAAGGCCTACCTGGCGTTGAAGGAAACCGAATACGAAGCGTTCTTCCGCGTGATCAGCTCGTGGGAGCGCCGGCATCTGCTGCTGCACGTATGAGCGTGCGGCACTGCTTTACGGAGGAAACATGACCGACCGAAACGAAGCCGTTTCACCGCGACCGGCCGCATGCACGACCGCCGAATACCGCGCGCTCGACGCCGCGCACCACATCCACCCGTTCTCGGACATGGGCGCGCTGAACCGTGCGGGCAGCCGCGTGATCGTGAAGGCCGACGGCGTCTACCTGTGGGACTCGGACGGCAACAAGATCATCGACGGGATGGCCGGCCTCTGGTGCGTGAACGTCGGCTACGGCCGCAAGGAACTCGCCGATGCCGCGTATCGCCAGCTGCAGGAACTGCCGTTCTACAACACCTTCTTCAAGACGACGCACCCGCCGGTGATCGAGCTTTCCGCGATGCTCGCGGAAGTGACGCCCGCCGGCTTCAACCACTTCTTCTATTGCAACAGCGGCTCGGAAGGCAACGACACCGTGCTGCGCCTCGTGCACCAGTACTGGCGCGTGCAGGGCAAGCCGCAGAAGAAATACGTGATCTCGCGCAAGAACGGCTACCACGGTTCGACGATCGCGGGCGGCACGCTCGGCGGGATGGGCTACATGCACGAGCAGATGCCGTCGAAGGTCGAGCACATCGTGCATATCGATCAGCCGTATTTCTTCGGCGAAGCGCAGCCGGGCGAGACGCCCGAAGCGTTCGGCCTCGCGCGCGCGCAGCAGCTCGAAGCGAAGATTCTCGAACTCGGCGCGGAGAACGTCGCGGCGTTCATCGGCGAGCCGTTCCAGGGCGCGGGCGGCGTGATCTTCCCGCCGTCGACGTACTGGCCGGAAATCCAGCGGATCTGCCGCAAGTACGACATCCTGCTGGTCGCCGACGAAGTGATCGGCGGCTTCGGCCGCACCGGCGAATGGTTCGCACACCAGCACTTCGGCTTCGAGCCGGACCTGATCACGATGGCGAAGGGCCTCACGTCGGGTTATGTGCCGATGGGCGCGGTCGGGATCCACGAGCGGGTTGCACGCCCGATCATCGACAACGGCGAATTCAATCACGGCCTCACGTACTCGGGCCACCCGGTCGCCGCGGCCGTCGCGGTCGCGAACCTGAAGCTGCTGCGCGACGAAGGGATCGTCGAACGCGTGAAGAGCGACATCGGTCCGTATTTCCAGCGCCGGCTGCGCGACGCGCTGGGCGACCATCCGATCGTCGGGGAGATTGCGGGAACGGGGCTGGTAGCGGGCGTTCAGCTTGCGCGCGATCGCGGCCGGCGTGAGCGATTCGGCGCGGACGTCGATATCGGCACGATCTGCCGCGACTTCTGCTTCAACGGCAACCTGATCATGCGCGCGACGGGCGACCGGATGCTGCTGTCGCCGCCGCTTGTGATCCGCGAGGCGGAGGTCGACGAGATCGTCGACAAGGCGCGGCGTGCGTTCGATGCGACGGCGGAGCGGGTGGGGTAGTCGCGCGACGATTGATGCGACGCGCGTGCGGCCGCAATCATGCGGCAGCGCGGTGCGTCGTTATCGTCGGGGATTCGATGAATGCCGGCGGACTGGACAGGCGTGAGGTTCTGGCGACGTTGCCCGGCGTTCCCGGGTCGGCCCTTGAGGTCGGCCCGATCGCTGGAAAGCGAGCAGCGCGTCGCCTGGACGTGAAGTAACGGCGGACCGGGATTACGCGTGCGTGAATCGCCGCCGCTCGAAATCCATGACGAGCGCTACCGAAGAGGCGATATCCATCGTTCCCGTTTCAACGATGAGATCGGGAGCGGTTGGTACTTCGTATGGATCCGAGACGCCGGTAAATTGCGTCGTCTGGCCGGTGATCGCTTTTGCGTAAAGCTTCTTCGGATCACGTGCGGAACAGGTCGCGATATCGGTTTTCAAGTAGACCTCGACGAACCGGTCTTCACCGACAATTTGCCGTGCCCGCTGCCGGTCGGCTTCGTAAGGCGAGATCAGGGCGACGATTACGGTAAAGCCCTGGGTATTGAGCAATTTCGCGATTTCGGCGGTGCGACGACAGTTTTCGGTGCGATCTTCCCGCGTGAAGCCGAGATCGGGAGAAACGCCCGCCCGCAATTCGTCTCCGTCGAGTATGCAGGTCGGAATATTGCGCGCGCGCAACTTCCCGGCAATTTCGCGCGAGAGGGTTGACTTGCCGGCGCCGCTCAGTCCGGTAAGCCACAGGGTGTAGTCGTTCTTCTCTGATGACATGGGTGTGCAATCTCTATCGCCAGTTCACCATCGCAAGTCGTGATTCCGTGCCTGAATGCGATGCCGATTCGGCCGGCTGTTATACGGCGCAACGATTCTATGCATCCGTATTTCGGCAGATGTTACATATAAATTACCAAAAATTACGCTGGCAATTTTCGTTTTTTCGTGCCGAAAGCAGGGTGATGGGTTGAATGAAATATCTGAGCATTGTGCGGATGCCGGAAGGTGGATGGCGCCGGTCCTGCGGTGCTTGTTTGGCGAATTGCTCCGCATCAGTTGTCAGGCAACATTTGCGCAAGGTTGTTCTTAAGGAGGATTTCGATTGGCGGTATCTCGCTATTGTCGGGAAATCGCACGGCTTCAACGAGTTTGCCGGGCCGGCATTGATATCCTGCAGGTCACATGAAGGCGCCGGCAACTGCAGCGAGCCTGCTGGTCGAGTTCGAAGTAACGGATTCGTGTCGGCGGTATGCCGCCTGTCGAGATGGGCGGGCAGCGTATGCCGGGCGCCAAAACGAAAAGGGCCTGCGTCGTGAGACGCAGGCCCTTGAATTCTTTGGTGGGCGGTACTGGGATCGAACCAGTGACCCCTGCCGTGTGAAGGCAGTGCTCTACCGCTGAGCTAACCGCCCAAAGAAGCTGAAATTATGTCAGAGCTTTTGGGGTTCGTAAAGCCCTTTCTGCAAATTTTTTTCAGACTCGCGCAACGATCCGTCAGCCGGCCGTCGACGGCTCGACGAGATCGAGGATCGAACCGTCGCGCTTGAGCGTCGCGAGCACGATGCTCGAGTTGATCGACATCACGCCTGCCGCGCGGTGCAGCCGGTTGATCACGAAGTCCGAATAGTGATCGAGGTCGCGCGCGCGAACCGTCAGCACGTAGTTCGATCCGCCCGTGACGATCTGTGCCGCGATGACTTCCGGCCACTGCTGGATCGCCTCAACGAACCGGTCGTGCCACTCGGGCACGTCCGGCCGCATCGATACATGCACGAGTGCCTCGAACGCGACGCCGACCTTCTTCGGCTCGATCGCGCAGCGATACCCCGAAATGGCGCCGCGCTCCTCGAGTAGCTTCACGCGCCGCAGGCATGCCGACGGCGACAGCGCGACCGCGTTCGCGAGGTCCTGATTGCTGATGCGTCCGTCACGTTCGAGGTGTCGGAGGATCCGCATGTCGGTTCGATCCAGAGCCATTTCGCAGAATCCGGTGAATTTGGAGATAGGAATCGCAGACTCTACTGCAATCGAGCCGCTTCGTCATCGAAAAATGAAGCTCATTCTATTTCGTCCTCGATAACATGCGCCCCATGTCTCGATCGCACGGCCTGACGCAACGCGATGCCGCCGGTCGTGCCGCCGCCTTCAACCTTTACCGTGATTCCGCCATGTACGAACACATTCCCGCCTATCCGGGCGATCCGATCCTGTCGCTGTTCCAGGCGTTCCAGCAGGATGCGCATCCGCACAAGGTCAACCTGAGCATCGGCCTCTACTACGACGACGCGGGCCGGATTCCGGTGCTCGACAGCACGCGCATCGCGGCCGGGCGCGTGCGCGAAGCCGGTGCGCCGCATACGTATCTGCCGATGGAAGGGCTCGCCGCCTACCGGCAGGGCGTGCAGCGTCTCGTGTTTGGCGACGATTGCGCGGCGCTCGCGGAAGGGCGCATCGCGACGCTGCAGACGCTCGGCGGATCGGGTGCGATCCGGCTCGGTGCGGAATTCGTGACGCGCTATTTCCCCGACAGCGCGATCTGGATCAGCGACCCGACGTGGGACAACCACCGCGTGATCTTCTCGGCGGCCGGCCTCGACGTGCACACGTATCCGTATTACGACGAAGCGCGCAACGACATCCGCGTCGACGCGATGCTCGCGACGCTCGACGCGTTGCCCGCGCGCAGCGTCGTGCTGCTGCAGCCGTGCTGTCACAACCCGACGGGACTCGACCTCGATCGCGATGCATGGCGCGCGGTGATCGACGTGCTCGCGCGGCGCGGGCTGATTCCGTTCCTCGACATGGCGTACCAGGGTTTCGGCGACGGTCTCGCCGACGACGCTTGGGCCGTGCGCGCGATCGTCGATGCGGGGCTGCCCGCGATCGTCGGCAACTCGTTCTCGAAGAACTTCTCGCTGTACGGCGAGCGCGTCGGCGGGTTGTCGATCGTCTGCGCGAACGCGGGCGAGGCCGCGACGGTGCTGAGCCAGTTGCAGGCGGGCGTGCGCCGCACCTATTCGAGCCCGCCGTTGTTCGGTGCGCAGCTCGTGTCGACGGTGCTGAACGACGACGCGCTGCGCGCGTGCTGGGAAGACGAAGTCGCGCAGGTGCGCACGCGCATCAAGCGGATGCGCGGCGAACTGAAGGCGCGGCTCGATACGCGCCTGCCGGCACGCGCGTTCGACGCGCTCGTCACGCAGCGCGGCATGTTCAGCTACACGGGCATCGGCGCGGCCGACGTCGACCGGCTGCGGGCATCGCACGGCGTCTATCTGCTGCGCTCGGGCCGCATGTGCATCGCGGGCCTGAACGACGCGAACGTCGACCATGTCGCGAACGCGATCGCCGACGTGCTTGGTGGCGCGTCGCGCCGGGCCGCTTGAGCTTCCCGATCCCGATCCGAAGGAGGACACGATGGCTGAAACGATTCCGGTCGACTTGCCGCAGCTTGCGCAACCGTTCTCGTGGGCAACCCGCGCGGGCGGGCTGATGTTTACCGGTCACGGGCCGGTCGATGCGTCCGGCACGATCGTCGGCGATACGATGGCCGAGCAGGCGCGCATCACGCTCGCGAATCTCGCGAAGGCCGTCGCGGCGGCCGGCGCGACGATGGACGATGTCGCGCAGGTGCTCGTCTACCTGTCCGACGTGAAGGCGATGCCCGAATTCGACGCCGAATACCGGCGTCACTTCCGCGAACCGTATCCGAACCGTACGTGTGTCGGCGTGCAGGGTTTCGCGCATCCGGCGATGCGCGTCGAGCTCGTCGCGTACGTCGCGCTGCCCGCGGCGCGTACCTAGCAGGAACACCGCGTTGCGCGGTGGGCAGTTACCACAATCATCGAGAAACGAGAACAGGACTGGAGGAGAACATGAAGAGGATTTATCAATTCGCACTGCCAATGATGGCGGGCACGCTCGCCGCGAGCGGCGCGATGGCGCAGAGCAGCGTGACGCTGTACGGCATCGTCGACCAGAGCATCCGCTACACGACGCATGCCGACGCGTCGAACGACGCGAGCGTGCAGATGACCAACGGGGCGATCACGAACAGCCGCTGGGGGCTGAAGGGCAGCGAAGCGCTCGGCGGCGGGCTGCAGGCGATCTTCCGGCTCGAGAGCGGCTTCGAGCCGCAGAACGGGCAGCTCGACGGCGCGCTGTTCGGCCGCTATGCGTATGTCGGCCTCGCGAGCGACTGGGGTACCGTGAAGCTCGGCCGCCAGGCGACCGAGGCGTTCAACCTGTTCGGCGACCTCGATCCGCTGACGGTCGGCAACTACATGGCCAACATGTGGCCGTACTTCCTCACGCAAGGTCGCGCGAGCAACGTCGTCAGCTACGACGGCACGTTCGGCGGGCTGAACGTCGGCGCGAGCTACGGCATCGGCGGCGTCGCGGGCAGCCTGGGCGCGAATGCATACTGGGGCACGCACGTGTCGTACACGCAGGGAGGATTGATGGTCGGCGCGACGTACCAGCAGGTGCGCGACCTGAAGAGCCGCGCGCAGCAGGCGTGGGGTGCGGGCGCGCGCTACGCGTTCGGCGCGGCGACGCTGTATGCCGGTTATCTCGGCGGCATCGACCGTTCGGGCGTGCTCGACGAGGCGCTGCTGAACGCGCCGGGCCGTCAGGTGAGCTACGGGTCATTCGCGGACAACCCGCGCCGCGACGCGATCTTTTACACGGGCGCGAGCGTCAAGGTCGCGCCGGCCGTGTCGGTGACGGGCGTCGCGTATTACGACGACATCCGCAACGTCAACGGCATCGCCGGCAACGGCGGCAAGCGCTATACGGGCGTGATCGAGGCCGAGTACGCGCTGTCGAAGGCGACGCAGGTTTATGCGACGGTCGACTACAACCGCGTCACGGGCGGCGCGTTCACCGAGATGCCGGGTCGCGGCAACCAGACGGGCATCGCGGCCGGTGTGCGCCACATGTTCTGAGCGCGCGGCGCGCGGCGGCCGGCTGGACCGGCGCCGTGCCGCGCGCCATCGGCGCTTCGACCAGACAATCGCTTTCGAACGAGGTCATTCAATGCAACCTGAAGGGCAATTCCAGCACATCGCGGCGCGCGAGCAAGGCCTGCGCCGTACGCTTT
The DNA here is from genome assembly GCF_900119325.1 of Burkholderia sp. NFPP32. Taxonomy (NCBI): domain Bacteria; kingdom Pseudomonadati; phylum Pseudomonadota; class Betaproteobacteria; order Burkholderiales; family Burkholderiaceae; genus Burkholderia; species Burkholderia sp. NFPP32. The sequence goes on along the minus strand of NZ_FPJP01000005.1, from coordinate 427,159 downwards.
CCGCACGGCAGATGGCGATGATCGCGATCGGCGGCGCGATCGGCACCGGTCTTTTTCTCGGCAGTGGCTTCGCGATCGGCTTCGCGGGCCCGAGCGTGCTCGTCAGCTACGCGATCGGCGCGTTCATCTCGCTGCTGCTGATGGGCTGTCTCGCCGAGATGACGGTCGCGCACCCGACATCCGGTTCGTTCGGCGCGTACGCCGAACATTACGTGAGCCCGTGGGCCGGGTTCCTCGTGCGCTACGCGTACTGGGCGTGCATCGTGCTCGCGGTCGGCACCGAAGTCACCGCGATCGCGCTGTACATGAAGTACTGGTTCCCCGGTGTGCCGGGATGGCTGTGGATCGTCGGTTTCTCGGCGCTGCTGGTGTTCGTCAACGCGCGCAGCGTCGACGTGTTCGGCGCGGTCGAATACGGCTTCTCGGTCGTGAAGATCGCGGCGATCACCGGCTTCATCGTGCTCGGCGCGTATGTCGTGTTCGGCAATCCGGGGCTGGTCGGCGACGGCGCGGCACGCGCGGGCTTCCACCATTACACGGATCACGGCGGCTTCTTCCCGAAGGGCCTGTGGGGGATGTGGGTTGCGGTGATCGTGTCGATCTTCAGCTACCTGAGCATCGAGATGATCGCGGTCGCGGCCGGCGAAGCGGAGGATCCCGAGCACGCGGTCACGCGAGCGTTCCGTTCGACGATCGTGCGGCTCGTGCTGTTCTATCTCGTCACGCTCGCGTTGATGCTCGCGATCGTTCCGTGGACGGCGGCGGGGCGTGACGAAAGCCCGTTCGTGAAGGTGATGGAGGCGATCCACCTGCCGGGCGCGGCCGGGCTGATCAACTTCGTCGTGCTGGTTGCCGCGCTGTCCGCGATGAACAGCCAGCTCTACATCACGACGCGGATGATGTTCAGCCTGTCGCGCGCGGGGCATGCGCCGAAGGCGCTCGGCGAAGTGAACGCGCGCGGCGTGCCGTTCGGCGCACTGATGCTGTCGACGCTCGGCATCGCGCTCGCGGCGGTGCTGAGCGTGCTGTATCCGGACGCGTCGTTCACGATCATGATGGCGGTGTCGATGTTCGGCGCGCTGTTCACGTGGATGATGATCTTCGTCACGCATTACTGCTTCCGGCGGCGCCGCGCGGCGCTCGGCCTGCCTGCGGCCGCATTCCGGATGCGCGGCTTTCCGCTGCTGACGTTGCTCGGCGCGGGGCTGATGCTCGCGGTGATGGTGACGACCTACTTCACGGCCGAATTCCACATGACGCTGATCTTCGGCATTCCGTTCCTGATCGCGCTGTCGGTCGTGTACGCGGTTTGGTATCGGCGTGCGCAGCCGGTGCTGCAGCCTGAAGCGAAGTAGCGAAGCAGTGAAGTAGCGGAGCCGTGCTCCCGCTCAACCCGCGAGTGCGGGCAGCGCGTCGATCGATGCGCGCACGTAGTCGGCGAAGCGCAGCGCCACCGGTTCGGCGGTGCCGCTGCGCTTCAGCGCGAGCGTGCGCGATTCGAGCGACGCGTCCTTCAGCGGCCGGAACGCGAGCCGGTCGCTTTTGACCTGCTGCAGCACGCGCGGCACCAGCGCGATGCCCATCCCGAACTCGATCATCGACAGGATCGTCTGCCACAGCCGCGCCTCGTGGCGGATCAGCGGGCTGAATCCGGCGTTCACGCACTGCGCGATGATCAGGTCGTGATAGTGCGGCGCCGCTTCGCGCGGAAACAGGATGAACGGTTCCGTCGCGAGCGCGGCGAGCGCGACCTGCCTGCGGCGCGCGAGCGGATGCGCGGCCGGCAGGCAGCATACGAACGGCTCCGCATAGACGGGCGCCGATTCGACCTCGGGCGGGAAGTGACCCCAGTGCGCATAACCGAGATCGATCTGGCCGCGCTGGATCGCCTGCACCTGCGCGTGCGTGTTCATCTCGCTCAGCACGACCTCGACGCCCGGGTAGTCGGCCTCGAAGCGCCGCACCGCATCGGGCAGCCCGCGATACAGCATCGAATGGACGAAGCCGATCCGCAGCCGGCCCGCGAGGCCCGACGCGGAGCGCACCGTCAGGCGCTCGGCCTCGGCCGCCTGCAGCAGCAGCCGGCGCGCTTCGCCGAGCAGCACCTCGCCCGCGTTGGTCAGCGCGACGGTCTTGTTGGTGCGCGAGAAGAGCTGCACGCCGAGCGCGTCCTCGAACTTGCGGATGTCGAAACTCAGCGCCGGCTGCGAGATGTACAGGCGCTTCGCCGCGCGCCCGAAATGCAGTTCCTCGGCGACCGCCACGAAGTAGCGCAACTGCCTCAGTTCCATGGTGTCTCCTCCCGGCGTCGGCATCGATAAGCGATATCTATCGTACTGGATAAATCCTGTATTGGACGCTTATCGATCGCGCGCCTACGCTCTGCGGAAGCCTTTGCACAGGACCGGCCGGGCGCCGCAGCGCCAGCCACGGCCGATGCGCCGGCAACCCAGGAGACGCACGCATGAACGACACCGCCCGCACGCCGGATACCGGCGCATCCAACATCCCCGACAGCCGGGGCATCGATTTCTTCGCCGCCGATCCCGATCTCGGCGCGTTGCTGAAGCTGCATCTCGGCGACGCGCACTATGCCGAACTCGAACCGCAGCTCCGTGCGCTCGGCGCGCGCGTGTCGGGCGAACTCGACGAATGGGCGTCGCGCGCGGACAAGCACCCGCCCGTGCTCGAGCACCGCAACCGGCGCGGCGAGGCCGTGCAGCGGATCGACAAGGATCCCGCGTATGTCGCGCTCGAACGCGTCGCGTATTCGGAGCTCGGGCTCGCGTCGCTGAGCCACCGGTCCGAATCCGTGCCGCCGCTCGTCAAGTACGCGCTGACGTTCCTGTTCGTGCAGGCGGAATTCGGGCTGTGCTGCCCGGTCAGCATGACCGATTCGCTGACGCGCACGCTGCGCCGCTTCGGCGATCCGGCGCTCGTCGCGCGTTACCTGCCGATGCTCGCGTCGCGCGACTTCGACACGCTGTACCAGGGCGCGATGTTCATGACCGAGCAGGCGGCCGGCTCCGACGTCGGCCGCATCGCGACGCGCGCGGCGCGCGAGACCGACGCGCACGGCGAGACCGTCTGGCGCCTGACGGGCGACAAGTGGTTCTGCTCGAACGCGGATGCCGATCTCGCGATGGTGCTCGCGCGGCCCGACGGCGCACCGGACGGCATCAAGGGTCTCGCGCTGTTCCTGCTGCCGAAGACGCTGCCGGACGGCACGCGCAACCGTTACCGGATCGTGCGCTTGAAGGACAAGCTCGGCAGCCGGTCGATGGCGAGCGGCGAGATCGCGCTCGAAGGCGCGCAGGCCTCCCTGATCGGCGAGATCGGCCGCGGTTTCCACCAGATGGCCGACATGATCAACATGTCGCGATTGTCGAACGGCGTGCGCGCGGCCGGGCTGATGCGGCGCGCGCTGAACGAGGCGCTGCACGTTGCCGCGCATCGCGAAGCGTTCGGTCGCAAGCTGATCGAGATGCCGCTGATGCAGCGCCAGTTGATGAAGATGCTGCTGCCGGCCGAGGCCGCGCGCGCAATGTTCATGCAGATCGCGCTGCTGCTGCCGCAGGCCGATGCGGGCGACGAGCAGGCCGCGCGCTGCGTGCGGATCCTGACGCCGCTGATCAAGTTCCGTGCGTGCCGCGATGCGCGCCGCGTGGCGGGCGATGCGATGGAAGTGCGCGGCGGCACCGGCTACATCGAGGAATGGAGCGACGCGCGGATCGTGCGCGATGCGCACCTCGGCTCGATCTGGGAGGGCACGAGCAACATCGTCGCGCTCGACGTCGCGCGGGCCGCGCAGCGCGAGCACGCGCTCGACGCGCTGCGCGCGTTCCTCGGCGACCGGCTCGGCGCGGCGCCGCTGCCGGACGCGAGCCGCGAGGCGCTGCGGCGCGTTCTCGCGCGCGCATGCGATGCGCTCGCGCGGGTCGCGGCCGAAGGCGACGATTCGCGCGTGCGGCAGGCCGCATCCGCGCTGTACTACACGAGCGCGGCCGTGCTGATGGCCTGCGAGGGCGTGCGGCTCGCGCCGGATTTCCGGCGCCTCGCGCTCGCGCACCTGGTCGTGCGCCACAAGTTGCTGCCGGTCGATCCGTTCGCGCCGGCGTCGCGCGACGACGAATCGGCCGCATTCGACGCGCTGCTGCGCGGCACGCCGATCGCGCTCGACACGGCGCTCGACCTGCTGCCGGAGGTCGAGCGATGAGCGCGACGCGAGGCGCGCTGGACGGCCTGAAGGTCGTCGACCTGAGCCGCGTGCTCGGCGGCCCGTACTGCACGCAGGCGCTGGCCGACCACGGTGCGACGGTGGTCAAGATCGAGCCGCCGGACGGCGACGAAACACGCGGCTGGGGGCCGCCGTTCCTCGGCGACACCGCGTGGTACTTCATGGGCGTCAACCGGAACAAGGAAGGGCTCGCGCTCGACCTGTCGCGCGACGAAGGGCGCGCGATCCTGTGGCGCCTGCTCGAAGATGCCGACGTGCTCGTCGAGAACTTCAAGCCCGGCACGCTCGCGCGCTGGGGGATGGACTATGCGCGCGACCTGCAGCCGCGCTTTCCGCGCCTGATCCATTGCGCGGTGACCGGCTTCGGCGCGGACGGTCCGCTCGGCGGGTTGCCCGGCTACGACGCGGTGATCCAGGCGATGGCGGGGCTGATGAGCGTCAACGGCGAGCGCGACGGCGACGCGACGCGCATCGGCTTGCCGATCGTCGACATGGTCACGGGGCTCAACGCGCTCGCGGGCATCCTGCTGGCGCTTGCGGAGCGCGAGAAGAGCGGGCGCGGGCAGTCGATCGACATCGCGCTGTACGACTGCGGCGTGTCGCTGCTGCATCCGCACCTGCCGAACTTCTTCGGCTCGGGGCGCGTGCCGGCGCGCAGCGGCAACGCGCATCCGAACATCGCGCCGTACGACAGCTATCGCACGGCGACCGTGCCGATCTTTCTCGCGGTCGGCAACGACCGGCAGTTCGCGCGGCTCGTCGCGCATCTCGGCGCGCCGGCACTCGCGGGCGATCCGCGCTTCGTCGACAACCGCAGCCGCTGCGCGCACCGGCCCGAGCTGAAGGCCGAACTGGAAGCCCGGCTCGCCGCGCACGCGTGCGAGCCGCTCGCGCGCGACCTGATGGCGGCCGGCGTGCCGTGCGGGCCGGTGCGAACGGTGGCCGACGTCGCGCACGATCCGCATGCGCTGCATCGGAACCTGTTCGTCGAGATCGGCGCGTATCGCGGCACCGCGTCGCCGGTGAAGCTGTCGCGCACGCCGGCCACCTATCGAACGCCGCCGCCCGCGCTCGGCCGCGACACGCGCGCGGTGCTCGATCGGCTCGGCGTCGATCGCACGCTTCAGCAGCAACTGCTCGAGGCCGGCGTGCTGAAAGCGGCACCCGGCCAGGCACGCGACTAGGCGCCCCCGACCGACACAACGCCGCCGGCCGGCGGCGCAATGCCGGCCACCCGGGAAAGGCGCGCGACAGTCGCGCCCCCGAACCCAAACCTGGAGACATCGATGAGCCGTCCGCAATCCCCGCCCGCCGTTCGGCCGCAGCCGCGGCCCGGCCGCGCCGCCTTCGCGGCGTTCGTCGGCACCACGATCGAGTGGTACGACTTCTACATCTACGGCACGGCCGCGGCGCTCGTGTTCGGCAAGGTGTTCTTTTCGAGCACGATGGACCCCGGCGTCGCGACGCTCCTCGCGTTCGTCACGTTCTGGGCCGGCTTCGCCGCGCGGCCGCTCGGCGGGATCGTGTTCGGGCATCTCGGCGATCGCGTCGGCCGCAAGACCGCGCTCGTGATCACGCTGGTGATGATGGGCCTCGCGACGACCGGCATCGGCCTGCTGCCCGGCTATGCGCAGGTCGGCGTATGGGCACCGGCCGGCCTCGTCGTGCTGCGCGTGCTGCAGGGCATCGCGGTCGGCGGCGAGTGGGGCGGCGCGGTGCTGATCGCGAGCGAGAACGCGCCGAAGCACCGCAGCATCCTGTACGCGGCGTTCGCGCAGCAGGGCTCGCCCACCGGCAACCTGCTCGCGACGGCCGCGTTCTTCGCGCTGAGCGCGCTGCCGACGCCGTCCTTCCTGATGTGGGGCTGGCGCATTCCGTTCCTGCTGTCGGCGGTGCTCGTGATCATCGGCATGGTGATCCGGCTGAAGCTCGAGGAATCGGCCGACATGCAGCGCGTGCTCGCGCGCAAGCGCACGGTGAAGCTGCCGCTGCGCGACGTCGTGCGCGATCACTGGGTGGTCGTGCTGCTCGCTGCCGGCACGCTGCCGGTGATCAACGTCACGTATTTCCGCAGCACGTTCGCGCTGTCGTGGGCGACCAAGGAGCTCGGCTACGCGCAGGGCACGTTCCTCGGCATCCTGTCGATCTCGCTCGTCGTGCAGTTCCTGATGCAGCCGGTCGGCGCGTGGTTCGTGTCGAAGATCGACATGCGTCGTGCGATGTGCTGGATCCTGATTCCGGAAATCGTGCTGATGCCCGTGATGTTCCATGCGCTCGCGACACGCTCGTACTGGGTGGCGGTCGCGGGCATGTGCATCTCGACGATTCCGTCCGCGATGTTCTACGGCGCGGTCGGCGGCGTGCTCGCGCGCGTATTTCCGGCGAACATCCGCTACACGGGCCTGTCGCTCGCGTATCAACTGAGCGCGCTCGTCGTCGGCGGCGGCACGCCCGTGCTCGCGCAGGCGATTCTCAACGCGACGGGCAGCATCGTCGGCGTCGCGGTCGCGTCGGGTCTTTACGCGCTCGTGTCGCTCGCCTGCATGCTGGCGCTGCTGAACCGCACCGGGCATCGCGCGGACGAACTGTCGACCGCCGAGCGCAGCGATGCGGCCGAATGGGGTACCGAAGGCGGAAGCGCCGAAAGCGCGAGCGGCGAGCCGCAGCAGCCGGGCGACGGCGGCGCGCTGAAACCGGCCGGTTGAGTCGCACCGATCGCGGAACCCCAAAAGGAAAACGGCACCGTGCGATACACGGTGCCGTCTTTTTTTCGGATCACGCGGCCGGCAGGCTGCCGATTCCGCGCATCACGCCGTCAGCCTTCCGTCGGCGGCACGTAGCCGGACGCCTGGTCCGCGCCGTCGCCGAAGAAGTACTTCTCGGTCTGCTTCATCAGGTACTGGCGTGCCCGCGGGTCGGCCATGTTCAGGCGGTTTTCGTTGATCAGCATCGTCTGCTGCTTGAGCCAGCCCTGCCAGGCTTCCTTCGAGACGCTTTCATAGATGCGCTTGCCGAGTTCGCCCGGCAGCGGCGGGAAATCGAGACCTTCGGCTTCCTTGCCGAGCTTCGCGCATTGAATCATACGGGCCATCGTGTACTTCTCCTGTAATCGGACTGGGGGAGGGCGGGCGTCTTGCGCCGCTCAGAGCTGTTTCATCAGCACGAGCGACTTGCGCTGCCAGTTATAGAGTTTGCGGCGGTCTTCCGGCAGGTCGTCGACGCTGACCTTGACGAAGCCGCGCTTGAGAAACCAGTGCTCGGTGCGCGTCGTGAGCACGAAGATGTGCGTGAGGCCGCGCGCGCGTGCGCGCTGCTCGATGCGCTTGAGCAGGCGTTCGCCGTCGCCCGAGCCCTGCGCTTCCGGCGCGACCGTCAGGCACGCCATCTCGCCGATCTTCTCCTGCTGATACGGATACAGCGCCGCGCAGCCGAACAGCACGCCATCGTGCTCGATCACCGAGAAGTGGTCGATGTCGCGTTCGATCTGGTGGCGGCCGCGCCGCACCAGCGTGCCGTCCGTCTCGAGCGGCTCGATCAGCGACAGGATGCCGCCGACGTCGTCCGGCGTCGCTTCGCGCAGGCTTTCGAGGTTCTCGTACGAGATCATCGTGCCGACGCCGTCGTGCAGGAACAGTTCGAGCAGCATGCTGCCGTCGAGCGATTGCGGAATCAGGTGCGCACGCGTCACGCCGCCGCGGCACGCGCGGATCGAGTGCTTCAGGAAGAACGCGTCGTCGCCCTGGATGTTGCCGGAATCGAGCAGCTCCGCCGCCGCGTCGAGCGACATTTCGCGGATCAGCCCGCCTTCGTCGTCGACGATGCCGGGGCCGTCGGTCAGGAACACGATCTTGTCGGCGCGCAGCGCGATCGCGGCGGCCGACGCGACGTCTTCCATCGACAGGTTGAACGCCTCGCCGGTCGGCGAGAAACCAAGCGGCGACAGCAGCACGAGCTTGCGGCTCGCGAGCGAATGGCGGATCGATTCGGCGTCGATCTTGCGCACGATGCCCGTATGCGCGAAATCGACCCCGTCGAGAATCCCCACCGGCCGCGCGGTCACGAAGTTGCCCGACACGACGCTGATGTGCGCATGCGCCATCGGCGAGTTCGGCAGACCCTGGCTGATCGCGGCCTCGATGTCGAGACGCACTTCGCCGGCCGCTTCCTTCGCGGATTCGAGCGCGCGCGCATCGGTGATGCGCAGGCCGTGCGAAAACTCGGATTCGACACCGTGCAGGCTCAACTGCTCCTCGACCTGCGGGCGCGAGCCGTGCACGAGCACGATCTGGATGCCCATCGCCTGCAGCAGCGCGATGTCGGACACGAGCGCGTTCAGCAGCCCCTGCTGCACCACCTCGCCGCCGAACCCCACGACGAACGTGCTGTTGCGGAACTTGTGGATATAGGGCGCGACGGAGCGCATCCAGTCGACGAACTGCGCGTGGCTGGCGGCCGAATCGTCGGCGGCCGGCGGCGTCGCGGCGCCGGTCTGGGCGGGAGGGAGGTCGGTTTGGGAATTCATGGGCGGGATTATAATGCGCCCCCATGTCGAATGTACCTAAAAGTCCCGCGCCGACGCGGGCCAAAGCGCCGTCGGCCCGGCACCCGGATGGTGCGGCCGATGCGCGCGAGCAGCAGGGCCGGCCGCCGCGCCAGCAGCAGGAAAAGCAGGCAGGCCAACCGTCGCGCGGGCCGCGCGGCGACGAACGCCGCGGCGATGCGCGCCAGCCGGCCGCGGCGGCGGATGCGCCCCGCGCAGCGGATGCACGTCCCCCGCGCCGCGAGCGTCCGCCGCGCGCTGCCGTCGCGCCCAATTCCGTCCCGCCGATCACCTACCCCGAAAGCCTGCCCGTGTCGGGCAAGCGCGACGAAATCGCACGCGCGATCGCCGGTCATCAGGTCGTCATCGTCTGCGGCGAAACCGGCTCGGGCAAGACCACGCAGTTGCCGAAGATCTGTCTCGATCTCGGCCGCGGCCTCGGCGCCGGCGGCACGGGCCTGATCGGCCATACGCAGCCGCGTCGCCTCGCTGCATCGTCGACCGGCCGCCGGATCGCCGAGGAACTCGGCACGCCGTTCGGCGAGGTGGTCGGCTACAAGGTGCGCTTTACCGACAACCTCGCGCCGGGCGCATCCGTGAAGCTGATGACGGACGGCATCCTGCTCGCGGAGACGCAGACCGACCCGCTGCTGAAGGCGTACGACACGCTGATCATCGACGAGGCGCACGAGCGCAGCCTGAACATCGACTTCCTGCTCGGCTACCTGAAGGAAATCCTGCCGAGGCGGCCGGACCTGAAGCTGATCGTCACGTCCGCGACGATCGACGCCGATCGCTTCGCGCGCCATTTCGGCACCGACGAGCGCCCGGCGCCCGTGATCGAGGTGAGCGGGCGGCTGTATCCGGTCGAGATGCGCTACCGCCCGGTGGCCGAGGATCGCCCGGCCGTGAAGAATGCCGAAGGCACGGCCGGCCGCGACCGCGTGAAGACCGCGCGCGAGGCCGAGCGCGACCTGATGGACGCGATCGTCGACGCGGTCGACGAGCTGTGTCGCGAGGGCCCCGGCGACGTGCTGGTGTTCCTGCCCGGCGAGCGCGAGATCCGCGAGGCGGCCGAGGCGCTGCGCAAGCACCATCCGCCGCACACCGAGATCCTGCCGCTGTTCGCGCGGCTCTCGGCGGCCGACCAGGACAAGGTGTTCAAGGCGTCGAACGCGCGCCGCATCGTGCTCGCGACCAACGTCGCCGAAACGTCGCTGACGGTGCCGGGCATCCGCTACGTCGTCGACACCGGTCTTGCACGCGTAAAGCGCTATTCGTACCGGAACAAGGTCGAGCAGCTGCAGGTCGAGTCGATCTCGCAGGCCGCCGCGAACCAGCGCGCGGGCCGCTGCGGCCGCGTGGCCGACGGCGTCTGCATCCGCTTGTACGAGGAAAGCGACTACCAGGCGCGTGCGCGCTTCACCGATCCGGAAATCCTGCGCTCGTCGCTCGCGTCGGTGATCCTGCGGATGAAATCGCTGCACCTGACGGCGATCGAATCGTTCCCGTTTCTCGAGCCGCCGCCCGGCCGCGCGATCGCGGACGGCTACCAGTTGCTCAACGAGCTCGGCGCGGTCGACGGCGACAACGCGCTGACGCCGCTCGGCCGCGAACTCGCGCGGCTGCCGCTCGACCCGCGCGTCGGCCGGATGATTCTCGCCGCGCGCGACCAGCAATCGCTGCGCGAGGTGCTGATCATCGCGAGCGCGCTGTCCGTGCAGGACCCGCGCGATCGGCCGATCGAAGCGCAGGAGCAGGCCGACCAGGCGCACCGCCGGTTCGCCGACGAGCGTTCCGAATTCCTGCAGTGGCTGAAGATCTGGGCGTGGTTCGAAGAGGCCGTCGCGCACAAGAAGTCGAACCGCCAGCTCGTCGACGCGTGTCGGCAGAACTTCCTGTCGCACCTGCGGCTGCGCGAGTGGCGCGACGTCCATTCGCAGTTGCTGACCGTCGTGCGCGAGCACGGCTGGCGGCTCAACGAAGTCGAGGCGACCTACGAACAGGTCCATCTGGCCCTGTTGACGGGCCTGCTCGGCAACCTGGGCCTGAAAGCCGACGACGATCCGCATTACCTCGGCGCGCGCGGGATCAAGTTCTACCTGTGGCCGGGCTCCGTGCTCGCGAAGAAGGCCGGCCGCTGGGTGATGGCGGCCGAGCTCGTCGAGACGAGCCGGCTGTACGCGCGCTGCCTCGCGAAGATCGAGCCCGAATGGGTCGAGAAGATCGGCGCGCACCTGCTGAAGAAATCGCTGTCGGAGCCGCACTGGGAAAAGCGCCCGGCGCAGGTCAGCGCGTACGAGCGCGCGACGCTGTACGGGCTGCCGATCTACCACCGCCGGCGCGTCGCGTTCGGCAGGCAGAATCCGGCGCGCGCGCGCGAGCTGTTCATCCGCGGCGCGCTGGTCGAAGGCGAGTTCGACACGAAGCTCGCGTTCTTCGCGCACAACCGCAAGCTGCTCGCCGACATCGAGCAGCTCGAGCACAAGTCGCGCCGGCAGGACGTGCTGGTCGACGACGAGCTGATCTACGCGTTCTACGACCAGGCGATTCCGGAAGGGATCCACACGGGCGTCGCGTTCGAGCGCTGGTATCGCGACGAGGTGAAGCGGGGCGGCCAGCCCGAGGACAAGCTGCGGCTGCTGTACCTGTCGCGCGACGACCTGATGCGCCACGAGGCGGCCGGCGTGACGACCGAGCTGTTCCCGAAGCGCGCGACGATGGCCGGCGTCGAGATGGCGCTCACGTACCACTTCGAGCCCGGCACGCCGCGCGACGGCGTGACGCTCGCGGTGCCGCTGTACGCGCTGAACCAGGTCGACGCGCGCCGCTGCGAGTGGCTCGTGCCGGGGATGCTGAAGGAAAAGGTGCAGTTGCTGCTGAAGTCGCTGCCGCAGAAGCTGCGCCGCCACTGCGTGCCGCTGCCCGAGTACGCGGCCGGTTTCGTCGAGCGGATGGGCCGCGAGCGCTTCGGCACGGGCGGGCTCGTCGAGGCGCTGATCGCCGACGTGCGCGGCGAGACGCAGGTCGCGATGAAGACGGCCGACTTCAAGCTCGAGACGCTGCCCGCGCACCTGTTCATGAACTTCAAGGTGATCGACGAGCACGGCCGCCAGCTCGCGATGGGGCGCAATCTCGCGCAGCTTCGCCAGGAGCTCGGTGCGCAGGCGCAGCAGCAGTTCCAGAAGATCGCCGCGGCGTCGACGATCTCGACCGGCGGCGAGGCCGATGCCGGTCCGGCAGCCGGCCAGGCCGCGGCGCCTGCCGCCGCGGCCGGTGCCGCCGGCTGCGGCGCGAAGGCCGGCAAGGGCGCGGCGCCGCAGACGGCGGCTACGGCGGAAGCCGGCGCGACGGCGCTGTACGAGAACCTGACGACGTGGAATTTCGGCAAGCTCCCCGAGCTGCTGGAGATCCGCCGGCGCGGCCAGACGCTGTACGGCTACCCGGCGCTGGTCGATCGCGGCACGCATTGCGACGTCGAGGTGTTCGATTCGCCGGAGGAGGCCGCGCGCATCCACCGGGCCGGCTTGCGGCGGCTGTTCGCGCTGCAGCTGAAGGAGCCGATCAAGTTCCTGGAGAAGAACCTGCCGGGCCTGCGCGAGATGGCGATGCAGTACATGTCGCTCGGCACGCAGGACGAGTTGCGCGACCAGCTGATCGACACGGCGCTCGACCGCGCGTGCCTGCAGGATCCGCTGCCCGATGACGACGCGAGCTTCCACGCGCGGCGCGACGAAGGCCGCAGCCGCCTGAACCTGCTCGCGCAGGAAATCGCGCGGCTCGTCGGGCAGATCCTCGCCGAATATGCGGGGCTCGTGAAGAAACTCGCGCAGGCGAAGCCGTTCGCGCAGGCCCACGCGGATCTGCAGCAGCAGCTCGCCGCGCTGGTCGGCAAGCGCTTCGTGATCGACACGCCTTACGTGCAGCTTGCGCACTTCCCGCGCTACCTGAAGGGCATCGCGCTGCGGATCGACAAGCTGAAGGCCGATCCGGCGCGCGACGCGAAGCAGTCAGCCGACCTGCTGCCGCTCGCCCAGCAGTACCAGCGCGCGGTGTCGCAGCGCGGCGGCGTCGCCGATCCACGGCTCGCGGAATTCCGCTGGCTGCTCGAGGAACTGCGAATTTCGCTGTTCGCACAGGAACTGCGCACGCCGATGCCGGTCTCTGTCAAGCGTCTGCACAAGGTCTGGGAGTCGATGCAGCGCTAGCGCAACATCGGTTTTCCGGGCCCGCATCGGCGGCCGGCCCCGGCCGCCCGTACGGAGCATGCCGCGCCGGCCTGTCCGGCCGCCGCGGTATGCGTCGAAGTGGCGCAACGCCGATTTCCGTCAACCGGCGAGGCCGGTTGAGCGTTTTACAATGACGGTTGTTCCACGACGTGAGTCTTCATGCCCACTTTCCTTTCCCTCGGCCGCACGCTCGCGCTGGCCGCCGCCGTACTGGCGCCCGCCGCACACGCGAATAACGTGATCGTCCTCAATTCGGCCGAAGCGACGCTTTCCCTGATCGATCAGCAGACCCGCGAGGTCGTCGGCACGATGCCGACCGGCAAGGAACCGCACCACCTGATGGCGGCGCCCGACAATTCGTCGCTGATCGTCGCGAATTCGATCTCGAACAGCCTGATGTTCCTCGATCCGAAGACGGGTAAGCTGCAGCGCACCGTCGAAGGGATCGACGATCCTTACCAGCTCGGCTTCTCGCCCGACCGCAAGTGGTTCGCGGCGGCAGGTCTGCGGCTCGACCGCGTCGACATCTACGGCTACGACGGCCAGAACCTGCACCTCGCGAAGCGCGTGCCGCTCGCGGTGATGCCGAGCCACCTCGCGTTCACGAAGGACAGCAAGACGCTGCTCGTGTCGCTGCAGGTGTCCGGCGAGATCGCGGCGATCGACCTGCCGACCCAGACGGTCAAATGGAAGATGAAGGTCGGCAACGTGCCGGCCGGCCTGTGGCTCACGCCGGACGACAAATTCCTGCTCGTCGGGATGACCGGTGCGGATTACGTCGCGGTGGTCGACTGGCGCAACCAGAAGGTCGTCAAGCAGATCTACACCGGCAAGGGCGCGCACAACTTCCGCTCGCTCGCCGACGGCACGCACGTCGCGGTGACGAACCGGGTCGCGAACACGATCAGCATCATCGACGAGAACACGCTCACCAACGTCGGCGACATCACCGGCCTGCTGCCGGGCCCCGACGACATGGAGCTGTCCGCCGACAAGAAGACGCTGTGGGTGACGTTCCGCTTCGCGAAGAAGGTCGGGATCATCGACCTGGCGTCGCGCAAGCTGGTGCAGACGATCGCCGTCGGCCGCTCGCCGCACGGCATCTACTTCTACGACCGCGCGCCGTGGAAGGCGGCGAACGGCGCGTAACGGGCGGGGGCGAACGATGCTGCACCTGATCGATGCGTTCGTGTCGGACATCCAGACCTGGCTGTACGTCGACGTCGTGCAGCCGCTCCTCTTCAAGTTCAACCTGATGGACTATGACGAGGACACCTACGACGCGCTGTACTGGGTGATCATCGGCGCGCTGCAGATGGTGCTGATGTTCGCGCTGCTGCGCCCGCTCGAGGCGCTGCTGCCGGTCGAACGCTGGAAGAACCGCCGCGCCGTGCGGGTCGACGTGATCTACACGGCGATCTCGAAGCTCGGCATCTACACGCTGTTCTTCTTCTTCGCGCTGCAGCCCGTATTCGACAGCTTCCAGGCATGGCTGCGCCTGCACGGCGTCGCGAACATCAACCTCGACTATCTGTGGCCGGGCGTGACCTCGCAGCCGATCGTCGCATTCGCGATCTATCTCGTCGTGCTCGACTTCGCCGGCTACTGGTATCACCGCTGGCAGCACAAGTTCGGCATCTGGTGGGAGCTGCACGCCGTGCACCACAGCCAGCGGCAGATGTCGCTGTGGTGCGACGACCGCAACCACCTGCTCGACGACGTGATCCAGTCGTGCTTTTTCGCGGCGATCGCGCTCGTGATCGGCGTGACGCCGTCGCAGTTCGTCGTGCTGACCGCGTTCACGAACTTCATGCAGAGCATCCAGCATACGAATGCGCGGCTGTCGTTCGGCCGGCTCGGCGAGCGCCTGCTCGTGAGCCCGATCTTCCATCGGCGCCACCACGCGGTCGGCTACGGCCACGAAGGCACCAAGTACGGCTGCAACTTCGGCGTGCTGTTCCCGTGGTGGGACATGATGTTCGGCACCGCCTCGTGGAACCGCACGGTCGAGCCGACCGGCATCCGCGAGCAGGTCGACGGCGTGTCCTACGGCGAAGGCTTCTGGGCGCAGCACGGCCTCGCGTTCGTGCGGATCTTCCGGCGCCTGTTCCCCGCGAAGCGCGGCGCGGCGTCGGCCTGATCCGGCCACACTCCCGTTGAGCGGCTCTCCCACGCGGCCCGCATGCGCTTTGGCGCATGCGGGCCGCGTGGTTTATCCTTTCCCCGTTTTTCTCCGTCGATACAGGCTCGCATGAACGATTTGCTGCGTTCCTTCGTCCGGGCATTGGCGAGCGCATTGCACCCGCGCATGCTCTGGCTCACCCTGATGCCGTTTCTCGTCTCCGCCGTCCTTTGGGGCGTCTTGTTGTGGTTCTCGTGGCAGACGCTGCTGGACCTCGCGCGCGGCGCGCTCGACGGCTTCGTGCTGACGGCCGCGCTGTATCGCGCGTTCGACATGATCGGCATGTCGCAGCTGCATGCGGTCGTCGCGCCGTTCGTGGTCGTGTCGCTCGCGATTCCGCTGATCGTGCTGACCGTGCTGCTGCTGATCGCGACGATTTCGATGCCGGTCGTGATCAAGCACCTGTCGAACCGGCAATTCGCGGCGCTCGAGCCGAAGCGGGGCGGCACCTTCTTCGGCAGCGTGTTCAATTCGCTGTGGGCGGCGCTGGCCGGCGTCGTCGTGCTCGTCGTCACGATTCCGCTGTGGCTGATCCCGCCGTTCTTCGCGCTGCTGCCGCCGGTGATCTGGGGTTGGCTCACCTACCGCGTGATGACCTACGATGCGCTCGCGCTGCACGCGAGCCGCGACGAGCGCCGCGCGCTCGTGCGGCAGCATCGCTGGCCGCTGATCGGCATCGGCGTCGCGACCGGGCTGCTCGGCACCGTGCCGACCTTCGTGTGGGTATCGTCGGTCTGGATGATGGTGCTGTTCCCGTTCGTCGCGGCGGCCATGATCTGGGTTTACGCTTTCATCCTCGTCTTCTCGGCGCTGTGGTTCGGGCACTATTGCCTGCGCGCGCTGGAGGACCTGCGCGCGAGCGCGCGCGCCACCGCAATCGACATGGGGCAGGCATGAGCATCGGCATCATCATCATCGGCGACGAAATCCTTTCGGGCCGACGGCAGGACAAGCATCTGGCGAAGGTCATCGAGCTGCTCGGCGCGCGCGGCCTCGCGCTCGACTGGGCCGAATATGTCGGCGACGATCCGGCGCGCATCACGGCGACGCTCGCACGCGCGATCGCGTCGGGCGACATCGTGTTCTCGACGGGCGGCATCGGCGCGACGCCGGACGACCACACGCGCCAGTGCGCGGCCGCCGCGCTCGGCGTGCCGCTCGAACTGCATCCGGAAGCGAAGGTGCTGATCTCGGAGCGGATCCGGGAAACGCATGGCGATCCGGCCAAACCGGTCGACTTCGACTCGCCGGAGAACCAGCACCGCTTCAACATGGGCGTGTTTCCGGTGGGCGCGACGATCATCCCGAACGGCTATAACCGGATTCCCGGCTTCTCGGTCGGCGATCTGCATTTCGTGCCGGGCTTCCCGGTGATGGCCTGGCCGATGATCGAATGGGTGCTCGATACGAAATACGCGCACCTGCATCACGCGACGCCGCACGCGGAGCGCTCGCTGTACGTGTTCGAGCTGCCGGAATCGACGCTCACGCCGCTGATGGAGCGCATCGAGCGCGACTTCCCGGGCGTGCGCGTGTTCAGCCTGCCGAGCGTCGGCGATGCGGAGCGCGGCGGCATCTACGCGCGCCGTCACATCGACCTCGGCGTGAAAGGGGAGCCGGAAGCGGTCGCGGCCGCGTTCGTGAAGCTGCGCGAAGGCGTGCACCTGCTCGGCGGCGACGTCGTCGAGCCCGACACGTCGCGCGCCTGATCGGGAGCGCGCGTACAAAAGGCGACGGGCCGCGCAACGCGGCCCGTCATCGGCATGTCATCGCCCGGCTCGACGATGAGGCTGTCGCAACCGGTCGGGCACGCGCGCCGTCAGGCGCCGATCCACGGCAGTTTGCGGAAGCACCAGCCGTCGACCGTCTTGCGGTGGCCTTCGGCGTCCTTGGCACCCTCGAAGCCTTCGAGCAGGTCGAACGCCTTCGTGAAGCCGGCCTGCGACGACGCGACCGCGGCGAGCTTCGAGCGCGCGGCGCTGCGGCACAGGAACAGCACGGGCGTATCGGGCGCGATGGCCGCCTTCAGTTCGTTGACGAACTCGGCGTTCGGCACGCCGCCCGGGTAGCGCGTCCATTCGAGGTGCAGATACTGGCCGTCGCCGACGAGCGGACGGCCGATCCAGTCGAGCTCGGCACGGGTGCGCACGTCGACGAGGCGCGCCGACGGGTCGAGCTGCAGCAGTTCGAATGCCTCGACCGGCAGCAGCGCGCCGGCGTAGTTGAGCGCGCCTTGTGCGCGGCGTTCGTCGGCCTTCGCGTAAAGCTGGTCGAGCGTACTCATGGTGGGAGTCTCCTGATCGGTCAAACGAACATTCTAGCGCGGCGACGCAGCCCGGACGGCCGTATGCGGTAAGGTGGACGCACCGCACACGCGTTCACCAAAAAAGTGCAGAATGGCGCGCATGCACCAGAATGATTCGGCGGGAGCGGCGCATCGCGGCGATTGCACCATCCGGGTGCTTCCGGTTGATGGCCGGTGCGGCGCCAGGCCCCGGAATCGCGCAGCGCAGCCCCGTCGCGGCGAGCGCCGGCGCGATTGGTGCCAGTCTTGCGCATGGATGGCACGGAAGCTGCTTTATAGAATTCGGTCGAATCGGGGCGCGCTGCGCCAAAGCAAGACCCCGATCAGCTCGATAAACGAGGCGGTTCCCAGTCCGCCGGAATTGTTCAATCAGGAGAAGAGGTTATGAGTAAAACCGTCGCCGACGTCATGCAGCTCGTGAAGGACGAGGACGTCAAGTTTGTCGATTTCCGCTTCACGGATACGCGCGGCAAGGAACAGCACGTGTCGGTGCCGGTTTCGGCGTTTGACGAAGACAAGTTCGAAAGCGGTCATGCATTCGACGGTTCGTCGATCGCGGGCTGGAAGGGCATCGAGGCGTCGGACATGCTGCTCATGCCGGACCCGAGCGCCGCATTCGTCGACCCGTTCTATGAAGAGTCGACCCTCGTGCTGACCTGCGACGTGGTCGAGCCGGCCGACGGCAAGGGCTACGAGCGCGATCCGCGTTCGCTCGCGAAGCGCGGCGAAGCGTACCTGAAGAGCACGGGCATCGGCGACACGGCCTACTTCGGTCCGGAACCGGAATTCTTCATTTTCGACTCGGTCCAGTGGAACACGGACATGTCGGGCTGCTTCGTGAAGATCAACTCGGAAGAAGCGCCGTGGTCGTCGGGCAAGGAATTCGAAGGCGGCAACACGGGCCACCGTCCGGGCACGAAGGGCGGCTACTTCCCGGTCGCCCCGGTCGACACGTTCCAGGACATGCGTTCGGAAATGTGCCTGCTGCTCGAACAGCTCGGCATCCCGGTCGAAGTGCACCACCACGAAGTGGCGGGCCAGGGCCAGAACGAAATCGGCACGAAGTTCTCGACGCTCGTGCAGCGTGCTGACTGGACGCAATGGTCGAAGTACATCATCCATAACGTCGCGCACTCGTACGGCAAGACGGCGACGTTCATGCCGAAGCCGGTCGTCGGCGACAACGGTTCGGGCATGCACGTTCACCAGTCGATCTGGAAGGACGGCCAGAACCTGTTCGCGGGCAACGGCTACGCCGGCCTGTCGGAACTGGCGCTGTTCTACATCGGCGGCATCATCAAGCACGCCCGTGCGCTGAACGCGATCACGAACCCGACGACGAACTCGTACAAGCGTCTGGTCCCGCACTTCGAGGCACCGGTCAAGCTGGCCTACTCGGCACGCAACCGTTCGGCATCGATCCGCATTCCGCACGTGTCGAACCCGAAGGGCCGCCGCATCGAAACGCGCTTCCCGGATCCGATGGCGAACCCGTACCTGTGCTTCACGGCGCTGATGATGGCCGGCCTCGACGGGATCCAGAACAAGATCCATCCGGGCGAAGCAGCGGACAAGAACCTGTACGACCTGCCGCCGGAAGAGGATGCAAAGATCCCGACCGTCTGCGCGGGCCTCGACCAGGCACTCGAAGCGCTCGACAAGGACCGCGAGTTCCTGACGCGCGGCGGCGTGTTCACGGACGGCATGATCGATGCGTACCTCGCGCTGAAGGAGCAGGAGCTGGCGAAGTTCCGCATGACGACGCACCCGATCGAGTTCGAGATGTACTACTCGCTGTAATCGGCGATGGCGCTTCGATTCGGCGCCGTTTTGCCGGTTCGTTCCCGTCGCGCAGCCTGCGGCGGGAACGGCGGAGTCTGAAAGGGGCGGCGTCCAGCCGTCCCTTTTTTGTTCCGACGACTTTCATTTTCTGGCCCGTTGAGGCGCGACAAGCACGCAGATGGTTCTGAAGAATCTGATCAAGGCGAAGACGGGGCAGCCCGAGCGGCTGACGGACGACGAGCGGCTTGCGCGTTCGGGCCTGCTTGCGGGGCTGGAAGCGCTGCCGACGGTCGTGATCGTGCTCGACCGCAAGACGCTGCGGATTGCGTTCGCGAACCCGTCGGCGGAGGCGATGCTCGACATCTCGCGCAGGCAGCTCGCGCAGCGGCCGTGGGGCGAGATTTTTCCGAACGCGAACGAGCTCGCGTCGACGATCACCGCGATCGGCGAGGAGCGCTTTCACGCGACGCACCTCGACACTGTGCTCGACCGGCCCGGCCGCGAACCGCTGCACGTGCACGCGATCGTCGGCTTCCTCGAGACCGCGCCCGATTTCGTGCTCGTCGAGCTGTTCGAGAACGAGCGGCAGTCGCGCACCGATCGCGAGGAGCGCATTCACGACCTGACCGCGGTCAACAAGCAGTTGATCCGCAACCTCGCGCACGAGATCAAGAACCCGCTCGGCGGAATTCGCGGCGCAGCCCAGCTGCTCGAGTTCGAGCTCGGCGAGCGCGAGCGCGGCGAGCTGCGCGAATACACGCAGGTGATCATCAAGGAGTCCGACCGCCTGCAGACGCTCGTCGACCGGTTGCTGGAGCCGCACCGGCATCCGCACATCGTCGGCGACGTGAACATTCATGAAGTGTGCGAACGCGTGCGCGCGGTGATGCTCGCGGAATTCCCGCGCGGGCTCACGATCGAGCGCGACTACGACGTGAGCGTGCCGGATCTGCGCGGCGACAAGGAGCAACTGATCCAGGCGCTGCTCAACATCGTGCGCAACGCCGCGCAGGCGCTGCGCGAACGGATCGCGCAGGGCGACGCGAAGATCGAGCTGCGCACCCGCATCGCGCGCAAGATCACGATCGCCAAGCGCCTGTACAAGCTGGCACTGGACTTGCACGTGATCGACAACGGGCCCGGCATTCCGGAAGAGATCCGCGACCGGATCTTCTACCCGCTCGTGTCCGGGCGCGACGACGGCAGCGGCCTCGGCCTCACGCTCGCGCAGACGTTCGTGCAGCAGCACGACGGGATGATCGAGGTCGAGAGCCGGCCCGGACGTACCGAATTTCAGATTCTGCTGCCGCTCGACCATTGAGCGGCGACAGCACGATTCACCGGATTCACCCATACCTGACCGACCTATGAAGCCGATCTGGATAGTAGACGACGACCAATCTATCCGCTGGGTGCTTGAAAAGGCACTCGCCCGGGACAGCTTCGCGACGAAGAGCTTCGCGAACGTGCGCGACGCGCTGGCCGCGCTCGACCACGAGACGCCGCAAGTGCTCGTGTCCGACATCCGGATGCCGGGCGGCTCGGGCCTCGAGCTGCTGCAGGCGATGCACGAGCGGCTGCCGGGCCTGCCCGTCATCATCATGACGGCGTTCTCCGATCTCGACAGTGCCGTCGCGGCGTTCCAGGGCGGCGCGTTCGAATATCTCGCGAAGCCGTTCGACGTCGACAAGGCGGTCGAGTTGATTCGCCGCGCGGTCGAGGAAAGCCTGCGCGGCGGCGCGCCGCAGGACGAGCGCGTCGCCGAGGCGCCCGAGATGCTCGGCCAGGCGCCCGCGATGCAGGACATGTTCCGCGCGATCGGCCGCCTGTCGCATTCGGCCGCGACCGTGCTGATCACCGGCGAGTCGGGCACCGGCAAGGAGCTCGTCGCGCGTGCGCTGCACCGTCACAGCCCGCGCGCGAACGGGCCGTTCATCGCGCTGAACACCGCGGCGATTCCGAAGGACCTGCTCGAATCCGAACTGTTCGGCCATGAGCGCGGCGCGTTCACCGGCGCGCAGACGACGCGGCAGGGCCGCTTCGAGCAGGCCGAGAACGGCACGCTGTTCCTCGACGAAATCGGCGACATGCCGTTCGACCTGCAGACGCGCCTGCTGCGCGTGCTGTCGGACGGGCAGTTCTATCGGGTCGGCGGGCACAACCCGCTGCGCGCGAACGTGCGCGTGATCGCCGCGACGCACCAGAATCTCGAATCGCGCGTGCGGCAGGGGCTGTTCCGCGAGGATCTTTACCACCGGCTCAACGTGATCCGGCTGCGCCTGCCGCCGCTGCGCGAACGCAGCGAGGACATTGCACTGCTCACGCGCCACTTCCTGCAGAAGAGCGCGCGCGATCTCGGCGTCGAGCCGAAGCGCGTGTCCGACGATGCGCTCGTGTACCTGACGTCGCTGGCGTTTCCCGGCAACGTGCGGCAGCTCGAGAACCTCGCGAACTGGCTCACCGTGATGGCGCCCGCGCAGACGGTCGAGATCAAGGACCTGCCGCCCGACCTCGTGCCGGCCGGTGCTCCGGTCGTCGCGACGGGCGACGGCGCGGATGCGCGCGGCAGCGGCGGCGATGCCGCGCTCGCGCAACCGATGATCGGTGCGGCGCCGGTAGTGTCCGCGCCTGTCGCGGCCGCGCCGAGCGGCGGCGCGCCGGCCGGCTATCCGGTGTGGGAGCATGGCCTGCGCACCGAAGTCGCGCGGCTGTTGCGCGAGAACTCGGCCGACGTGATGGACGAGCTCGCGCGCCGCTTCGAGGCGGCCGTGATCCGCGAGGCGCTCGACTTCACGCGCGGCCGCAAGGTCGAGGCCGCGGAGCGGCTCGGCATCGGCCGCAACACGATCACGCGCAAGATCCAGGAACTGCACCTGGAGCCCTGAGCACGATTCGCGGCATGCGCGGGCGTCGCGCATGCCGCGATCGGACATAATCGCGGTTTGTACGCAGTTTCCCAATCCGCCGATCCGCAATGTCCGATTCCTTCCGCTGGCCCGCCGGGGCCGACCCGTTCCGTTTCCTCGAAGCGCTCGACAGCAAGCGCGCCCGCACGTGGGTCGACGAGCAGAATGCGCGCACGCGCGCCGCGCTGCGCGACGACGACGCGTTTCGCGCGCTCACGGCGCGTCTCGCGAAAGCGTATCTGCCGCGCGAACGCCCGGTGATTCCGACCCGCTGGCGCGACTGGGCCTACGACCTGTGGCAGGACGATCTCCATCCGAAGGGGCTGTGGCGCCGCACGCGCTGGGACGACTGGCGCGCCGGCCGGCCGGCGTGGGAAACGCTGCTCGACGTCGACGCGCTCGGTGCCGAGGAGGGCGAGTCGTGGGTGTTCGAGCAGGACGCGATCCTGTATCCGGACGGCGATCGCGCGCTGCTGTCGCTGTCGCCCGGCGGCGCCGACGCGGTCGTCGTGCGCGAATTCGATCTCGTCGAGCGCCGTTTCGTCGACGGCGGTTTCACGATCGACGAGCCGGGGCATCACACGATCGGCTGGATCGACCGCGATACCGTCTACGTGAGCTGGGATCGCGGCGAAGCGCATGCGACCGCGGCCGGTTATCCGTATGAAGCGCGGCGCTGGGTGCGCGGCACGCCGCTTTCCGACGCGCCCGTCGTATTCCGCGGCGAACCCGACGATATCAGTGCGGGCGCGGGGTTCGATCCGATCGACAACCGTCACGTCGCATGGCGCAGCGTCGATTTCTTCGACGCGCATGCGTACCGGCTGACGGAAGCGGGCGAGTGGGCGCGCTACGACGTGCCGACGCATGTCGAGGTCGGGTTCTGGGAAGGCTGGCTCGTGCTGGAGCCGCGCCTCGACTGGGATTGCGGCGGCGTGCGCCATGCGGGCGGCTCGCTGCTCGCGATCCGCGAGCAGGCGTTCCTGGCCGGGTCGCGCGAGCTCACGACGCTGTTCGCGCCGCAACCGTCGACGTCCGCCTGCACGTGGACGCACACACGCACGATGTTGATCGCGAGCTGGCTCGACGACGTGCACAACCGCACGATGCTGTGGCAGCCGCGGCAGGCCGACGACGGCACGTGGACATGGGACGCGCGGCCGTTCGACTGGCCGGGCGACGCGCAGATCGACGTCGAGCCCGTCGAGTCGACGCTGAACGACGAGGTCTACGTGGACGTCGACACCTATCTCGATCCGCCCGAATGCTGGCTGGCCGATCTTGCCGATCGTGCGGCCGATGCGCCGTCGCGCCGCGTGCTGCTCGACCGGCCGCCGGTGCAGTTCGATGCGGCCGGGCTCGTCGTGCGTCGTGCAAGCGCGCGCTCGCGCGACGGCACGATGGTGCCGTACACGCTGATCGGGCCGCGCGATGCGCTGGACGCACTCGATGCACCCGGCGGCGCCGCGCGCGTCGCGCGGCCGTGCCTGCTGTCGGGTTATGGCGGCTTCGCGATCCCGAACCTGCCGGGCTATAGCGATGCGTTCGGCATCGGGTGGCTCGAGCGCGGCGGCGTTTTGGCGTTCGCGCACATCCGCGGCGGCGGCGAGTTCGGGCCGCGCTGGCACGTCGACGCGCAGCGCGAACACCGGCAGCGTTCGTTCGACGACTTCATCGCGGTGGCCGAGGATCTGGCTGCCACCGGCGTGACGACCGCCGCGCAGCTCGGGATCGAGGGCGGCAGCAACGGCGGGCTGTTGGTCGCCGCGTGCATGGCGCAGCGGCCGGAGCTGTTCGGCGCGGTGCTGTGCCGCGTGCCTCTGCTCGACATGCGCCGCTATCCGAAGCTGCACGCGGGCGCCGCGTGGCTCGACGAATACGGCGACCCGGACGATCCGCGCGAGGGCGCGGCGCTGGCCGCGTATTCGCCGTATCACCGCGTGCGCGAAGGTGTCGCGTATCCGCCGCTGCTGTTGACGACGTCGACGCGCGACGATCGCGTGCATCCCGCGCATGCGCGCAAGATGGCCGCGCGCATGCATGCGCTCGGTCACGAACGGGTGTGGTACTGGGAGAACACCGACGGCGGCCACGGCAGCGCCGACGATCTGGAACGCGCCGAATCCGACGCGGCCGAATTCGGGTTCCTGTGGGCCCATCTCGGGCCGGCGCCCGCGCAGCGCTGAACGCGCGCGGGCTACTGCGCGATCAGCCGACGACCGCGACGACGGGCGTGTGGTCGGACGGCTGTTCCCACGTGCGCGGCGTGCGGTCGACCTCGCAGGACGTGCAGGTTGCGGCGAGCGCCGGCGACAGCAGGATGTGATCGATGCGCAGCCCTGCGTTGCGGCGGAACGCCATCATCCGGTAGTCCCACCACGTGAAGGTCTTCTCGGGCTGTTCGAAGCGGCGGAACGCATCGACGAAGCCGAGCTCGATCAGCTTCGCGAAGTGCGCGCGTTCCTGCGGCGACACGAGGTTCTGGCCTTCCCATTTCGCGGGATCGTGCACGTCGCGGTCTTCCGGCGCGATGTTGTAGTCGCCGAGCAGCGCGAGCTTCGGGTGGCGCTGCAGTTCGGTGCTCAGCCATGCGTGCAGCGCGTCGAGCCACTGCATCTTGTAGACGAACTTGTCGGAGTCGGGGGCTTGGCCGTTCGGAAAATAGGCGGACACGATGCGCACGCCGTCGATCGTCGCGGCGACCACGCGCTGCTGCGGATCGTCGAAGCCGGGGATGTTGCGCACGATGTCCGATTCGTCGACGGACAGCGTGTCGCGCGCGAGGATCGCGACGCCGTTGTAGGTCCTCTGGCCCGTGAACCAGCTGCGGTAGCCGATCGCTTCGAGATCGGCGCGCGGAAATTTCTCGTCCGGCAGCTTCAGTTCCTGCAGGCACAGCACGTCGGTGCCGCTTTGCGCGAGCCAGTCGAGCACGTGCTGCTTGCGGACGTTGAGCGAGTTGACGTTCCAGGTGGCGATTTTCATGAACGGGAATGGGCCTGCGGGGTGAATGCGAAGGCCGCCATCTTACCGCGAGCACGCGGCGCGAACGCGCGCGATGCGCGACGCGGCGAAGGTGTCGCGCATCGCTGGATCGGGGAGGGGAGAAGAAATTGTGACAAAAGTGTTGACGTAAGTACTCCCTCACCCTATAATTTATTTCTCTGACGCGGGGTGGAGCAGTCTGGCAGCTCGTCGGGCTCATAACCCGAAGGTCGTAGGTTCAAATCCTACCCCCGCAACCAAGCACACCAGACGATGTGCAGCGCAAGTGACCGATGCGCGCTTCGTCGACAGGAACCCGGCCTCGTGCCGGGTTTTTTGTTTTCCGCGCGCGCGTCGTTGCGTGTCGCTATCGTGCAGCCCACTCCACGGCCGCCTTCGCATGCAGCGCGGTCGTGTCGAATACCGGCAGCGGCGAGTCGCCCGCGCCGATCAGCAGCGTGATTTCCGTACAGCCGA
This sequence comes from Burkholderia sp. NFPP32, assembly GCF_900119325.1. Taxonomy (NCBI): domain Bacteria; kingdom Pseudomonadati; phylum Pseudomonadota; class Betaproteobacteria; order Burkholderiales; family Burkholderiaceae; genus Burkholderia; species Burkholderia sp. NFPP32. Next base: position 401,516 of record NZ_FPJP01000005.1, on the reverse strand, counting down.
GGATCACGGCCTGCGCACCGCGCTTCGCCAGTCCTTCGATGAGCGTCACGTACGTCGCACGCGATTCGGGCGAGATGATGCCGTGACACAGCTCGTCGTAGATGATCCGGTGCACGTCGTCGCGCCCGCGTTCGTCCGGCACGAGCACGTCCATCCCGAACTTCCCGCGCAGCCGTTCCGTATAGAACGGCAACTCCATCGTGTAGCGCGTGCCGAGCAGCGCGACGCGCTCGACGCCCGCGTCGCGCAGCGCGGCGCCTGTCGGATCGGCGATGTGCAGGAACGGCAGCGTCACCGCGGCTTCGATCGCGTCGTGCACGCGGTGCATCGTATTGGTCGTCAGCACGACGAGATCGGCGCCGGCCGCTTCGAGCTGCCGCGCGGCGTCGGCCATCCGTTCGCCGAGCGCGGCCCAGTCGTGCGTGCGCTGCAGCGCTTCGATCTCCGCGAAATCGACCGTCACCAGCACGCTCTTCGCGTTGTGGTGTCCGCCATGCAGCGCCTTCGAGTGCCGATTGATCATCCGGTAGTACTCGGCCGACGATTCCCAGCTCATTCCGCCGATCAGTCCGATCGTCTTCATCCGTCACCTTTGCGTTTCGTGTGTCGCGGCAGACGAGTATAGGCGCCGCTCCCCGCGCACGGCCGGTACGATCCGCGCAAAGCCGGCCGGTACGGCGCAGCCGGGCGCGGTTGCACGCGACAGTTGAAACCGGCACTGTGTTTTTGTACAGTATCGGCACCGTGAACCCGACCACCATTCCGCCTGCCGATCCGCACGCACCGCCGCCGGGCGACGCGTTGCCGCGCATGCGCAAGATCATTCACTGCGATTGCGACTGCTTCTACGCGTCGGTCGAGATGCGTGACGACCCGTCGCTGCGCAACCGGCCGCTCGCGGTCGGCGGCCGGCCCGACCAGCGCGGCGTGATCGCGACCTGCAACTACGAGGCGCGGCGCTACGGCGTGCATTCGGCGATGTCGTCGGCGCTGGCGATGCGCAAGTGCCCGGACCTGCTGATCCTGCCGTCAGCGATGGACAAGTACCGCGCGGCGTCGCGGCAGATCATGGCGATCTATCGCGACTACACGCCGGACGTCGAGCCGCTGTCGCTCGACGAGGCGTACCTCGACGTCAGCGGGTCCGAGCGGTGCCAGGGCAGCGCGACGCTGATCGCGCGGGAGATCCGCCAGCGCGTGCACGACACTGTCGGCGTGACCGTGTCGGCCGGCGTCGCGCCGAACAAGTTCATCGCGAAGATCGCGTCCGACTGGAACAAGCCCGACGGCCTGTTCGTCGTGCGGCCGCACGAGATCGACGCGTTCGTTGCGGCGCTGCCGGTGCGCAAGCTGCACGGCGTCGGCAAGGTGACGGCCACGCGGCTCGATCGGCTCGGCATCCAGACCTGCGCGCAATTGCGCGACTGGCCGCTGATCGACCTGCACCGCGAATTCGGCGCGTTCGGGCGGCGGCTGTACGAACTGTCGCGCGGGATCGACGAGCGGCCCGTGCAGGCCGACCAGGAGCGCAAATCGGTCAGCGTCGAGACGACTTACGTGACCGACCTGACGACGCTCGAGCAATGCGCGGAGGAAATCCGCCGCCTGGTCGTGCAGCTCGACGCGCGAATCGCGCGCGCGGGCGCCGCGAGGTCGATCCGCAAGCTGTACGTGAAGATCCGCTTCGCCGATTTCCGGCGCACGACGGTCGAGTGCGTGGCCGACGCGACGAATGCGGATACGGCCGTCACGCTGCTCGCGAAGGGGCTGCAGCGGCGCGCGCAGGCCGTGCGGCTGCTCGGCGTCGGCGTGCGCATCGACGAGGATACGGCCGAGCGTCACGGGCAGTTCTCGCTGTTCGACGACGAATCGCCCGCACCATGAAAAAAGGCACCGCCGAAGCGGTGCCTTTCGATGCAGCCCGAAGGGCCGGGCGGCGCGGCGCGCTCAGTGCGCGGGCGCGGTCATCCCGTTGTGGCGCAGCAACGCATCGATTTCCGGCTCGCGGCCGCGGAACGCCTTGAACGAATCCATCGCCGGACGGCTGCCGCCGACCTCGAGGATTTCGCGGCGATAGCGCGTGCCGGTCGCCGCGTCGAGCACGCTGCCGCTCGCGGCGGCCGCTTCCTCGAACGCCGCGTACGCGTCGGCCGACAGCACCTCGGCCCACTTGTAGCTGTAGTAGCCGGCCGCATAACCGCCCGCGAAGATATGGCTGAACGTGTTCGGCCAGCGCGAGAACGCCGCCTGCGGGATCACGTGATAGCGCTCGTTGATCTCGCGCGCGAACGCGGTCACGCCGGTCGAGCCAGCCGGGTCGAAGTCGACGTGCAGCAGCATGTCGAACATCGAGAACACGATCTGGCGCAGCGTGCCGAGCCCGCTCTGGAAATTCTTCGCGGCGATCATCTTGTCGAACAGTTCGCGCGGCAGCGTGGCGCCCGTGTCGACGTGCGACGACATCGACGACAGCACGTCCCATTCCCAGCAGAAGTTCTCCATGAACTGCGACGGCAGCTCGACCGCATCCCATTCGACGCCGTTGATGCCCGACACGCCGAGCTCGTCGACGCGCGTGAGCATGTGATGCAGCCCGTGGCCGAACTCATGGAACAGCGTGATGACTTCGTCGTGCGTGAAGCACGCGGGCTTGCCGCCGACCGGCGCCGAGAAGTTGCAGGTCAGGTATGCGACCGGCGTCTGCACGGTGCTGCCGCGCTTCGCACGCGAACGCGCGTCGTCCATCCATGCGCCGCCGCGCTTGCCTTCGCGCGCGTACAGGTCGAGATAGAACTGCGCGACGAGCGAGCCGTCGCGATTCTCGACGCGGAAGAAGCGCACGTCCTTGTGCCACACCGGCGCGTCGTCCGGCTTGATCCGCACGCCGAACAGCGTCTCGGTGACAGTGAACAGGCCCTTCAGCACGGCCGGCTCGGGGAAGTACTGCTTGACCTCGTTTTCCGAGAACGCGTAGCGCTGCTCGCGCAGCTTTTCGGCCGCGTACGCGACGTCCCACGGCGCGAGTTCGGCGAGGCCGAGTTCCTTCGCGGCGAACGCGCGCAGTTCGTCCCAGTCCTTGTCCGCGTGCGGGCGCGCGCGCGTCGCGAGATCCTCGAGGAATGCGATCACCTGCTGCGGCGATTCGGCCATCTTCGGCGCGAGCGACACTTCGGCGAAGTTACGGTAGCCGAGCATCTGCGCCTCTTCGCGGCGCAGCTTCAGCTCGTCGGCGACGATCGCCGTGTTGTCCCATTCGGCGTTGCCGCCGCCGTACTGCGGCCCGAGTTCCGACGCGCGCGTCGCATAGGCGCGGTAGAGCGTCTCGCGCAGCGCGCGGTTGTCCGCGTACTGCAGCACCGGGAAGTACGACGGGAAGTGCAGCGTGAATTTCCAGCCGTCCTTGCCGTCCTTCTGCGCGGCTTCTCGGGCGGCCTCGATCGCGTCGCCGGGCAGGCCGGCCAGTTCGGCGTCGTCGTGCGCGAAGTACGCGTACGCGTTGGTCGCGTCGAGCACGTGGTCGGAGAACGCCTTCGACAGCGCGGCCTGCTGTTCCTGCAGTTCCGCGAAGCGCGGCTTCTGGTCCTCGGGCAGCTCGGCGCCCGACAGACGGAAATCGCGCAGTGCATTGTCGAGGATCTTCTTGCGCTCGGCGGACAGCGTCGCGTATTCGGCACTCGCGGCGATCGCCTTGTATTTCTCGTACAGCGCGAGATTCTGGCCGACGCTCGACCAGAACTCGGTCACGCGCGGCAGGTTCTCGCCGTACGCGGCCCGCAGCTCGGGCGTGTCGGCGACCGCGTTCAGGTGACCGACGACGCCCCATGCGCGGCCGAGCGGCTCCGTCGCCTGCTCGACCGTCTCGACGACGGCGGCCCAGGTCGCCGGCGTCGCGGGCGCGCTCGCGGCCTCGACCGCGCGGCTGGCTGCGTCGAGCAGCGTATCGAGCGCGGGCGTCACGTGTTCCGGACGGATTTCGCCGAAGCGGGGCAGGTCGGAGAAGTCGAGGAGCGGATTGGTATTGGCGCTGGCGGACATAAGACTCCCTGTCTGTTGCCGGATGAACCGGGATGAAAAGGGTAACGGCGCGATGGCGCCCGATACCGACATTATTGGGGCGCATCGTGCGCTTTCCAATCGTTAGTTTCTAACGGCGCGATTGACGCAGGGTCGGATGCGGGGCGGAAAGCCGTCGGGCAACATGCGGCCGGCGTGGTGCAGGCGGCGCGGTGCGGCTGGCGAGACGCCGGCGCACGGAACCGCGCGCCGGCTGAACGGGCAGGGGGTCAGGCGGCCGCGGCGGCAGCGCGCTCGGCGGCTTCGATCGTGTTGATCAACAGCATCGTAATGGTCATCGGGCCGACGCCGCCCGGCACCGGCGTGATGTGGCCGGCGACTTCCTTCACGCCCGCGAAGTCGACGTCGCCGCACAGCTTGCCTGCGTCGTCGCGGTTCATGCCGACGTCGATCACCGTCGCGCCGGGCTTCACCATGTCGGCCGTCAGGATGTTGCGCTTGCCGACCGCGGCGACCACGATGTCGGCCTGCCGCGTGTGCGCGGCGAGGTCGCGCGTCTTGCTGTGGCAGATCGTCACGGTCGCGCCGGCTTCGAGCAGCAGCATCGCCATCGGCTTGCCGACGATGTTCGAGCGGCCGATCACGACCGCGTTCGCGCCCTGCAGCGCGATGTCGTGCGCCTCGAACATCTTCATCACGCCGTACGGCGTGCACGGGCGGAACAGCGGCTTGCCGGTCATCAGCGCGCCGGCGTTCGCAACGTGAAAGCCGTCGACGTCCTTCTCCGGCGCGATTGCCTCGATCACCTTGTGGCTGTCGATGTGCGCGGGCAGCGGCAGCTGGACGAGGATGCCGTGGATCTTCGGGTCGCGGTTCAGCTCGTCGATGCGCGCGAGCAGGTCGGCTTCCGACAGCGTTGCCGGGTACGCGTCCTTCAGCGAGAAGAAACCGTTGTCCTCGCACGCCTTGATCTTGTTGCGCACATAGACTTCGCTCGCCGGGTTCTCGCCGACGAGGATCACCGCGAGGCCGGGCTGGTGGCCGCGTGCGGTCAGGGCGGCGGCGCGTTCGGCGGCCTGCGCGCGCAAGGTCTTCGAAAGGGCGTTGCCGTCGATGAGGAGGGCTGTCATGGTGGTGGGTCCTGCCGGGAAGTTGGAATGCGTGCGTACGGCACCGAAGCGCCGCAGCAAAACACGCAATTATACCGTTCGCCTGCTGCCGTCCGACAGCGAATCAGTCGGAAGCGTCATGGCCGCGGCACTCGCGCGCCGGGAGGAAAGGCCGCCGCCGCGCGAGTGGGCCGCATCGCGCGGGGCGGCTGCGGGCCGGGCGGGCAGTGCCGCCGCGGCCGGGCGAACGCTCAGGCCTGTTTCTTCGACAGCGCGAGGCGCAGCAGGTCGGCCACCGTGTTGACGTTGAGCTTTTCCATGATGTTCGCGCGGTGCGCTTCGACCGTCTTGATGCTGATGCCGAGGTCGTCGGCGATCTGCTTGTTCAGGCGGCCCGCGATGATCCGTTCGAGCACCTGCTGCTCGCGCGCGGTCAGCTTCGACAGGCGTTCGCTCGCGGCACGCTGTTCCTGGACGCTCTTGCTTTCGCTTCGGGCCTTGTCGAGCATCCGCTCGACGAGCTTGCGCAGCTCGGCTTCGTCGAACGGTTTCTCGATAAAGTCCATCGCACCCTTTTTCATCGTCGAGACGGCCATCGGCACGTCGCCGTGACCGGTGACGAAGATGATCGGCAGCGCGGCGTTGTCGGCGATCAGGCGTTCCTGCAGTTCGAGGCCGCTCATGCCCGACATCCGCACGTCGAGGATCAGGCATGCGATCTGGCCGGCCTGCTGCGCAGGCTGGTATGCATCGAGGAATTGTTCGGCGCTCGAGAAGCATTGCACGCGATAGCCGTTCGCCTCCAGCAGCCAGCGCAGCGAGTCCCGTACGGCCTCGTCGTCGTCGACGACAAAGACGGTTTCCTGAGTGGTGGTGACTGGGCTATTCATAGTTCTCCCGTAACGGTATGTGATGCCGATGCCTCGCGCCCCCCTCGGCCGAGATCAGCGGGTTCCCCAATGGGCAGGCTGCAGTGGAACGTCGCGCCGGAAATGCGGCCATCCGGCTCGACGTTGTTGACCACCCACAGACGCCCCCGATGCGATTCGATGATCGAACGGCAGATGTTCAGCCCCATGCCCATGCCATCGGACTTGGTGCTGTAAAACGGTTCGAACAGGCGTTCGGCGGTCGCTTCGTCGACGCCCGGACCCTGGTCGATCACGCGGATGTCGACGAAACCCGCATCGATGTCGGCGACGACGCGGATCACGCCGTCCGCCGACGCCGGCTTCACGTCGGCCATCGCCTCGGCCGCGTTCTTCATCAGGTTCATCAGCACCTGTTCGATCAGCACGGGGTCGACATAAATAATAGGCATTCTTGCGAGGATTTCCGTGACGATCCGGATCCTGCGCTTCCTGGCCTCGATTTCGGCGAGCCCGACCGCGTCGGCGACGATGTCCGCGACGCGCGCCGGCTGGCGCTTCGGCTCGCTGCGCTTCACGAATTCGCGGATCCGCTTGACGATCATCCCCGCCCGCAGCGCCTGCTGCGCGGTCTTTTCCAGCGCGGGCTGCAGCGTCTCGGGCGTGCCGCGGCCGCTCTTGACGAGCGCGAGCGTGCCCGAGCAGTAGTTGTTGATCGCGGCGAGCGGCTGGTTCAATTCGTGAGCAATCGACGACGCCATTTCACCCATCGTCATCAATCGGCTCGTGAACTGCAGCTTCTCCTCCTGCTGGTGCGCGAGTTCCTGCGCCTTCTTGCGGGTCGTGATGTCGGTCGCGATCTGCATCTGCGCGAGGTGGCCGTCCACCCACTGGATGTACTGGCGGCGCACCTCGAACCATTTCTGGATGCTCTCGACGTACACCTCCTGCGCATCCGCGGTGCTGCTCGTCAGCGCGGCGGCCGGCAGGCCCGCGAACGCGTCGACCATGTCGATCGAGTCGGACGATGCCTGCGCACGGTCGAAGCCGCCGCCCGACAGCTCGAGATGGCCGTCCGGGCGGATGCCGAACAGGTGGCGGTAGTAGCGGTTCGCGAACAGCAGCTCGGCCTCGTCGGCGGCCAGCACCGACACCGCGGCGTCGAGGCTTTCGAGCACCGTCGTGAAGCGCTCGTGCGCGGCTGCGAGTTCCTCGCGCGCGCGCTTCGGTTCGGTGATGTCGGTCATCGACGACATCCAGCCCGTCTGGCGGCCCGAACTGTCGATCAGCGGCGATACGTACAGGCGCGCATGGAACAGCGTGCCGTTCTTGCGCCGCACGCGCAGCTCGAAGCCCGAGCTCGGCGCCTTGCCGCGCAGCGTCATGTCGAGCTGGCGCTGCATTTCCGGGTAAGCGTCGCGCGGCCAGTACGGGAACGGCGCGACCTTGCCGACGAGGTCGGTTTCGTCCCAGCCCGTCATCCGGCAGAACGCGGGGTTCACGTGCGTGATGCGGCCGTGCATGTCGAGCACGCGCATGCCGATCAGCACCGAGTTCTCCATTGCGCGGCGGAAGAACGCCTCCGCGTACAGCGCCTGCTGCGCCTCGAAGCGCTGGCGCGTGTGCTTCCACAGGCTCCAGAGGCTCCACAGCACGAAGCACGACAGCCCCGCGACGAGCCACACGAGCGTGTTGTTGGTCAGGTTCGTGAGCTGCGGGAACGCGTACACGCGCACGGTCAGCCCCTGGCCGGGCGGATCGAGCGGCAGGTCGTAGTGCGAGTCGCGCGGCAGGCGCGGGCGCGTCGACGTGGACGACAGCTCGCGGTTGTTCGCGTCGGTGATCGAGATCTTGTACTTCGACGACAGCTCCTGCGGGATGTCGTGCTTCAGGATGCCTTCGACCGAGAACACCGCGGCGATCGAGCCGAGAAATTCGCGGTCGCCGCGCATCACGGGCGTCTGCAGCGTGATGAAGCCGTTGCCGAAGTCGTCGTAGATCAGCGGCGAATAGGCCTGGCGGCGCGTGCTGCGCGCTTCGTCATAGGCGCCGCGCACGGCGTCCTGCATCTGCGCATCGCCGGGCTTCGCGAGCCGCTGGCCGAGCAGCGGCGGATGCACGGTCGGCCAGCGCTGCACGCCGGGTGCCGTGTACCAGTTCAGGTAGAGGATTTCCGGATGCGTCTGCATCACGTCCGCGACGGCCATCTGGAACGCGTTCTGGTCGAGGCGGCCCGACGCGAGATCGCGCGACAGCGCCTGGAGCTGTTCCTGCGCGCCCGTCATAGACAGGCGGATCTGCTGCTGCGCCCACGCGACGTTACGGAAGAGGGTGTCTTCCTGCTGCTGCTGTTCGCGGCGATTGAGGCTCCACAGGATGAGGCTCATCACCACGAGGAACACGAGGATCGACAGCAGCGGCGTCAGCAAATAGGAATTGGACCACCACGGTCCGTGGTGCCAACGGGACGGCTGCGACTCCGCCGGCGGGCCCGACGGTCGCGCCGAGCGTGCGAAAAGCCGATCGGTCAACATGGCAGGATTGTAGCGCAGCGCAATACATGGAAAACCCATACCGGATATGTTGAACGGAAACGGATTTATGCCGCCGGGACGGGCCGCAGAGCCCCGACGCATGGGTGCGGCGCAGCAATATTCCGTATTGTGAGAAAAGATCTCACGATTCGAAAATTTTGTTGCGCAGGCCCGCGCACGCTCATTACAATCCGCTGGAGCTTGCCCGCAGCCGGTCGCGTCGCGTCGTCTGCACGAGAGCGATCCTCACATTCCAGGACCCAGGAGACGAGAATGTCCGCTGTACCGAACGAAGTGATGAAATATGTCGCCGCCGAACATGACGACGACCCGCAAGAAACCGTCGAGTGGCTGGAGTCGCTCGATGGCGTGATCTCCTCCGTGGGCACCGGCCGCGCGCACTACCTGATCGAAAAGCAGATCGAGTTCGCCCGCATGCACGGCGAGCACCTGCCGTTTTCCGCGAATACCCCGTACATCAACACGATTCCGGTCGAAGCCCAGGCGAAGATTCCGGGCGACCAGGACATCGAGCACCGCATCCGTTCGTACACGCGCTGGAACGCGCTGGCAATGGTGCTGCGCGCCGGCAAGGACACGAACGTCGGCGGCCACATCGCATCGTTCGCGTCGGCCGCGACGCTCTATGACGTCGGCTACAACCACTTCTGGCACGCAGCGTCCGACCAGCACGGCGGCGATCTCGTGTTCGTGCAGGGCCACTCGTCGCCGGGCGTGTATTCGCGCGCGTTCCTGCTCGGCCGCCTGAAGGAAGAGCAGCTCGACAACTTCCGCCAGGAAGTCGATGGCAACGGCATTTCGTCGTACCCGCACCCGTGGCTGATGCCGGACTTCTGGCAGTTCCCGACCGTGTCGATGGGTCTCGGCCCGATCATGGCGATCTACCAGGCGCGCTTCATGAAGTACCTGCAGGCGCGCGGCATCGCGACGACGGAAGGCCGCAAGGTGTGGGCGTTCCTCGGCGACGGCGAGACGGACGAACCGGAATCGCTCGGCGCGATCGGGATGGCGAGCCGCGAGAAGCTCGACAACCTCGTGTTCGTGATCAACTGCAACCTGCAGCGTCTCGACGGCCCGGTGCGCGGCAACGGCAAGATCATCCAGGAACTCGAATCGGAATTCCGCGGCGCCGGCTGGAACGTGATCAAGGTCATCTGGGGCAGCCGCTGGGATGCGCTGTTCGCGCGCGACAAGACGGGCGCGCTGATGCGCCGCATGATGGAAGTCGTCGACGGCGAATACCAGACGTACAAGTCGGAATCGGGCGCGTTCGTCCGCGAGCACTTCTTCAACTCGCCTGAGTTGAAGGCACTGGTCGCCGACTGGTCGGACGACGACATCTGGGCGCTGAACCGCGGCGGCCACGATCCGCACAAGATCTATGCGGCGTTCCATGAAGCCAGCAACACGAAGGGCGCGCCGACCGTCATCCTCGCGAAGACCATCAAGGGCTACGGGATGGGCGAGTCGGGCCAGGCGATGAACATCACTCACCAGCAGAAGAAACTGCCGGTCGAGCAACTGAAGAAGTTCCGCGACCAGTTCCGCCTGCCGATCACCGACGAGCAGATCGCCGACGTGCCGTACCTGAAGTTCGAGGAAGGTTCGAAGGAACTCGAATACATGCGCAAGCAGCGCATGGACCTCGGCGGCTACCTGCCGCACCGCCGCGAGAAGGCGACGTCGCTCCCGGTGCCGGCGCTCGACGCGTTCGAGCCGCTGCTGAAGGGCACGGGCGAAGGCCGCGAGATCTCGACGACGATGGCGTTCGTGCGGATCCTGAACATCCTGCTGAAGGACAAGGCGCTCGGCAAGCGCGTCGTGCCGATCGTCCCGGACGAATCGCGTACGTTCGGCATGGAAGGCCTGTTCCGCCAGATCGGCATCTGGAACCAGCAGGGCCAGAAGTACGTGCCGGAAGATTCCGACCAGCTGATGTTCTACAAGGAATCGGAAACCGGCCAGATCCTGCAGGAAGGCATCAACGAAGCGGGCGGCATGTGCGACTGGATCGCGGCGGCGACGTCGTACTCGACGCACGGCGAGATCATGGTGCCGTTCTACATCTTCTACTCGATGTTCGGCTTCCAGCGGATCGGCGACCTCGCATGGGCCGCGGGCGACATGCGCTCGCGCGGCTTCCTGCTGGGCGGTACCGCGGGCCGCACGACGCTGAACGGCGAAGGCCTGCAGCACGAAGACGGCCACTCGCTCCTGTGGGCGGCATCGGTGCCGAACTGCGTGAGCTACGACCCGACCTTCGGCTACGAACTAGCCGTGATCATCCAGGACGGCCTGCGCCGCATGGTGCAGGACCAGGAAGACGTGTACTACTACATCACGGTGATGAACGAGAACTACGAGCACCCGGCGATTCCGCAGGGCGAGCACGTGGCGGCCGACATCATCAAGGGCATGTACGCGTTCAGGAAGGCCGACGCCGACAAGAAGGCGCCGCGCGTCCAGCTGCTCGGCGCGGGCACGATCTTCAACGAAGTGATCGCCGCCGCCGACCTGCTGAAGAACGACTGGGGCGTCGCCGCCGACCTGTGGAGCGTGCCGAGCTTCACCGAGCTTGCGCGCGAAGGCCACCAGGTCGAGCGCTGGAACCTGCTCCATCCGACCGAGGAGCGTCGCCTGTCGCACGTGCAGAAGTGCCTGAAGGACACGCAGGGCCCGGTCATCGCATCGACCGACTACGTCCGCGCGCTGGTCGACCAGATTCGCGGCCAGATCGATCGCCGTTTCGTCGTACTGGGCACGGACGGCTTCGGCCGCTCGGATACCCGCGAGAAGCTGCGTCACTTCTTCGAGGTCGACCGTCACTGGGTCACCGTCGCCGCGCTCAACGCGCTGGCCGACGAAGGCACGATCGAGCGCAAGGTGGTCGCGGACGCGATCGCCAAGTACAACCTCGATCCGTCCAAGCCCAACCCGATGACCGTTTAACGCACACGCCGTGTGATGTCGCGCGTCGCTTCCGCGAGGAGCGCGCGCGGCCATGGAGACAGATACAGATGAGTCAAGCGATCGAAGTGAAGGTGCCGGATATCGGCGATTACAAGGACGTGCCCGTCATCGAAGTGCTCGTGAAGGCGGGCGACACGGTCGAGCCCGAGCAGTCGCTCGTCACGCTCGAGTCCGACAAGGCGACGATGGACGTCCCGAGCCCCGCGGCGGGCACGGTCAAGGAAGTGAAGGTGAAGGTGGGTGACTCGGTGTCGGAAGGCACGCTGATCATCCTGCTCGAAGGCGGCGCGGCCGCACAGCCGAACGGCGCGGCTGCGCCGGCCGCAGCTCCGGCGGCAGCGCCGGCACCGGCCGCAGCAGCACCGGCTGCCGCACCGGCAGCGGCCGGCGGCACGCTCGAAGTGAAGGTGCCCGACATCGGCGACTACAAGGACGTCCCGGTGATCGAGATCGGCGTGAAGGTCGGCGACACGGTCGAGAAGGAGCAGTCGCTCGTCACGCTCGAATCGGACAAGGCGACGATGGACGTGCCGAGCCCGGCTGCCGGCGTCGTGAAGGACATCAAGGTGAAGGTCGGCGATTCGGTGTCGGAAGGCACGCTGATCGTGCTGCTCGAAGCCGCAGGCGCACCGGCCGCCGCTCCGCAGGCGAGCGCACCGGTTGCGGCCGCTGCTGCATCGGCTCCGGCGCCCGCCGCCGCACCCGCGAAGGCTGCGCCGGCACCGGCACCGGCTGCGGCCGCAGCGCCGTCGGGCGAATACCGCGCCAGCCATGCTTCGCCGTCGGTGCGCAAGTTCGCGCGCGAACTTGGCGTCGAAGTCGCACGCGTGCAAGGTTCGGGGCCGAAGGGCCGCATCACGAAGGACGACGTCACGGGCTTCGTAAAGGGCGTGATGACGGGCCAGCGCGCAGCACCGGGCGCGGCAGCGGCCGCGCCGGCAGGCGGCGGCGAGCTGAACCTGCTGCCCTGGCCGAAGGTCGACTTCTCGAAGTTCGGCCCGTTCGAGGCGAAGCCGCTGTCGCGCATCAAGAAGATCTCGGGCGCGAACCTGCATCGCAACTGGGTGATGATCCCGCACGTCACGAACAACGACGAAGCGGACATCACCGATCTCGAGGCGCTGCGCGTCCAGCTGAACAAGGAACACGAGAAGGCGGGCGTGAAGTTCACGATGCTCGCGTTCGTGATCAAGGCGGTCGTCGCCGCGCTGAAGAAATTCCCGACCTTCAACGCGAGCCTCGACGGCGACAACCTCGTGTTCAAGCAGTACTTCCACGTCGGTTTCGCCGCCGATACGCCGAACGGCCTCGTCGTGCCGGTGATCCGCGATGCGGACAAGAAGGGTCTCGTCGACATCGCGAAGGAAATGAGCGACCTGTCGAAGGCCGCGCGCGAAGGCAAGCTGAAGCCGGACCAGATGCAGGGCGGCTGCTTCTCGATCTCGTCGCTCGGCGGGATCGGCGGGACGAACTTCACGCCGATCATCAACGCGCCGGAAGTGGCGATCCTCGGGTTGTCGCGCGGGCAGATGAAGCCGGTGTGGGACGGCAAGCAGTTCGTGCCGCGTCTCATGCTGCCGCTGTCGCTGTCGTATGACCATCGCGTGATCGATGGCGCGGAAGCCGCGCGGTTCAATGCGTATCTCGGCGCGTTGCTCGGCGATTTCCGGCGCATCGTTCTTTGATGAGCGGGGAGTTTGCTCGCGGGGGCGTGGGTTTCTTGTCGGTTATCCACGCTTCGTCGTTGAACTGGCTTTCCTGACGGTCTGCTAGCGTCGCCCCTGCGCGGGGCGGCGGTCACTTTTCTTTGTCTTCCAAAGAAAAGTAACCAAAAGAAAGGCGCGTCCTTGGGCGGACGGCAAAGGTGGTTCTGCTCAGCGTCGCGGTCTTTCTTTTGCCAGGCCGTAGTTCTCCCGCGGGTTTCTCCCCCCTCTGTCTGCAGCTAATCAAGAAGGGGACAGTAATGAGTCTCATCGAAGTCAAGGTTCCGGATATCGGCGATTTCAGCGGCGTCGATGTCATCGAAGTCAACGTCAAGCCGGGCGACGTGATCGAAAAAGAGCAGACGCTCATCACGCTCGAATCGGACAAAGCCTCCATGGAAGTGCCCAGCGACGTCGCCGGCACCGTCAAGGAAGTCAAGGTCAAGGCCGGCGAGAAAGTCTCGCAAGGCACGGTCATCGCCATCGTCGAAGCATCGGCAGGCGCCGCCGCACCCGCGAAAGCACCCGAACCGGCCAAGCCCGCAGCGGCTGCTCCGGCACCCGCCGCAGCCGCCCCGGCGCCCGCGCCGCAAGCCGGCAGCTACGCCGGCGCAGTCGACATCGAATGCGACATGCTCGTGCTCGGCGCCGGCCCCGGCGGCTACTCGGCCGCGTTCCGCGCAGCCGATCTCGGCATGAAGACGGTGCTCGTCGAACGCTACCCGACGCTCGGCGGCGTGTGCCTGAACGTGGGCTGCATCCCGTCGAAGGCGCTGCTGCACACGGCGCTCGTCATCGACGAAGCCGAGGCGCTCGCGTCGCACGGCATCACGTTCGGCAAGCCGCAGGTCGATCTCGACAAGCTGCGCGACTTCAAGGGCGGCGTCGTCAAGAAGCTGACGACGGGCCTCTCAGGCATGGCGAAGGCGCGCAAGGTCGAAGTCGTCACGGGCGTCGGCGCGTTCGTCGATCCGTATCACATGGAAGTGCAGGGCGAAAACGGCAAGAAGGTCGTCAAGTTCAAGCAGGCGATCATTGCCGCGGGCTCGCAGGCCGTGAAGCTGCCGTTCATGCCGGAAGACCCGCGGGTCGTCGATTCGACGGGCGCGCTCGAACTGCGCCAGTTGCCGAAGCGCATGCTCGTGATCGGCGGCGGCATCATCGGCCTCGAAATGGCGACGGTGTACGCAACGCTCGGTGCCGAAATCGACGTCGTCGAAATGATGGACGGCCTGATGATGGGCGCGGACCGCGATCTCGTGAAGGTCTGGGAAAAGTACAACGCGAAGCGCTTCGGCAACGTGATGCTGAAGACCAAGACGGTCGGCGCGGAAGCGAAGGAAGACGGCATCTACGTGAAGTTCGAGGGCGAGAAGGCGCCGGCGGAAGCGCAGCGCTACGACCTCGTGCTCGTCGCGGTGGGCCGCAGCCCGAACGGCAAGAAGATCGGCGCCGACAAGGCCGGTGTCGCCGTCACGGATCGCGGCTTCATCGACGTCGACAAGCAGATGCGCACGAATGTCCCGCACATCTTCGCGATCGGCGACGTCGTCGGCCAGCCGATGCTCGCGCACAAGGCCGTGCATGAAGGCCACGTCGCAGCGGAAGCCGCGCACGGCGAGAAGGCGTACTTCGACGCACTGCAGATCCCGTCGGTGGCGTACACCGATCCGGAAGTGGCGTGGGCCGGCAAGACGGAAGACCAGTGCAAGGCCGAAGGCATCAAGTACGGCAAGGCGGTGTTCCCGTGGGCCGCTTCGGGCCGTGCGATCGCGAACGGCCGCGACGAAGGTTTCACGAAACTGATCTTCGACGAGGAAACCCATCGCGTGATCGGCGGCGGCATCGTCGGGCTGAACGCGGGCGACCTGATCAGCGAAGTGTGCCTCGCCGTCGAGATGGGCGCGGACGCGGAAGACATCGGCAAGACGATCCATCCGCATCCGACGCTCGGCGAATCGGTCGGCATGGCCGCCGAGCTGTACGAAGGCGTCTGTACGGACCTGCCGCCGCAACGCAAGAAGTAACGCGACCGGCACGGCCGGTCATGCACCGGCCATGAAAAACGCCGCCGCCCGGGCAAGCCGGGCGGCGGCGTTTTTTTTTGCTCGCGGCTGGCGCGGCGCTCGAACGGCTGCTCGAGCGTAGCGAACGGCGGCCGGTTCGCGCCGTTTCCGGCGCCGGAAACGAAAAAAGCCGCGCTGGGCGCGGCTCTTTCAGGAGCAGCGGACGCTTACGCGGCCGGCTTGCTCGAACGACGCGCAGCGGCGGCGGTGGCAGCCTTCGTTGCGACGGCAGCAGCAGCGTTGAAGTTCGTTTCAGCGATCTCGACGGCTTGCTTCGTTGCCTTCTGAACCGTTTCGTACGTGGTGTTCGCAGCGTTCAGTGCCGACTTCAGCGCGGCGACAGCCGTTTCCGAACCGGCCGGGGCGTTCTTCGCGACGTTGTCGACGAGTGCCTGGACCTTCTTGTTCTGCTCTTCGAATTGCGCTTCGGCAACCTTCGTGAACTCGGCTTGCGTCGACGATGCGATTTCGTACAGGTGACGGCCGTACGACAGCACTTTTTCCGCGACCGGCTGCGACAGGCTCGCTTGCAGCGCGATCAGTTCCTGAGCGTCCTTCACCGACAGCAGACGCTGTGCGTTTTCCTGGCTCTCGACCAGCGTCGACTTCACGACCTGCAGGTTCAGTTCGATCAGCTTTTCGACGCCTTCGAACGCCTTGGTCGTCAGACCGAACAGGCTTTCGAGGTTGGCTTTCTGTGCGGCGGCGATTTGCTCGGGGGTCAGCAAGGACATGTCAAGCTCCTGAAAAGCGATCGCGTCGATCGCAGGGTAAGGGGGCACTACGATGGGGAACCTCGGATGCGCGTGCTTTGTGCAACGCAGCAATGAAACGTATTTTAGGGCAGAGAAAACGGATGTCAAGTATTTTTTGTGCGTTGCACAATCGTGACAAATTATCGATAAAACAACGAGTTATCATGGCCGTTCGGAATCGGTTTCACGCTCGATCCCAAATGGTGCGCACGAGCACGGGGCAGGCGCGGCGCACCACGAGCATGCACAGGTAAACCTGACAGGCTCGTGGAACGTTATCCTTCCGTTCCTGTCGAAAACGCGCCGTTTCGATGCGCATGCGTGACATGCCGTGACGATGTGCCTTCGCCATGCTCAAGAGGCGCTGCAGGCCCGCCGAGCGCCGGATACGTAGTTTCCCCGCTTTAAATTGTCCCGAAAGTGACGTTATCTCAATTAACCGTGTGTAATCGGGAGACGGGCGCTGTCGGGCAGTGCTTCCCATGATTTTTTTCGATGGGGGCGGGAGGGTCGATTGGTCTGAGGTTGGCCGACCCTTACATTCCGGTTTAACGACGATCGGTAAGTGCCTAATATTGCTCTTTTTTTAAGCTTTAACTACACTTGCGGAAACCTCCGCCCGCTTTGTCCAGACCCCAATGAAAGCCGAATCGTTTTCACCGCGCAGATTGTTGCAGAGCATGACGCTCGGCGCGGCTGTGTCGGTCGCCGTCGCCTTGCTGGCGACCGCCGCGTCCGTCGCGCCCGCTGACGCCTTTGCCGCCACTGCGAAGACCCAACAAGCCGCCAAGAAAAAGGCCGCCGCTCCTGCTTCGTCCGCGAAGAAGAAGTCGGTCAAGGCAGCATCCAGCCAATCCGCCAAGGTCGCCGCGGCCGATGCGCCGCGCGCGAAAGCGTCGCGCAAGCGCATGACGCTCGCGGCGGGCGTGCACGGCGGCCACCGCGGCGCAATGCGCCAGGTCGCGTTCCAGCCGCGTCGTCCGACCGTCGGCCAGGCGTTCGGCCTGCACGACACGCCGGACGCGCTTGCGCTGCGCTCGAGCGTCGCGTACGTCGTCGACCAGAATTCCGGCGAGCCGCTGTTCGACAAGAATTCGCACGCCGTCGTGCCGATCGCGTCGATCTCGAAGCTGATGACGGCGATGGTCGTGCTCGACTCGAAGTCGCCGATGACCGACCAGATCGAAGTCACCGACGAAGACCGCGACTACGAGAAGGGCACGGGCTCGCGCCTGTCGGTCGGCTCGGTGCTGTCGCGCGAGGACATGCTGCATATCGCGCTGATGGCGTCGGAAAACCGTGCGGCCGCTGCGCTGTCGCGTTATTACCCGGGCGGCCGTCCGGCGTTCATCGCCGCGATGAACGCGAAGGCGAAGGCGCTCGGCATGGCCGATACGCATTTCGAGAATTCGACCGGCCTGTCGAGCTCGAACGTGTCGAGCGCGCGCGATCTGGTGAAGATGGTCAATGCCGCGTACCAGTACCCGATGATCCGCCAGTTCTCGACCGATCGCAGCTACGAGGTGTACACGGGCAAGCGCAATCTCGCCTACAACAGCACGAACGCGCTGATCCGCGGTAACGGCTCGTGGGACATTGGCCTGCAGAAAACGGGCTTCATCAACGAAGCGGGCGAGTGCCTCGTGATGCAGGCGACGATCCACGGCCGGCCGATGGTGATGGTGCTGCTCGATTCGTTCGGCAAGTATTCGCGCTTCGCCGACGCGGCACGCCTGCGCAACTGGCTCGATGCCGGCGGCGGCGAGCGCCTGACGGCAGCCAACACGCCGAACGGCGGCACCTGACCGTCTGCGGCGGTCCGCCGTCGCGCCGATTGGCTGCAAGAAAAAACCCCGCAATCGCGGGGTTTTTTCGTTCGGGAGAACCGGGGCCGGTGAAGGTGGCTTATGCCTGCCGCTGCAGCCCGTCCGCATCCTTCGTGGGCGCCGGCCGGTAGCCGAGCGATTCCGAGATGGTGAGCGCCGTGCGGCTCAACTGGCCGAGCCACGCGTCCTGAAGGCGATCGGCCGGCGCCGACAGCGACAGGCCCGCGACGAGCTTGCCCGAATCGTCGTAGATGCCGGCCGCGATACAGCGCACGCCGAGTTCCAGCTCCTCGTTGTCGCGTGCGCACGATTGCTGGCGGACGATCGTCAGCTCGCGCTCGAGCTTCGCGATGTCGGTGATGCTGTTCTGCGTATGGCCGGACAGCCCCGTGCGCGTCGCATAGGCGCGCACGCGCGACGTTTCGTCGGCCGCGAGGAACAGCTTGCCGACCGACGTGAGGTGCAGCGGCGCGCGGCCGCCGATCGCGCGGACGACCTGCATCCCCGAACGCTCCGAATATGCGCGCTCGATATAGACGATCTCGTCGCCCTGGCGCACCGACAGGTTCACGGTCTGCCCTGTGAGACGGTGCAGCTCGCGCATCGGCATCAGCGCCGCGTCGCGCACCGACAGGCGCGCCTTCACGAGGTTGCCGAGCTCGAGCAGCCGCATGCCGAGGCGGTACGTGCCGGGATCGGAGCGGTCGACGAGACGGCAGGTCACCATGTCGTTGAGGATGCGGTGTGCGGTCGACGGATGCAGCTCCGTCCGCTGCGCAAGCTCCTTCAGGCTGACGGGGTCGCTGTGCGCGGCGAGCGCGTCCAGCAGCCGCATCATGCGTTCGATCACCTGGATCGACGTTTTTGAATCCGGGGTGGGTTGGCTCATGTCGGGGAGGAATCGGTTGACGCGTCAGGCGGTATTGCGCCGATTGTATCTCGTATTGTGAAAAAAGCGAACGCCGTTCGAGGAAGTCCTCGCTTCGCGCCGCGCGGGCTTGCGCGCAAGCCCGCGTTGGTCTTGCCGGCCAAACGGCGGATAATGAGAGCCGTTTTCTCGAAGGAGCACGTATGCGAGTCGGTTTGTTCGTGACCTGCCTGGTCGATCTGATGCGCCCCGAAATCGGTTTCTCGGCGCTCAAGCTGATTCGCGACGCCGGCTACGAGGTGATCGTGCCGCCCGCGCAGACTTGCTGCGGCCAGCCGGCCTACAACTCCGGCGAGCGCGCGCTGGCGCGCGATCTCGCGGAAAAGACGCTGCGCGAGTTCGAGCAGTTCGATTACGTGGTCGCGCCGTCGGGTTCGTGCGGCGGGATGATCCGCACGCACTACGGCGACCTGTTCCGCGACGACCCCGAACTGATGGGGCGCTACGCGCGGTTTCAGCAGAAAGTCTACGAACTGACCGATTTCCTCGCGAACGTCGCCAAGGTCTCGCTCGAGCCCGGTGAATTCACCGGGCCCGTTACCTATCACGACTCGTGCTCGGGCCTGCGCGAACTCGGCGTGAAGGCGCAGCCGCGCGCGCTGCTCGCGCAGCGCGGCATCGCGGTCACCGAGATGAAGGATTGCGAGCACTGCTGCGGCTTCGGCGGCACGTTCTCGGTCAAGTACGGCGATATTTCGGCGGCCATCGCGGACGAGAAATGCGCGAACGTGCGTGCGTCGGGCGCGGGCGTCGTCGTGCTCGGCGATCTCGGCTGCATGCTGAACATCGAAGGGCGGTTGCGCCGCACCGGCGACCGCGACACGCGCGTGCTGCACGTCGCGCAGGTGCTGGCGGGCGACGTCTGACGCCCGGTTCCGCTCACTTTTCCCCCGATACCGCGATGCAAGTCCAATCGATGCATTTCAAGGCGCGCGCCGGCCAGAAGCTGGCCGACCAGCGCCTGCAGCAGAACCTGAAGAAGCTGTCGACGAAGTTCGTGTCCGCGCGCGCCGACGCGATGACCGCGATCGACTTCCCGGCCACGCGCGCCGCGCTCAAGGCGCGCCGCAACCGCGCGCTGGAGAACCTCGACGTGTGGCTCGACGCATTCGAGCGCGAGGCGACGCGGCGCGGCACGACGGTACTGTTCGCCGAAACGACCGCGGATGCCGCGCGGCTCGTGGCCGACATCGCGCGCCGGCACGACGTGAAGAAGGTCATCAAGACCAAGTCGATGGTGTCCGAGGAGATGCGTCTGAACGCGGTGCTCGCGGAGATGGGCGTGCAGTCGGTCGAGACGGATCTCGGCGAATACATCCTGCAGATCAACGACAACGAGCCGCCGAGCCACATCATTGCGCCCGTCGTGCACAAGGACAAGGAAGAGATCGCCGACCTGTTCGCGCGCACGCACCACCGCGAGCGGCTCACCGAGATTCCGGACATGACGCGCGAGGCGCGCGAGGTGCTGCGCCCGCATTTCATGTCGGCCGACATGGGCGTGACGGGCGGCAACTTCGTGATAGCCGAGACGGGTTCGGTCGCGATCGTGACGAACGAAGGGAACGAGGGGATGTGCACGGTGATGCCGCGCGTGCATGTCGCGGTGACGGGCATCGAGAAGGTGCTGCCGACGCTCGAGGATCTGGCGACCGCGATGCGCCTGTTGCCGCGCTCCGCGACGGGACAGAAGACGTCGAACTATTTTTCGCTGCTGACCGGGCCGCGTGGGCCGGGCGACGAGGACGGCCCCGAGCACAACTACGTGGTGCTCGTCGACGGCGGCCGCACGGGCCTGATCGGCGGCGAGTTCCAGGAGATGCTGCGCTGCATCCGCTGCGGCGCGTGCATGAACCACTGTCCGGTTTACCAGAAGGTCGGCGGCCATGCGTACGGCTGGGTCTACCCGGGGCCGATGGGGGCGGTGCTGACGCCGAGCTATGTCGGGCTCGAGCGCACGCTCGACCTGCCGCAGGCCGCGACGCTGTGCGGCGAATGCGACAGCGTGTGTCCGGTCGGGATTCCGTTGTCGCACCTGTTGCGCACGCTGCGCGAGAAGCAGGTCGAGCGGCACCTGCGGCCGTGGCGCGAGCGGGCCGCGCTTGCCGCATGGGGCTTCGTCGCGCGGCGGCCGACGCTGTACGCGCTGACGACCAAGCTCGCGGTGCGCGTCCTCGAGCGGCTGGGCGGTAACGGCGGCACGCTGCGGCGCCTGCCGATGATGGGCGGCTGGATGGACACGCGCGACATGCCGACGCCGACCGGGCGCACGTTCCGTGAACTGTACGCGGCATCGCAAAGCCACCTCGGCTGAGCACTGTTCATCCGGCGACAACAGTGCGTTCGCTATTTACATATTTATCTCGATAGATGCGGTCTATAGAATCCTGTCTGTAGTCCCCGGAATCGGGTTTCGGGGAACGAGGTCAAGGAGGTCCGCATCATGAAAAAGACAATATCGATGTACTGGCCGCTGGCAATCGTCGTCCCGCTGGCCGCGGCTGCCTATCTGCATGCGATGGCCGATGCGCCGGCGCGCGGCCCGCTCGCGGTTCACCAGGCGTCTGCCGAACTGGCGCGCGCGGTGTCGTTCGGGCTGGTCGACGACGCGGCGAAGCCGCTGCCGGCGGCATCCGGCGACGTCGTGCTCGCCGCGCCGAAGGCGCTGTAATGCTGGGCGCCGTCGCTTTGCGCGGCGGCGCGACTTCGGGCGCCTTTGTATAATGGCGCGTTCTTGTTCCACGCGGTCCGCCGCGAATTTTCGATAGTGCGATGACCCGCGTTGCGATCTGTTTCGTCTGTCTCGGCAACATCTGCCGTTCGCCCACCGCGGAGGGTGTGATGCGCCATCAGGTCGACGCTGCCGCACTGGCGGATCGGATCGCGATCGATTCGGCCGGCACCGGCGACTGGCATGTGGGCGAGCCGCCCGATACGCGTGCGCAGGCTGCCGCGCGCAGCCGCGGCTACGACCTGTCGGCGCTGCGCGCGCGGCAGGTGAGTGCGGCGGACTTCGAGCGTTTCGACCTGCTGCTCGCGATGGACGAAGCGAATCTCGCGGAACTGCACCGCCGCTGCCCGCCGCAGCATCGCGGCAAGGTGCGCCTGCTGATGGAATTCGCGCCGGGCGCGACTGAAACTGAAGTGTCGGATCCTTATTTCGGCGGCGCGCAGGGCTTCGAGCAGGTGCTCGATCAGGTCGAACGCGCGTGCGCGGGCCTGCTGGAGACGCTTCGAGCCCGCACGGAGCGCTGATCGCGCGGTATTCAGCGATCTGCGAATACCCTTTCGAAGGCATGGATACTTGACTAAAATCGTCAAATATTTATACTTGACCAAAATCGTCAAGATTGCAGTCCCCTAGACACCATGAGACTCACCACCAAAGGCCGTTTCGCCGTCACGGCGATGATTGACTTGGCACTGCGCCAGGAGCAGGGCCCGGTGACGCTTGCAGGCATCAGCCAGCGCCAGCGGATTTCGCTCTCGTATCTCGAACAGCTGTTCGGCAAGCTGCGCAGGCATGAAATCGTCGAATCCGTGCGCGGCCCGGGCGGCGGCTACAACCTCGCGCGTCGCGCGCAGGATGTCACCGTTGCCGACATCATCATCGCGGTCGATGAACCGCTCGACGCCACGCAGTGCGGCGGCAAGGGCACGTGCGACGGCTCGAAGCAGCCCGACGGCCATTGCATGACGCACGAGCTGTGGTCGACCCTGAACCAGAAGATGGTCGAATACCTCGATTCGGTGTCGCTGCAGGATCTCGTCGATCAGCAGCGCGCACGCGAGGGCGCACCCGCGGTGCTGCGCGACCGGCGCACGCCGGAGCCCGTCGCCGCGCCGGCCGAGCCCGTGCGTACGATGCCGCTCGGCCCCAATTCGGTGTTCAACATCGCGAGTTCGTGAGCGCGAAGGCGCCCGCCATACCCCATAACGCACATAGTCCCTGCACAGAATACCCGGAGCGACAGATGACCCAAGAGACTCTCCACCTGCCCATCTATATGGATTACAGCGCGACGACGCCCGTCGATCCGCGCGTGGTCGACAAGATGGTGCCGTACCTGCGCGAGCAGTTCGGCAACCCGGCGTCGCGCAGCCACGCTTACGGCTGGGACGCGGAGCGTGCAGTCGAGGAAGCGCGCGAGCAGGTGGCGGCACTCGTGAACGCGGATCCGCGCGAGATCATCTGGACGTCCGGCGCGACGGAATCGGACAACCTCGCGATCAAGGGTGCCGCGAATTTCTACAAGGGCAAGGGCAAGCACATCGTCACGGTGAAGACCGAGCACAAGGCCGTGCTCGATACGTGCCGCGAGCTCGAGCGCGACGGTTTCGAAGTCACCTACCTCGACGTGAAGGATGACGGCCTGATCGACCTCGACGTGTTCAAGGCCGCGCTGCGCCCCGACACGATCCTCGTGTCGGTGATGCACGTGAACAACGAGATCGGCGTGATCCAGGACATCGAGACGATCGGTGAAATCTGCCGCGAGAAGGGCATCGTGTTCCACGTCGACGCTGCACAGTCGACCGGCAAGGTCGGGATCGACCTCGCGAAGCTGAAGGTCGACCTGATGTCGTTCTCGGCGCACAAGACCTACGGCCCGAAGGGCATCGGCGCGCTGTACGTGCGCCGCAAGCCGCGCGTGCGCATCGAGGCGCAGATGCACGGCGGCGGCCACGAGCGCGGGATGCGTTCGGGCACGCTGGCGACGCACCAGATCGTCGGCATGGGCGAAGCGTTCCGCATCGCGCGCGAAGAAATGGCGACCGAGAACGAGCGCGTCCGCATGCTGCGCGACAAGCTGCTGCGCGGCCTGTCGCAAATCGAGGAAACGTACGTGAACGGCGACATGGAGCACCGTGTCCCGCACAACCTCAACATCAGTTTCAACTTCGTCGAAGGCGAGTCGCTGATCATGGCGATCAAGGACGTCGCGGTGTCGTCGGGCTCCGCATGTACGTCGGCGTCGCTGGAGCCGTCGTACGTGCTGCGTGCGCTCGGCCGCAACGACGAGCTCGCGCACAGCTCGATCCGCTTCACGGTCGGCCGCTTCACGACGGAGCAGGAAGTCGACTTCGTGATCAACCTGCTGAACAGCAAGATCGCGAAGCTGCGCGAACTGTCCCCGCTCTGGGAAATGCACCAGGAAGGCATCGATCTGTCGACGATCGAATGGGCCGCACACTGAACACCGCATTGAATGCACCCGCGGGCGGATTGGCGCACGCAGCGTAACGAGTCAAGGAGTCTGAGTCATGTCTTACAGCAACAAGGTTCTGGATCACTACGAAAACCCGCGCAACGTCGGTTCGTTCGCGAAGGACGACGACACGGTCGGTACGGGCATGGTCGGCGCGCCGGCCTGCGGCGACGTGATGAAGCTGCAGATCCGCGTCGGCGCGGACGGCGTGATCGAAGATGCGAAGTTCAAGACCTACGGTTGCGGCTCGGCGATCGCGTCGAGCTCGCTTGTGACCGAATGGGTGAAGGGCAAGACGCTCGACGAGGCGCTGTCGATCAAGAATACGCAGATCGCCGAAGAGCTCGCGCTGCCGCCGGTGAAGATTCACTGCTCGATCCTCGCGGAAGACGCGATCAAGGCAGCCGTGGCCGACTACAAGAAGCGCCACGACACGAAGGAAGGCGATCAGGCAGCGGCCTGAGCGGCATCGAGCGGGTTGGGTTCAGAAGGAACGCGGCGGGCCCCGGTGGCGTGCCGCGGCAAGGACATCATGGCAATTACACTGACCGAAAAAGCAGCACAGCACGTGCAGAAATACCTCGTCCGTCGCGGCAAGGGTGTTGGCCTGCGGCTTGGCGTTCGCACGACCGGGTGCTCGGGGCTCGCGTACAAGCTCGAGTATGTCGACGAGCTGGCTCCCGAGGATCAGGTGTTCGAGAGCCATGGCGTGAAGGTCGTCGTCGATCCGAAGAGCCTCGCGTACATCGACGGCACCGAGCTCGACTTTGCCCGCGAAGGCCTGAACGAAGGGTTCAAGTTCAACAACCCGAACGTGAAGGACGAGTGCGGCTGCGGCGAATCGTTCCGCGTGTGACGCGGATCTCCGCGCGATGCGGGCAAGAGGCGGCACGGGCCGCCTTTTTAATGTGCGGCGTTTGCCGCGCGACGAACCGGAATTGAACGCGACGATGGTCTCGCTGAAAGACAGCCACTTCGACCTGTTTCACCTGCCGGCGCAATTCGCGCTCGACGAGGCGGCGCTCGATGCCGCCTACCGGACGGTGCAGACGCAGGTGCATCCGGACCGCTTTGCGGCGGCCGGCGACGCGCAGAAGCGCATCGCGATGCAATGGGCAACCCGCGCGAACGAGGCGTACCGCACGCTGCGCGATCCGCTGAAACGCGCGTCCTATCTGCTGTCGCTGCGCGGCGTCGACATCGGCGCTGAAAACAACACCGCGATGGAGCCTGCGTTCCTGATGCAGCAGATGGAGTGGCGCGAGGGCATCGAGGATGCCGCGGCCGCCCGCAACGTTGCCGCACTCGACACGCTGCTCGCCGAGTTGCGCGACGAGAAGCGCGTGCGCGTCGAGCGCCTCGGCACGCTGCTCGACAGCGGCGCCGATCAGGCGGCCGCCGAGGCCGTGCGCCAGTTGATGTTCATCGAACGCGTCGCGTCGGAAGTGGGCGCACAGATCGAGCGCCTCGAAACTTAACCGCGTGCCTTGCGGCACGCGCAGCAAACGGGCCGAGCGCCCGAACGAACCAAGATGGCTTTACTGCAAATTTCCGAACCGGGCATGGCGCCGGCGCCGCACCAGCGGCGACTCGCCGTCGGGATCGATCTCGGCACGACGAACTCGCTCGTCGCGGCCGTGCGCAACAGCGTGGCCGAAGTACTGCCGGACGAAGCGGGCCGCGTGCTGCTGCCTTCGGTGGTCCGTTACCTCGAGAAGGGCGGCCGCCGCATCGGCCACGAAGCGAAAGAGCAGGCTGCGACCGATCCGCGCAACACGATCGTGTCGGTCAAGCGCTTCATGGGTCGCGGCAAGGCCGAGGTCGAAGGCGCGGCGAACGCGCCGTACGAATTCGTCGACGCGCCGGGCATGGTGCAGATCCGTACCGTCGACGGCGTGAAGAGCCCGGTCGAAGTGTCGGCGGAGATTCTCGCGACGCTGCGCTATCGCGCCGAAGATTCGCTCGGCGACGATCTGGTCGGCGCGGTGATCACGGTGCCCGCGTATTTCGACGAAGCGCAGCGCCAGGCGACCAAGGATGCCGCGCGTCTCGCGGGCCTCAACGTGCTGCGCCTGCTGAACGAACCGACTGCTGCGGCGATTGCCTACGGCCTCGACAACGCGGCTGAAGGCCTCTATGCGGTGTACGACCTCGGCGGCGGAACGTTCGACCTGTCGATCCTGAAGCTGACGAAGGGCGTGTTCGAAGTGCTGGCCGCGGGCGGCGATTCCGCACTCGGCGGCGACGACTTCGATCACGCGCTGTTCGGTCAGGTGCTCGCGCAGGCCGGCATCGACGCAAAGACGCTCGCTCCCGAGGACGTGCGCCTGCTGCTCGACCGTGTGCGCGTGCTGAAGGAGGCGCTGTCGTCCGCGCCGGAGGCATCGCTCGACGTGACGCTGTCGGGCGGCGCGCACATCGTGCAGACGATCTCGCACGACACGTTCGCATCGCTCGTCGAGCCGCTCGTGCAGCGCACGCTCACACCGACCCGCAAGGCGCTGCGCGACGCGCAGGTGACGCCGGCCGACATCAAGGGCGTCGTGCTCGTCGGCGGCGCGACGCGCATGCCGGTAATCCGTGACGCGGTCGCGAAGTATTTCGGCCAGCCGCCGCTCGTGAACCTCGATCCGGACCAGGTCGTCGCGCTCGGTGCTGCGATCCAGGCCGACCTGCTCGCGGGCAATCGCGGCACCGGCGACGACTGGCTGCTGCTCGACGTGATTCCGCTGTCGCTCGGCGTCGAGACGATGGGCGGCCTCGTCGAGAAGATCATTCCGCGCAACTCGACGATTCCGATCGCACGCGCACAGGAATTCACGACTTTCAAGGACGGCCAGACCGCGATGGCGATCCACGTCGTGCAGGGCGAGCGCGAGCTCGTCGCCGACTGCCGGTCGCTCGCGCGCTTCGAGCTGCGCGGCATTCCGCCGATGACGGCCGGCGCCGCGCGGATTCGCGTGACCTATCAGGTCGACGCGGACGGCCTGCTGTCGGTGTTCGCACGCGAACAGCTGTCGGGCGTCGAGGCATCGGTGGTCGTGAAGCCGTCGTACGGCCTCGCCGACGACGACATCGCGAAGATGCTCGAGGACAGCTTCAAGACCGCCGAAATCGACATGCGCGCACGCGCGCTGCGCGAAGCGCAGGTCGAGGCCGAGCGGATGCTCGAGGCGACGCAGGCCGCGCTGGCGACCGACGGCGAACTGCTCGATGCGGACGAGCGCACGCAGATCGACGCGCTTGCCGCGGCGCTGCGCGCGGTTGCGCAAGGCGACGATACGAATGCGATCGAAGCGGCGACCAAGACGCTGGCCGACGGCACCGACGAATTCGCGGCGCGCCGGATGGACAAGAGCATCAAGCGCGCACTGTCGGGCCGCCGGCTCGACGAGATCTGAATTCACGAACTGCGCATCGGCCGGCGACGGCCCGCGCGATAATGAACCGTGCGGCGCCTGTCGCCGCACCCTGACTGACGGAACGGACATGCCTCAACTGGTGGTGCTGCCTCACGTCGAACTGTGCCCGGACGGCGCAGTGATCGACGCGACGCCCGGCAAGAGTATCTGCGACAACCTGCTCGACCACGGAATCGAGATCGAGCATGCATGCGAGAAGTCGTGCGCGTGTACGACGTGCCATGTGGTGATCCGCGAGGGCTTCAACGATCTGGCGCCGTCCGAGGAGGACGAGGACGACCTGCTGGACAAGGCGTGGGGCCTCGAGCCGACGTCGCGCCTGTCGTGCCAGGCGATCGTGACGGAAGATTCGGACCTGGTGGTCGAGATTCCGAAGTACTCGATCAACCACGCGAAGGAAAATCACTGACAACCCGGAGGCAGGCGATGAAATGGACCGATTCGCGCGAAATAGCCATTGCGCTGGCGGACAAGCACCCGGACATCGACCCGCAGCGGATCAACTTCGTCGACCTGCGCCAGTGGGTGCTTGAGCTCGACGGCTTCGACGACGATCCGAAGCATTCCGGCGAGAAGATCCTCGAAGCGATCCAGGCGCACTGGATCGACGAATCGGATTTCGACGACGAAGACTGAGCACGGCGTGCGCCGCAATGACGCACAAGGCCCGCAATGAAAAAACGGCTCGTGAGCAAGCGCTCGCGAGCCGTTTTCGTTTTCAGGTCGCTTGCCCGCGCACGACACGCGGGCAGCGGCCGCTTACGCGCCGACCAGCGTGCCGTTCTCGATCCGCACGCGCTGACCCTGGCCGAACGGCGGCGGGTTGTGGTACGTGAACGTGCGCGTCGCGCCGCTTTCCATCTGCACTTGCACCTGATAGTCGGTTTCCGCGCGTACCTGCTTCTCGACCTGGTTGCCGGCGAGACCGCCGCCCAGCGCACCGATGATCGTCATCGCGGTGCGGCCGTTACCGTTGCCGAACTGGTTGCCGAGCAGGCCGCCGGCCGCTGCACCGCCAACGGCGCCGATCCCCGAGCTCTGGCCCGGCGTGCGCGTCTGCGTGATCGCGACGACCGTGCCGCAGCTCTGGCAGTAGGCAGCCTGGGCGGGCGCGGACGGCTGCTGCTGCGCGTATTGCGGCGGCTGCGGTGCCTGCGTATGACGGCGGTGCGTCGTCGCCGGGCGCGCGGGCTTCGGTTCGGCCTGAGCGATCGCCTTCTGCTGCGCGGCGGCTTGTTCGGCCGCCTGCTGCCGGGCTTGCGCGGCCAGCGCGGCGCTGGCGGCCGCAGCCGTATCGACGGCCGGCTGCGACGCGATCAGCGCGGCCTGGGTCTGGCCGTTCTGTTCGTTGCTGCTGCTGGCCTTCGGGAATACGCCCGTAATCGCTGCCGTTGCCGCAAGGCTGGCGACGATAACGGCGCCGGCTGCAGTGGCGATCAGCGGATGGAGGCGTTGCTTTTGCGGCGTGGTCTGATTCTGGTTGTCCATTTTTTTCTCCGATGTCGATCCGGATCGGTACGTTGTCGCCAGGCCGGATCCCACGCTTCGGGTTCAAGCAGACTCGGCGTTCCGGCGCCTTGTTCTGGTCCCGTGCTCATGCGTGGTGACGCAAAAGGAGTGTCGTCGACCGGCGACGGGCGCGCCGTATCAAGGTGTAACGAATTGCAGCGGGGCGTGGGCGATCGTTACCGGGAAAACCCGGGGCAGGCCGTCGCGACGAGGGAATAAAACGGGGGAGGATCGAAGGCCGGCGGACGCCGGCTGGCGGGATTTACGCGTCGTTACAAAGCTGATGCGTGCGCGCCGCAGGGCGCGGCGCACACGCGGGCGCGGCCGTCAGTCTTCGCGGCGCAGATGGGGGAACAGCAGCACGTCGCGGATCGTCGGGCTGTCGGTCAGCAGCATCACGAGGCGGTCGATGCCGATCCCGCAGCCGCCGGTCGGAGGCATCCCGTATTCGAGCGCGCGGATGTAGTCGGCGTCGAAGAACATCGCTTCCTCGTCGCCCGCATCCTTCTGCTCGACCTGCTTCTTGAAGCGCGCGGCCTGGTCTTCAGGGTCGTTCAGCTCCGAGAAGCCGTTCGCGATCTCGCGGCCGGTCATGAACAGCTCGAAACGCTCGGTGATGCCCGGCACCGTATCCGATGCGCGTGCGAGCGGCGACACCTCGACCGGGTAGTCGATGATGAACGTCGGTTCCCAGAGCTGCGCTTCGGCCGTTTCCTCGAACAGCGCGAGCTGCAGTGCGCCGATGCCCGCGTTCAGGAACGCCGGCTGCTTGACGTCGACGCCGAAGCGCTTCAGTTCGGTGCGCAGGTACGCGTCGTCCGACAGCTGGCCGTCGGTGTACTGCGGCGCGTACTTCTGGATCGCCTGCGTGATCGTCAGGCGATGGAACGGCTTCGCGAGGTCGAGCTCGCGGCCCTGGTACTGGATCGTCGCGGTGCCGAGCGCGTCGATCGCCGCCTGGCGGATCAGCTGCTCGGTGAAGTCCATCAGCCAGCGGTAGTCGGTGTACGCGGCGTAGAACTCCATCATCGTGAATTCCGGGTTGTGACGCGGCGACACGCCTTCATTCCGGAAATTGCGGTTGATTTCGAACACGCGCTCGAAGCCGCCGACGATCAGGCGCTTCAGGTACAGCTCCGGCGCGATGCGCAGGAACATCTGCATGTCGAGCGCATTGTGATGCGTGACGAACGGCTTCGCGGCCGCGCCGCCCGGGATCGGGTGCAGCATCGGCGTCTCGACTTCCATGAAGTCGGCCGAATCCATGAACTTGCGGATCGACGCGATCGTCCTGGTGCGTGCGCGGAACGTGTCGCGCGTTTCCGGCGTGACGATCAGGTCGACATAGCGCTGGCGGTAGCGCATTTCCTGGTCGGAGAGGCCGTGGAACTTGTCCGGCAGCGGACGCAGCGCCTTCGACAGCAGGCGCAGCTCCTTGCACTGGACCGACAGCTCGCCCTTGTTGGTGCGGAACAGCACGCCGCGCGCGGCGACGATGTCGCCGAGGTCCCACTTCTTGAACGCGTCGTAGGTTTCCGCGCCGACGTCGTTCGGCGTCACGAAGAACTGGATCTGGCCCGACCCGTCCTGCACCGTCGCGAAGCTCGCCTTGCCCATCACGCGCTTGAGCATCATGCGGCCGGCGACCGATACCTCGACCGGGTTCGCTTCGAGCGCGGCCTTGTCCGAGTCGGCGAATTTCACCTGCAGATCGGCCGCGTGGTGCGTCGGCCGGAAATCGTTCGGGTAGGCGACGCCTTGCTCGCGCAAGGCGCGCAGCTTCTCGCGGCGCTCGGAGATGATCTGGTTTTCGTCCGCTGCGACGGCGGGCTGCGTTTGGGTCGGTTCGGTCATGATGGTCGGAATTCGGAGTGGGTGCGGCAACGCAAACGGGCAGGGCAAGGGCGGCGCGACCTGGCCAGGCCGCGCCGCGACGCTTACACGCCCTGTTTGAGGCTCGCGCTGATGAAGTCGTCGAGATCGCCGTCGAGCACCGCGCGGGTGTTGCTCATTTCGACGTTCGTGCGCAAATCCTTCACGCGGCTCTGGTCGAGCACGTACGAGCGGATCTGGTGGCCCCAGCCCACGTCGGTCTTGCTCGATTCGAGCTTGTCCTGCTCGGCCTGGCGCTTGCGCATCTCGACTTCGTACAGGCGCGACTTCAGCATCGCCATCGCTTCCGCGCGGTTGCGGTGCTGCGAGCGGTCGTTCTGGCACTGCACGACGATGCCGGTCGGCATGTGCGTGATCCGCACGGCCGAGTCGGTCTTGTTGATGTGCTGGCCGCCGGCGCCCGAGGCGCGGTACGTGTCGATGCGCAGGTCGGCCGGGTTGATCTCGACTTCGATCGAGTCGTCGATTTCCGGATACACGAACACCGACGAGAACGACGTGTGGCGGCCGCCCGACGAATCGAACGGCGACTTGCGCACGAGACGGTGGATGCCCGTTTCGGTACGCAGGAAGCCGTATGCGTATTCGCCCGAGACCTTGACCGTCGCGTTCTTGATGCCGGCGACGTCGCCGTCGGACTCTTCGAGCACTTCGGCCTTGAAGCCCTTGCGTTCGCAGTAGCGCAGGTACTGGCGCAGCAGCATCGACGCCCAGTCGCACGCCTCGGTGCCGCCGGCGCCGGCCTGGATGTCGATGAAGCAGTTGTTCGGGTCGGCCGGGTTCGAGAACATCCGGCGGAACTCGATGTCGCCAACGCGTGCCTCGAGCTTCGCGGCGTCGTCTTCCGATGCGACGAGCGTGTCCTCGTCGCCTTCCTCGCGGGCCAGCTCGAACAGGTCGAGCGCGTCGCGCAGGTCGCTATCGAGCGCCGTCAGCGTCGTGACGACGCCTTCGAGCAGCTTCTTCTCGCGGCCGAGTGCCTGGGCGTTCTTCGAATCGTTCCAGACGTTCGGATCTTCGAGTTCCTTGTTGACTTCGATCAGACGCGCAGCTTTGGCGTCGTAGTCAAAGATACCCCCGGAGCTCGCCCGCGCGGTTGCGCAGGTCGAGCAGGGAGCTTTCGATCGCGTTGAGACGTTCCGCTTCCATGATCGTTCGCTTTTCTTGCTTCGTAAAAAAGCGGAATTATAGCCGATCGGCAGGGTTGCCCGGTGACGCGAACGGTGCTCGCACGCGTGCCGCGGCCCCGTCCGGTGCGGCGTGCATGCATCGGCGGGCATCGCGGGCCGGGCGGCCCGCGCTCAGCCGGCCGCGTGTTCGACGATCAACTGGACGCGCGTGACGCCGTTCCACGTGTCGGCGACGAGGCGATACGCGATCAGCGCGCTCGCCGGCAGCGGCTCGGTGTGGTTGAACCAGATCGCGTTGAAGCGCTGGCGGCCGCGTGCAAGCTGCAGCTTCAGGTGTTTTTCCTTCACGAGCGATTGCGACACGACGTCGAATTCGCCCGAGAAAAGCGGGGCCGGAAAACCTTGCCCCCAGACGGCTTCGTCGAGCAGCCCGACGAACTGCGGTGTGAAGTAAGCGTCCTCGAGTTCGCCGTCGGTCTCGATCACGCGGGCGAGCGCGTCGTCGGACAGCCATTCGCGTGCGACGGCCTCGAACGCGGCCGCGAAGCGCGGCACGTTCTCGGTATCGAGCGTGAGGCCGGCCGCCATTGCATGGCCGCCGAACGCGACGATCAGGTCCGGTTCGCGTTTCGACACGAGGTCGAGCGCGTCGCGCAGGTGGAAGCCGGCGATCGACCGGCCCGATCCCTTGACCCGCTTGCCTTCGTCGTCCGCGTGCGCGAACGTGAACGACGGGCGGTGGAATTTTTCCTTGAGCCGCCCGGCGACGATGCCGATCACGCCCTGGTGCCATTCGGGGTTGAACAGCGTGATCGTGCACGCGTCGGCCGGGTCGACGTCGGCGAGATCGGCGAGCGCCTGCTGCTGCATGCCGGCCTCGATCTCGCGGCGCTCGCGGTTCATCACGTCGAGCTGCTGCGCCAGATCCCACGCGCGGCCGATGTCGTCGGTGATCAGGCATTCGATGCCGAGCGACATGTCGGACAGCCGCCCCGCGGCGTTGAGCCGCGGACCGAGGCCGAAGCCGAGGTCGAAGCCCGACGCGGTGCGTGCTTCGCGCGCGGCGGCGCGGAACAGCGCGGCGATGCCCGGCTGCATGCGGCCGTTGCGGATGCGCTGCAGCCCCTGCGCGACGAGCACGCGGTTGTTGCCGTCGAGCCGCACGACGTCGGCGACGGTGCCGAGCGCGACGAGGTCGAGCAGGCCGTCGAGACGCGGCTCGGCTTCCTTGCTCGCGAATGCACCGCGGCGGCGCAGCTCGGCGCGCAGCGCGAGCAGCACGTAGAACATCACGCCGACGCCGGCGATGTGCTTGCTCGGGAACGCGCAGCCGGGCTGGTTCGGGTTGACGATCGCGCGGGCGGCGGGCAGCGCGTCGCCGGGCAGGTGGTGGTCGGTGACGAGCACGTCGATGCCGCGCGCGTTCGCGGCTTCGACGCCCGCGACGCTCGCGATCCCGTTGTCGACGGTGATCAGCAGGTCGGGCTTGCGCGCGGCCGCGAGCTCGACGATCTCGGGCGTGAGGCCGTAGCCGTATTCGAAGCGGTTCGGCACCAGGTAGTCGATCTGCGCGCCGAACATCCGCAGGCCGCGCACCGCGACCGCGCAGGCGGTCGCGCCGTCGCAGTCGTAGTCGGCGACGACGAGCAGGCGTCGTTTGTCGGCGATCGCGTCGGCGAGCAGCGACGCCGCGTCGGCGCAGCCCTTCAGTTCGGTAGGCGGGACGAGGCGCGCGAGCGCGGTCTCGATGTCGGTCGGGGACTGCACGCCGCGCGACGCGTACAGGCGCGCGAGGACGGGATGCAGGCCGTGGCGCGCGAGCACTTCGGCGTCGGCGGGCGCGACGGGGCGGGTAACGATCCGGGTCATTCGGGGTCTGCTTGTTATTCGAACAGGGAGGCGAGCGCACGGCGGCGCCAGAACTTGCGCAGGTCGCCGCGCGTCGCGTGCAGCGTCACGGAGCTCGTATCGCCGCACAGCGTGAATTCGACGCTGGCGAGCGCGCCGTTTTGCAGCGCGGCGAGCACCGGCGCGAACCAGTCGCGCTCGAGCGCGGCGAGCCCGTCGTGCCAGCGCGCCCAGTCCTGTTCGATGAATGGGGTGGTCAACGCGGGGAGTTCGACGAGCGTCGCGCCGTCGCCGGCGGGCAGCGCGCCGAACGAGGCGGGTGGGGGGCCGGCTTCGGCTTGCGCGGCGCGCGCGAGGCCGAGCGCGGCGGGCGATGCGGACAGCACGCGCGCGAACGGCTTGCCGACCGGCTTCAGCGTGCCCTGCGCATGGAACCAGATCGAGTTGACGGCCGGCAGGCCGCGCGCCTCGCGGGCTTCGTTGACCGGGTGCTGGAACCACGCCATCTGCACTTCGTTCTGCAGTTTCATCCACATCCGCGAGCGTTCGCCCGTGTGTGCCTCGTGCGGCAGCCAGATCTCGATGTTGCGGCCGCTTGCGCGCAGCGGCGCGGCGCCGGCGAGCCGTGCGAGCTGTTCGCTCGACAGGTACCAGCGCGCGGGGTTCGGCGCTTCGAGCCGTACGCCGAGCTCCTCGATCAGCGGCCGCGCGACCGCGAGCAGCGCGGCCGCGTCGCCGTCGTCGAGCGCGAGCGCCGCCGGATCGACGAGCACCAGGTGATCGTGCGCGATTTCGACGTGCACGGGCTCGACGCATGCCCATGCTTGCGCGCCGGGTTCGCCGCCGTCCGCCAGCAACATGTAGGGCGCGAGCGGCGCCTCGTCCGCGGCGTTGCCCTGGGTCGCGCCGAACTGGCGGGCCAGCCAGCGCTCGTGCGGCAGCGTGCGCTGGAAGTCCTCGCCGGCCACGCGCTCGACGAGGCTCGCACGGGCGAGCAACTTTTCGAGCGCGGGGCTGTCCAGCGTGTGCAGGGACGAGGCCGCATCGGCCGCCGACGGCAGCGCGAACGGAACGAGAAAATGGAGGCGTCGGTCGTGCATGATGGTGCGCATTGTATGGCAAACTGCGCGCGTGATCGGGCCGGCAGACGGCCCGTTCGCGTCCGGCGGCCGTTTTTCGACCGCGCCCGGGCCGGTGGCCGCCGCCGGGCGGCGGTCCGGCCGCGGGGCGCCTTCCCGCCGTAACCAGTAGAAAGGATTCGCTTGAAACTTCCGTACGAATGGCAGATCGGCTGGCGTTATACGCGCGCCGGCAAACGCACGACCGGCAACGGCTTCATTTCCTTCATCGCCCTCGTGTCGATGCTCGGGATCGCGCTTGGCGTCGCGGCGCTGATCGTCGTGCTGTCGGTGATGAACGGCTTCCAGAAGGAGGTGCGCGACCGCATGCTGTCGGTGCTCGCGCACGTCGAGGTGTTCTCGCCGACGGGCTCGATGCCCGACTGGCAACTGACCGCGCAGGAAGCGCGCCGCAATCCGTCGGTGGTCGGCGCGGCGCCGTACGTCGACGCGCAGGCGCTGCTCACGCGCCAGGACGCGGTGAGCGGCGTGATGCTGCGCGGCGTCGAGCCGACGCTCGAGCCGCAGGTATCCGACATCGGCAAGGACATGAAGGCCGGGCAGCTCGGTGCGCTCGTGCCGGGCCAGTTCGGCATCGTGCTCGGCGACGCGCTCGCCGGCAACCTCGGCGTGACGGTCGGCGACAAGGTCACGCTGGTCGCGCCCGAAGGCTCGATCACGCCGGCCGGCATGATGCCGCGCCTGAAGCAGTTCACGGTCGTCGGCGTGTTCGAGTCGGGCCACTACGAATACGACAGCACGCTCGCGATGATCAACATCCGCGATGCCGAGGCATTGTTCCGGATGGCTGCGCCGACCGGCGTGCGGCTGCGGCTGACGGACATGCAGAAGGCGCCGCAGGTTGCGGTCGAGCTGTCGCATACGCTGTCGGGCAGCCTGTACATCCGCGACTGGACACAGCAGAACAAGACGTGGTTCTCGGCCGTGCAGATCGAGAAACGGATGATGTTCATCATCCTGACGCTGATCATTGCGGTGGCCGCGTTCAACCTCGTGTCGTCGCTCGTGATGACCGTGACCAACAAGCAGGCCGACATCGCGATCCTGCGCACGCTCGGCGCGCAGCCGGGGTCGATCATGAAGATCTTCGTCGTGCAGGGCGTGACGATCGGCTTCGTCGGCACGGCGTCGGGCGTCGCGCTCGGCTGCCTGATCGCGTGGAGCATCCCTTGGCTGATCCCGATGATCGAGCACCTGTTCGGTGTGCAGTTCCTGCCGCCGTCCGTGTACTTCATCAGCGAGCTGCCGTCCGAACTCGTCGCGAGCGACGTGATCCGGATCGGCCTGATCGCGTTCGCGCTGTCGGCCGTCGCGACGCTCTATCCGAGCTGGCGCGGCGCGAAGGTGAAGCCGGCGGAGGCGCTCCGCTATGAATGACCGCGCAACCGCATTCGCGGATTCAGAACAACACAACAGACAGGATTCGGCAGGTATGCAGGAATACGTGCTTCAGGCGCGCGGGATCACGAAGGCGTTCGTGCAGGGCGGCTTCAACGTGCAGGTGCTCAACAATACCGAGCTGACGGTGCGGCGCGGCGAGAAGCTCGCGGTCGTCGGCGCGTCGGGTTCCGGCAAGAGCACGCTGCTGCATGTGCTGGGCGGGCTCGACGAACCGAGCGCAGGCGAAGTGTCGCTGCTCGGCAAGCCGTTTACGCAACTCGCCGAGCGCGAGCGCAACGAATTGCGCAACCGCGCGCTCGGCTTCGTCTACCAGTTCCATCACCTGCTGCCCGAGTTCACCGCGCTCGACAACGTCGCGATGCCGCTGCGCATCCGCCGGATGACGACCGAGGACGCGCGCGCGCAGGCCCAGGCGATGCTCGAACGCGTCGGTCTCGGCCCGCGTGCGAAGCACCGGCCGGGCGAACTGTCGGGCGGTGAGCGGCAGCGTGTCGCGATCGCGCGCGCGCTGGTCACGAAGCCCGCGTGCGTGCTCGCCGACGAGCCGACCGGCAACCTCGACGGCACGACGGCAGACACGGTGTTCAACCTGATGCTCGAACTGTCCGAGACGCTCGAAACGAGCTTCGTGATCGTCACGCACGATCCCGATCTCGCCGCGCGCTGCGACCGCATCATGCGGCTGCGCGACGGCGTGCTGCACGAGGAGCCGGCGCTGCCGGTGTAAGCGAACGCCCCTGGCCGGGCCGCCGGGTTCGTCCCGGCGCGGCGCGAGGGGTACAGGAATGCCGTCATGTGGATCGATACGCACTGCCATCTCGATGCCGCCGAGTTCGACG
The DNA here is from genome assembly GCF_900119325.1 of Burkholderia sp. NFPP32. NCBI lineage: Bacteria > Pseudomonadati > Pseudomonadota > Betaproteobacteria > Burkholderiales > Burkholderiaceae > Burkholderia > Burkholderia sp. NFPP32. The sequence continues at coordinate 364,330 of NZ_FPJP01000005.1, read as the reverse complement.
CCGACCGTGACGCGGTCGCGCAGGCGGCACGCGCGGCCGGCGTGTCGCGCATCGTGATCCCGAGCATCGGGCGCGACAACTTCACGACGGTGCGCGAACTTGCGCAGCGCACGCCGGGTGCCGTCTATGCGCTTGGCATCCATCCGATGTATACGCCGCACGCGCGCGACGAGGATCTCGACCGGCTGCGCATGGAGATCGAAGCGAGCCTCGACGATCCGCGCTTCGTCGCGATCGGCGAGATCGGCCTCGACTATTTCGTGCCGGGACTCGACGAAGACCGGCAGCAGTTCTTCTACCAGGGGCAGCTGAAGCTGGCGCGCGAATTCGACCTGCCCGTGCTGTGCCACGTGCGCAAGTCGCAGGACCGCGTGCTCGCGGGGCTGCGCCGCTTCGGCGTGCGGCGCGGTATCGCGCATGCATTCAACGGCAGTTTTCAGCAGGCCGAAGCGTATCTCGCGCAGGGGCTGCATCTCGGCTTCGGCGGCAACGTGACATTCACGCGCGCGTTGCAGATCCGCCGGCTCGCCACGGAATTGCCGCTCGACGCGATCGTCGTCGAGACGGATGCGCCCGACATCGCGCCCGAATGGGCGTACAGATCCCGCAACACGCCCGACCAGGTGCCGCGCATCGGCGACGTGCTCGCCGAACTGCGCGGTCTCGACGCCAGTTCACTCGGCCTATCCACTTCGGCTAACGCGCTCGCCGCGCTGCCGCGACTCGCGCTTTCGTCCGCATAATCGTTGCCGGAAAGCGCCGCATTCGCAATGGCGGCGCCAGGTCGACGAGGAGGCGCGATGCGCGTGTGGTGGATCGCGTTCGCGCTCGGCGTCGTCGTGCTGCAGCGGCAGGCGGCGTTGCCGGGCGCGATCGCATGGGCGGCCGGTGCGGCCGTGTTTGCCGGTTGCGCGGCGCTGGGAGCGTGGTGCATGCGCCGCCGGCGCACGCGCACGATCGTCGTGCTCGGATGGATGCCGTGCGCATTCGCGGCCTGCGCGGCGGGGTTCGGTTACGCGGCGGCACGGGCCGAGTGGCGGCTGCACGACAGCTTGCCCGTCGACTGGGAAGGGCGCGACATCGTCGTCACCGGCGTGGTCCGGGGGCTGCCCGTCGTCGACGAGACGGGCGCGCGGCTGCTGCTCGCGGTCGAGTCGAACGATGCGGGGCTGGCCCGTTTTCCGCCATTGGTCCGGCTGTCGTGGCGCGCGTATGGCGCGTCCGCGACACGCGATCCGCTTCCCGAGCTGCGTGCCGCGCAGCGCTGGCGCTTCGTCGCGCGCCTGAAGCGCCCGCACGCCGAGGCCAATGCCGGCGTGCGCGACAGCGAGGCGGCGTGGCTCGCCGCAGGCATTCGCGCGATCGGTTACGTCAGCGCGCCGCGGCGGTCGGTATTGCTCGATGCGCACGCGTCGGGTTGGCGTGCATCGATCGATCGGCTGCGCGATGCGCTGCGGGCACGCATCGGCGCGACGCTCGGTGTCGACGCCGGCCATCGCGGCATCGTCGCCGCGCTCGCGATCGGCGACCAGTCCGGCATCGGCGACGACGACTGGCGCGTGCTGCGCAACACGGGTACGAGCCATCTGGTCGCGATCTCCGGCCTGCACGTCGGGCTTGTCGGCGCGATCGCGGGCGGGCTCGTGTCGATGGTCTGGCGCCGCCTGCGCTGGCGTGCGCGGGCCGCGACGCTCGTGTTGCCGGCTCCGTATGCGGCATCTCTTGCCGCGCTGGCGACCGCGGCCGGCTATGCGGCGCTCGCCGGTTTCAACGTGCCGGCGCAGCGTGCGTGGTGGATGATCGCGGCCGGCGGCATCGCGTATCTGGCCGGGCGCAGCGTGCCGACGTCGGCGGTGCTGTGCGCGGCGCTCGGCAGCGTGCTGCTCGCCGATCCGTGGGCCGTGCTGTCTGCCGGGTTCTGGCTGTCGTTCGGGGCGGTCGCCGTTATTCTGCTGACCGTTGCGGGTTGGCGCGCGGCGCGTGAGGTCGACGAGCAAGGCGAGGAGGGCAGTGACACGGCCGGCCTGTCGAGCCGGTTGCGCGCGTGGGGTACGCGCGCCGTGCGCCGTATCGCCGAGGCCACGCGCGTGCAGTATGCGGTGACGATCGGTCTCGCACCGCTGACGGCGGCGTGGTTCGCGCAGATTTCGCTGTCGGGCCCATTCGGTAATGCGTTCGCGATTCCCTGGGTGAGCACGGTCGTGACGCCGATCGTGCTGGCCGGCATCGCGTTGCCCGCGCCGCTCGATGCGTATGCGTTCCGGCTTGCGCATGCGGTGCTCGAACCGATGATGACGCTGCTCGGGCACCTCGCCGACTGGCCGGCCGGCGTGTTCTGGCTGCGCATGCCCGACTGGCCCGTGCTGGCGCTTGCGTGCGTGGGTGTCGCATGGGCGCTGATGCCGCGCGGCTGGCCGTTGCGCTGGGCGGCGCCGCTCACGTGGCTGCCGCTCGTCGCGCCGGCACCCGATGCGCCGCCGCCGGGCGGCTTCCGGCTGACCGTGCTCGACGTCGGGCAGGGCGCGTCGGTGCTGGTGGAGACTGCGCGCCGAACCTTGCTGTTCGATGCCGGGCCGGGCGCGGAGTCGACGCATGCCGGTGCGCGGATCGTCGCGCCGGCGTTGCGCTCGCGCGGCATCGCGGTGATCGATTCGCTCGTGCTCAGTCACGCGGACGCCGATCACGCGGGCGGCGCGCCGGCCGTCTATGCGGCAGCCGACGTGCGCCAGCTGCTGGCCGGCATTCCGTCGAAGAACCGGCTATGGCGCGACGCGACGGCCGCCGGCGTCGCCGACCGGCTGCCGTGCGCGGCCGGGCAGCGCTGGACCTGGGACGGCGTCGTCTTCACGATGCTCTGGCCATCGGGCGGCCCGGACACGGGCGCGTCGAACGGGCAATCGTGCGTGCTGCGGATCGACGCGGGCAGCACGTCCGCGCTGCTGACGGGCGACATCGAAGCACGCGCCGAACGCCAGCTCGTGGACGCCGCGCGCGACGCGCTGGCCGCTCAGATCCTGGTCGTTCCGCACCACGGCAGCCGCACGTCGTCGGTCGAGCCTTTCCTCGACTCGGTCGGGCCGCGCGTCGCGGTATTTCCTGTAGGCTATCGCAATCGGTTCGGACATCCGCACCGGACCGTCCTCGCGCGCTACGAGGCACGCGGGATTCCGCTGCCGCGCACCGATCGCGACGGCGCCGTACGGTTCGACGTCGCGCCGGCCGACGGTGGGTTTGCATTCGAGCGCTATCGCGATGTACGGCGACGGTACTGGATGGACCGTTGAGCGGGGCGACGGCCGGTTCATAAAGAATGCATAGGCTCGCGCAAAGTGCGGAAGCACGGGCCCGGCAGAACGCGAAGCACGGGACGGGAGTAAGTGCTGAAGTACATACTCCCGTCGACAAAGGAGACATCGGCGTTTGAAGGACATCCTCCACTTCTCGCATGCGAACGGCTTTCCGGCGTCGACGTACCGGACGATCTTCGCCGAGCTGGCCGACGACTACGAGCTGCGCTACATCGAGCGGATCGGCCACGACCGCCGCTACCCGGTGACGCGCGACTGGCCGCATCTCGTCGAGCAACTGCTCGACGACATCGGCAGCCGCTACGAGCGTCCGGTCTGGCTCGTCGGCCATTCGCTCGGCGGCTACCTGTCGCTGATGGCCGCGCTGAAGAAGCCGCAATGGGTGCGCGGCGTCGTGATGATCGATTCGCCGATCATCGCGGGCTGGCGTGCGGGCGCGTTGCGCGCGAGCCAGTGGGCGGGGCTCGACGAGCGGCTGTCGCCGGCCGCCGCGACCCGCAACCGGCGCACGCACTGGGTGAGCCGCGACGAAGTCTGGCGGCATTTCCGCGAGAAGCCCGCGTTCGCGCGCTGGGACGAACGGATGCTGGCCGACTACATCGACTACGGCATTCCGCAGGCCGGTGCCGACGGCGAGCGTGCGCTCGCGTTCGACCGGCAGGTCGAATACCTGATCTATCGGACGCTGCCGCACACGCTCGGCCCGCGGCTCGCGCACGGCGCGCCGGTGCCGATCGGTTTTCTCGCCGGCACGCGTTCGCGCGAGGTGCGGCAGGTCGGGCTCGACGCGACGCGCCGGGCGGCGCGCGGCCGCGTCGAATGGCTCGAGGGCAGCCACCTGTTCCCGATGGAGCGGCCGCTCGAGACCGCCCGTGCATTGCAGCGGATGCTGAATTCGCTGAAGGCGGAAGAGGGCGGTGTGTCGCAGGGCGGCGCCCCGCTCGCGAAGCGCGCCTGACGCTCCGTCCGGCGGTCCGGCATGCGCCGCGGCGGGTGCGGCCGCGCCGACCGGCCGGCCGGTGCGCCCCCGGCGCACGGTTGGCGCGGGTCCGCCCGAAAGGGCGCGATCATCGCGTCAGTTGCTGAGAAAAGGGCGGGCTTTACGGTATAATCCGTTTTTCCCGCGAGCATCCAGCGATGACCAAATATGTTTTCGTCACCGGCGGCGTAGTTTCTTCCCTTGGCAAGGGTATTGCCGCCGCTTCCCTCGCCGCGATCCTCGAATCGCGCGGTCTGAAAGTCACCCTCCTCAAACTCGATCCCTACATCAACGTCGACCCCGGCACGATGAGCCCGTTCCAGCACGGCGAAGTGTTTGTGACGGAAGACGGAGCGGAGACGGACCTCGACCTCGGCCACTATGAGCGCTTCATCAGCACGAAGATGCGCAAGGCCAACAACTTCACGACCGGCCAGATCTACGAATCGGTGATCCGCAAGGAACGCCGCGGCGACTATCTCGGCAAGACCGTGCAGGTCATTCCGCACATCACGAACGAAATCCAGGCGTTCATCGAGCGCGGGGCGGCATCGGCCACCTGCGGCGAGCCGGATGTCGCGATCGTCGAGATCGGCGGCACGGTCGGCGACATCGAGTCGCTGCCGTTCCTTGAAGCCGCGCGCCAGATGAGCCTGCGCCTCGGCCGCAACAGCGCGTGCTTCGTGCACCTGACGCTGGTGCCGTACGTCGCGACGGCCGGCGAGCTGAAGACGAAGCCGACCCAGCACAGCGTGCAGAAGCTGCGCGAGATCGGCATCCTGCCGCACGTGCTGCTGTGCCGCGCGGATCGCCGCATCCCCGACGACGAATCGAAGAAGATCTCGATGTTCTCGAACGTGCCGGAAGACGCCGTGATCTCGGTGTGGGACGCCGACAGCATCTACAAGATTCCGCAGATGCTGCACGACCAGGGCCTCGACAAGATCATCTGCGACGAGCTGAAGCTGACGCCGCACGATGCCGACCTGAGCATGTGGTCGGAGCTCGTCGAGAAGCTGGAGAACCCGAAGCACGAAGTGACGATCGGCATGGTCGGCAAGTACGTCGACCTGACCGAATCGTACAAGTCGCTGATCGAGGCGCTGCGTCACGCGTCGCTGCACACGTCGACCAAGGTCAACATCGAGTACATCGACTCGGAAGAGATCGAGACGAACGGCGTCGACAGCCTGAAGCACCTCGACGCGGTGCTGGTCCCGGGCGGTTTCGGCCGTCGCGGCACCGAAGGCAAGATCGCGGCGATCCGCTATGCGCGCGAGGCGAAGGTGCCTTATCTCGGCATCTGCCTCGGCATGCAGCTCGCGGTGATCGAGTTCGCGCGCGACGTCGTCGGCCTGAAGCAGGCGAACAGCACGGAATTCGATCCGGACACGCCGGAACGCGTGGTCGCGCTGATCACCGAGTGGTACGACCGCGACGGCAAGGTCGAGACGCGCACCGAGGAATCCGATCTCGGCGGCACGATGCGCCTCGGCTCGCAGCGCTGCCCGATCAAGCCCGGCACGATGGCGGAAGAAATCTACGGCAAGGACGTGAACGAGCGTCATCGCCACCGTTATGAAGTCAATAACCGCTTCGTGCCCCAGCTCGAAAGCGGCGGCCTTATCATCAGCGCGCGTACCCCGAGCGAGGATCTGCCGGAAATGATGGAGCTGCCGCGCTCGATGCACCCGTGGTTCGTCGGCGTCCAGTTCCACCCGGAATTCACGTCCACGCCGCGTGACGGTCATCCTCTCTTCAAGTCGTTCGTCGAAGCCGCGCTCGCCAACAAGCAAGCGCGCGGAGTGAAAGCATGAAGCTGTGCGATTTCGAGGTTGGTCTCGACAAGCCTTTCTTCCTGATCGCGGGTACCTGCGTCGTCGAATCGGAGCAAATGACGATCGACACGGCGGGCCGCCTGAAGGATATCTGCGCGAAGCTGAACGTTCCGTTCATCTACAAGTCGTCCTACGACAAGGCGAACCGCAGCTCGGGCAAGTCGTTTCGCGGCCTCGGAATGGACGAGGGCCTGCGGATCCTGTCCGAGGTGAAGCGTCAGCTCGGCCTGCCGGTGTTGACCGACGTGCATTCGATCGACGAGATCGAGCAGGTCGCGTCGGTCGTCGACGTGCTGCAGACGCCCGCGTTCCTGTGCCGCCAGACCGATTTCATCCACGCATGCGCGCGCTCGGGCAAGCCGGTCAACATCAAGAAGGGCCAGTTCCTCGCGCCGCACGACATGAAGAACGTGATCGACAAGGCGCGCGACGCGGCACGTGAAGCGGGGCTGTCGGAAGATCGCTTCATGGCGTGCGAACGCGGCGTCTCGTTCGGCTACAACAATCTCGTGTCGGACATGCGTTCGCTCGCGATCATGCGCGAAACGAACGCGCCCGTCGTATTCGACGCGACCCACTCGGTGCAACTGCCGGGCGGGCAGGGCACGAGCTCGGGCGGCCAGCGCGAATTCGTGCCGGTGCTCGCGCGTGCCGCGGTCGCGACGGGCGTCGCGGGCCTCTTCATGGAAACGCACCCGAATCCGGCCGAGGCGAAGTCGGACGGCCCGAACGCGGTGCCGCTGAACCGGATGGGCGCGCTGCTGGAGACGCTCGTCACGCTCGACCAGGCGGTGAAGCGCAACCCGTTCCTGGAAAACGATTTCAATTAAAGATCGAATGAACCTTGCGACGGCTTCGCGCGTCAGTAGCGAAAGCGGTGCCGGCACGCACGCCGTCGCAGTTTGAAGAATCCATCGTCATTCTCAGAGGAAACCCATGAGTGCAATCGTAGATATCATCGGCCGCGAGATTCTGGATTCGCGCGGCAACCCCACCGTCGAATGCGACGTGCTGCTCGAATCGGGCACGATGGGCCGCGCGGCGGTGCCGTCGGGCGCGTCCACGGGCTCGCGTGAAGCGATCGAACTGCGCGACGGCGAAGCCGGCCGCTACAACGGCAAGGGCGTGCTGAAGGCAGTCGAGCACATCAACACCGAAATCTCCGAAGCCATCATGGGCCTCGACGCGTCGGAACAGGCGTTCCTCGACAAGACGCTGCTCGAGCTGGACGGCACCGACAACAAGTCGCGCCTCGGCGCGAACGCGATGCTGGCCGTGTCGATGGCCGTCGCGAAGGCTGCCGCCGAAGAGGCAGGCCTGCCGCTGTACCGCTATTTCGGCGGTTCGGGCGCGATGCAGCTGCCGGTGCCGATGATGAACATCGTCAACGGCGGCGCGCACGCGAACAACAGCCTCGACATCCAGGAATTCATGATCGTCCCGGTCAGCCAGCCGACGTTCCGTGAAGCCCTGCGTTGCGGCGCGGAAGTGTTCCACGCGCTGAAGAAGATCCTGAGCGACCGCGGCATGAGCACGGCAGTCGGCGACGAAGGCGGCTTCGCGCCGAACTTCGGCAGCAACGACGAGTGCCTGTCGACGATCCTGCAGGCGATCGAGAAGGCCGGCTACCGCGCGGGCGAGGACGTGCTGCTTGCGCTCGACTGCGCGGCATCCGAGTTCTACCACGACGGCAAGTACCAGCTCGCGGGCGAAGGCCTGCAACTGTCGTCGGCCGAATTCACCGACTACCTCGCGACGCTCGCCGACAAGTTCCCGATCGTGTCGATCGAGGACGGCATGCACGAAAGCGACTGGGAAGGCTGGAAGCTGCTGACCGACCGCCTCGGCAAGAAGGTGCAGCTCGTCGGCGACGACCTGTTCGTCACGAACACGCGCATCCTGAAGGAAGGCATCGAGAAGGGCATCGCGAACTCGATCCTCATCAAGATCAACCAGATTGGTACGCTGACCGAAACGTTCGCGGCGATCGAAATGGCGAAGCGCGCGGGCTACACGGCCGTGATCTCGCACCGCTCGGGCGAAACGGAAGATTCGACGATCGCGGACATCGCGGTCGGCCTGAACGCCGGTCAGATCAAGACGGGTTCGCTGTCGCGCAGCGACCGCATCTCGAAGTACAACCAGCTGCTGCGCATCGAGGAAGATCTCGGCGACATCGCGAGCTACCCGGGTAAATCGGCTTTCTATAACCTGCGCTAACGCGCTAATATCGGGTTCGTCATATCGACGCCGCTCTGTGCACGTGCGCGGAGCGGCGCTTCTTATATCTGCGTCTCTTACATGCGGCTTGTCACTGTCGTCCTGATTGCCTTGCTGGCGCTCATTCAGTACCCCCTATGGTGGGGACACGGCGGCTGGCTGCGGGTGCATGAATTGCGTCAGCAGCTCGGCGACCAGCTCCAGAAGAATGCGGACGAGAAGCTGCGCAACGAGCGGACCGCAGGCGAAGTGCAGGATCTGCAGGGCGGCACCGCGGCCATCGAGGAGCGCGCGCGCTACGAGATGGGCATGGTGAAGGACGGCGAAGTATTCGTGCAGTTCGTGTCGCCGAATGCACCGGCGGTGCCGCTGAACAACACGCCTTCGAACACGTCGACGCGCGGTGCCGTGTCGGCGGCGCCGGTGCGTGTCGTGCCGAATCCGCAGTCGATCGCGAAGCCGTCGCGGCATCATGGCGGCGACAAGGGCAAGGCCGCGCATCACTGAGCGCGGCAGCACGAACCCATTGAAAAAGCGCGGGAAATGCCGCGCTTTTTTATTTCCTGCCGGTGTTCAATCGGCCGGGCGATCGCTTACCACCACCAGCCCGGGTAGCCGTAGCCGATGCCCGTTCCCCAGCGATTTCCCCATCCGCCGTAATACCCGCCATAGATGGTCACGGGCGGCGGCGAGTAATAGGCCCACGCGCGCGCGGCTGCCTCGGCCGCCATCGCGCTGTTCTGTTCGCGCAGCACCTGCCGGTCGATCTCGTCGTAGCGCTTGCGTTCGGCGCTCGATAGCGCGGGCGGCTGGCCGCCCGACGCGCCCGGTTCGGGCAGGCGGCTCAGGATCGTGGAGGACGGCGGCGGCATCGCGCAGCCGGCAAGCGCGAGCGTGCCGGCGGCAACGCTCGTCAGGACGATGGTGCGAAACGGGCGGTTCATGTGTTTCTCCTGCAGCGCGCCGACGGCGGGAAGCGGCTTGCGCCGAAGGTAGAGCCTTCGGCGTCGTGCGTGCGGCGCTTGGGCGTCATTATGCGCCCGTGCCCGGACGGCGGGCATCGGGCGCGCCGCTCAGTGACGCTGGCCGGTCGCCGGCGCGATGCCGGTCTCGACGCCGGGCGCCGCGAACAACTGCGCGACGTCGACGGGATCGAATTCGTAGCGCTGGTTGCAGAACTCGCAGTGGATCTCGACGTGGCCGCGCTCGACGATCACGCTGTCGACTTCGTCGCGGCCGAGCATGCGCAGCATCGCGCCGACCTTCTCGCGCGAGCACGAGCACTGGAAGCGCGTGCCCGCCGGTTCGAAGTGCTGCACGTTCTCCTGCCAGAACAGCCGGCGGAACACGACTTCCGGTTCGACCTCGAGCAGCTCCTTCGCGGACAGCGTGCCGCCGAGCGTGCAGACGCGCTCCCACGTGTCGATATCGGTTTCTGCGTTGCGCGGCACGATGCCGCCGTCGCCCGGCAGCTTCTGCAGCAGCATGCCGACCGCGCGGTCGCGATCGGCCGCGAGCCACAGCCGCGTGTCGAGCTGCTCGGAGTGGTGCATGTAATGCTCGAGCACCTGCGACACCGATTCGAGCGGGCCGTCGACGCCGTTCAGCGGCACGATGCCCTGGTACGGCTGCTGGCCCGGCAGCTTGTCGGCCGGGTCGAGCGTGATCACGCAGCGGCCGTGGCCGCTCGCGTTGACGAGCGACGCGAAACTCGTGTCGTCTCCGATCGTTTGCGCCGCGTCGCCGGAGAACTTCGCGGTGGCCCGCATCGACAGATCCGAGCCGCACTGGACGACCAGCATCTGGACCGGCCCGTCGCCGAAGATCTGCATGATCAGGGTGCCGTGAAATTTCAGGTTCGCGGACAGCAGCGCGCACGCGGCCATCATCTCGCCGAGCACCGTGCGCACGGGGGCAGGGTAGTCGCGGCGGGCGAGCACTTCCTGCCACGTATTGCGCAGCGAAACGATCTCGCCGCGCACGGGCGCCGCATTGAACATGAATTTCTGTAACTGGTCGCTCACTCTTCTTCCTTGAAATCCGCGCGAATCACCCGATCCGCACGAGTTGCTCCTTGAAATGCGCACGCCGCTCGACGTATGTCTTCGCGTTCGCGCGCAGCCGCGCGATGTCTTCCGCCGACAGCTCGCGCACGACTTTCGCCGGTGCGCCGAGAATCAGCGAATTGTCCGGGAACGTCTTGCCTTCCGTCACGACCGCGCCGGCACCAACCAGACAGTTGCGGCCGATGACCGCTCCATTCAAGACCACCGCCTGAATACCGATCAGCGAACCTTCGCCGATCGTGCAGCCGTGCAGCATCGCCTGGTGCCCGATCGTCACGTTTTCGGCAATCGTCAGCGGGAAACCGGGGTCCGTGTGCAGCACTGCGCCTTCCTGGACGTTGCTGCCGGCGCCGACGGCAATCGTCTCGTTGTCGCCGCGAATCGTCGCGCCGAACCAGACGCTCGCGTTTTCCTCGAGCACGACCTTGCCGATGATGGCCGCCGTATCGGCGACGAATACGCTTTCGTGGATCGTCGGGGCCGTATCGCCCAGCTTGTAGATCGTCACGGAGTCTCCTTGTCTCTTCGGTGATGGGCGCCGGTAGAATGGCGCGTCCGGTTTGCCCGGCGCATGGCGCCGCGGAACGATCGCATATTGTAAACCGTCGCGTGCGTGCGCTCCCGCGATACGCATGCAGGGTGTCCCCGTTTATGAGCATGGAGTCTTCTTCTTTCGGTCATGCGCCGGCCTGCGTGCGCCACGCCGCGCTCGACGCGCTGCGCGCATCCGAACCCGCGGCCAAGGCCGCGCAGGTGCGTTCGCTGTACGACGCGCTGCTGGCCGGGCAGGCCGCGATCGCGCCGTCGCTCGAACTGCGCGAACCGGCCGGCCTGCCCGGGCGCCCGGTGCGTCCGGCGCTGGTCGAGCCGCGCCAGCTCGGGCGGCGCAGCATGCGTTCGCCCGAAGGGCGCGCGGTGCTGCTGCACGCGCTCGCCCATATCGAATTCAATGCGATCAATCTGGCGCTCGACGCGGTCTGGCGGTTCGCGGGCCTGCCGGATGCGTTTTATGCGGACTGGCTGAAGGTCGCGGCCGAGGAGGCCTATCACTTCACGCTGCTGTCTGACCGGCTGGCAGCATTCGGGCATGCGTACGGCGATTTTCCCGCGCACAACGGGCTGTGGGAGATGTGCGAGCGGACCAAGGGCGATGTGCTGGCGCGCATGGCGCTCGTGCCGCGCACGCTCGAGGCCCGCGGGCTCGATGCTTCGCCGCCGATCCGTGCGCGGCTCGTACAGGCGGGCGACGATGCATCGGCCGCGATCCTCGATGTGATCCTGCGCGACGAGGTCGGTCATGTCGCGATCGGCAACCGCTGGTTCCGGTATCTGTGCGACGAAACCGGCCGCGATCCGGTGCCGGCCTATCGCCAGCTCGCCGAGCAATACCATGCGCCGCGGCTGCGCGGCCCGTTCAACTTCGATGCGCGTCGCGATGCCGGATTCGAGCAGGCCGAACTCGACGAACTGGCCGCGCAGGACGCAGCGGCCGGAAACGCCGCGCGTTAGCCGGATCGCGTCCGGCTGCGTGTTGTCTGCCGGGCCGGCCCGCGCGCCCTGCTGGTGGCGGTTCCTCGGCGAAGCCTTGAACGACTCGGCCGCTAGAGCTTGACCTCGAATGCCGGTCGCCTGAACGCAGGCGCCGCCGCTATAATCGAACGATCATTCTTTTTTCTGGCGGCTGCAATGAGTGCGTCGAGTTCTGTTTCCGATTTCGTCACGGTGCGCGGCGTGAAGCTGCATGTGCGGCGCTGGGGCCGGCCCGATGCGCCGACGCTGTTCATGCTGCACGGCTGGATGGACGTTGCGGCGTCGTTCCAGTTCGTCGTCGATGCGCTCGCGGGCGACTGGCAGGTGATCGCGCCCGATGCGCGCGGCTTCGGGCTGTCCGACTGGCCGGTCGCGCGGCAGGGCGGCGGCCACTACTGGTTCCACGAATACCTGGGCGACCTCGATGCGCTCGTCGATCACTATGCGCCGACCGGCGAAGTCAATCTGGTCGGGCACAGCATGGGCGCGAACGTCGTGTGCCTGTATGCGGGCGCGCGGCCGGAACGCGTGCGGCGCGTGGTCGACCTCGAGGGTTTCGGGCTCGCGCCCGCGCGGGCCGAGCAGGCGCCGCGCCGGCTGCGCGGCTGGCTGGACGAACTGCGTGAGCCGCCCGCGCTGCGCCCTTACGCGTCCCTCGACGACGTGGCGGCGCGCCTGACCAGGACCAATCCGCGGCTCGACCCGCGCCGCGCCGCCTTCCTCGCCGCGCACTGGTCGAAGCGCGGCGACGACGGCCTCTATCACCTGCTGGCCGACCCCGCGCACAAGATGCCGGGGCCGCTGCTGTACCGGCTCGACGAGGTGATGGCCACCTGGGCGCAGGTGCGCGCGAAGGTGCTGCACGTCGAGGCCGTCAATTCGCCGACGCTCGCGCACCTCGCCGGCGACATCCCGCTGCCGGAATTCAAGGCGCGTTTCAACGCGTTCCCCGACTGGCGCGAGAAGCTCGTCGAGGATGCCGGCCACATGGTGCATCACGACCAGCCGGAGCAGATCGCGGCGTTGATCGAGGCGTTCTGCGCGTAGGTCTGCGACGGCGGCGGCGGGGCAGGCTGGCGGTGCAATTGCCGCATTGCAGTAGAATGAAGCCTTACCTGCCATGCCGACAATGAACGCTGATCTCCACTGCCATTCGAATGTTTCCGACGGGTTGCTGTCGCCTGCCGACGTCGCGCGCCGCGCCCATGCCGGCGGCGTGACCCTGTGGGCGCTGACCGACCACGACGAGATCGGCGGCCAGGCTGAGGCGCGCAGCGAGGCGGAAGCGCTCGGCATGCGTTACCTGAGCGGCGTCGAGATTTCGGTCACGTGGGCATCGCGCACCGTGCATATCGTCGGCTTGAACATCGATCCCGCGAACCCGACGCTCGTCGACGGCCTGTACCGCACGCGTCACGGCCGCGCGGCACGCGCGCGGGCGATCGGCGCGCAACTCGCGACGCTCGGCATCCCCGACGCGTACGAAGGCGCGCTGAAGTACGTATCGAATCCCGACCTGATCTCGCGCACGCACTTCGCGCGGTTTCTCGTCGAGCACGGCCACGCCGAATCGACGTCCGACGTGTTCGACCGCCTGCTCGGCGACGGCAAGCCCGGGTTCGTCCCGCATCGCTGGGCCGCGCTGTCCGATGCGGTCGGGTGGATCCGCGCGGCGGGCGGCGAAGCCGTGGTCGCGCATCCGGGCCGTTACCGCTATACGCCCGTCGAATTCGACGCGTTCTTCGGCGAGTTCATCGAGCTGGGCGGCCGCGCGATCGAGGTCATCACGGGCAGCCACACGCCCGACCAGTACCGCGAATATGCGGACGTTGCCCGCCGCTTCGGTTTCGAAGTGTCGCGAGGCTCGGATTTCCATGCGCCGGGCGAAGGCCGCGTCGAGCTCGGCGGCTTGCCGCCGCTGCCGTCCGACCTGACACCGGTCTGGGAGCGCTGGCTCTGACGCCGGGCGGCTGCCCGCCGCCCGCGTCGTGGCCGACGCGCGCCTCCGACTTCTCCCTCTTTACCTGCTTCCATGTCCCAGTTCTTCAGGATTCATCCGGATAATCCGCAGCCGCGCCTGATCAAGCAAGCCGTCGAGATCGTCAGCAAGGGCGGCGTGATCGCGATGCCGACCGATTCGAGCTATGCGCTCGCGTGCCATCTCGACGACAAGGATGCGGTCGAGCGGGTGCGCCGGATTCGCGGCCTCGACGAGAAACGGCACCTGTCGCTGCTCGTGCGCGACCTGTCGGAGCTCGCCAACTTCGCGATGGTCGACAACCGCCAGTACCGGCAGATCAAGTCGGTGACGCCGGGCCCGTACGTATTCATCCTGCAGGCGACGAAGGAAGTGCCGCGCCGGCTGTCGCATCCGTCGCGCAAGACGATCGGGCTGCGTGTGCCCGATCACGCGATCACGCTCGCGCTGCTGGAATCGCTCGGCCAGCCGCTGCTCGGCACGACGCTGATCCTGCCGCCGGACGACGAGCCGCTCAACGATCCCGACGACATCCGTGTGCGGCTCGAGAAACAGGTCGATCTCGTGATCGACGGCGGCGCGTGCCCGCGCGAGCCGTCGACGGTGATCGACCTGACCGGCGACGCGCCGGAACTCGTGCGCGCGGGGCGCGGCGCGCTCGAACCGTTCGGACTCTCGGCCGCGTAAGCGCGCGACGTTCCAATTTTTGCGCGAGGGCGCTTGTTACAATAACGCGATATGGATGCTTCCCTGATACAGACCATCGCCGTCTACGCGCTGCCCGTGATCTTCGCGATCACGTTGCACGAGGCCGCGCACGGCTACGCCGCCCGCCTGCTCGGCGACAACACCGCCTACGTGATGGGGCGCGTGTCGTTCAATCCGATGCGCCACATCGATCCGATCGGCACGATCGCGATCCCGCTCGCGATGTATTTCCTGACGGGCGGCGCGTTCCTGTTCGGCTATGCGAAGCCGGTGCCGGTTTCGTTCGGCAACCTGCGCGATCCGCGCTGGGGCAGCCTGTGGGTAGCGCTCGCGGGCCCGGCCTGCAACTTCGTGCAGGCGCTGATCTGGGGCCTGCTGACCCTCGTGCTGCCGGCGCTCGGCATCGACGAGCCGTTCTTCACGCGGATGGCGTTTGCCGGCGTCAGCGCGAACCTCGTGCTCGGCGTGCTGAACCTGTTTCCGCTGCCGCCGCTCGACGGCGGTCGCATCCTGGCGGCGCTGCTGCCGCCGAAGCAATCGATCGCGCTGTCGCGCATCGAGCCGTACGGTTTCATCATCGTCCTCGTGCTGGTCGCGACGGGCGTGCTGACGAACTTCTGGCTGCGCCCGCTCGTCAATGTCGGCTACGCCGTGCTGAGCGCCATCCTGTCCCCATTCGCCTCGCTTTTCTAACGACAATCATGTTCCCAGAACGTATTTTCTCCGGCATGCGACCCACCGGGTCGCTGCACCTCGGTCATTACCACGGCGTGCTGAAAAACTGGGTGAAACTGCAGTCCGAGTACCCGTGCTTCTTCTGCGTCGTCGACTGGCATGCGCTGACGACGCACTATGAGACTCCCGAGGTCATCGAGAAGAACGTCTGGGACGTGCTGATCGACTGGCTCGCGTCCGGCATCGATCCGGCGCAGGCGACGCTGTTCATCCAGAGCAAGGTGCCCGAGCACGCGGAGCTCGCACTGCTGCTCGGCATGAGCACGCCGCTCGGCTGGCTCGAACGCGTGCCGACCTACAAGGAGCAGATGGAGAAGCTGAAGGACAAGGACCTGTCGACCTACGGCTTCCTCGGCTATCCGGTGCTGATGGCGGCCGACATCCTGCTGTATCGCGGCTCGCTTGTGCCGGTCGGCGAGGATCAGGTGCCGCACGTCGAGATGACGCGCGAGATCGCGCGCCGCTTCAACTACCTGTACGGCCGTGAGCCCGGTTTCGAGGAGAAGGCGCTCGAGGCCGCGAAGAAGCTCGGCGGCAAGCGCGCGAAGCTCTATCACGAGCTGCGCAACGCGTATCAGCAGGAAGGCGACGACGAGGCGCTCGAACAGGCGCGTGCGATGCTGCAGGAATCGCAGAGCCTGTCGATGAGCGACCGCGAGCGCCTGTTCGGCTATCTCGAAGGCGCGCGCAAGATCATCCTCGTCGAGCCGCAGGCGCTCCTGACCGAAGCGTCCCGGATGCCGGGCCTCGACGGGCAGAAGATGTCCAAGTCGTACGGCAACACGATCGGCCTGCGTGAAGACGCCGACACGATCACGAAGAAGGTCCGCACGATGCCGACCGATCCGGCGCGCGTGCGCCGCACCGATCCGGGCGATCCCGACAAGTGCCCGGTGTGGCAGCTGCACCAGGTCTACACGGACGAAGCGACGCACGAATGGGTGCAGAAGGGCTGCCGCTCGGCGGGCATCGGCTGCCTCGACTGCAAGCAGCCGGTCGTCGAAGGCATCCTGCGCGAGCAGCAGCCGATGCTCGAGCGCGCGCAGAAGTACATGGACGATCCGTCGCTGCTGCGCGCGATCGTCGCGGACGGTTGCGACAAGGCGCGCAAGTACGCGACGGAAACGATGCGCGACGTGCGCGACGCGATGGGCCTGTCGTACAACTAATCCGGTCCGCGCGCATGAACGAATCCGTCATCGCCGCCGCGGGCGGCCACGTCGCACAGGTCGAGCCGTCGCGCTGGGTCGCCCGGTGGTCGCCGCTCGTTCCGACGGGCGGCGCGGTGCTCGACGTCGCCGCGGGCGGCGGCCGCCATGCGCGCTGGTTCGCGTCGCACGGGCATCCGGTCGTCGCGCTCGACCGCGACCCGGTCGCGCTGGCCGCGTTGCGCACGATCGCGGGCGTCGATGCGCGCGACGCCGATCTCGAAGGCGCGCCGTGGCCGTTGCCGGCCGGTGAGCGGTTTTCCGCCGTGATCGTTACCCATTATCTGCACCGTCCGCTCTGGCCCCATCTGCTCGATGCAGTTGCGCCGGGCGGCGTGCTCATCTACGAAACTTTCGCGCAAGGAAACGAAACGGTCGGCAAACCGTCCAACCCCGCGTTCCTGCTCGCCCCGGGCGAGCTGCTGGACGCCGTGCACGGCCGCCTGCGGGTGATCGCGTACGAGGACGGTTTCGTCGCCGCGCCGCGCGAGGCGTTCGTCCAGCGTCTCTGCGCAGTGCGCGAGGGCGCGACCCCGAAGGCGGGGGCGGGAATTCCACGTTACGAACTGCCCGGCTAATCCGCTACAATCTCAACGTTTACCGGTACACAATCAATCGCGTTTCATGGCTAACGGCACCCAAGACGGCATTCAAATCCGCGGCAGCATCCCCGCGATCGTCACCCCGATGCTCGAAGACGGCAGTCTCGACCTGCCGGCGTTTCGCAAACTGATCGACTGGCACATCGCGGAAGGCACCGATGCGCTCGTCGTCGTCGGTACGAGCGGCGAGTCGGCAACGCTCAACGTCGAAGAGCACATCCTGATGATCCGCACGGCGGTCGAGCATGCGGCGAAACGCATCCCGATCATCGCGGGCGCGGGCGGCAACTCGACCGCCGAGGCGATCGAGCTGACGAAGCACGCGAAATCGGTCGGTGCGGACGCGACGCTGCAGGTCGTGCCGTACTACAACAAGCCGACGCAGGAAGGCATGTACCGTCACTTCAGGACGATCGCCGAAGCGGTCGACCTGCCGGTGATCCTGTACAACGTGCCGGGCCGCACGGTCGCCGATATGGCGAACGAGACGATGCTGCGTCTCGCGCAGGTGCCGGGCATCATCGGCGTGAAGGAAGCGACCGGCAACATCGATCGCGCCGCGCACCTGATCAAGGCCGCGCCGAAGCATTTCGCGATCTACAGCGGCGACGATCCGACCGCGATCGCGCTGATGCTGCTCGGCGGCCACGGCAACATCTCGGTGACGGCGAACGTCGCGCCGCGCGCGATGAGCGAGCTGTGCCGCGCGGCGCTGGCCGGCGACGTGCAGACGGCCCGCGAACTGCACATGAAGCTGCTGTCGCTGCACAAGAACCTGTTCATCGAGGCGAACCCGATTCCGGTGAAGTGGGCACTGCAGGCGATGGGCAAGATGCAGGGCGGCATCCGACTGCCGCTCACGGCGCTCGACGAGCGCTACCACGATGCCGTGCGTTCGGCCCTCGTCGAGGCCGGCGTTCTCGCCTGATGCCGAGGCGGCCGCGTCCTGCGGCCGCCGGCTCGACCCCTGATCAACCCGCACCGGCCGGCTCCGTCCGGCGCCGCTCCTGACGAGCGTTCAAGCAAGACGAAGGATTTCATGAAACGTTTCGCCTTTTCCTCTCGCGCCATCCAGATGTCGATGGTGGCGCTGGCGCTGGGCGCGCTCGCTGGCTGTGATACGCTGAACGACTATCTGGCTCCCGACCGGGTCAACTACAAGAACACCGGTTCGGCGCCGCCGCTCGCGGTGCCGAGCGACCTGAAGCCGGTGCCGACGACCCAGCAGTTCGTCGCGCCGCCGACCAACGCGGGGCTCGGCACGTTGCCGCCGCGGGCCACGACGCAGGCCGGCAACGCGACCGACGGCATCCCGAGCGCGCAGGATCCGCTTGGCATGCACATCGAGCGCGACGGCGATCGCCGCTGGCTCGTCGTCGATGGCCGGACGCCCGAGCAGCTGTGGCCGATCCTGAAGGATTTCTGGCAGGAGAACGGCTTCTCGCTGAAGACCGACGCGCCGTCGACGGGCATCATGGCCACCGACTGGGCCGAGAACCGCGCGAACATTCCCGACGACTGGTTCCGCCGCACGATCGGCAAGGTCATCGATTTCGCGTACTCGTCCGGCACGCGCGACCGTTTCCGTACGCTCGTGAACCGCACGTCGGACGGCAATACCGACATCTCGATCACGCACAGCGCGATGGAAGAAATGATGGTCGGCCCGCAGGGCGGCACGTCGTCGCGCTGGGAAGAGCGTCCGCGCAACCCGGTGCTCGAAGCCGTGTTCCTGTCGAAGCTGATGCAGAAGTTCGGCCTGACCGACGCGCAGGCCAAGCAACTGCTGACCGATGCGCGTCCCGCGACGGCGCCGGCGCAGGTCAGCGACACGAGCAGCGGCGCAGCGACGCTGCAGCTGGCCGAGTCGTTCGACCGGGCGTGGCTGCGCGTGGGCCTCGCGCTCGACCGTACCAACTTCACGGTCGACAATCGCGACCGCGAGAAGGGCGTGTACACCGTGCGCTATGCGAATTCGATGGAAGAGCTCAAGCGCGACGGCCTGTTCGGCAAGCTGTTCTACGGCGGTCCGGCGGCGGCGAAGCCGGGCAGGGAATTCCTGGTCAACGTGCGTGCGCAAGGCAGCGGCGGCACGCAGGTCGCGGTGGTCGGCGCAAACGGCCAGATCGACAACTCGTCGGACGCGCAGCGGATCATTTCGCTGCTGCACGCGCAGCTGAACTGAGCGCGTGCGATTCGCCAGCCTCGGAAGCGGCAGCGAAGGCAACGCGCTGGTCGTCGAGGCCACGAGCGGCACGACGACCACCCGCGTGCTGCTCGACTGCGGCTTTTCTGCCAAGGAGGTCGAGCGCCGGCTCGGCCGACTGAATCTCGGCATCGATGATCTCGATGCGATCCTCATCACCCATGAACACAGCGACCACGTCGGCAGCGCGCTGACGCTCGCCCGGCGCGCGTCGCTGCCGCTCTACATGAGCTGGGGCACCGCGCGCGCGGTAGGCGCGGACGAAGCCGATGTCGATCTCCACGTGCTGTGGGGCGACGAGACGGCCGCGATACGCGATCTGGCCGTCATGCCCTATACGGTTCCTCACGATGCGCGCGAACCGCTCCAGTTCGTCTTTATGGACGGCTGCAGTCGGCTCGGCGTACTGACGGACGTCGGGATGGCCACGCCGCACATCACAGCCGTCCTGAGCGGCTGTGACGCGCTGGTGCTCGAATCCAACCATGACCCTGCGATGCTGGCCGCGAGCCGCTATCCGCAGTCGCTGAAGGCGCGGATCGGCGGCAACCACGGCCACCTGAGCAACGACGCGGCGGCGGACATCCTCGCGTCGCTCGAGCGCAGCCGCCTCAAGCACCTGGTCGCTGCGCACCTGAGCCAGCAGAACAACCTGCCGGAACTGGCGCGCCAGGCGTTTGCCGGCGTGCTGGGGACGAGCGGGGAGGAGGTGGTCGTGGCCACGCAGGACGCGGGATTCGACTGGCTGATGCTCGGATGAGTGGGGCGCGGCCGCTGCGGCGGCCCGGTGCGGCGGCCGGGCGATCGCCCCGGAATCCGCAGACGTAAAAAAACCGGCCCTCGGGCCGGTTTTTTTTTCAGCTGACGCTGAGGCTTACTGGCTTGCGCCCGAAGCCGGAGCAGCCGTCGCTGCCGAAGCAGCCGACGCCACTGCAGCAGCAGCGTCGCTCGCAGCAGCCGTTGCCGACGAAGCAGCAGCCGAAGCGTCGCTCGCAGCACCAGCAACTGCCGAAGCAGCCGTCGAAGCAGCAGCAGCTGCGTCGCTTGCAGCCGACGAAGCAGCTTGATCAGCGCTCTTGTTGCAAGCAGCCAGTGCAACAGCAGCCAACAGGGAAGCTACGAGGAGGGATTTCTTCATGATCACGTCCTTTTATGGTTAAAGGTAAGCAACAGCGCGAAACAATACCGGTAATGTGCTCCAACACCGACCTGGGCCGCTGGTGGAGACGCACTTCTAGAGCGTGAATCTTCCCTACGGCTTGGGCGGAAATTATATGCACTTTCCTATCGACCGTCGACAAATGCGGGGTCAATACGTTGTCTTTCCCATACAGAATTTGATCTGTATGGGCATACGGGGCGACTCACACTAATTCCGGCTTCCGACCCGTATCCAGCCCGCACGATACCACTCGTGCAACAAGGCTGTCATCGAGGGAACCCGAGATAGTGTTACAAACCGTTTCGCCTCCATCTGGCGTTGATTGGCCAGTTCGGGCAGCCATTCGCCGGCTTGCTCGAGCGGTCCTTCCTCGCCATTAATGAAGTACGATCGCGCGTTATACATCAATGCGGCCCTTCTGTCGAGACACACGCCGCGGCGTGACGCTTGCGCGACGAACGCGGCCTCGGTCAGCGGGCGCGCGGGCGGGTCGAATACGACGTTCGGTTTGGGCTCGCTCAGGTAGCAGCCGAGGAATTCGGCGACGTCGCGCTTGCGCCAGCGGATTGCGTCGACGATCTCGGCGACGCGTTCGACCATCGCCGGAGGCAGTTGCGCGGGCATGTCGACGGCCGGCTGCTTCGGATCGCGGTAGAGGTCGTCGCCGTTCCCGTCGCGCAGGCCGCCGCGCTCAGCGAGATAGTACAGGAACTGGGCGCCCAGTTCGCCCGCGGACGGGGCCCGGAAGCCGATCGAGCAGGTCATGCATTCGCCTTCTGCGACGCCGTCGTGCGCGATGTGCGGCGGCAGGTACAGCATGTCGCCGGGCTCCAGTACCCATTCGTCGCTCGGCTCGAAGTTTTCGAGGATCTTCAGCGGTACGTCCGGCTGCAGCGACAGGTCTTTCTGCGCACCGACGCGCCAGCGGCGCCGGCCTTCGACCTGCAGCAGGAATACGTCATACGAATCGAAGTGCGGGCCGACGCCGCCGCCGTCGGTTGCATACGAGATCATCAGGTCGTCCAGCCGCGCGTCCGGGATGAAGCGGAAGCGGTCGAGCAACGCGCGTGCCGCGTCGACATGCAGGTCGAGCCCCTGCACGAGCAGGGTCCAGGACTTGCGCGTGACCGCCGGCAGCGAGCCGGGCTCGAACGGGCCGTGCGCCAGTTGCCACTTGTTACGAAAATGGGTGATCAGTCGCGACTCCGCGTCATAGTCGGATGCGAGCTCGAACAGCGCATCGCGCGTGACCGGCGACGCAACGCCGGGGATCGCCTGGCGGATCAGGAGCGGCTTCTTTTGCCAGTAGCCGCGCATGAATTGCGCCGGCGTGAGACCGCCGAGCAGCGGTGTGGGAAGATCGGAAGGCGGCGCGCCGAGCGGGGCGGCAGCGGCATCCCGCGGTTCGGCTTGAGACCGGTTGCGCATCGTATAATGAGACTTGTATTTGGGAGAATTGGATGAAAATCGCAAAAAACACCGTCGTGTCGGTCACTTACAAGCTGTCGGATGCACAGGGCAATCTGATCGAGGAAAGCGACGAGCCGATGGTCTATCTGCACGGCGGCTATGATGGCACGTTCCCCAAGATCGAGGAACAGCTCGACGGGCACGAGCCGGGTTACCAGGCGCAGATTCAGCTCGAGCCGCAGGACGCGTTCGGCGACTACGATCCCGAACTCGTGAAGATCGAGCCGCGCGATCGTTTCCCCGAGCCGCTCGAAGTGGGCATGCAGTTCGAAGGCACGCCGGAAGACGGCGACGAGGACGTCGATTCGCTGATCTATACGGTCACCGACGTCGCCGAAGACAAGGTCGTGCTCGACGGCAATCACCCGCTGGCAGGCATGGCGCTGCGTTTCGCACTCACGGTGAAGGACGTTCGCGAGGCAACCGAAGACGAAATCGAGCATGAGCACGCGCATGGCGCGGAAGGGCTCGAGATCGTTGACGAGGACGAAGACGAAGACGGCGAAGCGCCGTCAGGGCGTACCCTGCACTGAGCTCGCAGGCAGGCCGGGCGCCGGCCCCGATGCAGGGGGCGGTGCCGGCCACGACGCGCCGCCGGGTGCGACGCCGTCACCCTGCAGCGGCGGCGCGACCGCCGACGAGTCGGGCAGCACCGGCAACGCGGGGATTTCCGGCATCTGCGGCAGCGGAACATCGTCGTGCGGCACGGGCGGCAGCGCGGGCGGCACAGGCAGGTTCTTCGGTACCTCCTGCAGGCTCACGCTGAAGATCGTCTGCCGTGCCGGCGACACGCTCACCTTTACCCACTGATTCGCCGGATAGCGCGGTCCGATCGCGACGCGCGTCACGTTTCCCACCAGGTCGCCGTCGTCGGTCCGCAGCGGTCGATCGATCAGAAAGCCGTTCGCGAGCGGTTCGCCGCTCGCGTGCATCACCAGTATCGGGCCGCGGAACGTCGCCGCCGCCTTCACCAGCGTTCGTTTCAACTCGCGGAAGCCGTCGCGCACGCGCGGCCGGTTGAAACGCAGCCACGCGAACCGCTCCGAGCGTTCATAGCGTTCGAATTGCGGATCGCCTTCGAAAATCACCACCATCGCACGCGCTTCGCGCCGCTTCGCGTATTCGGCTGCGTGATCGATCCAGAATCCGTTCGCGATGACACGGTCCTCGAATTCGCCGTTGCGGCCGCCGGCCGTCAGGAAGTGGTTGTTCGGCGCCGGCGCGTTGAGTGCGACATAGACGATGTCGTCGCGCATCCAGCGTGCGTTTTCGCGATACGGCCGGAACCGGGCGATCTCGCTTTCCCGCGTGATCTGCAGCGCGCCCGGGTCGGGCAGCGCCGAATCGGCGAGCAGCGTCTGCCGCAGGAAGTCGAGCCGTTCGACCGGATCGTAGTTGCCGCCGGCCACGGTGTTGCACGTTACCCAGTCGTCGTGGCCGGGGATGAATACGAGCGGCACGCGTGCGGCGTCCAGGATCGCGCCGCGCTGCGAATACAGCGCATCGCGGCACGCTTCCTTCGAGCCCTTGAGATCGCCCGCATAGACGACGAAAGCGAGGTTGCGCTCGCGCGCGATCGAATCGAGCAGCCGCTGGGTTGCCGGTTCGTCAGCCGGTACGTTGATGACGCCCGACACGACCGCGAACGAGTAGGGCGCGGTTGCACGCTTCGGCGGCGCTGCCAGTGCGCCTGCCTGCGCGAGCGCCAGCACCGCCGCGGCGAGCGTGGCGGCGGCGCGGGCCGGCAGGCGCCGCGGGATGCGCTTACGCGTGCCCGTCGGCATCGTGCGACCGGACCAGCGTGCGCAGTTCGTACAGCAGGTCGAGCGCCTCGCGCGGCTTGAGATCGTCAGGGTCGATGTCGCGCAGCTTCTCGAGCGCCGGATGCGGCGTGTCGGGCAGCGCCGGCGCGTCCGCGCATTCGAAATCGTCGGCGACCACCGGCTGCGCGCTGAACAGGTCGAGTTGCGGCGTGTGTTGTACCGCCGACTGCTGTTCGAGATAGGCGAGGTGCTTGCGCGCGGCGCGGATCACGGGCGCCGGGACGCCCGCGAGCTGCGCGACCTGCAGGCCGTAACTCTGGTTCGCCGGGCCTTCGTTGACGGCGTGCAGGAACACGATGCCATGGCCGTGCTCGACGGCCGACAGGTGCACGTTGGCTGCTTGCGGGAATTCGGCCGGCAGTTGCGTCAGCTCGAAGTAGTGCGTCGCGAACAGCGTGTAGCAGGCGTTGTGCGCAAGCAGGTGGCGCGCGATGGCCCACGCGAGTGCGAGGCCGTCGAACGTCGACGTGCCGCGGCCGATCTCGTCCATCAGCACGAGGCTTTGCGGGGTCGCGTCGTTGAGGATCGCCGCGGCTTCGGTCATCTCGACCATGAACGTCGAACGGCCGCCCGCGAGATCGTCGGCCGCGCCGATGCGCGTGAAGATCCGGTCGATCGGACCGAAGCATGCGGACTTCGCCGGCACGTAGCTGCCGACGTAAGCCATCAGCGCGATCAGTGCGGTCTGCCGCATGAACGTCGACTTACCGCCCATGTTCGGACCGGTGATCAGCAGCAGCTTGCGTTCCGTGCCGAACCGGCAGTCGTTCGCGATGAACTGCTCGACCTGTGCTTCGACGACCGGGTGGCGGCCCTGTTCGATTTCGATGCCGATCTCGTCGGTGAAGGTCGGCGCGACCCAGTCGAGCGCGCGTGCGCGTTCTGCGAATGCGGCGAGCAGGTCGAGCTCGGCGAGTGCCGACGCGACGCGCTGGCACTCGGGGATGAACGGCAGCAGCGCCTGCAGCACCGCGTCGTACAGCGCGCGCTCGCGCGCCAGCGCGCGTTCCTGCGCGGACAGTGCCTTGTCCTCGAAGGTCTTCAGTTCGGGCGTGATGTAGCGCTCGGCGTTCTTCAGCGTCTGGCGGCGGCGGTAGTCGTCGGGCACCTTGTCGGTCTGGCCGCGCGTGACCTCGATGTAGAAGCCGTGCACCTTGTTGTATTCGACGCGCAGGTTCGCGATGCCGGTGCGCGTGCGTTCGCGCGCTTCGAGATCGATCAGGAACTGCCCGCAGTTCTCCGAGATGTCGCGCAGCTCGTCGAGCTCGGCGTCGTAGCCGCGCGCGATCACGCCGCCGTCGCGCACCATGGCGGCCGGCTCGGGCGCAATCGCGCTCGTCAGCAGGTCGAGGCATTCGGCGGGCGGCGCGAGCGCCGCGTCGACACGGATGAGCGCGTCCGCATTCGCGACGATCGCGCTGATGCGCTCGCGCAGCGCCGGCAGCGCGGCGAACGTATCACGCAGGCTCGACAGGTCGCGCGGGCGCGCGGACAGCAGCGCGAGGCGCCCGGTGATCCGTTCGACGTCCGCGATCTGGCGCAGCGCGCTGCGCAGCGCATCGAGGCTTGCATTCGCCGGTGCCTCGAGCAGCGCGCCGATCGCCTGCTGGCGCGACTGCGCGGCGACCGACGCGCGCGGCGGGTGATGCAGCCAGTGACGCAGCAGCCGGCTGCCCATTGTCGTGCAGCAGGTGTCGAGCAGCGAATACAGCGTCGGCGACTCGGTGCCGCGCAGCGTCTCGGTCAACTCGAGATTGCGGCGCGTGGCCGGATCGAGCCCGATGTATTCGGTTTCGTTCTCGACCTTCAGGCTGCGCACGTGCCGCAGTTGCTGGCCTTGTGTGGCCGCTGCATAGAGCAGCAGTGCGCCGGCCGCGCCGCAGGCGCTCGTCAGCGAATGCGCACCGAAACCGTCGAGGCTCGCGACATCGAGTTGGTCGCACAGGCGCTGCGTGCCCGACGCGATGTCGAAGTGCCACGCCGGCACGCGCTTGGTTGCGCCCGTGCCTGCCGGCACGGCGTCGGTTGCGCCGTCCGCCGTCAGGATTTCGGCCGGCCGGATGCGCTCGAGCGCGGCGCCGAGCTGCTCGGGTTCGATTTCGGCGAGCCGCAGCGCACCGCTTGCGAGGTTCAGCCACGCGAGGCCGATGTTGACCGCGACGCCGCGCTTGTTGTGGCCCGTACACATCGCGAGCAGGTAGACGTCGTTCTTGTCGGACAGCAGTGCGGCATCGGTCAGCGTGCCGGGCGTGACGACGCGCACGACCTTGCGCTCGACGGGGCCCTTCGACGTGGCCGGATCGCCGATCTGCTCGCAGATCGCGACCGATTCGCCCATCTTCACGAGCTTCGCAAGATACTGCTCGACCGCGTGATGCGGCACGCCGGCCATCTTGATCGGCGTGCCGGCCGACGCGCCGCGCTGCGTGAGGGTCAGGTCGAGCAGGCGCGCGGCCTTTTCGGCATCTTCGAAAAACAGCTCGTAGAAGTCGCCCATCCGGTAGAACACGAGCGTGTCGGGATGGTCGGCCTTGATGCGCAGGTACTGCTGCATCATCGGGGTGTGGCCTGCAAAGGCTTCGGGCGACAACGTGGTCATAGGTCAGGCATCAGGTTTGTTGCTTTGGTCGCCCGAGTTTACCAGCGGCCCCGACGTGCAAGTGCGAAGTTCGCCGTTCGGCCAGGTGCCGGAGACCGCGACCGGCTGCTGCCGGCGCTGTCCGACGAATCGACCCCGCACTCGGGCGGGCCCGCGAAAGTCGGCGTCATCCGGCTCACGGCGCTTCGCGCGCCGATCCTGTCCGGCACCTCAGGACGCGTGTGCCGACGTCAGACTGAGTGCCACCGCTTGCGCGACTTCGATGCCGTCGATGGCGGCCGAATAGATGCCGCCCGCATATCCCGCGCCTTCGCCGGCCGGATACAGGCCTTCGACGTTCATGCTTTGGTAATCGTCCTTGCGTCGAATCCGGATCGGTGACGAAGTGCGCGTCTCCACACCGGTGAGCACGGCGTCGTGCATCGCGAAGCCCGCGATCTTCTTGTCGATCTGGGGCAACGCTTCGCGGATCGCTTCGATCACGTAGTCCGGGAGCGCGGTGCTGAGATCGGTCGGACGCACGCCGGGCTTGTACGACGGCTCCACGGAGCCAAGCGACGTCGACGGCCGGCCTGCGATGAAATCCCCGACCAGTTGGCCCGGCGCGTGGTAATCGCCGCCGCCGAGTTCGAATGCGCGCTCTTCCCATTTGCGCTGGAACGCGATGCCCGCCAGCGGACCGCCGGGATAGTCTTCCGGCGTGATGCCGACGACGATGCCCGCATTCGCGTTGCGCTCGGCCCGGGAATACTGGCTCATGCCATTGGTGACCACACGGCCCGGCTCCGAGGTCGCCGCGACCACCGTGCCGCCAGGGCACATGCAGAAGCTGTAGACGGCCCGCCCGTTGCTGCAGTGGTGGACCACCTTGTAGTCGGCCGCGCCGAGCTGCTTGTGGCCCGCAAACTTGCCGAAGCGGCTGCGATCGATCAGCCCCTGCGGATGTTCGATGCGAAAACCCAGCGAAAACGGCTTGGCTTCGATATACACGCCGCGATCGTGCAGCATCTGGAAGGTGTCGCGCGCGCTGTGGCCCACGGCCAGCACCACGTGGTCGCACCGGAGCGTTTCCCCGTTCGAGAGCTTGAGCGAGCGCACCTTGCCCTGATCGATTTCGATGTCGTCGACCCGGGTTTCGAAGCGCACTTCACCGCCCAGTTCGTGGATGGAAGCGCGCATTTTTTCCACCATGCTGACGAGGCGGAACGTACCGATGTGCGGCCGGCTCAGATACAGGATGTCTTCCGGCGCGCCCGCCTTGACGAATTCGTCGAGCACCTTGCGGCCATAGTGGTTGGGATCCTTGATCTGGCTGTACAGCTTGCCGTCCGAAAACGTTCCGGCGCCGCCTTCGCCGAACTGCACGTTGGATTCGGGATTGAGTACGCTCTTGCGCCACAGGCCGAAGGTGTCCTTGGTGCGCTCGCGCACGGCCTTGCCGCGCTCGAGGATGATGGGGCGGAATCCCATTTGCGCGAGGATCAATCCTGCAAACAGGCCGCACGGCCCCATGCCGATGACGACCGGGCGCAGGAAAGCGGTGTGCTCGGGGGCCTTCGCGACAAAGTGGTACGCCATGTCGGGCGTGACGCCGCAATGCGGCTTGCCGGCGAGTCGCTTGAGCGCGGCCGCTTCGTCCTTGACTTCGACATCGACGATATACGTCAGCTTGATGTCGGAGCGCTTGCGTGCATCGTGCGCACGGCGGAACACGGTGTATCGGACGAGCCCGTCTGCCGCCACGCCAAGCTCCTCGAGGCGCGCGCGAATCGCGGCTTCGAGAGCGCTTTCGGGATGGTCGAGGGGGAGTTTAATTTCGCTTAGCCGTAACATGGGTACTCGGATGCTGTCGCCACGACGTCGTGGCGGTGTTGAAACAGGCGGGGCAGGCATGCGGGTGGGGGCGTTGTTCGCCACGCGGGCATCCCGGATGCAAATCATTCATCGCTGGAAAACGCGGTACGACGGGCTGCATACTGACCAGGCCGGACAACTCGGGCAACTTCAGGACGGGAGCGTGAAGCGCGGGGAAGATTTTTTCGTCCCCGAACCATCGGAAGGCGAAAGTCGCTCCATCATCACGGTGCTGGCGAGTAGTTTGTCGAAAGCACGCCAGGCGGGCGTAGCGCCCTTGTCGTTCATGCCGGCCAACATAGCACATCGATATAGATGCCACGCAAAAATGCGGCCGCCAGAGCGAAAAGGGCGGTAGCGACGCACGCGACATCGCTTTGCCGACGGCCCGTGCCGCGTGAAGCGGGCCCGGGCCGTTGAAGCGCACCGCACCGGCGGGCGCAGCCGGGGCTTATTCGGCTGCCGGATGCACGCGGGTGTAGCGGTTCAGGATCGGGATCATCTGCGCGTAGATCTTCGGGTTCGCGGCGACGATCTCATGACGATGCAGGAAATCGGCATCGCCCGTGTAGTTGCCGACGAGGCCGCCGGCCTCGGTGATCAGCAGGCTGCCCGCCGCCATGTCCCACACGTTGATGCCCTGTTCGAAGAACGCGTCGAGGCGGCCGGCCGCGACGTTCGCGAGGTCGAGTGCCGCCGCGCCCGGGCGGCGCAGGCCCGTGCACGCCTGCGTCATTTCGGTGAAGAGGCGCGCATACGCGTCGAGGCCGTCCTTCTCGCGGAACGGGAAACCCGTGCCGACCAGTGCGTCGGACAGGCGGTCGCGGCGGCCGACGCGGATGCGGCGATCGTTCAGGTACGCGCCGCGGCCACGCGTGGCCGTGAACAGGTCGTTCTTGTTCGGATCGTAGACGACGGCCTGCGTGACGACGCCCTTGTGCTCGAGCGCGATCGATACGCAGTAGTACGGGAAGCCGTGGATGAAGTTGGTCGTGCCGTCGAGCGGATCGATGATCCACTTGAATTCGGATTCGTTCTCCGATTCGCCCGATTCCTCCGCGAGGATCGCGTGGTCGGGGTAGGCGGTCTTCAGCGTCTCGATGATCGCCTCTTCGGCGGCCTTGTCCACTTCGGTGACGAAGTCGTTCTGCTGCTTCCTGCGGATCTCGATCAGGTCGAGATCGAGGGACGCGCGATTGATGATCTGTCCGGCGCGGCGCGCAGCCTTGACAGCAATGTTGAGCATGGGATGCATGAGCCTGGATCCTGTAGCCGGCGGCACGGGCCGCCACGAAGTGGAACAACCGCCCGGGACGGCGCAAGCGTGCCGGGCGAGGTGAGACGCGAATTGACAAAGAGCGGGGTACGACCCGCGTCGCACGGAGCGCGACGCGTAAAGTCATGATTTTACCCGATTTTTGGCGGGTTCAGGCGACCGGAATGCGGGGAAACCCCCGCTGGCCGTCCGGACGAGTGGGTTTGCCGGAGCGATAGCGCTACCATACGGCCATTCTGATGAACCGAGTCGTATCGTAGTGGAAACCCCGCAGAACACCGCCGCGCCGTCCGAGTCGGGCGCGGACACGTCCCGGCCGCCGTCCGGCGGCTTCACGTCCACCCGTTTCGTGCTCGTCGAGCCGAGCCATCCCGGCAATGTCGGGGCGGCCGCCCGCGCGCTGAAGACGATGGGCTTCTCGCGTCTCGTGCTGGTTGCGCCGCGCGTGCCGCACGTGC
Source organism: Burkholderia sp. NFPP32 (assembly GCF_900119325.1). Lineage (NCBI taxonomy): Bacteria > Pseudomonadati > Pseudomonadota > Betaproteobacteria > Burkholderiales > Burkholderiaceae > Burkholderia > Burkholderia sp. NFPP32. Next base: position 334,310 of record NZ_FPJP01000005.1, on the reverse strand, counting down.
AGAGCGACCCCGAGGCGATCGCGATGGCCAGCGGCGCGGACGACGTCCTCGCGTCCGCGCATGTCGTGCCGACGCTTGGCGACGCGCTGTCCGGCGTCCACTGGTCGATCGCGCTGACCGCGCGCACACGCGAATACGGGCCGCCGCGCCTTGCGCCGCGCGCGGCCGCCGCGCAGGCATGCGCGCAGGTCGGCGCGGGCGACATCGCGCTCGTGTTCGGCAACGAGCGCACGGGCCTCGCGAACGAGCATGTCGAGCAGTGCAGCGCGCTTGCGCACATTCCGGCGAACCCTGCATACAGCTCGCTGAACCTCGCACAGGCCGTGCAGGTGCTCGCGTACGAGCTGCGCGTCGCGTTTCTCGAGCAGGCGAGCGAGCCTTCGCCGCAACCGCCGGCCGAGGCCGGCACGCTCGCGCAGAGCGACGAGATCGAGCGGATGTACGTGCACCTTGAGAACGCGCTGATCGCGCTCGATTTCCTCGACCCGCGCAATCCGAAGAAACTGATGCCGCGGCTGCGGCGCCTGTTCGCACGCACGGGCCTCGAGCGTGAGGAGGTCAACATCCTGCGCGGCGTCGCGAAGCACATCCTGCTGAAATCGGGCAAGCCCGACGGCGACGCGTAAGCGGCCGGCGCACCGGCAACCTGGCGTTCAGGCGCGGCGTCACGGTCGGCCGGGCGGCGTTGCGCGGCCTCCGGAGGCGGCGGGCCCCGAGCGTTTCCGACCGGCCGCACCTCCCGCAAACACCGCGACAGCGAGCCTCCCGCCCGAATACCCGCGCCGGCGGCGGGGTGAACGCGCGACCTCGTGCGGCCGTGCGCGACTGGCCCTACAATCGCCGGACGTCATAAGCAAATTACCCGGCGCGATAACGGCCGGTCATTGCCGGCGGTGCGCGCCGGCCTTTTCCCCGATCAGATCATGTTCACGAGACTGCGCGAAGACGTTGCAACGATTCGCGAGCGGGATCCCGCCGCTCGAAGTGCCTGGGAAGTGCTGACCTGTTATCCGGGGCTGCATGCGCTCGTGCTGCACCGTTTCGCGCATGCCTGCTGGCGCGCAAAGCGCTACTGGCTTGCACGTTTCGCGTCGCAGGCCGGGCGGTTTCTGACGGGTATCGAGATCCACCCCGGTGCGACGATCGGCCGGCGCGTGTTCATCGATCACGGCATGGGTGTCGTGATCGGCGAGACGGCGATCATCGGCGACGACTGCACGATCTATCAGGGCGTGACGCTGGGCGGCACGTCGCTCACGCGCGGCGCGAAGCGCCACCCGACGCTCGAGGCCGGCGTGATCGTCGGCGCGGGCGCGAAGGTGCTGGGCGGTTTCACGGTCGGCGCGGGCGCGAAGATCGGTTCGAACGCGGTCGTCGTGAAGCCGGTGCCGGCGGGCGGCACGGCGGTCGGCAATCCGGCGCGCATCGTGATGCCGGCGCAGCCGAAGCCGCAGCCGGAACGCGCGGCGTTCTGCGCATACGGGATCACGCCGAACGCCGACGATCCGATGTCGCTCGCGATTCACGGGCTGATCGATCACGCGGCGAAGGAAAGCCGCCGCGTCGACGAGATCGTCGCGGCGCTCGAGCGGCTCGGCACGCATCTGGAAACGCTGCAGGGCGCCGATGCGGCGCGCCTCGACCTGCGCAGGCTGTCGGCGGTGCTGGAAGGAAAGGCGGTCGAGCGTCAGTCGTAATGCGATGCACGCCGACGGCTGCCAGTCGGCGAGACGGCAGCAGCGGCGTCAGTCGAGCGGCATCGCGTGAATGCCTTCCGCGTCGACGCGCAGGTAGCCGCCGCGCGGCGCACCGTGGTCGAGATCCCAGTCGGGCAGCACCCAGCGGATGCCGCCCGGTTCGGCGTGGCTCGCGGGGCGGTGCGTGTGGCCGTGAATGATCACGGTTGCGCGGCTTTTCCGGAACAGCGCGGCCACGCCTTCACGCGTGACATCGTAGATCGCCGAAGCAGGGCGCATCCGGCCCGCTTCGCTGTTCGAGCGCATGCGTTGCGCGAGCGCGCGGCGCCAGCGCAACGGCCATGCGAGAAACAGCCATTGCGCGACGCGGTTGCGTGCGAAGCGGCGGAACACCTGGTAGCCGCGGTCGGCCGTGCATTGCGCGTCGCCGTGCGCGAGCACGATGCGTTGGCCGAACGCCATGATCAGCGAAGGATCGGGCAGCAACATCGCGCCGGCTGCTTTCATGAAGCGCCGGCCGAGCAGGAAATCGCGGTTGCCGTGCATCACGTAGAGCGCGATTCCTCGTTCCGAGAGCGTGTGCATCAGCGCGGCCATGCGTGCCGCGAACGGATCGTCGTCGAGGATGTCGTCGCCGATCCAGTATTCGAAAAGATCGCCGAGGATGAACACCGAGTCGGCGCTGTCGGCGGTGTATTTCACGAAATGCTCGAACGCGGCGACCGTCTTCGGAATCGCTTCGCTCAGGTGCAGATCGGAGAGCAACAGGAACGGGCGTGCGGCTTGCGCGTATTCGCGCTCGCCCGGCACGCCCGCGGAGACGCTTCGCGGCGGACTCTCCTGCAACATCGAAGTGCCTCCGTTACCGTGCGTCAGACCACGACGGCCTTCTCGATCACGACGTCGTCGGTCGGCACGTCCTGGTGGAAACCGGCGTTGCCCGTCTTGACGCCCTTGATCTTGTCGACCACGTCCTGGCCTTCGACGACCTTGCCGAACACCGCGTAGCCCCAGCCCTGCGGCGTCGGCGACGAGTGGTTCAGGAAGTCGTTGTCGTTCACGTTGATGAAGAACTGGGCGGTGGCCGAGTGCGGATCGTTCGTGCGCGCCATCGCGACCGTGTAGTTGTCGTTCTTCAGGCCGTTGTTCGCTTCGTTGTCGATCGGCGCGTCGGTCGGCTTCTGCTTCAGGCCCGGCTCGAAGCCGCCGCCCTGGATCATGAAGCCGTTGATCACACGATGGAACACGGTGCCGTCGTAGTGGCCCTTCTTCACGTAGTTCAGGAAGTTCTCGACCGTCTTCGGTGCCTTCGCGGCGTCGAGCTCGAGCTTGATCACGCCGTGGTTCGTATGCAGTTCAACCATGATGAATTCCTTCGGTGAGGCGGTTTAAATGGCACGCGGCCGGTCGTGCGACGCGGCCGCGTGAGTCGCCGGACGTGCCGGCAGGTTCTTACTTCGAGACGATGCTGGCCGATTCGATCACGACCGGTTGCGCGGGCACGTCCTGCATCGGGCCGCGCGAGGTCGTCGCCACGCCTTCGATCTTCTTCACGACGTCGAGGCCCGACACGACCTTGCCGAACACCGCATAGCCGTTGCCGTCCGGGTTCGGGTAGTCGAGGCCGCTGTTGTCGACCGTGTTGATGAAGAACTGCGCGGTGGCCGAGTTCGGATCGCTCGTGCGCGCCATCGCGATCGTGCCCGTCAGGTTCTTCAGACCATTGCGGCTCTCCAGCGGAATCGGCGCGCGGGTCGGCTTCTCTTCGAAGCTGGTCTTGTAGCCGCCGCCCTGGATCATGAAGCCCTTGATCACGCGATGGAAGATCGTGCCGTTGTACTGGCCGGCCTTCACGTAATCGAGGAAGTTGGCGACCGACTTCGGCGCCTTCTCCGGGTAGAGCTCGACACGGATGTCGCCCTGCGAGGTCTTGAGCTGCACGACCGGGTGCGCGGTGGCCGTTTGCGCGAAAGCGGGCGCGGTCGCGAGAAGGGCGGCGCCGCCAAGCGCCAGCAACAGACGTTTCATTGCGATCCTCAGGTTGGGAGGGAAAGGGGGCCGCGCCGCTTATTTCGACGGCGGCGCGACATACGGCGCCGCCAGTGCGCCCGACGGACCGCTGAACTGGAACGTCGGCGACATCGGCAGCGTGGTGGTGCTCACGTTCGCGGCTGCGCGGTCGGAGTAGTCGCGGGTGGACGGCGCGACCGCGCGGGCATTCGGTGCGACCTTCGGCGGCGACACGATCTTCTGCAGGTCGGCGAGGCGCTGTGCGGTCGCGCCGCTCGTGCGGCCGAGCGATTGCGCACGCTTGTACGATTCGGCCGCGAGGCGCAGGTACAGGTCGCCGAGGTTCTCGTACGCGAGCGAGTAGCTCGGGTTCGATTGCGTCGCCGTGACGAGCGCGGTGCGCGCTTCGTCGTAGCGGCCGTGCTTCGCGTAGAGCGCCGCGAGGTTGTTGTACGGCTCGGGCAGTTCGGGGTACGCCTGCGTGATCGCGACGAACTGCTGGATCGCATCGTCGTCGCGGTTCAGGCGGGCCAGCACGGTGCCGCGCTTGAACTGCGCCTGCACGTCGCGCGGGCTCGACGCGATGCGCGCGTCGAGCTGCGCGAGCGCCTGCTTCCACTGCTTGCCGGCGATCGACGCGTCGATTTCGGGGGTGCCGTCGGCGGTGGCCGGGGCTTTCTGCGCATGCGCCGCGGGGGCCGCGAACAGCGTCAGCGCGACGCCCATGACGGTGGTCGCAACGAGGGTCGCAGCGCTCGGCGCGCGGCCGCGATGAGGTTTCATAGGCGTAAATCGGAATGTTATACTCCGAGCCATTCTAACAAAACGTCTGCGCGTTCCGGCGAGCCGCAGGCAGTCTTTCTTAGCCTCTCGTGGCCGTCACCGCTGTGCTTGCAGCCTGACCGCCCCATGTGATAGCGAGGACGCTCGGCCTGACGCCGCAGCAGATGGTCCGTCCGCTTCGCATGCTGGGCGAGCTTCGCCAGGGCGGTCTCCTTCGGCTCACGGTTCATCTCTATGGAATCACTGCGCATCTACAACACGCTCGCGCGTGACAAGCAAGTTTTCGTGCCGCGCCAGTCCGGCGAAGTGCGGATGTACGTATGCGGAATCACCGTCTACGACTATTGTCACGTGGGCCACGCGCGCATGCTGGTCGTGTTCGACCTCGTCCAGCGCTGGCTGCGTGCGATCGGCTACCGGGTCACGTATGTGCGCAACATTACAGACATCGACGACAAGATCATCCGCCGCGCGGTCGAGAACGGCGAGACGATCAAGTCGCTGACCGACCGGTTCATCGGCGCGATGCACGAGGATGAAGGCGCGCTCGGCATCCAGCGGCCCGACATCGAGCCGCGTGCGACGCAATTCATTCCGCAGATGCTCGGCATGATCGAGACGCTCGAGACGAACGGTTACGCGTACCAGGCGGCCGACGGCGACGTCAATTACTCGGTGCGCAAGTTCGCGAACTACGGGAAGCTGTCGGGCAAGTCGCTCGACGATCTTCGCGCAGGCGAGCGCGTCGCCGCGAACGACGCGAAGGAAGATCCGCTCGATTTCGTGCTGTGGAAGCGCGCGAAGCCGGAAGATCCAGAAGGCGCGTCGTGGGCGTCGAAGTACGGGATGGGCCGTCCGGGCTGGCACATCGAGTGCTCGGCGATGGGCTGCACGCTGCTCGGCGATCATTTCGACATCCATGGCGGCGGGCAGGATCTGCAATTCCCGCACCACGAGAACGAGATCGCGCAGAGCGAAGGCGCGACCGGCCAGACGTTCGTCAACTACTGGATGCACAACGGCTTCGTGCAGGTCGACAACGAGAAGATGTCGAAATCGCTCGGCAACTTCTTCACGATCCGCGAAGTGCTCGAGCGGTACGACGCCGAAGTCGTGCGCTTCTTCATCGTGCGCACGCACTACCGGTCGCCGCTCAACTACAGCGACGTGCATCTCGACGATGCGCGCGCGTCGCTCACGCGTCTCTATACCGCGCTGAAGGATGTCGAGGCCGACACGCTCGCGCTCGACTGGAACGAGCCGCATGCGCAGCGTTTCGCGGCCGCGATGAACGACGACTTCAACACGCCCGTCGCGGTGGCAACGCTGTTCGAACTGGCGGGCGAGGTGAATCGCACGCGCGACGCGGCGCTCGCGCGGCAACTGAAACAACTGGCAGGCCTGCTCGGCCTGCTGGGCCGCGAACCGCGCGCGTTCCTGCAGCAGGCGTCCGGCGCCGCGCAGGCGGGCGCGCTCGCCGCCGACGAGATCGAAGCGAAGATCGCCGCGCGCGTCGCGGCGAAGCAGGCGAAGGACTATGCCGAAGCGGACCGGATCCGGGCAGAACTGCTCGAGGCCGGCGTCGCACTTGAAGACAAACCGGGCGGATCGACCGAATGGCGTCGCGTATGAGCGCGGTGCGTTCCACTGACCGATCCGTCAGGTAGGAGGCAGGATGCCAACGGCCAGAAAAGCGCCGGTCAGGCGCGCGACCCCGGTCGCCGCGCGTCCGGCAGCCAAGCGCGTGCCGTCGAAGGCGGACGCGACGCGCGCCGCGCCGAACGGCGCGCTCAACGGTCATGCGCAGCCGGCGGCTGCGCTGCCGGCCGCCGACGCGGCCCGCAAGACGCGTGTGTCCGAAGCGGACGGCGAGGAGGTTGTCGTGCGTCCTGCATACTGGGACAAGGCATGCGCCGACCTCGTCAAGCGCGACCGGATCCTGAAGAAACTGATCCCGAAGTTCGGTCCCGCGCATCTCGTGAAGCGCGGCGACCCGTTCGTCACGCTCGCGCGCTCGGTCGTCGGCCAGCAGATTTCGGTGCCGTCCGCACAGTCGCTGTGGGCGCATATCGAGGACGCCTGTCCGAAACTCGCCCCGCAGCCGGTGATCCGGCTCGGCGCGGACAAGCTGATCGCTTGCGGGTTGTCGAAGCGCAAGACCGAATACATCCTCGATCTCGCGCAGCATTTCGTGTCGGGCGCGCTGCACGTCGACAAATGGACGTCGATGGACGACGAGGACGTGATCGCGGAACTCACGCAGATCCGCGGCATCAGCCGCTGGACGGCCGAGATGTTCCTGATCTTCAACCTGTCGCGGCCGGATGTGCTGCCGCTCGACGACCCGGGCCTGATCCGCGCGATCAGCGTCAATTACTTCAGCGGGGAACCCGTCACGCGTAGCGAGGCGCGCGAGGTCGCGGCCAACTGGGAACCGTGGCGCACCGTCGCGACCTGGTACATGTGGCGCAGCCTCGATGCATCCGACACCGACGCCTGAATGTTGGCTATCGGGTTTTAAACATCAATAGTTGAGAGCCGGTTTTGAGCGTCGCCCGCGCGGGTAGAATACGCGCTGCCGCAAGACCCAAGGATTCGAACACATGAAGACCACGTTTCTGGATTTCGAACAGCCGATCGCCGAACTCGAGGCCAAGATCGAAGAACTGCGATTCGTGCAGGATGACTCGGCTGTCGATATTTCGGAAGAAATCGAGCGGCTGTCGAAGAAAAGCCAGCAACTGACGAAGGACCTCTACGCGAACCTGTCGCCGTGGCAGGTTTCGCAGATCGCGCGGCACCCGCAGCGTCCGTACACGCTCGATTACGTTGCGGAACTGTTTACCGATTTTCACGAGCTGCACGGCGACCGCGCATTCGCGGACGATCTGTCGATCGTCGGCGGTCTCGCGCGCTTCGGCGGCCATCCGTGCATGGTGATCGGTCACCAGAAGGGCCGCGACACGAAGGAGCGCGCCGCGCGCAACTTCGGGATGCCGCGTCCGGAAGGCTATCGCAAGGCCGAACGCCTGATGCGTCTCGCCGAGAAGTTCGGGTTGCCGATCTTCACGTTCGTCGACACGCCGGGCGCGTACCCGGGCATCGGCGCGGAAGAGCGCGGCCAGTCGGAAGCGATCGGCCGCAACCTGTATGTGATGGCCGAGCTGAAGACGCCGATCATCACGACGGTGATCGGCGAGGGCGGTTCGGGCGGCGCACTCGCGATCGCCGTGGCCGACACCGTGATGATGCTGCAGTTCTCGACCTACTCGGTGATCTCGCCGGAAGGCTGCGCGTCGATCCTGTGGAAGAGCGCCGCGAAGGCGCCGGAAGCCGCGGAAGCGCTGGGCCTGACCGCGCACCGCCTGAAGGCGCTCGGCCTGATCGACAAGATCATCAACGAGCCGCTCGGCGGCGCGCATCGCGATCCGAAGGGCATGGCTGCGCTGCTGCGCCGCGCGCTCGCCGATTCGCTGCGCCAGTTCCAGGGCATGAGCATCGATGCGCTGCGCGAGCGCCGCTTCGAGCGCCTGATGGCCTACGGCAAGTTCAAGGAAACCACGCCGGGCGCCTGACCGGCCGCGTGCTCGATACGCGCGCCGCTGAGCGCGCGTCCCTCTCGTGATCCCACCGACCGAATTCTCCGCCGACCGCGTCGTACTCGACGCGGTCGGCGTTGCGCTTTCCGGCATGCCGTCCGATGCACGCATCGCGATCGCCTACAGCGGCGGCCTCGATTCGACGGTGCTGCTCGACGCGGCCGTGCGTGTCGCGGGCGCGTCGCGCTGCGTCGCGCTGCACGTGCATCACGGCCTGAGCGCGAACGCCGACGCGTGGGTCGCGCATGCCGAGGCGGTTGCGGCGCGGCTCGGCGTCGAATTCGAATCGATGCGCGTCGACGTGCCGCGCGACAGCGGTCTCGGTATCGAGGCGACCGCGCGCGAGCGTCGTTATGCCGCGCTCGACGCGATGTGCGAGCGCCATGGCGCGGCCGCGCTGTGGCTCGCGCAGCATGCGGACGACCAGGCCGAGACGGTGCTGCTGCAACTGCTGCGCGGCGCGGGGATCGCGGGGCTCGCCGCCATGGCGCCGCGCTACCGTCCCGACGGCGCGAGCGTCGAGCGCGTGCGCCCATTGCTGCGATTGTTGCGCGCGCAACTTGAGCGCTATGCGACGCAGCACGAACTCGAATGGATCGACGACGAATCGAACAGCGACACGCGCTACGCGCGCAATGCGCTGCGCATCGATGTGCTGCCGGCACTGGCCGTGCATTTCCCGGGCTTTCGCGACGCGCTCGGTCGCGCGGCCCAGCATGCGGCCGCCGCGCAGCGGCTGCTCGACGATCTGGCCGAACTGGATTTCGCCGTCGCCGCGCGCGACGACGGTCATGCGCTGTCGCGCGAGTCGCTGGTCGCGTTCGACGACACGCGCGGCGCGAACCTGCTGCGCTTCTGGATGCGCCGGCTCGGTTTGCCGGGCGCATCGGCCGCCCGGCTCGCCAACATGATGCGGCAGTTGCGCGCCGCGCACGACGCGCATGCGCTGCGCGTCGATCACGCGGGGCAGTGCCTGCGGCTCTATCGCGACGTCGTCTACTGGGAAGCGGGCGACAGCGCCGAACCGGCCGACGACGGCACCGGCACGCCGCACCCGGAATCGGCGCTCGCGTGGGACGGTCAGGAAGTCTGGCACCTGCCGGGATGGCGCGGCACGTACGTGTTCGCGCCGGCCGACGCGGGAAGTGCCGGCGCGGTGCCGGAGGCGCTGCTGCGCGCCGCGCCGCTCGCCGCGCGCGCCCGGGCGGGCGGCGAGCGGATGCGCACGTCGCCGGGCGGCCCGGGCCGGACGCTGAAGAACCTGTTCCAGGAGCGCGGCGTGCCGGCATGGCAGCGCGACGTGCCGCTGCTGTTCGCGGGCGACCGGCTGATCTACGTGCCGCTGCTTGGCGTGAACCGCGATGGCGAATTGTCCGACAACGGGCCGTCTGGCGGCGGCGCGTGGCGCCGGATCGAATGGCGTCCCGACCTGCTGATCGCGTAACGGCGGGCGGGCTTCCGGCAGTGCGATGGCGCGCCCATTTTCACCATTTGGTAAACAGCGCCGGAACGGCTGCGGACACGGCGAGCGGCTTGTCAAGCGGGCTTCTATCGGGTACGCTCGGACGTTTGCTCGGCTCGATTTTTGAGCGATTTGTGCAGGTTTCCCGCGTGACGTACCCGGTTTGCGCGGCCTGATCGGCCTTCCGGGCAAAATCCGTCACGCTTGCGTGTTGCGTCCCAGCCGTCCCCCTCGTCGTCCGTCCACAGCCACAAGCCGCGTGACCGAACGGCAACGCGGCCTGCCCAGCGCGCCCGTGCGGTCTCTCCTCCAGTTCAGAACGACAATGGCACTCATCGTACACAAATACGGCGGCACTTCGATGGGCTCGGTCGAGCGCATCAAGAACGTCGCGAAACGCGTCGCAAAATGGCATCAGGCCGGGCACCAGATGGTGGTCGTGCCTTCGGCGATGTCCGGCGAAACCAACCGTCTGCTCGGTCTTGCGAAAGAGATTTCGAGCCAGCCGAGCCCGCGTGAGCTCGACATGATCGCGTCGACCGGCGAGCAGGTCAGCGTCGGCCTGCTGTCGATCGCGCTGCAGGAAATCGGCGTCGAGGCCGTGAGCTACGCCGGCTGGCAAGTACCGATCAAGACCGACAGCGCGTTCACGAAAGCGCGCATCCACTCGATCGACGACGAGCGCGTGAAGGCCGATCTGAACGCCGGCAAGGTCGTGATCATCACGGGCTTCCAGGGCGTCGATCCGGACGGCCACATCACGACGCTGGGCCGTGGCGGCTCGGACACGTCGGCGGTGGCGGTCGCGGCTGCGCTGGATGCCGAAGAGTGCCTGATCTACACGGACGTCGATGGCGTCTACACGACCGATCCGCGTGTCGTCGAAGAGGCGCGACGCCTCGATCGCGTGACGTTCGAGGAGATGCTGGAAATGGCCAGCCTCGGCTCGAAGGTTCTGCAGATCCGCTCGGTCGAATTCGCCGGCAAATACCAGGTGAAGACGCGCGTGCTGTCGAGCCTGACCGATCCGCTGATTGCGCTCGACGAAGAAATGCGCTCGGGCACCCTGATTACTTTTGAAGAAGACGAGACCATGGAAAAGGCAGTCATTTCCGGCATCGCGTTCCAGCGCGACGAAGCACGCATTGCTGTGATGGGCGTGCCTGACAAGCCGGGCATCGCGTATCAGATCCTCGGCCCGGTCGCCGATGCGAACGTCGACGTCGACATGATCATCCAGAACCAGAGCGTCGAAGGCAAAACAGACTTCACGTTCACGGTCGGCCGCGGCGACTACCAGAAGGCGATGGACATCCTCACCAACCAGGTGAAGGGCCATGTGAACGCCGAGCAGGTGCAGGGCGACCCGAAGGTGTCGAAGGTGTCGGTCGTCGGCGTCGGCATGCGTTCGCACGTGGGCGTCGCGAGCAAGATGTTCCGCACGCTGTCGGAAGAGGGCATCAACATCCAGATGATCTCGACGTCCGAAATCAAGATTTCGGTGCTGATCGACGAGAAATACATGGAGTTGGCCGTCCGCGCGTTGCACAAGGCATTCGAACTCGACCAGGCATGATGAAATTTTCGTGATGCGTTGACGAAAATGCATCACGGAAATTGACGCGCGGTTCGAAACCCTATATTATTTCGTTCTCGTCGCACTGCCTCCCTAGTGCGAGCGAAAGTTTGGGAGACGTGGCCGAGAGGTCGAAGGCACTCCCCTGCTAAGGGAGCATCTGGGCCAAAACCTGGATCGAGGGTTCGAATCCCTCCGTCTCCGCCAAAAGCGGTGACAAAGCCCCGCAAGTTCTCGGACTTGCGGGGCTTTTTCTATTGTGGCTCGCGTTCAACCTATACCTACACCCACACCTACTAGTGCGCGCTAACAGCGCCACTGCCGCCGATCACGAACGATCGGGCGTCGTTGCCGGGCCAATCCTGTTGATCGCGACGCTTCCACCACCCAGCCTCTACGTTGCGAACGGGCAGTGCTTTAAGGACGCTTTCAAAGTGACTCTTGCGTCTTGCGAGGCTATCCGGAACGAACACGTGAACAACTTCTGGATCGCTATCGTACGAGACGAAGGCGAATGCAACGCCGTCAATTTCCACCAAGAGGGCGCGAGCGTCCCCTTCCCGGCGGATTTTGCCGTGAAGGCTGTGCGCCAGTGTGGGCAGTTTGGTCCGCAACGCCACCGCGGGCTGCAGTTCCGCAGGCGATTCTAAGTGCTCCGGACTCAAGGGGCGGATATTCATGGGAACACTCCCGTGACGCTAATTGGTACGGCTACGACATCATCGCCGGTGGGAAGAGTGAACGTCCGTGTGCCGGGTGTGCCGTCTGGCCACATAACAGCAGTCGAACCATGCCACGGGGCCACGCGCGGCGGGGCTACATTCGATACAAACTCCACTGCGCTGACCGTCTGGTTGACTTTGCTGGGGACGTGCGGCCCCGCAAAAGCCCTAGCGGACAGGCCACCAATACCAAAGGGGCCTGCTGTCTTACCCCACAATTCGCTAGATAGGACAATACTAGCTGCTGCCTGAGGCTTCGTGTAATGGTGGTACATTTTTCTTATCTTACAAAAAGTAAATTGCAGCAACCGTTGAGAGCAGCATACACGGGAGCCCGGCAACTCAAAAATGCGCCTGATTAATGTTGCGCCTAAGAGCTCTCGTCCGGCAACGTAGGGCTAGTCCCGTGTTTGACCGAGCTACTTGCGGGGCGTACCAGTCCAGCTCGGGTTTTAGCGAGTGCGGCAACAAGGTCGATGCCGCCTTCGGCAAGCGCTTGGGCGCGTTTCGCCTCACAAGAGGCCGCCCATTCCGCAGCAAGCCGATCAACCTCGGAACAGGTTTCGGCTCCGATCTTCACCTGGTCGAACTTATCGCGTGAACCGGACCTGAATGCGAGGATGCGGCGTGCATTTCGCAGCGATATTGGGCCGCGGTGCCAAGCCTCGACATGTGGAATCCAACGGGGGTAGTGTGCGCCACCGCTCGGGGGATGGTATAGCGGTGGCATCCAGCCCTTTCCGGGCTGAAGGATCAACGCTGCTTCCTCTAACCGATCTCGTGCGATCTCGAATACGATCGTCAGCGGGTGACAATGCGACAAGAATTGATGCCAATGTTGCGCTGCCCAATAAACGTCATCGAGTGCGGGCGAGTGGAAGTCGAACAGACACACGCCACCGAAGCGATAGCCTGCGTGGCCGATGTCCTCTGAAGTCGTGTATCGCGAGGGGAGCGTGCCGTCATTGGGGCGAATTGCCCCGTCAGCTAGGATCGATTTAAGCCCTGCAATGTCGGTTCGGTGCCATAGCGTACCGGGTTGCCGCAGTACCGGCATTAGGTGCGCGACGCGCTCACGCCCCTCGGCCACCGAGCTCCTATATTGGGCGTCGCTCATCATTGTCCCGTGACAGCCGATGCTGCCGCCGGCGCAGATGCTGACGCGGCCGGTTGCGCCGTAGTCGTTGCGTATCCACATTGCTTTGAAGATCGCAGGCTGTCGAGCGCTTGACGCCGATCGCTGGCGCTCTTCATCGCGGCGTTCTTCTCCATCACGTTTCCAATTCCGAAATCGCCAAGGAAGGACAGGACCGAGCGACCATCAAACTCACTTTCCTTGTCGACATGCGACGCGAATCCGTCGACGCGAGCGATCTCCAAATCGATCTCCCGACAGCTCATGGTGTTGCGTTCGTAGTCGGTCAGGCTGCCCATCCGCCCATAGTTCTTCGTCGCGCACCCCGCCAGTACAAGCACGGCCGCTACCGCAGCCAATCCCGTTGTTCTCATTCTTGATCCCCGAAAGTTATCGTTATTTGCCGTGTGTCGCAGCGAGCTCTGGCTGGCGGGACGTTCGCATGCCGGAAACGTACAGTCAACGCGCGCTGTCCCGAACGCCAGTCGTGTTTGACTGTAGATGCTCTCGTTCGAATGCCTCGAGCTCGGCAAGTGGGTACAAAACTTTCCGGCCCATCTTTATAAATTTGGGCCCGTGCCCCTGGACGCGCCAGTTTGAAAGGGTGTTCTTCGACACCCGTAGGCGCTCGGCGGCTTCCTCGGGCAGCAGATTAAGCGGTCGTTCCATTTCCCATCCCCTAAAGTGAAGCGCCGCGCAAGCCACAAAGCCAGCGCGGCGCGGTTGCGCAGGTGATTCCTACACCTGGACGCACGAACGGTCTGAAGCCTTGCCCGTCCTGATGCGCGATCGGTCGGGCTCAACCTTGGCAGCCTTGACGTGAACTCCCGTGCGGTCGCTGAAGGCATCGTCGGCGGCTTGGAACATCAACCCGAAAAATTCGTGGTCGCGCGGGACGTCGTACCGGAACCAGTCACCGGCGCGGATCTGCTCCATCTCGATCCGAGTCCACAAGCCGCCCGCCAACACCTCGTTCGAATAGAACTCGTCAGACGAATCATTGGTTTCTTCCCATTGCTCGCGCTTCATGATCAACCCCCGATTGGCCTATCCGGTCTGTCTAGTGACCGTGAAGTAATCATAGGTGTTGAGCGGTATTTGAGCAATAAAATTCTAACATACGTAGATTGTGTGGAATTTGTTGCTACATTCGCAACGTGTTGCGAATGTAGCAACACGGAACGCTAATTCGGACAGGTGACTGAACGAAAGCCACTGCCGAAGCCCAACACCAGGCATGTGCACGCCCACCTCGGATTCCCCGCTCCTGTGGCGGTGGAGATCGCGTGAGCCGTTAATGCATTGTCGAGAACGGCCAGTGCTTGGCGCCAGCGCCCGCTCACGGTAATTGATCGATGACGATCTGCACCTGCGGCGCTGAGCTGGACAGCGCGACAGCGCTACCGCTGTTCTGGAACGCCTTGCACGCCACCGTGTTGCCTGATGTCAGCGATAGCGTGGCGTTGGCCTGCACTGCATTGTTCGAAGTGGATGCCGCAGCCGGAGCATAGCCAGCACTGTCCGGCGTTCCGGCTGCGCCGATGAAAAGTCCCGCTGCGAGGACGTTGGAAGATGACACCGTCATCGCTCCCCACATAAGCTGACAACTGACGCGGTAATACGCGGTGGCCGGCGCCGTGAACACGCCGGTCGACGCATTGAAATTGCTGTTCGCGTCGTAGACCAATGTCCATGTCGTGACCGTCGTATAGGCCGAGTTGGGAATGCTCTGCGCGCTCGTATTGTTGTATTTCAGGTGCGCGAGCGAGCTGCCTTTCAACGTGGTGAAGGCCCCCGCGTTGGTGCCGCCCGTGAGCGCGGTCTGCACGTATGCCGTCGTCGCCACTTGCGTCGTGTTCGTGCCGGCGGTGGCTGTGGCGGCCGTGGCCGCGCCAAGGGCCGGCGCGCTCAAGCTCGTGATGTCGGTGTTCGCGCCACTGGCCGCTGCGCCGAGCGCGGTTCGTGCCGCGGCTGCTGTCGTTGAACCAGTGCCGCCGTTTGCCACCGGCAGCGGATCGGCCACGAAAGCGTACGCCCCGGCGCCCGTGCGCTTCAGGAATCCGGTCGACGCGAAACCCGTGATGTTGTCGAGGCATGTGCCGGATGCTGCGGTGCAGCCAGTTCCGCCCTTCGCGACGGTCACGACAGGTAGGTCCGACCCCACGAGCGCTCGGAACGTCGGTGCGCCAGATGCGGCGGCCGGCCCGGCGAAAACGGTGCCGGCCGACACCGAGGGCCAGGTCGGAACGGAAATCCAGTTGATGAGCGTCGACGGAACCATCGTGGCCGCATTCGCGGCCGCGGTCAGCGCGAGCAACGCGCCGATGAGAATCTTATTCATTGTGTGCCCTTCGTCAGGTGGGAAATGGTCAGCGCGTCGTAGTCATGCGGCCGAGTCTGCCGCCCAGCACAGCGTGACAACCGCGAAATCGGTCGGGATGCCTGCTGCGTTGACGGCGACAACATTCACTTGGGAGGCCGATTCGGTCGGTACCTGCGGGAGTCCGAACCCTCCGGTCACGCTACCGAAATACGCCCGCGATCCGGGCGACGGCTGGGCTTGCGCCAACGTTACGGTATAGGCCCCGGTCCCCGTCTTCGTTACGGAAAGCACTCCGAACGACTTCGCAATTTCACACGTGAGGCCGTTGAAGCGCACCCAACCGCCGAGATTCGATTCCGCACAAACCACCGACGCCGGCATACCGCCTGCGCCCGCGTAATTCGGCGCTTCGATTGAGCTCTGGTAGAAATTTGCCAAATCCACCACGGAAACCTTATCGGCCGGGTTGTACACCTTCACGTACGGTCGAGACGGTGACGCGCCGGGATAGCCGCCCATAGGGGGCGCGCTATGCCCGTTCCCTTCGAGCACAACCTTATGCCGCCGACCGCCGACCGTATCGATCAGGATCTGATTGGTACCGAACGTGGTGCCGCGATTGAATGTGCAGCCTTTGACTACAAGCGTCGATTCCGTTGCGTAATTCGCATACCAGAGATCGGCTTTGCCGATGCCATCCGTCGCACTGCCGTTACGTTCGAAGTAGGTGCCAACAAAGGTACCGCTCGCGGTGCCTTCGTTCACGGCGTTGCTATCCGTCAGCAGCCGACAGCCCCATACCGGGTTGTACGTGGACCCCGTGAGGTCGTTGTTTGATTCGATCGACCCACCGATATACGTGAACGTGTTGACGTTGATCGCATCGATACCGGCTTGCTTGTTATTGCCATACGTGCAGTTGTAGAACGACAGCGCATTCGGCAATGAGAAGTTCAGCCGCGCCGCATGCAAACCGGTCACGTTGTATTGCGCGTCGACGTTGGTCTGGATCGATTCCTGCACATCCTCGTAATCAATGCCCGTGCTCCAGCCGAGGATCCAAATGTTTTCCAACAGCAGATGCGCGTGCGACTTGAAAAACATTCCAATGGACTGCCCGTCATCCTTGATAACACTGAAATCCCGAAACGTTTGCATAGACGTCGCGGCGATTCCCGTGATTGAGCCGACGATTGAAAGACCGCCTTGCGGGCCGTTGTCCCAATGCAGGACAGAATTCTGCGGCCCCTCGCCGCGCACCGAGATTCGAAGCTGCGGGAATGTGGACTGGCCCGAGTTGTCGATATTGATTGCGTCAGTGAGACGGTAAGTGCCCGCCGGGATGAACAGCTCTTTGCCGCGCTCATTAGCCTCGTTGAACGCGGCCTGCATCGCGGCCGTGTCGTCGTGCACACCGTCCCCGACACACCCTAAATCCTTCGCGCTGATGTAATCGTGCACGCGGTTATACAGACCCGAACCGACTGCCGTCATAGCGTCCGTAACCGAGCCGATCGACGGCGCCCCGAGCGAAACAGTCGTGCCGGACGTCACGTAGACCTTCTGCACGCCTACCGGAATGGGGGCGGTGAAAGTCAGGACCGCGCCATTCAACGACGATACCTGATCCGGGCCTTGCCACGAAGCATCGAAGTGAATGCTGATGTTGTTGACCGTGCCGGGCGCCCGCGACAACGTAACGCTGGCCGACACGCCAGACGTAAAGTCCACGCCGGCGGTGAAAACGTCCGTGCGCAGATCGCCGGCGCCGACGCTCGAGGGCACCGGCAGGTATGTTGCGTTTCCGTTCGCGTCGAACCCTAGCATCGTGCTTGCACGAATGGACGCAGGCGGGACAGTTGCCTGCGGGGTTTCGTAGGTGGGGAACGACAGCGCGTGCGTGGCTACTTCATTGATCTGCTGCACTTCCATCGTCAGCTGATCCAGCGCTTGTTCGTGCGTGGCGGCCGGAAACGGATCGTTCGGAACGTAATGGGTCAGCTGCGTGAACGGGACATTGCGCAGGATCGTGATGCGCTGACCTGCAGTTGGTGCTATCGCGGTGATGATTGATCCGCCCTGTTGCACGCCCGCGCCGGACACGGTGTAGTCGGAATTGAGAACCAGCAGTGCCGTGGTCGGGGGCGTGGTGCTGAAATCCGTTCGCTGAACCTTGATGTGGGTCGGGTCGAGGAAATAGAACGGCACGGGGAACAGTGTGGTGGCACCGTTGCCGTTGTAATCGGCCCGCGAAGTGGAAGACGAGACAGTCATGTCGTGTCCTATACGTGCTGCGGGCCTTATCCATTGGGGGCTCCAGGTTGAGGAAAAACTATCGTTGCGATGAGTTCGGTTGGAGTGCTTTGCCAACCGTAGTAGCCGTCCCTACAGTTGCTGCACTTTGTGCAAGCGATCGTACGGCAGGCGCTGATTGCGCTAATGCACTTCCAACGGCCCCCGTAGCGGCGCCAGCGGCAGCGCCTGTTATATAGGACTTCAGAGTTTCGCCAAGAATGGGCTCAAACCGATCCCAAAAATCAGAAGGTGACTTAAAGTCGCCTTTCACATAAGCATCCATCAAGGTCATTCGCAATGCTGTAGGTAGGGCGAATGCTCCGGCCATAGCTGTAACCGCCGCACCAGGGCCGGTTTCCGAACCACCCAGAGCACCGCCAGCGGCGCCGATTACGGCTGCTGGCGCGTCTCCGGCGAACTGCGCGACATTGGCGGCGAAGCGCTTATACCAAGGCTGCCCCGGTTGCATCGAAACGTCCGGCGCTTTGCCACGGGCTACAAGTCCAGTAACAGAGCTTTGCCAACCCGCCTCAACAGCTTGCCCCACACTCATTTCGCTATTCCCCGTCGATTCTGCTGGCCACGTGTCTCGCGGGGCGTTCACTCCGAAATGGGCCGCAATCTCATCCATTGAAAATCCCGCGGTGTACAACTGCCTCATTTGCTTCGTTTGCCACTCGTCGATTTCATCGGAGCTAAAACCGGCGGCTCGAAATTGCTTGATCTGAGCGAGGCCCGACGGAATATCCTGACCTGGCATGTTGTCTTGGTCACTCATCGAATCCTCCGATTAACCGATGCCTGCCAACGATGCATTGACTGATACGCCGGTGCCGCCGCTGACGGCAGCGCGCACCACACATGCAGGCAGCGGGATGGGCGTCGCGACGTAAGGGAGCGTGGCCGTCGTCTGAATCGCAGCGCCACCGAACGCTGCCACGGCCCCCCAGGTTCCATCGGGCAACTGTGCCTGCAGGGAAACGGTGGCGCCGCCGGCAGTACCGTCCGCGACGAACGCGTAATAGCCTCCGCGGATCGGGATGCCGGCACCGGTCGCGGATAGTGCGGCGCCGAGTGAGTAGACTTGACTGTCTGCGCGCATATACGCCCCTTAACTGAAGATGTCGTAGTCGGTACCGCGAGCAACCCTCTCGCGGTTCTCTCGTTCATTTCGGTACGTTTCGCGCGACGGCTCGCCCCAACGCACACCAACTTTCATCGGATTGCGCTCGGGCGGGCGATCGTCACCAAGGAGGGGGTAGTCGACGTCGGTAGCCTGGCGGACGCGCGAACCCTGTCGGCGCTCCTTCCCGACTGCCAGTTCCGCGCCGCCCAGTCCAAGCACGCCGTACTGCAGCGCGTCTTGAATGTGGCTGTACATGTTCTTCGTCGGCGTATCGTGGAAGTGCGTACCGTTACCCGACTGCACCGGCTGGAAGCAATACTTCCCATTGAACCCACCGCGCAGCGTCTTGCACTTAGGCGATAGCTGGAAGCCTGGGTATCCGTCCACCGCCTTTTCCAGGAAGAACGTCACGGCTTCCGTGCGCAGCGTAATCTCGTTCGTCCTCGCCGGGCGCCACCGCCACGGTGTATTGGCGTTTAGGACGTCGAACGCGGTGCGCTCCGTGTCCGTGCTGCGCGCGCTGCCTGCGGGGTCACCGTATGCGCCAATCACGGTCAGGTGCGAGTAGTGCTGCTTCCAGTACGTGTCGAGCGTCTTGGCGAACCGGCTGATACCGGCGTCGGTCGCCACCAATTCATCGAAGACGACCACGCGGCCATCGGCCTGCTGCTGAAGGAAGGCCACGGCGGGCGTCAGTCCGAAGTCGATACCAAGGACCACGCCAAGATTCAGTGCCGGCATGATGTCGTTCTGTGGAACGTGGAAGGTGTCCCGAAACGCCGGGTAGACCACCTTACCGATCCGCTGCGCAACAAACTGCGCATGCACGAAGCGGCGGCACCAATCCTCGTCGTTGGAGTCGAGCAGGCGCTGGTAATAGCCGCGCGGGAGGTTATTCACGTTCTCCGCGTCGGGCTCCATACCACCGGGCTGGATGAAGAACTCCCACGACTTCGGGCAGCTCATCAGCTTCTCGTGCACCCAGTGGTCCGGGTCGGTCATGTTCGACGTGAGAAGCAGCCCCGACCAGTAACACCCGCCGTCGCGCACGCTCGGATAGCGGCCGACACGCCCGAGTGCTGCCTGGATGATCTCGAAGGGAACCTCTGATACCTCGTCGAACCATACACCCGTGAACTCAAACGAGCGCAGCTTCTCCGCATCTTCGGGCCGATCGAGCGGGAAGAACAGCACTTCGATTTCCAGATCCGACGTGCTGATGTTGTGGACGATCGGTGAGCCCATAGTCACGCGGCCGAAGTCGTGCGGCTGCCATGACTGCCACGTCTTGATGGTTGCGCCCACCAGGTCCCGATACGTCGGGCGGATCACTGCCCAGCGCGAGCGGCGCTTACCATCCGGCCCGATCGGTTGCAGGGATGACAACATCAGGATCGTCATTACTGCGGTGGAGGACTTGGCAGAGCCGACGGGGCCCATCAGCACACGCACGTCGGCCATGCTTTCCATGAAAGCGCGGGCTTTCGGGCCAGGGGGGGCGAACGAGATGACGCGGTTATTCATTGTCTGCAATCTCCGCGCGGGGCGCCTGCGGTGTAACTCCGTTGATGACGAACGTCACATTTCCGGCGCCGGCATTCGGGTCTTTGTCCTTCAGAAGGCCCGCTAGCTTCATGCGCAGTTCGGCCACGCGGGTGAGTGCGGTTGCGTTCTTCGTCTGCACCGCGAACGCCGCCGCCGTTTCAAGTTCTTTCATCGCTGCGTCGAAGTCGTAGCCTGCCTTCTCGCGCAGCTCGGCGCGGCGCCGGTCGAGTTCGGCCACGATCAACGGATTGCGCGCAAGGTCACTGGCGCGGCTTTCACAGAACCCCGCTTCCCGCGCCGCCACTGGGCCGGACTTGCCCGCGAGTCGGCCATCGATGTACTTGAGATGGCGATCGTTCAGCTTTACAAGGCGCGGCATCGTCAAACCTCAACGCGCTCGACAACACGCGCTGACATCGCAACCCAGACGCGCGCATGGTGGAGACTGCAATACGACGAACAGGGAACCGACGGCGCACCGCAGAAAGCCAGCAGGCCGGTACGTTCAAGCCGTCCGCCGTGGAACTGGCAACGCGGGTAGAACCGGTTCATGCGCGCCCCCGAGCCTTCGCCAAGTTGAAGATGGTCGTGATGAGCCACGGATTCGAGCCGAGTCCGCTCACTTCGAGCATGTCGTGGAGGTTCGGATTGGCTCTCGACATGCGTTGAACCTCCTGCTGCGCCGCCTTCAAATTCGCCTCGTAGTCGTTTCCCCACTGGCGCTGCAGCACGAGCTCCGCCTGCTGTGTGGCGACGTTGCGTTCTTCAGTAGTCGGCGGATTGGCGGCGGCGGCGTTCCACAATTGCCCGATGTGGTTCCCGATGCTGGCCGGCACGCCTTCGCTCACAAATAACTGGCGCACGGCCATGTCTTGGGCCTGGTCGACCTGGACACTGGGGTCTACGGCGCCGAAGTTATACGCAGCCGCATTGTCAGGGCCGGTGAATACGGCAGCGTCGATCGGGTCGACACCTTGCGGCGGGGCGGTGGGTTTGGATGCTGCAACGAGCGGATCGAAACCCTGATCGGGGCCGGCTACCGCATCGGCGGCGAGCATCGCGTCGGCCTGTTCCCGCGTCCACACGCCGCGGTCGACAAGCGCCGCGGCCATCGTCTGCTCGACGCTCTCTGCGCCAGTCGTTTGGATGTCGTCCATCATGCGGCTCCCAGAGTCGTCTGCAGCCACGCACCGATGCGTTTTGCCTTCACATCCAGCGACTCAACAAGGCGCGGTTCCGGAACCAGCGCCGCCCACGAACAGCCAAGACGCGCGAGCTCGGTTCGCACGTCGCCTGCCAGCTGCGACTCGCCCAAGTGGGCTGCCTCCATGTCGATACTTGCGGCACCATCGAGTGCGACGCGTAGATCGGTGTTCGCCTGCATGAGGTCACTGTATGCATCTGCAAGCGCGGCTGCCGCTGCAGCAACCGTGGCCATCTTGTCGGCCCGAACTGCAGCGAGGCGCGCGGCATCCTTCCGACGGCTTTTCCGCGCGGCCGCCTGCTCGGCGGCAACGGCTTCGTCGTAACGCTGCTGTGCCACCGAAAGCGCGCCGCGCAGTGCGTCCGCACGTTCACGGGCGTCGCCGGCCTCACGCAGCAAGGCCGCGACCCGAGGCGAGCCTACGCCGTCCTCAAGCAGAGCATCGGCATAGGCGCCTCGCGCTGCGGTGGCGGACTGCTCGGCAACCTGCTGCTCGTGCGACAACGCAGCGATTGTCTGCTCGAGCCTTTCCGGGGTTTGCTTTCCGAACATCGGCGGTTTCCTTGGTTGTTACGATTTTCGTAACACATTGAAAATAAACAACTTTCCGTGAATTCATTATGCCGATTTGCAGCCCCGTAAACAAGAAAAATTTTGTAGTCCTTGACAAGTTGTTTTCGCCGTCAGGATGAAATCTAAAATCGCGCGGGGACTTGCCCCCGACAATGCACGCGGCCGGCCGAATTCCGGCCCCACCCGGCACCGGCGCCCCCCGGAGGGTCGACGGGTCCCATCTGCGCTCCCTGGGTCGCCTCGACGTCGACGCAGCGCACAGCGCTGCAGGGCCTCGTAACACGAACGTGCAGGGCGTTTGATTGAGCATCAGAAGGCCGTAGGCTGGGCAGGCTTGTGCATCAAGGCTGCGGCCAGGGTAGGGCGCTCGCTGGTCGCACACTGGTCGCGTTCGGCGCGCTGGTGTGTAGGTACAGGTGCAGGTAACGGGGCCAGCGGCGCGGCGAGCCTTGCCGATCGGCCACGGCTTGCGGAAGGCCGTTCCGTCGTACCGGTCGAGAGCGTTGCACCGAGCGCCTCGCGCACGGCGATGCCATTGCGGGCGCAATGCCAGTCTCACCCACGTGGGGCGGCAGGAGCTCAAGCGTGCGCCGGATGATGTCATCCCAGATTTATGGGCAACATGGGCAACACGACACACACACTCTCTCTAACCCCTATGTGGTGGTGTGTTTACGTGTTGCCCATGGCTGACGAGAGGGTGGGCAAGTTCACGGGCAACACGAAAATGGTGGGCAACTCGTGGCTGTCAACTTGCCCATGGTCCGCTGATCGTGTTGCCCAGGATGGTCAACACGTGGATGTCAATGCCCGCAAGGGTTTGCGGTCAAGTTGCCCAACTTGCCCGTGCGTCGGGTGTATGGGCATCACGAGTGTGGAAAAGCCGCCCGAAGGCGGCCTGTGCATCGACGCGTCGATACTCAGCTGAAGATGTCGCCGGCTGTCTTTGCGCCGGCTAAATCAGCGGTTGAGCCCGGCAAAATCCACATCCATTCGCCGTTTTTCGAGCCTTCGGCTTTCTTTGTGATGACGCCCAGGGCTTCACGTGCGCGGCGCAGCGTCTTATCGCTGATACCCGCATCTTTCGCGGCGGACTGCACTTCCTTGCCCGGCTTCGGCCCGCCTTGCAGTTGCTCGTGAACGAAGCGTGCCGCGCGTCCCACGGCGGTATCCGTGTCGCGTGTCTTTTTCTTATCGAGTGCTTCATCTGCGCTGCGTTCTTCGGTGCGTTCTTGCCACACTGCCTTCGACGTGGCGATGCCGCTGTCGAGTGTCACGCCTTCGACCGTGAAAAAAAACGACGTGCGATCATCGCCCACGTTGTTCTTTGCCGGGCTCATGGTGCGCATAGTGTCATCGTCCGAATCACGGGCCACGATGTAGACGGCCCGCGCTTGCGCCGCGAACGCACCAGAGCCGGTCACGCGGTTCAGTGCATTCGATTCAGACGACTTGTTCAAGTGGCTGATAGACAACAGTGCGGCGCGGCGTGATTCGGCCAGCTTCGAGATCATCGAGAGTGCGGCGCGCACGTCGGCGTTCTTGTGGCTGTCCGTTTCGCCCATGAAGGCGCTAATCGGATCGACGACGATCAGACGCAAGTCCGACAGCTTGTCGGCTAATTGACCGAGCAGATGGACGTCGCGCGTCAGGTCGAAGGCGCGCATCCCATCCTGTCCGTTTTTCAGCTTCTCGGGCACGCCGTCGAGCACGTAGACGCGATTCAGGTCAGCGCCTGCAGCTTCCAGGCGCGGCCGAATGGTGTCCGCGATGTCATCCTCCATCGTGAGCATCACTACGTCACCCTGCGGGCATTTCGAGCCGTCAGGCAACGTGCCCCCAACGCTCACCGCCGCAGCCAGATAAATCGACAGCTGCGACTTGCCGAGCCCAGGCTGCCCGGCGATGATGCTGTGCTTGCCGAGCGCGAATACGTTGGGCCACAGCCACTCGATAGGGCGTGCCTGCACATCCGCCACGCGCGTCACATAGAGGGGCGGCAGGGTCGGTTTCACCGGCTGTTCGACTTTCTCGAACACGGCTTCGGCTGCCATGCTGCCCGGCGGCTCCTGCCCGTACTTGAACGCGTGCGCCACCTTGACCGAAAGTTCATCGGCGTCCCACGGCGGATTGCAGCGTTCGTTCCAGTGCTCAACCATGAGCTCTACCGCCTGCTGCTGTGTACAGCCGACGTCCTTCAGCTTGGCTGCCACCTTGTAGGTTATGGTGTCGCCACCTTCGCCCTCGATTGCCGCCGGGGCCGTCGACAAGTATGTAATGGCGCGCTGCTGCGCGCGATCAGCATCGACCCCCCTGGAGTGGCGCGCGATCGGCCGGCGTTGCTTCTGCGGTTGCCCCAGCGCCGCGTACGAGCCTATACAGCCACTCGGGCGCGCGCTGAATTCGTTTGTGAGGGTCGATGAACCGATAGGTGTGGCCGTCGACGGTTGAGCCCGGCGCCACGATATAGCCGTTGTGTCCGCGCACGTCGATGTGGTTGCCAACCTTCGACACCGAGCTGCCAACTGGGCCAGCTGCGTAGAAGATCATGTGCCGGCCGCGGCGCGTCTGACTTTCGAGTGTTGCTGGGAGGGGCTTATTCGCGGCGACGAGATCGGCTAGCGCGGCTTCACCTTCAGGCCCATCAATGTCGAGCACGAAGATGTTCGTGTCGTTGCACACATCGCATCGGATGCCGATATTGAAATTGTCCGTGCTGAACGCTTGGCGGATGCGGTGCGCGTCACGCGTCGCGTCCTTGAATCCGTTACTTCCGTGCGGCGGCTTCTTGGACCCGGGCGCGAGCGGAAACACGTTGAACCCGCGGTGCTGCGCGAGTGAAAGGGCTTGTTCACGCAAGCTCATGTAGCCTCCTTCACATCGTCACGGAAACGGCACGCGTCGATGAAAATTTCCGCTGTCGGCGGGACGGCACGCATCCAGTTGCGAGGATCGCTCAGCAGCTTGTGCACACGCTCGTAGGCGACGTGGACGCCCTCGGCATCGCCACATTGCGCGGCGTCGGCGAGTTCGTCCAGTGCCGTCAAGGTCAGCGTCGCGTCGACCAGCGGTCGCCAGCCCAAGATGAACACGTCGAGGCGGAACAGATGCGGCTTACCGATGAACACGCTGAGCTGGCAGCGGTTGCCCTCCGTCTCGACGTCGATGACGTCGACCTCAGGCGGCGCGCCATGCACCATCCATTGATTCAGATGGGTGCGCAACGATCGATCGTCATCCGTGATACGGACAGAATCTGAATCGCCGTACGCTGTGTTTTGCTGGGGCCGCGATGCGTATGGAACATCGCGGCCTGTTTCTTTCTCAGGCATGCTGCGCCCCCTTTGCGTCGCGTTCGGCAACGCGGGCGCGCATCCATTCTTCCACTTCAGTTTCGATCCATGCGGAGCGGGAGCCGAATTTTACGGGCCTCGGAAATGCGTTGCGACTGATGAGCAGATAGATGTAAGGCCGGCTCGCGCGGGTCTTGCTCATCACCTGCTTGAGGTCGAGAAAGTTCACGGACGTTCCTTTGAACGAGTGCGATCGTTCGAAGGCCGTAAACGAGAAACGCCCCGAACGATCACAATGTGATCATTTCGGAGCGTCCGTTGCTCGAGCTTATCCTAAAATTCGACGCGGCTACCACGCATCGGCACTCAGGGGGCCCGGCGTCAATCGCTGTATCCGTCCTGGTAGCGTGCGCCGACTATAGCAAGCCAAGAAAATCCAGCGCAAACTATTTTTGCTCGTTGTAGCGATTTTCGTAACGTCAGCCGACTGCACGGATTGCATGCACGTTGTCCGTCGACGCCGGCGCCTTGACTTCGCAGTACGCGGCCCACTCGTCCATCAGCCGTCGGCGTTTCTCGAAGAGGTCGCCGCGGCGGTAGGCCGCTTCCACTTTGTTGTCGATTGTGTGCGCCAGTGCCATCTCGCGCAGATCGCGTGGCCACGCCGTCATTTCCGCCGCCCAGTCGCTGAACGTCGACCGGAAGCCGTGCACTACGATCGGCCGGTTGTCCTGCTTAGGATCGGCCCAGACGGGTGGGGGCGGGTCCTTCAGTTTTTCGCCGTTCATGCGCTTGATGACCGCTAGCAAGGTAGCGTCCGACATCTCTTCGTCTGGCTCGGTGCCTGGGAACACGTACGGGCCGGCCTTATGCCGTGCCAGATCGCGGACGATCTCAACCGCCCGCTCTGGCAGGGGCACTTTGAATTCTGTGCGCTTCGACTTCTTTCCTTTCATGTGATCGGTGGGAATCGTCCACACCGCGCGCTCGAGGTCGAATTCATCCCAGGTGGCGGCGCGCAGGGAGCCGCTTCGAACGGCAGTGAGGATCAGCAATTCCAGTGCACGAGCAGCGAGCCCGGGGCGCTGTCGCAATGCGACCACGAATTCGTTGATACGGGGGTAGGGCAGCGCCGGCTGCGGCTTCTCTTGCTGGACGTCGGCGGGAGCAGGCAGCACCAGGGCGAGGTGGTTCCTCCAACGGGCCGGATTGTCGCCCTTGCGGTAACCGTGCACCGTGGCGTACCCGAGGATTGCTTCCACCCGGCTGCGAACACGAGAGGCCGTCTCGTTGAGCTCCCACCATATCGGCTTCAACACCTTGAGCACGTGGGGCGTGTCGATGCTGGCGACCGGCAGTTGCCCAATCACGGGACTGACGTGGGTGGCGAGGGTGTTCTGCCACGCGGTTCCGTTCTTCGGGTTGTCGGCAAGAAATTCGGCTGCGCACTGGTCGAAAGTTCGGTCTGCCGCCGCGGCCAGTTCGGTCTGCCGCTTGGCCGCGTCTCTGGCCCGCAGCGGATCGACGCCCTGATCAAGCAGCTTGCGGAACTCGTGCGCCTTGTCGCGTGCCGCCTTAAGAGGCACCTTGGATAGCGGCCCCAGGCCAACGGTTCGCAGCTTGCCTTTACCGTCTTTCCCCATAACCACCCGGTCGCGGTATCGGAACACCCAGGCTTTAGACCAGTTGCCGTCTGCTTGCTCGCGCAACTGCAAGTACAGGCCCCCACCGTCGCCCAGAAGGCCGGGCTTCGTGGGAATCTTCGAAATTTGCCCTACGGTTAGATTCATCTGGCGCCCCGTAAACATACACCGGTACCTATACCTTATCAGGCGACTTGGGGAGATTCAAGTAGCCTTCCAAAGCTAAATTGGAACGGAAATGTCTTTAAATTCAAGTGGATGTAGACGTCCTTGGATCCCGGTAGCTTCGGGTCGGTCGGACTCCGTCTCCGCCAAAAGCGGTGACAAAGCCCCGCAAGTTCTCGGACTTGCGGGGCTTTTTCTTTTTCCGCTGCATCCACGCACAACTCATTCGATGCAGCCGGATCTCATCCGCAGGCGGAATTGGCCGAGGCAGCCAGTCAGGCAATGAGTGCTCGACTTGAGCGGCGGTAACGCGCTACATATTGCGTATCGATTGGCGCGACTCAAGGTGACGCTCTTGGCCAGCCCGCATTCCGTTCTGACAGTCCTCTCTCATTGACCTGTCGACGAACTTGTCGAAAACCACGAGCGTTACGCGCGGCTGCACGGCTACCGGCATGCGATGGTCGACGGCATGCACGTGTATGGCGAGCGCCAGCAGGTCCTGCACAAGTACCACGCGATCATCGCGCAGCTCGTCGCGATGGAGCCGGGCGCATTTCTGTTCGTGCTCGATCCGTTCTCCGTCGTGTCCGACCAGCACGCGCTGCCGGATGTCGCACGCGGTTACGATGCGATCGTCACAACGCAGACGTCGAAGTCGTCGCTGCCCGCCGCAAGCGGCATGATCGATTCGCACCATATCGTCGATGCGACGACGCTCGCGTCATCGCCGGTCTATGCAACGCGCGACAGCCGCTTCGTCCATTTTCTCGCACAACACAACCTGACGATGCGCGTACGGGACCGCCTGAGTCATCAACGCTAGCGGCCGGGAACATGAACGATGCGATGCCTGAACGGCGCCGAACGGTGGAGCGGCCATGCGCGCCCGATCTGCATCGGGCAACGCCGAATGAAATAAAAATGAAAGTGGTCATGTAAGGCAGGAAGCGCTGTGCGATCACTGCCCGACGCGACGTCACCCAGCGCGCCCCGGCCCTCCGAAACGATGCGTTGACGCCAAAATTGCGGCGCTGCGTCGATTTCCACGACATCCCTCGTCGAGCAATACAAAAAATTACTCATAAAAATCAGCATTCTGCGCCGACGCTGAAAATCGATGCGCTGCTGCGCTGCAAAAAATAATCGATCGCCTTATGCTGGTTAACCCGATTGCGCTTGAGCGGCATCAAGTTTTCCCGTGATACCGCTTTACATTTTGCCAACATTGGCGATTCACGAAATCTATCTGTCGATTTGATTTCGTTCCTTTCGTTTCGCCTGTCCCCGATGCAGTGCGCGACCTCATCAAGGCCTTGTTGACATGCATGATTTTCCCTTCCTGAGCCTGGCCATCTGGGTTCCGATCCTGTTTGGCGCGTGCGTGCTGCGCGCCGGTTCCGACCATCATCCGCGCCGGACACGACTGATTGCGCTCGCCGGTGCGCTGGCGGGGCTGGTCGCCGTCGTCCCGCTGGTCGCCGGTTTCGATGCGCATTCGGCCGCGATGCAGTTCGCCGAAAGCCGCAACTGGCTGGCGGCGTTCAATTCGGGCTGGCGGGTCGGCATCGACGGCGCGTCGCTGTGGCTCGTCGTGCTGACCGCATTCACGACGCTCGTGGTGGTGATCGCGTCGTGGGAGTCGGTCACGGTGCGTATCGCGCAGTACTACGCGTCGTTCCTGATCCTGTCGGGGTTGATGGTCGGCGTGTTCGCCGCACAGGACGGGCTGCTGTTCTTCATCTTCTTCGAGGCGACGCTGATTCCGCTTTACCTGTTGATCGGCACGTGGGGGCGCGAGCGCCGCGTGTATGCGGCCGTGAAGTTCTTCTTCATCTCGTTCGCCGGCTCGCTGCTGCTGCTGATGGCGATGCTGTACCTGTACGCGCAGTCGCATACGTTCGACCTGGCCGTGTGGCGCACGCTGCAGCTCGGTTTCGCACCGCAGTTGCTGGTATTCCTCGGCTTCTTTGCCGCGTTCGCGGTCAAGGTGCCGATGTGGCCGGTTCATACGTGGCTGAGCGACGTGTATACGGACGGCCCGACGGGTGCCGCGCTGATGCTCGCGATGCTCAAGCTCGGCGGGTACGGGTTCCTGCGCTTCGCGCTGCCGATCACGCCCGACGCGAGCCACTTCTTCGCACCGGCCGTGATCGCGCTGTCGCTGTTCGCGATCGTCTATGCGAGCCTGATCGCGCTCGCGCAGACCGATCTCGGCAAGCTGCTCGCGTACTCGACGGTCGCGCACATGGGCATCGTCACGCTCGGGCTGTTCCTGTTCAACCGGATCGGCGTCGAAGGCGCGATCGTGCAGCTCGTGTCGTACGGCTTCGTCGCGGGCGCGATGCTGCTGTGCGTGAACGTGCTCGTCGATCGCACGAAGCAGCGCGAGATCGCCGCGTACGGCGGTGTGGCGGGCGTGATGCCGCGGTTCGCGACCTTCGCGCTGCTGTTCGCGATGGCCAACGTCGGCCTGCCGGGCACGTCGGGGTTCGTCGGCGAGTTCATGGTCATCATGGGCGCGATCCGTTTCAACTTCTGGATCGGCGCGATCGCGGCGCTGACGCTGATCCTCAGCGCGTCGTACACGCTGTGGATGCTCAAGCGCGTCGTGTTCGGCAAGGTCGCGAGCCAGCGGATCGCGAAGCTCGCCGACCTGAACCGTCGCGAGATCGCGATGTTCGCGTCGCTCGCGCTGGTCGTGCTGGCGGTCGGCATCGATCCGAAACCATTCACCGACGCGATCGATCCGACCGTCGGCAAGCTGATCGACGAAGCCAGTCGTTCGAAGGTGCCTGCAGCGGACGGCCCCGTGCGGGCGCAGCCGGCGTACATGGCATCGACGCACGGCTGATCGCGATACGCCGCGAGGGCGGGGGCGCACCGCACGGCGATGCGGTCGTTGCGCATACATCGATTGCGGTCCGGCGCATGCGGCGCCGGGCCAGCTTCCGGCTGCGTGAAATTGCCCCGCGACAATGTGTCTCACGGCAGATTTTGCAATGATGATTTGTCGCACCCACCGGTTTTTCATCGCACCCGCGCGACGTATGATTCGGCCACTTTCGTGAATCGAATGCGCATCGGGCATACGCAAAACGGATTCAATGACCCTCGGGCTGTGTGATGAAAACAAGAGCTTCAAGAGGCTGGTCGGCGCTGATGTCAATCGGCGCGGCGCTGAGCCTGTCAGGCTGTAATTTAGATGTACTAAATCCGAAAGGAAGCGTGGGTGCAGCCGAAAAGGCGCTGATCGCGACGTCCACCTGGGCGATGCTGATCGTCGTCGTGCCGGTGATCCTGCTGACGCTGTGGTTCGCGTGGCGTTACCGCGCATCGAACCGCAACGCAACGTACGCGCCGAACTGGTCGCACTCGACCGCGATCGAAGTCGTGATCTGGGCGGTGCCGACGCTGATCATCCTGTTCCTCGGCGTGCTCACGTGGAAGACCACGCACGAGCTCGACCCGTACAAGCCGCTCGAGTCGTCGGTGAAGCCGATCGACGTCGAGGTCGTCGCGCTCGACTGGAAGTGGCTGTTCATCTATCCGGAACTCGGCATCGCGTCGGTGAACCAGCTCGCGATTCCGGTGGGCACGCCGGTGAACTTCCGCATCACGTCGGATTCGGTGATGAACTCGTTCTTCATTCCACAGCTCGGCGGCCAGGTCTACGCGATGGCCGGCATGCAGACGCGCCTGCACCTGATCGCCGACGAGCCCGGCAACTACGCGGGCACGTCCGCCAACTTCAGCGGCCGCGGCTTCTCCGACATGAAATTCCGCACGCTCGCCGAGCCGCGCGAACAGTTCGACGCATGGGTGCAGAAGGTGAAGGCATCGCCGGAGCGACTCGACGCGACCGTGTACGGCACCGTCGCGCAGCCGAGCGAGAAGGCGCCCGTGCGCTACTTCTCGTCGGTCGATCCGCGGCTCTTCCACAACATCATCGCGAAATACAACGATGGCCACGTCCTCGACCTGAAGGACGCCGCCTGCGGCACGAAGGGGTAACGCATGTTCGGCAAACTCACACTATCGGCGATCCCGTTCGATCAGCCCATCATCATGGTGGCCGGCGCCTTCATGGGGCTGGCCGTGCTGGGCATACTCGCCGCGCTGACGATCACCGGCCGGTGGAAATGGCTGTGGACGGAATGGCTGACGACAGTCGACCACAAGAAACTCGGCGTGATGTACATCATCGTCGCGCTGATCATGCTGCTGCGCGGCTTCGCCGACGCGATCATGATGCGCATGCAGCTCGCGCTCGCGTACAACGCGCCCGGCTACCTGCCGCCGCACCACTATGACCAGATCTTCACGGCACACGGCGTGATCATGATCTTCTTCATGGCGATGGTGTTCATGGTCGGCCTGATGAACCTGATCGTGCCGCTGCAGATCGGCGCGCGCGACGTCGCATTCCCGTTCATCAACTCGCTGAGCTTCTGGATGACGGCGGTCAGCGCGATCCTGATCAACATCTCGCTCGTGATCGGCGAATTCGCGCAGACGGGCTGGCTCGCGTACCCGCCGCTGTCGGAGCTGCAGTTCAGCCCGGGAGTAGGCGTCGATTACTACCTGTGGGCGCTGCAGATCTCGGGCGTCGGCACGCTGCTGACCGGCGTGAACTTCTTCGTGACGATCATCAAGATGCGCGCGCCGGGCATGACGCTGCTGAAGATGCCGGTGTTCACGTGGACCGCGCTCTGCACCAACGTGCTGATCATGGCGTCGTTCCCGATCCTGACTGCGACGCTCGCGCTGCTCGGCCTCGACCGTTACCTCGGCATGCACTTCTTCACGAACGAAGCCGGCGGCAACGCGATGCTGTACCTGAACCTGATCTGGGCCTGGGGCCATCCGGAGGTGTACATCCTGATCCTGCCGGCGTTCGGCATCTTCTCGGAGGTCATCGCGACGTTCGCGAAGAAGCCGCTGTTCGGCTACAAGACGATGGTGTACGCGACCTGCGCGATCATGGTGCTGTCGTTCCTCGTGTGGCTGCATCACTTCTTCACGATGGGCTCGGGTGCGAACGTGAACGCGTTCTTCGGCATCATGACCATGATCATCGCGATCCCGACCGGCGTGAAGGTGTTCAACTGGCTGTTTACGATGTATCGCGGCCGGATCGAATTCACGACGCCGGTGCTGTGGACGATCGGCTTCATGGTCACGTTCACGCTCGGCGGCATGACCGGCGTGATGATGGCGATTCCCGGCGCGGACTTCGTGCTGCACAACAGCCTGTTCCTGATCGCGCACTTCCATAACGTGATCATCGGCGGCGTGCTGTTCGGCTATCTCGCGGGCTTCAACTACTGGTTCCCGAAGGCGTTCGGCTTCAAGCTGAACGAGAAGCTCGGCAAGGCCGCGTTCTGGTTCTGGCAGGTCGGCTTCTACGTCGCTTTCGTGCCGCTCTACGTGCTCGGCTTCATGGGCATGACGCGCCGGCTCAACCACTACGACAACCCGGCCTGGCATCCGTGGCTGCTGGTCGCCGCGTTCGGCGCCGTGCTGATCGCGATCGGCATTGCATGCCAGCTGCTGCAACTGGTGGTCAGCATCCGCAACCGCAACCTGCCCGAATACCGCGACACGACGGGCGACCCATGGGGCGGCCGCACGCTGGAGTGGGCGACCTCGTCGCCGCCGGCCGACTACAACTTCGCGGTGATCCCGCAGGTGCGCACGCTCGACGCGTACGCGGACCTGAAGGCGCGCGGCGAAGGCCGGCCGAACCCGGCGTCGATCCGCGATATCCATATGCCGTCGAATACCTGCGCGGGCCTCGTGGTCGCGATTTTCAGCCTGGTGCTCGGCTTCGCGCTGGTGTGGCACATCTGGTGGCTCGCGATCGCCGGACTCGTCGGGATCGTCGCGACGCTGGTGATCTACAGCTCGCGCGATAACGACGGCTATTACATCCCCGCGTCGACGGTGCGGAAGATCGAAGACAAGCAGCCGACCAAGCGCGTGCCTGCGCGTGTCGACGACGTGGAACTGGAGGCCAACTGATGTTGCAGAAAACCTTGAGCGCAACCCTGCTCGAGCACGACGACCATCCGCCGTCGCATTCGGTGTTCGGTTTCTGGCTGTACCTGATGACGGACTGCGTGATCTTCGCGGCGCTGTTCGCGACGTTCGCGGTGCTCGGCCACCAGTATGCGGGCGGGCCGGCCGCGAAAGACCTGTTCGACATTCCGGGCGTCGCGGTGGAAACCGCCGCGCTGCTGCTGTCGAGCATCACGTACGGTTTCGCGATGCTCGCCGCCTACAAGCAGAGGCGCGGCGCGCTGCTCGCGTGGCTCGCGGTGACGTTCGTGCTCGGCGCGGCGTTTCTCGCGATGGAACTGCGCGAGTTCTCGCACCTGATCGCGGAAGGCGCAGGCCCGCAGCGCAGCGCGTTCCTGTCGGCGTTCTTCACGCTGGTCGGCACGCACGGGCTGCACGTGACGGCCGGCCTGCTGTGGATGATCGTGCTCGCCGGGCAGATCGTGTTCCGCGGCGGCGACCTGACCGATCGCGACCTGCGGCGCCTGACGTGCCTGAGCCTCTTCTGGCACTTCCTCGACATCGTGTGGATCTGCGTGTTTTCCTTTGTCTATCTCGCGAGCGTGATCTAAATGGCCCATTCGCATTCGTCTCAACTCGAAGAAGGGCACGGCAGTGTCGGCGGCTACGTCGCCGGCTTCATCCTGTCGGTGCTGCTCACGGCCGCGTCGTTCGGCCTCGTGATGGGCGGCGTGCTGTCGCCGCATGCGTCGCTGATCGCGTTGGCCGTGCTGGCATTCGTGCAGATCGTCGTGCACCTCGTGTACTTCCTGCACATGAACGGTTCGTCGGGCCAGCGCTGGAACGTGATGGCATTCAGCTATACGGTGCTGACCGCGGCGATCCTGATCGTCGGCACGCTGTGGGTGATGCACAACGTCAGCATGAACATGATGTCGCGCTGAGCGGCGTCGCGGCGCAGTGGTCGATATCCATGTGCGTTCATGAAGAAAAGGCGGCACGTGAGTGCCGCCTTTTTTATTCCCGCCGCGTTGCGCGAGCCTGTCAGTGCGAGCCCGCGTCCGCCGTCAGCGCATGCGTGCAGTCCGTACGGTACTCGGCGGCGAGCCGATGCTTCGCGCCGTCGAGATCGTCGGGATAGTAGGGGCTCGCGTGCGCCGGATCGTAACCGACCTGTTCGAGTTCGGTCAGCTCGCGCACGAGGTCCGCGCGCGTGACTTCATGGCCCGTGTGAACGAACGGATAGGCATTGCATTCCTGAGGCGTCAGATGTGGCGCCGCGAACGCGGCGGTGCTCGCGCATGCGAGCAGCATGCAGGCGACGATAGTCGATAGTTTCATTCGGTGGCTCCTGTGTTCGCGGCCCGATGCCGCATGACGTCAGCGTAGGCGGAGCGCACGACGGGGTGGGCGACGCACGGATGAAACATGTTTCACGAGCGCGCGCCCGGCGCCGGATGAAGCTATCTTCATGTAGCGCCGGACGGCGACCGCGTCGTCTACGATAGCCGCGGGCGCATGGCGTGCGCCCGTCATGAAGTTCATTGCGAGGACAGGCATGCGAGTACTGACGGTCGAGGACGATGTGGTGACCGCGAACGAAATCGTCGGCGAACTGACCGCGCGCGGGTTCGAGGTCGACTGGATCGACAACGGCCGCGAAGGGATGATGCGCGCGATGAGCGCATCGTACGACGCGATCACGCTTGACCGGATGCTGCCGGGCGCTGACGGCCTCGCGATTCTGACCGCGATGCGCACGGTCGGCATCGATACGCCGGTGCTGATGCTGAGCGCGCTCGGCGACGTCGACGAGCGCATCCGCGGGCTGCGCGCGGGCGGCGACGATTACCTGACGAAGCCATTCGATTCCGGCGAGCTGAGCGCACGCATCGAGGTGCTGCTGCGCCGCCGGCAGGCGTCGGGCGTGCCGCAGCAGACGCTGTTGAAGGTCGGTGCGCTCGAGCTCGACCTCATTTCGCGCTGCGCGCGCCGCGGCGCCGACGAGATTCCGCTGCTGCCGACCGAGTTTCGCGTGCTCGAATTCATGATGCGCAACGCCGGCCAGACGATCACGCGCACGATGCTGTTCGAGGCCGTATGGGGCTATCACTTCGATCCCGGTACCAACCTGATCGACGTTCACATGGGCCGGCTGCGCAAGAAGATCGATCCGCCCGGCGCGAACCCGATGATCCAGACGGTGCGCGGTTCGGGCTACATGCTCGCGTAACGGAGGCACGGATGGATGCGGCTCGCGCGGCGAACTTCACACGCCGCTGGCATACGACGACGTTTCGCTGGCTGTGCGCGTATGCGGCGATCTTCTCGGTTTCGCTGCTGCTGCTCGCGGGCGTGATCAGCTTCGCCGCGACACATACGATGACGCGCGACACTGACGAGGTGCTCGCGTGGCAACTGATCTATTTCGATTCGATTCCCGATGCCGAGTTGCCGCTCGCGATCCATCGGCGGCTCGAGCACGAACACATGCATACGAGTTTTTACGGGCTGTTCGACGCGGCCGGGCGCCGCGTTGC
The DNA here is from genome assembly GCF_900119325.1 of Burkholderia sp. NFPP32. Classification (NCBI taxonomy): domain Bacteria; kingdom Pseudomonadati; phylum Pseudomonadota; class Betaproteobacteria; order Burkholderiales; family Burkholderiaceae; genus Burkholderia; species Burkholderia sp. NFPP32. Next base: position 298,598 of record NZ_FPJP01000005.1, on the reverse strand, counting down.
CGGCGACATCGCGACGCTGCCCGCGCTGCGTACGGATCGCGGCGGACGCACGCTGAACCGCACGCTCGTACCACTCGACGGTCAGCCCGCACGGATCACGCGCGCGATGGCCGTGCGCCGCGACAACGGAATGACGCTGGTCGTCGCGCGCGACCTGTCGCATTTCATCCAGATCCGCGATGTCGCGATTCGCGGGCTCGTGATCGGCGGCGTGATGATCCTGATCGCGGGCATCGCGGGCGGCAGCATGCTCGGCATGCGGCAGATGCGCCGCGTCGCCGCGATCCGGCGCGCCACGCGGCAGATTGCCGAGGGCGATCTCGGCAAGCGGTTGCCGGTCGGCCGCCACGACGAGCTCGACCTGCTCGCGCACCTCGTGAATCACATGCTCGACGAAGTCGAGCGACTGATGGGCGAGGTGCGTCATACCTGCGACGGCATCGCGCACGATCTGCGCACGCCGCTCGCGCGCGTGCATACGATGCTGGCGCGACTCGCCGAGCAGCCGTTTTGTGCGGACGATCCCGCGTCGGCGGTACTCCTGGCGTCGGCGCGCGACGAGACCGACCGGTTGCTCGAGCGCTTTCGCGCGATGCTGCGCATCTCCGAGATCGGTACGCTGAGCCGGCGTGGCGGCTTTGCCGCGGTCGACGTCGCGGCATTGCTGCGCGACGTGTGCGAGCTCTACGAGCCGCTGGCCGAAGCCGTCGACGTGTCGTTCGAGCTCGACGCGGCACCGGTCGACGGTATTCATGGCGACCGCGCATTGCTGTTCGAGGCGTTCAGCAATCTCGCGGACAACGCAATCAAGTTCACGCCGCCGGGCGGTCGCGTGCGCGCCATACTCCGCGCGACGCCGAGCGGCCCGCTCGTCCGGCTCGAGGACAGTGGGCCGGGCATCCCGCCCGGCGAGCGTGACGCGGTGCTCGAACGCTTCTATCGCGGCGAGCGCACGCGTCATGTGAAAGGCTCGGGGCTCGGGTTGAGCATCGTATCGGCGGTGATGCACGTGCACGGTTTCGCGCTGCGGATCGGCGATGCGGAGTCGGCCGGCGCGGCGATTACGGTCGAATGCTGGCCACGCTCGCTTGCATGACGGCACTGGGAAACGGTCGATGCGCATCCTGCTGATTTCTCCGCCGAGTCCGGAGGCCGCGCGGCTCGACAAGGCCTTTCGCGAGAGCACGCACGGCGTCGAGCGCGTCGAGGAATGGCGTGACGGCTGCTTCGCGGCGACGCAGGACCGGTTCGATGCAATAGTGATCGTTGCGCCCGACGCGGCTGCCGGTCCGGCGGTCCTCGATGCATTGCCGCGACTTGCCGTATCGGCCGCAGGCGCGACGATCGCCGCGATCGTCGCCGGTGCAACACCCGCACAGCGCGCGCGGATGCTGCAGGCCGGCTGTGATGTGTGCGTTGCCCATCCGTGTTCGTTCGTGGAATTGCACGAGCGTTTGCGCGCGCTGTGGCGCCGCGCGGGCGTCATCGAGATGCGTGAGTCGGTCAGGCTCGATACGGCAACACGCGCACTCGAAGAGCGTGGGCGGAGGCTGGCGCTCAGCGCGCGGGAATTCCGTCTCGTCGAATGCCTGCTGCGCGCCGCGGGGCGGCCGGTCGGGCGCGATGCCGTGCTGCGTTACGCGTGGGGCGATGCCGACATCGAACCCGAAACGGTCAATGCGCTGGTCGTCCGGTTGCGGCGCAAGCTGGCCGCGCACGCCTTTTCCGCGCGCATCGAAACGGTCGCGCGATTCGGGTTCAGGTTCGACGCGGGCGCATGACGGTGCGGTAGTGCGCGATGGCGGCGGACGGCAGGCGTGCCGCGCGCCGCGCGGCACGCCCGGTTGCATGCGGTCAGTGCGAATAGAGTTCGCGATTGAGTTGCGCGAGTTGCCCGTCGCGTTCGGCGCGGACGAGTTCGTGATAGACCTGCGCACGCGTCAGCGGCGTTGTCTGCGGTGCATTCCATGCAGCGGGCGGCGACGACGGTGCGGGTGCAGCCGATGCGAGCGTCTGCGGCGCGGTGGCCGCCCCGGGTTGCGTTGCGCTGGCCCGAACGGGCAGCGCGACGCAGAAGGCGGTGAGGAGGATGGTGAACATCGATGTCTTCATGGCGTGGTCCTTTTCGTGTGGCGGTGGCCGGTGCCGCGTGTGCGATGGCGGCCGGAAACACGTTATCGGGTGCGGACGTTCAGAAGCCCGGCGCGCCGATGAAGAAACGTTCATGAACGCGCGTCGCGCCAGCCGCCGCCGAGCGCGCGCACGAGCCCGACGGATGCCTGCAGCCGTCGGGCATCGGCATCGAGCGACTCAATCTGCGTATCGAGCTCGGTCGTTTGAGCGGTGACCACGTCGAGATAGCTGACGGCACCGTCGCGATAGCGCGACATCGCAAGCGCAAGCGAATGCCGGGCCGCGACGAGCGCCGCGTCGTCCTGGCCGGATTCGTCGCCGAGGCGGTGCAGCAGCGCGAGATCGTCCTCGACTTCGCGAAACGCCTGCAGCACGACGGCGCGGTAGCGCGCGCCCTGTTCGGCAAACTGCGCACGGGCCTTGCGTACGCCGGCGGCACGCAGGCCGCCGTCGAACAACGTCATCGCGAGACGCGGCCCGATCGACCAGATCTCGTTCGGCGCGGCGAGCCACGGCGAAAACGTATCGCTCTGGAAACCGGCGTCGAGGCCGAGCGACAGGTCCGGGAACCAGGCGGCGCGCGCGACGCCGATCCTTGCGTTAGCGGCCGCAACGCGGCGTTCCGCGGCGGCGATGTCCGGGCGGCGTTCGAGCAGCGTCGACGCGAATCCGGTCGGAATCGACGGAACGCGCGGCAGCGCGGCGACGGGTGGCAGCGAGAACGTCGACGCGGATGCGCCCACGAGCGCTGCGATCGCGTGCTCGTCGAGCGCGCGGCGCGCGGCGATGTCGGACGCGCGCGCCTGTGCGAGCGCGAGCTGCGTTTGCGCACGCGATACGTCGAGCCCCGATGCGAGGCCGCCGAGATGGCGGCTGACCGTCAGTCGCCATGCGCGACGGTACGTGTCGATCGTTTGCGCGAGCGTGTCCGCTTCGCGGTCTCGTCCCGCGAGATCGAAGTAGGTGCTGGCGACGGCGGCCTGCAGGCTGAGCCGGACGGAGGCGAGGTCGTCGCCGGCCGCCTGCGCGTCGTCACGGCCGGCCGCGACCGTGTTGCGGACCTTGCCCCACAGATCGATGTCGTAGCCGACTCCAGCTTCGAGCGTGTTCGACTCGTAGATGTCGGGCTGGCCGCTGCCGCGCAGCGGCCGGCGCGCCGATTGCCGGTCGCGGTCGGTCTCGGCATCGATGCCCAGGGTCGGCAGCAACGCCGCATGTGCTTCGTCGAACAGCGCAGCGGCTTCGTCGTGCCGCGCGACGGCGGCGGCGAGGTCGGGATTCGCGCGCGCGACGAGCGGCTCGAGCCGGTCGAGCGTCGCGTCGCCGTACACGCGCCACCAGCCGTCGCGCGGCAGGCGGTCGGCCGGCGCGGCATCGACCCACGAGCCCGTTTCGCGAAAGGCGGCCGGAAGCGGAACGGTCGGCGCGCGATAGGCCGGTGCCAACGAACAGCCGGCGAGCAGGGCGACGCTGGCCAGCAACCCGGCGAGCAGACGGTCAGCCATGCGTACGCTCCGTCGTTGCGGCGCCTGCGATGCGCACGGGGTCGCCGTCCGCGAGCGAATCGGGCGGATTGTCGATCACGCGGTCGCGGGCCGCGAGCCCCGACGCGATCTCGACGCGCGTACCGAGGTCGGTCGCGATCGATACGTTGCGCAGCCGCGCATGCCCGTTCGCGTCGAGCACGGCGACTTGCAACCCGTCATGGCGAAAGATCAGCGTGCTGGCCGGAACCGTCAGTGCATGCGCGGCATCGGCCACCGCGATGCGTACCTGCGCATATTCGCCCGGGAACAGCGTGCCTTCGGGGTTGGCGATCGAGAACTGCGCGAGCAGCGTGCCGGAAGCAGGATCGATCGACTGCGCGGAATCCGCGAGCGTGGCGTCGAACGTCGTGCCCGGGCGCTCGGGCACGGTCAGCGCGACGTGCATGCCCGCCCGGATCGCGCCCGCATCGTCTTGCGGCACGTGTACGTAGAGCCGCAGCCGCCGCGCGTCCGAGACGGTGAACAGTTCGGCGCCGTTGCCGCTGCCCGCGTCGATCAGTGCGCCGACGTCGGTCTTGCGGGCGGTCACGACACCGTCGAACGGCGCGGTGAGCCGCTTGAACGATTCGAGCGCCTGGAGCCGACGCACGTTGGCGGTGCTTGCCGCGACGGCCGCGCGTTTGGCGTCGAGGTCGCTGCGCTTCTCGTCAGCCTCCTGCCGCGAGACGGAGTCCTGCGCGAGCATCTCGGCCCAGCGTGCGGCCGTGACGGCCGCAAGGCGCTCGTTCGCGCTCGCGCTCTGCAGGTCGGCGCGTGCCTGCTGCAACTGCTGGTCGAGATCGGGCGTGTCGATCGACGCGAGCAGCTGGCCGGCCTTGACGTGCGCGCCGATGTCGGCGTACCACGCGTGCAGGTAGCCGGGCACGCGCGCGTAGATCGGTGCGTCGACATATGCATCGAGGCGGCCGGGCAGCACGAGCGCGTCGGCGGCGGCAGGCTGCGGCGCAACCGTCGCGACGGTCGGGATCGCCTGCTGCGCGGTCCACGCGGCGACCGCGCGCGCATCGTGTGCGCGTGCGACGAGGCCGGCTGCCGCGGCGGCGAGCGCGGCGATCACGCCCGCGATCGCGAGCGGCTTCAGGTAGCGCGGCGTGCCGGAAGGACGGATTTCGAATTCAGTGGACATGTTGCTCTCCCGGAGTGAGGGACAAGGATTCGGAGCGGGGCGCGCGATCGCGCCGGTGGACGAGGCTGAACACGACGGGCACGAACACCAGCGTCGCGACGGTCGCGCAAAGCAGGCCGCCGATTACCGCACGGCCGAGCGGGGCGTTCTGTTCTCCGCCGTCGCCGAGACCGAGAGCCATCGGCGCCATGCCGATGATCATGGCGAGCGCCGTCATCATCACGGGCCGAAAGCGCGTGAAACCGGCCTCGAGCGCTGCGACGGCCGCGTCGGTCGTGTGTGCGAGCCGTTCGCGCGCGAAGGTCACGACGAGGATGCTGTTCGCGGTCGCGACACCCATGCACAGGATCGCGCCCGTCAACGCCGGCACCGACAACGGCGTGCGTGTGACGAACAGCATCCATACGATGCCGGCGAGCGCCGCGGGAAGTCCGCTCACGATCACGAACGCGTCTCGCCACGAGTGGAAGTTCACGACGATCAGCAGATAGATCAGCAGGACCGCACCGGCGAGGCCGGCGAGCAGCCCGCCGAATGCGCTGTTCATCGTCTGCACCTGGCCACGCACGGTTACGCGCGCTCCGTTAGGCAGATCGGCGGCGCTCGCCCGCAGCACGCGGTCGATGTCCGTGCTGACCGCACCGAGATCGCGGCCCTGCGTCGTCGCGAATATGTCGAACAGCGGCGCGATGTCGTAGTGCGACACGACCGCGTCGGTCTGGCCGCGCACGATCGTCGCGAGGCCGCCGAGCAGTTGCGGGGCGCCCGAGCGGCCCGTGACGGGCAGCGCGCGCAGGTCCGACAGCGACGTCATCCGGTACTGCGGCGTCTGCGCGACGATCGGATAGGACACGCCGTTGTGCGGATCGAGCCAGTAGGTCGGCGACACCTGGCTCGTGCCGGACAGGCTCGCCACCACGGCATTGGTGACATCCTGCTCGGTGATGCCGAGCTGCGCGGCGCGTGCGCGGTCGACCGATACCGTGAACTGCGGATAGGTCGACGCCTGTTGCACGCGCGCGTCGGCGACTCCCGGCACCGTCCGGATGCGCCGCAACAGCTCGGTCGCATAGGCGCGGTTGGCGGCACGGTCGGGGCCTGTCACCTGCACGTCGATCGGCGCGGGCGCGCCGAAATTGAGGATCTGGCTCACGATGTCGGCGGGCAGGAACGCAAACGTCACGCCCGGGAACGCGTGCGGCAGCACGGTGCGCAACCGCTTCACGTAGTCGGCCGTCGGCGCGTGGTCGCCCGTGAGCGACACGAGGATGTCGCCGTCCTGCGGGCCGATCGTGCCGCTGTTGCTGTACGTGAGGTTGATCCCGCTGTTCGGCAAACCCATGTTGTCGACGATGCTCGCGAGGGAGTGCGGCGGCACGACGCCGCGCACCGTGCGCTCGACGCGGTCGAACAGCGCGGCCGTCTCCTCGATGCGCGTGCCGATCGGTGCGCGCACGTGGATCGCGATTTCGCCCGCGTCGACCGACGGGAAGAAATTGCGGCCGAGCCACGGCACCAGTACGAACGACAACGCGACCGCGGCGAGGAACAGCATGACGAAGCGTGTGCGGTGGGCGAGTGCGAGGCCGAGCACGACGCGGTAGCCTGCACGCAGTGCCGCGAAGCGGCGTTCGAATCCCTGCTGGAACGCAACCAGCGGATTGCGCGCGCGTGACGGCGGGAACGGTGCGCCGTGCGGCGCAAGCACAGCCGCCGGATGCGCGGCATGCGGTCTCAGCAGGTAACGGGCCATCATCGGCACGAACGTGCGGGACAGCACGAACGACGCGATCATCGCGAAGATCACGGCTTCGGCCATCGGCACGAACAGGAAGCGGGCCACGCCGTCGAGCAGCAGCATCGGTACGAACACGATGCAGATGCACAGCAGCGACACGAAAGCCGGCGCGACGATCTGCGACGCGCCGTCGAGGATCGCGCTGCGCACGTCCTTGCCCTGTTCGAGATGCCAGTTGACGTTCTCGATCGTGACGGTCGCATCGTCGACGAGAATACCGACGGCGAGCGCGAGCCCGCCGAGCGTCATCACGTTGAGCGTCTCGCCCGCGGCGGCGAGCGCGGCGATCGCCGCCAGCACTGCGAGCGGAATGGACGCGGCGATGATCAGCGTCGAGCGCCAGCTGCCGAGGAACAGCAGGATCATCGCGGAGGTGAGCGCGGCGGCGATCAGGCCTTCGCGCGCCACGCCGCTCACGGCGCCCTTGACGAACACGGACTGATCGCCCATCACGACGAGCCTGAGCGACGGCGGCAGCGTCGCCTCGATGCGCGGCAACTGCGCCTTGACGCCTGCGATGATGTCGAGCGTCGACGCCGAGCCGCTTTTCAGCACGCTCATCAGCACCGCGCGGCGGCCGTCGACGCGCACGATGTTGCCCTGCGGCGGAAAACCGTCGCGGACGTGCGCGACGTCGCGCATGAAGATCACCGCGCCGTTCACGGTCCGGATCGGCAGCGCATTGAGTTCGTCGATCGTCAGCGGACTGTCGTTGAGCCGGATGTTGTATTCGAAGCGGCCGATCTTCTGTGTGCCGGCCGGGATGATCTGGTTCTGCTGCGCGAGCGCGGTCGCGACGTCCTGCGCGGACAGCCCCTTCGCCTGCAGCGCTCGCGGATCGAGGTCGATCTGCACCTGGCGCACCTTGCCGCCGTACGGCGACGGAATTGCGACGCCCGCGACCGACAGCAGCTGTGGCCGGATCACGTTGGTCGCGTAGTCGCCGAGCTGCTGCTCGTTGAGCGTGTCGCTCGTCAGCGCGAGCTGCAGCACGGGCACGGTCGATGCGTTGTAGTTGAGGATCTGCGGCGGCGTGGTGCCGGGCGGCATCTGCTTGAGCACGGTCTGCGAGATCGACGTGACCTGTGCCGTGGCCGTGCGGATGTCGACGCTCGGCTGGAAGAAGATCTTGACGATCCCGAAGCTGCGGAACGATTGCGACTCGATGTGCGCGACGTCGTTGACCGTGGTGCCGAGCGTGCGTTCGTAATACGTGACGACGCGCCCCGACATGTCGGCCGGCTGCAGGCCCGCGTAGTTCCACACGACGCTGATGACCGGAATCCGGATGTCGGGAAAAATGTCGGTCGGCGTGCGCAGCGCCGAGAGTGGTCCCGCGATCAGGATCAGTAGCGCGAGGACGATGAATGTGTAGGGGCGCGCGAGCGCGAGTCGGACGAGTTTCAGCATCGGCGAGGTCTCCGCCGGCGCGGGGCGCCGGCCTGTCAGCGAGGTGCCGAAGCGTGGCGGGAACCCGGTTCGGCTCGCGCAGTGTGCGTGGCGCCGCTTAACGCCGGGCGCGGACCAGGATGAAAGATGTTTTAGGAAAGCCCGCGGTGAGGGCGGGGCAGGCGCCGATTGTTACAAGACGTTAGCGCACGCATTCCGTTGCGATGCCGCGCATCAGTTCTTACAAACTTGAAATATGCGGAGACGGCCCTGGCAGTTATAGTCGAATCACACATGACACAACCAGAAGAGGAATCCATGAAGACCTTGCGTGTTGCCTCGCTCTTGACCGGTATGACGGCCTTGCTCGTGTCGGGCGCAGCAATGGCGGGAGTCAATGTCGGGATCAACGTCGGCGTGCCGGCACCGGTTTATGTCGCGCCCGCGCCCGTGTATGCGCCGCCGCCGCCGGTCATCTATCAGCCGGCGCCCGTGTATGCACCTGCGCCCGTCTATGCGCCGGCGCCGGCGATCGTGATCGGCTGGCACGGCGATCGCTACTGGGACGGCCGCCGCTACTGGGGCCGCGACGAGTGGTATCGCCACCATGGCCGCGGCTGGGGCGGCGATCGCGATCGTGGTCACTGGGATCATGGTCGCCACAACGGCTGGCGCTGATCGACACGCTGCGCCCCGTGACGCGGGCGCGCTGTCCGTTCATGAAGAAACCGCCCGCGTGGCGGTTTTCTTTTGGCTCGAAGGATTGAATGGGTAGAATCGTCCCACGTTACTACCCTCATTCGACCGACAGGGCCTCTATGACGAAGGGTTCGCCCCGGGCCGCCATCGCGCGCGTCCGCTTCGGCGCGCTGCATGCCGCACGGGCCGCCGGCCGCGTTGCCGCGGTGTTTGCGATGCAGGCGGCGCTGGCCGCGACGGCCGCGCACGCAGCCTACGCGATTGCACAGTACGGCGAGCCGAAATATCCGCCGGGCTTCAAGCATTTCGACTACGTCAATCCCGATGCGCCGAAGGGTGGCACGCTCGTGCTCGCGAACCCGAGCCGGCTGACGTCGTTCGACAAGTTCAATCCGTTCACGATGCGCGGCAACCCCGCGCCGGGCATCGACAACCTGTTCGAGAGCCTGGCGACGGGCAGCTCGGACGAACCGGCATCCGCGTACGGGCTGCTTGCCGACGATATCGACATCGCGCCCGATCGCCGTTCGGTCACGTTCCACCTGAATCCTCGCGCACGCTTCTCGAACGGCGACGCCGTCACGGCCGACGACGTCAAGTTTTCGTTCGACACGCTGAAGAGCAAGCTGGCCGCGCCGCAGTTCGGCGCGTATTTCGCGGAGATCGCGAAGGCCGTGGTCGTCGACCCGGCCACCGTGCGCTTCGAGTTCCGCAGCGCGAATCGCGAGCTGCCGCTGATCGCCGGCGGCGTGCCCGTGTTCTCGCGCAAGTGGGGATTGCGCGCGGACGGCTCGCGCATCCCGTTCGACCAGCTCGCGTTCGAGCAGCCGATCGGCAGCGGCCCGTACCTGATCGAGCGCTACGACAACGGCCGCACGATCACCTACCGGCGCAACCCCGCGTACTGGGGCGCCGACCTGCCGGTGCGGGTCGGCACCCACAACTTCGAGCGGATCGTCTACAAGCTGTACGGCGACGGCGTCGCGAGGCTCGAGGCGTTCAAGGCCGGCGAATACGATGTGCTCGTCGAGTACATCGCGCGCAACTGGGCGCGGCGCGACGTCGGCAAGCGTTTCGACAGCGGCGAGCTCGTCAAGCGCGAATTCCGCCAGCACAACGGCGCGGGCATGCAGGGTTTCTTCATGAACTTGCGCCGGCCGCTGTTTCGCGACGTACGGGTGCGTCAGGCGCTCGATCTCGCGTTCGACTTCGAATGGCTGAACCGGCAGCTGTTCTACAGTGCCTACACGCGTCTCGACAGCTATTTCGCCGACACCGACCTGCAGGCGACCGGCACGCCGGGCGCAGGCGAGCTGAAGCTGCTGGAGCCGCTGCGTGCGCAGCTCGACCCGGCCGTGTTCGGCCCGATGGTCACGCAGCCGGACACGAACCCGCCGGGCTCGCTGCGCGCGAACCTGCTGAAGGCGCGCGCGCTGCTCGCGCAGGCCGGCTGGACCTATCGCGACGGCGCGTTGCGCAACGCGAACGGCGAGCCGTTCACGTTCGAGATTCTCGACGATGCGGGCGCGGCGATGGAAGGTATTGTGACGGCCTACCAGCGCAATCTGGCGAAGCTCGGCATCGACGCACGCTTTCGCACGGCCGACTACGCACTGCTGCAAAAGCGCCTCGATGCGTTCGACTACGACATGACGACGGTCCGCCTGCCGGGCGTGCAGGTGCCGGGCGCCGAGCAGTTCTCGCGTTACGGCAGCAAGTTCGCCGACGAACCGGGCTCCGACAACATCATCGGGCTGAAGTCGCCAGCCGTCGACGCGCTGCTGCACGCGCTCGGCACCGCGCAGTCGCGCGACGAGCTGCTCGACGCGACGCACGCGCTCGACCGCGTGCTGATGCACGGCTACTACGCGGTCCCGCAGTGGTACAGCACGACGCACCGGATCGCGTACAAGCGCACGCTCGCCTATCCGCAGACGCTGCCGCTGTACTATTCGGCCGAGGGCTGGGTCGTGTCGACCTGGTGGGCGAAGCCCGCTCACTGACCCGCGCCGGCCCTTCGTCCAACCCAGCCTACCGATCACGAGTCGACGCCCTATGTGGAGCTACATCCTCAAACGCCTGCTGCTGATGATCCCGACGCTCGTCGGCGTGCTGACCCTCACGTTCGCGGTGACCCAGTTCGTGCCGGGCGGCCCGGTCGAGCAGGCCGTGCAGGAGTTGCGCAAGGGCGCGACGGAGCAGGGCGCGGTGCCGTTCGGGATGCGTGCGCACACCGGCGTCGACGCGCAGCAGCTCGCGCAGCTCAAGGCGCTGTACGGTTTCGACAAGCCGCCGCTCGAGCGCTACTGGCTGATGCTGAAGCGCTTCGCGCGCTTCGATCTCGGCGACAGCTACTTCCGCCATCAGAGCGTGTGGTCGCTGATCGTGCAGAAGCTGCCCGTGTCGATCAGCATCGGGCTGTGGACGTTCTTCCTCACGTATCTCATATCGGTGCCGCTCGGCATCGCGAAGGCCGTGCGCAACGGTTCGCCGTTCGACGTCGCGACGAGCCTCGTCGTGCTCGTCGGCTATGCGATCCCGGGCTTCGTGCTCGGCGTGCTGCTGCTCGTGCTGTTCGGCGGCGGCTCGTTCTGGCAGCTCTTTCCGCTGCGCGGCCTCACGTCGGACAACTTCGCCGAGCTGTCGCTCGTCGGCAAGGTGCTCGACTACCTGTGGCACATCGCGCTGCCGATCACGGCGTCGGTCGTCGGCAGCTTCGCGGTCGTCACGATGCTCACGAAGAATGCGTTTCTCGACCAGATCCGCCGGCAATATGTGCTGACCGCACGCGCGAAGGGACTCTCCGAGCGCAGCGTGCTGTGGAAGCACGTGTTCCGCAATGCGATGCTGCCGCTGATCGTCGGTTTCCCGGCCGCGTTCATCGGCGCGTTCTTCACCGGCAGCCTGCTGATCGAGACGCTGTTCTCGCTCGACGGCCTGGGGCTGCTGTCGTACGAGTCGGTGGTGCGCCGCGATTACCCGGTCGTGCTAGGCACGCTGTACCTGTTCACGCTGATCGGGCTCGCGACCAAGCTGATTTCCGACCTCTGCTATGTGTGGGTCGATCCACGCATTCAATTCGACAACCTGGAGCGCTGACATGAAACCGTCCGTCTGCATGCCCGGCGTCACCGGGCGAGGCGCGCGATGAACCGGGCCGTCGTGTCGTCCCGCATCGACGTGGCGCGCGCGCACGTGTCGCCGTCGCCGGCGCGCCGCGTGTGGCAGCGCTTCCGGCGGCAGCGCCTCGGCTACTGGAGCTTCGTGATCTTCGTCGTCGCGTTCGCCGCGAGCCTTGCGGCGCCGCTTTGGTCGAACGACAAGCCGCTCGTCGTGCGCTACGACGGCCAATACTATTTCCCGCTGTTCCATGCGTACCCGGAGACGGCCTTCGGCGGCGATTTCCCGGCGCCGGCCGACTATCTCGATCCGTATGTGCGCAAGCGGCTCGAAGCGCCCGGCAACTTCGTCGTCTACCCGCCGAACCGCTATTACTACGACACGCTGAACTACTTCTCGAACGTGCCGAACCCGGCGCCGCCGTCGCGCCAGAACTGGCTCGGCACCGACGCGCAGGGGCGCGACCTGCTCGCGCGGCTCGTGTACGGGTTCCGCGTGTCGGTCGAGTTCGGGCTGATCCTGACCGTGATCGGCACGCTGCTCGGGATCGCCGCCGGCGCCGTGCAGGGCTTCTTCGGCGGACGCATCGACATCGTCGGGCAGCGGCTGATCGAGATCTGGAGTTCGCTGCCCGAGCTGTACCTGCTGATCATCTTCGCGTCGATCTTCGAGCCGAGCTTCCTGCTGCTGATCGTGCTGCTGTCGCTGTTCGGCTGGATCGGGCTGGCCGACTACGTGCGCGCGGAATTCCTGCGCAACCGCACGCAGGACTACGTGCGCGCGGCGCGCGCGATGGGGCTCACGAACTGGCAGATCATCTGGCGCCACGTGCTGCCGAACAGTCTCACGCCGGTGATCACGTTCCTGCCGTTCCGGATGAGCGGGGCGATCCTAGCGCTGACGAGCCTCGATTTCCTCGGGCTCGGCGTGCCGCCGCCGACGCCGAGCCTCGGCGAGCTGCTCGCGCAGGGCAAGGGCAACCTCGACGCATGGTGGATCTCGCTGTCGACGTTCGGCGTGCTGGTCGCGACGCTGCTGCTGCTGACCTTCATGGGCGACGCGCTGCGCAACGCGCTCGACACGCGGATCGCCGATTCGATACGTGCGGCGGGAGGCCAGCGATGAGCGAAACGGTCGTATCGAGGCACGACGAGCCGCTGCTGTCGCTCGAACGTCTGCATGTGCGCTTCGGCGACACGGTCGCGGTGGACGACGTGACGCTCGCGATCGGCCGCGGCGAGCGCGTCGCGCTCGTCGGCGAGTCGGGTTCGGGCAAGAGCGTGACCGCGCTGTCGATCCTGCGGCTGCTGCACGACGCCGACGTGAGCGGCGCGATCCGCTTCGCGGGGCAGGATCTTTCGGCCAAGAGCGAGCGCGAGATGCGCGGGCTGCGCGGCTCGGACATCGCGATGATCTTCCAGGAGCCGATGACGGCGCTCAACCCGCTGTATACGATCGGCGTGCAGATCGGCGAGACGATCGTGCTGCACGACGGCGTATCGACCGTCGAGGCGCGCAAGCGCGCGATCGCGCTGCTTGCGCGCACGGGCATCGCGGAACCCGACAAGCGCGTCGACAGCTACCCGCACCAGTTGTCGGGCGGCCAGCGGCAGCGCGCGATGATCGCGATGGCGCTCGCGTGCCGGCCGCGCCTGTTGCTCGCCGACGAGCCGACCACCGCGCTCGACGTGACGATCCGTGCGCAGATCGTCGACCTGCTGCTGGAACTGCAGCGCGAGGAGGCGGAAAAGCGCGGGATGGCGATCCTGCTGATCACGCACGACCTGAATCTGGTGCGCCACTTCGCCGACCGCGTCGCGGTGATGGAGCACGGCAGGCTCGTCGAGAGCGGGCCCGTCGAGCGGATCTTCGCGGAACCTGAGCATCCTTATACGCAGCGGCTGCTGAACAGCCGGCCGCAACGCACGGTCGCGCCGGTCATGCCGATCGCGCCCGTCGTGCTCGACGCGCGCCATGTGAGCGTGCAGTTCGCACGCAAGCGGCCCGGCTTCGCGGGCTGGTTCGGTACGGTGCCCGTGACGGCCGTCGCGGACGTGTCGGTGTCGGTGCGACAGGGCGAAACGCTCGGCATCGTCGGCGAATCGGGTTCCGGGAAATCGACGCTCGCGATGGCGCTGCTCGGGCTGCAGAAGACGGCCGGCGGCGAGATCGAATTCCAGGGGCGCGCGCTGTCGACCTATCGCGGCCGCGAACAGACCGCGCTGCGCTCGAACATGCAGGTCGTCTTTCAGGATCCGTTCAGTTCGCTTTCGCCGCGTCACACGATCGAACGGATCGTCGGCGAGGGGCTCGAACTGCATCGCCCGGAAATGACGCCCGATGCGCGCCGCGCGAAGTCGCTCGCGGTGCTGCGCGAAGTCGGCCTCGACCGCACGGTATTGCACCGCTATCCGCACGAATTCTCGGGCGGGCAGCGCCAGCGGATCGCGATCGCGCGAGCGCTGGTGCTGGAGCCGCGCATCCTGATCCTCGACGAGCCGACTTCCGCGCTCGACGTGTCGATCCAGCAGCAGGTGCTGAAACTGCTCGCGAATTTGCAACAGAAATACAACCTCGGCTATGTATTCATCAGCCACGACCTGGAGGTGATCGGCGCGATGGCGCACCGCGTCGCGGTGATGCAGGACGGCGCCGTCGTCGAGTCGGGAGACGTCGCCGACATCTTCACCAGACCGTCACATCCTTACACACAAAAGCTGTTGAAAGCGGTCTGGAAAGCGTGATAGGCGTCCAATGGTCTGATCATCTCGATTGTATTTTTTAATTTGTTTTGACAAACGATTACGCGCTGGCTAGTATCGACCGAAATTTTCCGCCAATCAGCTGATTTTTAAGCACATTCCATCGACCAATGCAGCATCGATCCCTGACCCAGGCATGCGCGCGCACCATCGCCGGGCTGTTCATCGGCGCCCTGTTCGCAGCAGCTTCCGGCGCGTTCGCCGACGAAGTCAGCAGTTTTAACCAGAATGTCACGAATTCGACTCAAATCGGGTCGGGTTCTTCCCCCCAGCAGACCAGTGCCCAGCCGTCGGGCGGCGGCGCGAAGTCGTTCCTTGCCGGCATGGCGGGCAAGGCAGGCGATGTCGTCGTCGGCGCGCTGAACATGATCGGCGTGCGTTATCGCTGGGGCGGCAACTCGCCGGATTCGGGCCTCGACTGCAGCGGCTTCGTCCGCTACGTGTTCCAGGACACGCTCGGCATGTCGCTGCCGCGTCGCGCGGAAGAGATGAGCCGGGTCGGCGAGAAGGTGAGCATGAGCAACCTCAAGCCGGGCGATCTCGTGTTCTTCAACACGATGCGCCGCACGTTCTCGCACGTCGGCATCTATATCGGCGACAACAAGTTCGTGCATTCGCCGTCGACGGGCAGCACCGTTCGCGTCGACGATCTCGATAGCGGCTACTGGGAAAAGCGTTTCACCGGCGCGCGCCGGCTCGAGTCGGAGTTCCCGATGAAGGCCGAAGATCTGCGCCAGCGCGTGCGCGCGACGATCGGCGACGATTCGGCGAGCGGCAACAACTGACGTTCGCCGGTCAGCCGGACCGGATCGAAAAAACCCTGTCACCGAAAGGCGGCAGGGTTTTTTGTTTTGGGGCCGGCGCAGGCGACGACGCGGAAGTCGTTCCGCCGGTCGCGGGGCGGCGGCGCGTCCCGCGACCGGCGTGCTTCTTACGCGGCGGCCACGCCGCGCGCCGCCGCGAGCTTGCGCTGCAGTTCCGGCATGATGCGCGCGACCGCTTCCTCGCCTGCGAGAATCGCCGCGTTGCGCTGGTTGAAGTCGCTGCCGCCCATGGCCGCGAGGTTCGGGCGGACCACGACGTCCGCGTATTTGTCGAGCTCGTAGGTCTTGATCGTCTGGCCCATGATCGTGAAGGTCTGCAGCAGCATCTCGATCGGGTTGTTGGTCGCCGCGCCGTCCGGCCGGGCCGAGATGTCGACCGCGATCACGAAGCTCGCGCCCATCTTGCGCGCGTATGACGCGGGCACCGGGCTCACGAGGCCCCCGTCGACATATTCGCGGCTGCCGATCTTCACCGGTTCGAACACCGATGGCACGCTGCACGACGCACGCACCGCGAGCCCCGTGTTGCCTTGCTGGAACAGGATCGGCTGGCCGCTCTGCAGATCCGTCGCGACGATGCCGAGCGGCTTCGCCATCTTCTCGATCGGCCGGTTGTTGAGCGTCTTGTTCAGGAAGTTCTGCAGGGCGACACCCTGCAAGAGGCCGCGCGAGCGGAACGGCAGCGCCCAGTCGCTGATCGCCGCCTGGTCCATGTCGAGCGCGATCTTGTTGATCTGCAGCGCGCTCATGCCCGACGCATAGAGTGCGCCGACCACCGAGCCCGCGCTCGTGCCCGCGACGATCTCGATCGGGATGCCGCGCGCCTCGAGCGCCTTCAGCACGCCGATGTGCGAGAAGCCGCGCGCGGCGCCGCCGCCGAGCGCGATGCCGATCTTCACGGGCTTTTCGTTGGATGCGTTGTCGGGACGGGACTTGCCGCCGAACGACGTACAGGCGGCGAGGCTGGCGGACGCGCACGCGATCGTGAAATGGCGGCGCGACAGGCGAGGGGACGACATCGAATGGTTCTCCGGCGGCTTGGCGGCGGGTTACACGGCCCGCGGCGGCGATAGGTTCCGAGCGGCCGCGCGGCAGGTTCCGTGCGGCCGGCGCCGCGCCGGCTGGCGGCCGCGGCGCGCACATCATAAAGCAAGCGGTGCGCTTGGCGCGATGTCCGGCGCGAGTATAATTCCGGCTTCTTTCCCGTTCCGGGCGTCGCCGGCCCCGTTGTTGTCCGGGCTGCCGCCGTCGATCCCGCGTCGAATCATTCATGCGCCCCAGGCGTTCGAGTTACCGTTTATGACCCGTCCTGTCCGTACCCGCTTCGCGCCGAGTCCCACCGGCTTCATCCACCTCGGCAACATCCGCTCCGCACTCTATCCGTGGGCGTTCGCCCGCAAGATGAAGGGCACGTTCGTGCTGCGCATCGAGGATACCGACGTCGAGCGCTCGTCGCAGGAAGCGGTCGATGCGATCCTCGAGGGGATGCAATGGCTCGGCCTGGATTTCGATGAAGGCCCGATCTACCAGATGCAGCGGATGGACCGCTATCGCGAGGTGCTCGCGCAGATGCTTGAGAAGGGCCTCGCGTACCCGTGCTACATGTCGGCCGAGGAACTCGACGCGCTGCGCGAACGCCAGCGCGAGGCCGGCCTGAAGCCGCGCTACGACGGCACGTGGCGTCCGGAGCCCGGCAAGGTGCTGCCCGAGCCGCCGGCAGGCGTGAAGCCCGTGCTGCGCTTCCGCAATCCGCTGACCGGCACGGTCGTGTGGGACGACGCCGTGAAGGGGCGCGTCGAGATCTCGAACGAAGAACTCGACGACCTCGTGATCGCGCGCCCGGACGGCACGCCGATCTACAACTTCTGCGTGGTGGTGGACGACATGGACATGGGCATCACGCACGTGATCCGTGGCGACGACCACGTGAACAACACGCCGCGCCAGATCAACATCCTGAATGCGCTCGGCGGCGAGGCGCCCGTCTATGCGCACCTGCCGACCGTGCTGAACGAGCAGGGCGAGAAGATGAGCAAGCGGCATGGCGCGATGAGCGTGATGGCGTATCGCGACGCAGGCTTCCTGCCCGAAGCGGTCGTCAACTATCTCGCGCGCCTCGGCTGGTCGCACGGCGACGCGGAGATCTTCTCGCGCGAGCAGTTCGTCGAATGGTTCGATCTCGAGCATCTCGGCAAGTCGCCCGCGCAGTACGACCACAGCAAGCTGAGCTGGCTGAACGCGCATTACATCAAGGAAGCCGACAACGCGCGCCTCGCCGCGCTCGCGAAGCCGTTCCTCGACGCGCTCGGCATCGACGACGCGGCGCTCGCGACGGGCCCGGCGCTCGACGCCGTGGTCGGCCTGATGAAGGATCGCGCGACGACGGTCAAGGAGATCGCGGAAGGCGCCGCGATGTTCTACCGCGTGCCGGCACCGGAGGCCGATGCGATCGCGCAGCACGTGACCGATGCGGTGCGGCCGGCACTGGCCGATCTCGTCGTCGCGCTGAAGGCGGCCGACTGGACGAAAGAAGCGGTGTCTGCCGCGCTGAAGGCGACGCTCGGCACGCACAAGCTGAAGATGCCGCAACTCGCGATGCCGGTGCGCCTGCTGGTGGCGGGTACGACGCACACGCCGTCGATCGATGCGGTGCTTGTGCTGTTCGGTCGCGACGTCGTGGTGTCGCGCATCGAGGCCGCGCTGGCCTGAGCTTCGTGCGTGAGCGAAGCTGTCTGCGCGTGAGATCGCGGCGGCTTCGCAAAAAATTTCGCTCGAATCGCAAAAAGGGTATTTACAAGTTCAAAGTCGGTCCATATAATCTCATTTCTGTTCTGCAAGGGGGTATAGCTCAGCTGGGAGAGCGCTTGCATGGCATGCAAGAGGTCAGCGGTTCGATCCCGCTTACCTCCACCAACAGAACAAATTGGATTGGTTTGCGAAGCAGTAGTGGTAGTAATAAATGCTTCACAGAATGATCTAAAGCAGTTAGAATTCCGGCCTTCGCTGTTGATGAGAAGTGAATAGCGAAAGTCAGACAGATCTGAAAAGATTTTGTCCCCTTCGTCTAGAGGCCTAGGACATCACCCTTTCACGGTGAGTACAGGGGTTCGAATCCCCTAGGGGACGCCAGATTCAGCGGCGTTTC
>NZ_FPJP01000005.1:241139-279579 GCF_900119325.1 Burkholderia sp. NFPP32 | reverse complement strand
TGTAAGCAGTACGTTGTCCCCTTCGTCTAGAGGCCTAGGACATCACCCTTTCACGGTGAGTACAGGGGTTCGAATCCCCTAGGGGACGCCAGATTTCGGCGTCGTTCGAACAAACGATGCGCCGGCAGGAAGCAACCGACGCCTGCCAGGCAAGCAGCAAGACTGGAGCGGTAGTTCAGTCGGTTAGAATACCGGCCTGTCACGCCGGGGGTCGCGGGTTCGAGTCCCGTCCGCTCCGCCAAACAAACGAAAGTGCCCGCCTTGTGCGGGCATTTTCGTTTGTGCGTCCGGTTGTTGCGCCCGTTCCCGGGCGCGTGACCGCGGAGCGGAGGAAGCCGCCTGCGCGGCTTCCGGCGGGACTCGAAGGGCTGCGCTTGCAAGCGCAGCCGCGGCCTGCGGGATGTAGGCGAGTCCCGTCCGCTCCGCCAAAAAAACGAAGAAGCCCGCCTTGTGCGGGCTTCTTCGTTTGCGTTTCCGGTTGCGTCCGTCGTGCACCCTGATCCAGGAATCCGGCGCCGCGCCGCTACGAGAAATTCGCGATTGCATCCGCACGCGACTGCGCTATCGTGGCGGGATGCGTTCTTGACCCCTGCGCGATGCTCGATCCGACCGACCTGCGACTCCTGTATCAGCTCCGGCCCGCGGAGCCCGACGATTTCCCGTTTGCCGAAGCGCTGACGCACGGCAACATGGGCGGCTACTACAAGCGCCATGGGCTCGTGTGGCGCAGCGATCTGTTCTATGCGAGCTGGCGCGAATCCGAGAACTTCATCCTCGAGGCCGACGGCGAGCGCATCGGCGTGCTGCGCGTGACCGAGGAAGGCGATTCGCTGCATATCCGCGACGTCCAGATCGCGGCCGGCCATCGCGGGCAGGGCGCCGGCACCTATATGCTCGACATGTCGCACCGCTGGGCGCGTGCGCGGGGGCTGCACGAATTGCAGTTGCGCGTGTTCGTCGACAATCCCGCCGCGCGTCTCTACCGGCGCATGGGCTACCAGGTAGCCGGCTCGCGGCTCGCGCAACTCGGCTCGATCCGCCACATGGTGCGGCCGGTCTGAAGGTCTGACGATCCGGAGCGCCGCGCTCAGCGGACGGCGTCGATCGCGTCGTCGTCCGGCGATTCGTCGTCCGCGATGCGGCCTTCCGCGCCGCGGTGCTCGTAGCCGCGCAGCATGAACGCGCGCGGGCTTTCGCCGAATGCACGGCGGAACATCGCCGAGAACGCGCTCTGACTCTGGTAGCCGAGTTCGCGCGCGATATGCGACAGCGGGCGCCCCTGGTTCAGCAGCGGGATCGCCCGCGCCAGCAGCGCCTGCTGGCGCCACTGCGAAAAGCTCACGCCCAGTTCCTGCTTGAAGAGCCGCGAAATCGTGCGCGTGCTCGCGCCGACCTCGCTCGCCCAGTGTTCGAGCGATTCCGCATGCGCCGGTTGCGCGAGTACGGATTCGCATAGCATGCGTAGCCGTTTCTCGTCGGGCATCGGCACCGCAAGCGGCAACGGCTCGGCATGGCTCAGCTCGTCGAGCACGAGCCCGCACAGCAGGCGTTCGCGCGCGGTGCTCAGGTCGCGCGCATCGAGTGCGACGATCAGTTCGCGCAGCAATCCCGTCACTTCGACGACGCGGCACGCGTCGAGCCCGCCCGGCACGATCGATTCGTCGATATACAGCGTGCGCAAATACGCTTCCTCGACGATCACGACTTCGTGCGTCACACGCGGCGGCACCCAGATCGCGCGAGACGGCGGCACCATCCACGTCGTGCCGGTCGTCGCGACGCGCAGCACGCCGCGCGATGCGTACGCGAGCTGCGCCCACGCATGCGTGTGCAGCGGGATGCGGTGGCCGGCGTCGACCTGCCGCGCGCGCACGCGCATTGGATGGACGGCGGTCGGCGCGAATTCGGGCGGGATGTCGATGACGTCGTATGGGTTCGATACGTCGGCTTGAACGGGAGGATTCATGGACGGTTCCGGCGGCGCGGCGGCGATGCCGTTATTTTAGAAGGCGCCGCGCGAGCGCATGCGGCGGTTTGTCGGGCGATCATGCCGCTTTCAAATGAACTTTGTATGGGACCGGGCGAATTCGGCGCGGCTGCCCGAGGCTGCGCGTTTGCCGGTCAGAACCATCGGGCCGATCCGGTGGTCTATCGATGCGTGCGCAATTTCGCACGAATCGCGCGCGAACACGGCAACATACGAATCGAAGAGGAGAATCACGATGCGCTACGTATTCGTCTACGGCACCCTGAGAGCCGGAGAGACCAACGACATCGGCCATGCGGCCGCACGACACGGAATCGTCGCGCCGACGCTGCTTGGCGCGGTCGCGCTGCCGGGCGAGCTGTACGATTTCGGTACGTATCCGGGGATGGTCGCCAAGCCGGCCGGCAAGTCGCTGGTCTGGGGCGACGTCTACGAGGTCGACGAGCAACTCGTTCCCGTGCTCGACGAGATCGAGCGCGTTTATCCGGGCGTCGACACGCTGTTCAAGCCGGAAGAGGTGACCGTCGAACTCGGCGGCCGGCAGTACGCATGCCTGTATTACCCGGTCGCCGCGCATGCGGCAGCCGGGCGTCCGCGCATCGCGTCGGGAGACTGGGTCCAGCACCGGCGCGAGCGGGAAGTCGCCTGAGCGTCCGCGCGGCAGTCGGTTTCGCCGCAAAAGGAAAGCGCCCCACGGGGCGCTTTTTTCGTGCGGTCGTCGCGTGCGACCGGCGACGGCACGTGGCCGGCCGCCGATCGTAGCGAACCGCGTCGTCAGATTTCCTCGTACAGCGGCAGCGTCAGGAATTCGGTGAAGCCTTCCGACGTCGACATCTGCTCGAAGATCGCCGCGGCGCGCTCGTACGGCTGCGTGTTGCCGCCGACCGAACGCTTCACGTTGTCGAGCTCGACCTTCGTGTATTCGCGCACGAGGTCGGCCGTGACCTTGCGGCCGTCGTCGAGCACGCCCTTCGGCGAGCGGATCCACTGCCACACCTGCGAACGGGAAATCTCGGCGGTGGCCGCGTCTTCCATCAGGTTGTGGATCGGCACGCAGCCGTTGCCGTCGAGCCACGCACCGAGGTAGTGGATGCCGACGTTGATGTTGTTGCGCAGGCCGGCTTCGGTGATCGGCGCTTCAGGCTGGAAGTCGAGCAGGTTCTTGCCTTCGACCTGCACGTCGTCGCGCTGCTTCGCGATCTGGTTCGGCTGGTCGCCGAGCACCTTGACGAACTCTTCCATCGCGATCGGCACGAGACCCGGGTGCGCAACCCAGCCGCCGTCGTAGCCGTCGGTCGCGTCGCGCTGCTTGTCCGAGCGCACGCCGCCCATTGCCTTGTCGTTCGCTTCCGGATCGTTCTTGATCGGGATCAGCGCGCTCATCCCGCCGATCGCCGGCGCGTTGCGCTTGTGGCAGGTTTTCAGCAGCAGCAGCGCGTACGCGCGCATGAACGGCACGGTCATCGTGATCTTCGAACGGTCGGCGAGGCAGAAATCGCGGTCGTTCTTGAACTTCTTGATCGCCGAGAAGATGTAGTCCCAGCGGCCGGCATTCAGGCCCGAGCTGTGCTCGCGCAGTTCGTACAGGATCTCGTCCATCTCGAACGCGGCGAGGATCGTCTCGATCAGCACGGTCGCGCGGATCGTGCCGCGCGGGATGCCGACCTGTTCCTGCGCGGCGACGAAGATGTCGTTCCACAGGCGCGCCTCGAGATGGCTTTCCATCTTCGGCAGGTAGAAGTACGGGCCCGAGCCGCGCGCGATCAGCTCCTTCGCGTTGTGGAACAGGAACAGCGCGAAATCGAAGATGCCGCCGGACACGCGCTGGCCGTCGACCGTCACGTGCTTCTCGTCGAGATGCCAGCCGCGCGGACGCACGATCAGCGTCGCGACCTTGTCGTTGAGCTTGTACGACTTGCCGTTCTGCTCGAGCGAGATCGTGCGGCGGATCGCGTCCTTCAGGTTGATCTGGCCGTCGATCTGGTTCGTCCAGCTCGGCGCGTTCGAATCCTCGAAGTCCGTCATGTACGAATCGGCGCCCGAGTTCAGCGCGTTGATGATCATCTTGCGCTCGACGGGGCCCGTGATCTCGACGCGGCGGCATTGCAGGTCGGCCGGCAGCGGCGCGACCTTCCAGTCGCCTTCGCGGATCGCCCTGGTATCGGCCAGGAAGTCCGGGCGCTCGCCCGCGTCGAGGCGTTTCGTGCGCTCGGCGCGCGCCTGCAGCAGCGCCTGGCGGCGCGGTTCGAACGCGCGGTGCAGCGCTGCGACGATTGCGAGCGCGTCGGGCGTCAGGATCGCTTCGTAACCCGGCTTGATTTCGCCGGTGATCGTCATGCCTTGCGGCAGCGTGATCGGGGTGCTCATGAGTCTCATCTCCTTGGTCGGTCAGTTGCGGTTTCGGTGAAAGGGGAAGGCGGCAGCTGCGAGCGTCATGCACCCGGGCCGGGGCGCGTGCGGTTTGCGTGTCTGCCGGCCGGAGCCGGGGTGGCGAGGAATGCGAGCAGGTCGGCCATGCCGGCGCCCGTGCCGTCGGGCGGTGCGCCGAGTTCCTCGGCGGGCGCGCCCGTGCGGTTGAGCCAGAACGTCGTGTAGCCGAACCACGCGGCGCCGGCGACGTCCCACGCGTTCGACGACACGAACACGATGCTGCGCGGGTTCGGCCCGTACGCGGCGGTGCCAAGCGCGTAGACGGCCGGACTCGGCTTATAGGCGCGCACGGTGTCGGCCGACAGCACGCGATCGAACAGCCCGGACATGCCGGCGCTCTTGATCGCGATGTCGAGCATCTGCGGGTTGCCGTTCGACAGGATCGCGAGCGGCGGGCGCGGCTCGAGCGCGCGCAGCTTGCGCAGCGCGGGCACCGTATCGGGATAGGTGGACAGGCACGCGTATTCGTCCATCAGCCGTTTCTCGGCCGCGCTGTTCAGCGCGAGGCCGAGCGCGCGCGCGGCGAACCGCAGCGCGTCGAGCGTGATGTCCCGGAACGGGCGATAGCGGGCGCCGGCCGGATCGGCGAGCGTGCGCAGCTGCGAGTATTCGATTTGCTTGCGTCGCCACAGCTGCGACAACCGTTCCCCGCGACCGGGAAACATCTGCTCTGCCGCGGCCACGACCGCATGCACGTCGAACAACGTGCCGAATGCGTCGAAGAGGATTGCGTCGGGAGAGGAGAGTGTCGTTGTGGCCGACATAGCCTTGCGCTCCAGTTTCAGAGGTCGAGTCGATTCTATTCGTGATCGCAGGTGCTAAAAAAGACGCTAATCATCACTTGATCTTTTACTTTCATATACATAATCTTGAGCGGCTTAAGCTATTTGAAGGGCGGCGGTGCCGTCCCTGCGAGTCATGGACCGGTTCAAACAGATCGAAACGTTCGCCGCGGTCGCGGCGAAAGGCAGCCTGTCGGCGGCCGCGCACGCGGAAGGCGTCGCGCCGGCGATCATCGGCCGCCGCCTCGACGCGCTCGAGGAGCGGCTCGGCGTCAAGCTGCTGGTGCGCACGACGCGCAAGCTCACGCTGACGTTCGAGGGGTCGGCATTCCTCGAGGATTGCCAGCGGATCATCAACGACATGCAGAACGCGGAGGCGAGCGTGTCCGCCGGCGGCGTCAAGGCGAGCGGCCACCTGCGCGTTTCCGCGCCGGCCGGCTTCGGCCGGCGGCACGTCGCGCCGCTCGTGCCCGAGTTCAGCGGCGGGCATCCGGACGTGTCGGTCACGCTCGACCTGTCCGACCGGATGGTCGATCTCGTCAACGAGGGGTTCGATTGCGCGGTGCGGCTCGGCGAGCTGCCGGACTCGTCGCTGGTGTCGCTGAAGCTCGGCGAGAATCGCCGCGTATGCGTCGCGTCGCCCGCGTATCTCGCGCGGCGCGGCACGCCGGCCACGCTCGCGGAACTCGCGCGGCACAACTGCCTCGCGCTTGCGGCGAACGCGAACCAGCAGCGCGGTTGGGCGTTCCAGGAGGACGACAAGGTCGTGTCGATCCGCGTGAACGGCACGATGGAATGCTCGGACGGCGCGGTGCTGCACGAGTGGTGTCTCGCCGGCCACGGCCTGGCATGGCGCTCGTGGTGGGAGGTCGGCGACGACATCGCGGCCGGCCGGCTCGTCAGCGTGCTCGACGCGTTCGCCGCGCCGCCGATCGGCATCCACGCGGTGTTTCCGCAGCGCCGTCACCTGCCGCTGCGCGTGCGCCTGTTTCTCGATTACCTGAAGCACACGTACGAGCGGCCCGGTTATTGGGGCGAGTAGGCCGCGTATGCCCGCGCGTTTCCGATATGAGGGCGAACCCGCTGCCGGTGCCGGTTGCGCGGTTTCGCACACTACAATCGTAGGAGACATGACCGACGCGTGGCGGCCGGCTCGGACGGGATCGCGGCGCGCGGAGTGCGATTGACGAAGGAGGGCGCGATGTTCCGGCACATCCTCGTTCCAACCGACGGTTCCGAACTGTCGCAAAAGGCGATCGACGGCGCGATCGACCTGGCTCGCGCGGTCGGCGCGCGCGTGACGGCCTACGCGTGCCTGCCGCAGTATCCGTACTCGCCGTTTTCCGAAGTGATCATCGAGCCGCCCGCCGATTTCCGGGCGCGCAGCGAGCGCGAGGCGCGCGCGCACCTCGACGAGGTCGAATCGGCCGCGAAGGAGGCCGGCGTCGTCTGCGACACGTGGACCAGCGTGCATCCGTCGCCGTATCTCGGCATCATCGAGGCGGCCGAACGCGGCGGCTGCGACGTGATCTTCATGGCGTCCCACGGACGCCGCGGGCTCGGCAGCCTGCTGATCGGCAGCGAGACGCAGCGTGTGCTGACCCATACGAAAATTCCGGTGATCGTCTATCGGTAGGGCGGCGCCTGCTGTTGTGGCCGCGCGGGCGGCAGCAGGTTCGGCACCGTAGAAAAAGGGCGCGCCGGACGAAAGCCGGCGCGCGTCGTTGCTGGCGGCCCGCGGGCCGCGCGGCCGGTCGCGCGATCTGCATCGCGCGCCTGCCGTCTCCTCCCTGATTTTGTTCTGTTGCCGATGCCGCGCCGCTTGCGCGTTACGCGACCTTCTTGCCGTCGAAGAACTGTTCGTCTTCGGTCGAGCCGTGCAGCGCGGTCGTCGAAGCTTCGCGCTCGACCGTCTGCGTCACCGCGTCGAAGTAGCCGGTGCCGACTTCACGCTGGTGCTTGACGGCCGTGAAGCCCTTGTCGGCGGCCGCGAACTCGGCCTGCTGCAGTTCGACGAATGCGCTCATCTGCGTGCGGGCATAGCCGTGCGCGAGGTTGAACATCGAGTAGTTCAGCGCATGGAAGCCGGCCAGCGTGATGAACTGGAACTTGTAGCCCATCGCGCCGAGTTCCTTCTGGAACTTCGCGATCGTCGCGTCGTCGAGGTTCTTCTTCCAGTTGAACGACGGCGAGCAGTTGTACGACAGCAGCTTGCCTGGGAACTGCTTGTGGATCGCTTCCGCGAACTTCTTCGCGTACTCGAGATCCGGCTTGCCGGTTTCGCACCAGATCAGGTCGGCATGCGGTGCGTACGCGAGACCGCGCGAGATCGCCTGCTCGAGGCCCGGCTTCGTGCGGAAGAAACCTTCCACCGTGCGCTCGCCCGTCAGGAACGGCTTGTCGTTGTCGTCGACGTCGGACGTGATCAGGTCGGCCGCTTCCGCGTCGGTACGTGCGACCAGCACGGTCGGCGTACCCATCACGTCGGCCGCGAGACGCGCAGCCGACAGCTTCGCGACGGCTTCGCGCGTCGGCACGAGCACCTTGCCGCCCATGTGGCCGCACTTCTTCACCGACGCGAGCTGGTCCTCGAAGTGAACGCCCGATGCGCCGGCCTCGATCATCGCCTTCATCAGTTCGAACGCGTTCAGCACGCCGCCGAAACCGGCTTCCGCGTCGGCCACGATCGGCGCGAAGAAGTCGACATAGCCTTCGTCGCCCGGGTTCTTGCCTTCCGACCACTGGATCTGGTCGGCGCGCGTCAGCGTGTTGTTGATGCGCTTCACGACGAGCGGCACCGAGTTTGCCGGGTACAGCGACTGATCCGGGTACATTTCGCCCGCGACGTTCGCGTCGCCGGCCACTTGCCAGCCGGACAGGTAGATGGCCTTCAGGCCGGCCTTCACCTGCTGCATCGCCTGGTTGCCGGTCAGCGCGCCGAGTGCGTTGACGAACGGCTCGTTGTTGATGAGGTTCCACAGCTTTTCCGCGCCGCGCTTGGCCAGCGTGTGCTCGATCGGGATCGAGCCGCGCAGGCGGACCACGTCCTCGGCCGAGTAGCCGCGCTTGATGCCTTTCCAGCGCGGATCGGTTTCCCATTGCTTTTGCAGTTCCTGTGCCTGTTGCTGACGCGACATGATGAGCTCCTTGATGCTGTGTGTTGCCTAATGGGTCGAATCTGACGATGGGAATGCTGTTCTCGAAGCGGGAAGCGGTGCGTTCCGTTTCGTGAAGTCTTGTATAAGAGTCTAGGCAAATCGACGGGAGCGAAACAGCGGCTGTCTCAGAAAGTGCGTAAATTTTTAGTTGTTTTAAATCATGTGCTTGGATTCTTAATTTCAGGATAAGAAATGCTTTTTTCCATCCCGCAATCGTCTGGGTTGTGCCACGCAGCATGATTTTTTACGACGCAAAAAAATTTTTCGCATCGTGAAATTTGCGGCGGGACGAAAAAAAACCGGCGCAGGTGCGCCGGTCGGCTGGATTGGTGGGGCGACCAGCGGCCGCCCATGCGTGCTTACGACGCGGAACTGCCGCGGCGCGGGCCGCTGCTGCGCTGGCCGTCGCGACGCGGGCCGCCGTCGCGGCTGCCGCCTGGCTTGCCGCTCCAGCCGCCGCCATTGCCGCCGCCGTAGCTGCGGCCGTTGCCGCCATGACCGCCGCCCGGCTTGCCGCCGAAACGCCGGCCGCCGCCGTTACCGCCGCCCGGACGGCCGCGGCCGCCGTTGCCGCCGCGCGGGGGCGCCGACTTGCGCGGCTCGAAACCTTCGATCACGTTGACCGGCAGCGGCGAGCGCACGAAGCGCTCGATGCGCTTGAGCGCGCCCTGTTCGGCGTGGTGCACGAGGCTCACCGCCGTACCCGAACGGCCCGCACGGCCCGTACGGCCGATACGGTGCACGTAGTCTTCCGCGAACTTCGGCAGGTCGTAGTTGAACACGTGCGTGATGCCCGGGATGTCGATGCCGCGTGCCGCGACGTCGGTCGCGACCAGCACGCGCACGCGGCGCTCGCGCAGCGCACGGATCGTGCGGTTACGCGCGCCCTGCGGCAGGTCGCCGTGCAGTGCGGCCGATTCGAAGCCAGCGTCGGCGAGACGGCCGGCGAGCTGGTCGGCGTCGATCTTGGTTGCCGTGAAGATGATCGCCTGGTCGAGCGCGTCGTCGCGCAGCAGGTGATCGAGCAGGCGATCCTTGTGATCGCGGTCGTCGACGTAGTGCACGGTCTGCGCGATGTTCGCGCGCGACTCGAGGCGCTGCTGGATCTCGATGCGCTCCGGGTCCTTCAGCAGGCGGCCCGTCAGCGAACCGATCTTGCCGTCGAGCGTGGCCGAGAACAGCATCGTCTGGCGCGACGCGGGCGTCGCGGCGACGATCGTTTCGATATCGTCGATGAAGCCCATGTCGAGCATGCGGTCGGCTTCGTCGAGCACGAGCATCTTCAGCTCGGACAGGTCGATACGGCCGCGCTCGAGGTGGTCGAGCAGGCGGCCCGGCGTGGCGACCAGGATTTCGGGGTTCTTCGCGAGCAGCATCAGCTGCTGGCCGTAGGCGACGCCGCCGAGGATGCTGACCGTGCGCAGGCGCTTCAGGTGCTTGCCGTAGGTCGATGCGGCCGTGGTGACCTGCATCGCGAGTTCGCGGGTCGGCGTCAGCACGAGCAGGCCCGGGCGCGCGACGGGTTGCGGGCGGCGCACGCGGCGGTCGCCCTGGTTCGGTTCGCGCGGCGCGCGCGGTTGCTGCGCCAGCGTCTTCTGGAGCTGCGCGAAACGTTCGATCGCGGGCAGCATGAATGCGGCCGTCTTGCCCGAACCGGTCGGGCTCGACACCAGCAGGTCGCGGCCGGCGATGCCGGCCGGAATCGCGCGCTGCTGGACCGGCGTCGGCTTCACATAGCCGGCGGCCTGCAGCGCGGAGACGATCTCCGGCGACAACCCGAGCGACGCGAAGCTCGGCTCGTCCGACGCCGGTTCGACCGCGGCCGGTGCGGCGGCGTCGTCGAGACCGAGCGCCTGGTCGGCGATCGCGTTGAGCGGGCTGGAGTTGATGCTCGAAGTCATAACAATCCTTGAAACACAGTGGGTGAAACGTCGGCGCCAATCGCGCATACCCAAGTCGTCGGATTCAGCGAGCAAATCGGGAAACGGGTGCAATCCGCCGAACAGTCGGCGGATGAGGCATTAGAAGCTGTTTTGGGTGCGGCGCGCTTCAGGAGCGGGGCCGCCAGCCTGATAAGTGACGACCGCGAGGGTCGAAGCAGGAGGGGACAGGTTCTAAACCGGATTGGAGCTTAACGCTACGAGGCGTCGGGCCGGAACGGCATGCGAGCCGAGCGCGGAGGTGACGCAGGCCGCATTATAAAGAGATTTGCTGCGCTGCGCCACTGATTTGATTGCCTATTGCGACCGGCGTGGTTCGGTCAGGAAGCCGTGCCGTTTTTCAGCGATTCGACGAGTTCGATGTACTGCTGCTTCGCGGCATCCTGCGACGTGCCCTTCAGTGCATCCCATGCGTCGTACTTGTATTTGCCGACGATGTCGGTGAAGCCCGGCTTGTCGCCGTGGGCATCGCCGTCGGTCGCCTGCTTGAAGAGCGCGTACAGACGCAGCAGGGTCAGGTTGCCCGGCCGTTCCGTCAGTTGCTTGACGTCGATCTGGGCCTGGTCGAATTGGGCGGTGAGTTCGCTCATCGGGTGTCTCCGTAAGGGTTTCAGGTCGGGCGATCTTAACAAGCGGACCGCCGCACGGGGTCGAGCGATCCTTCCAAACCGCCGCCGGCGCCGCGCGCGTGCGCGGATCGGGCCCGATCGCCCGTGGGAGCGGGGCGTCGCATTACAATGTCGGCCATGACGCAAACAGTGCTCCTCGCCATCGATACGTCGACCGAATACTGCTCGGTCGCGCTGCTGCGCTCGGCCCATGCCGATGACGCCGTTTCCACCCCGCAAACCTGGGTCCGCCACGAACAGACGGGCGCCGTGTCGAGCACGCGCGTGCTGCCGGCGATCCAGGAGCTTTTCGCCGAATCCGGGTTGACGCTCGCCGACTGCGACGCGATCGCGTTCGGCGCGGGCCCCGGCTCGTTCACCGGCCTGCGTACCGCGACCGGCATTACGCAGGGCCTCGCGTTCGGGCGCGGGCTGCCGGTCGTGCCGATCGGCACGCTGCTCGCGTGCGCGGAGCACGCGCGGCTGCGCGCGCCCGGCACGACCCGCGTGCTTGCCGTGCTGGACGCGCGGATGGACGAAGCCTACTGGGCGGACTTCGCGTGGGACGACAGCACCGGCGACTGGCGCACGGTGCATCCGGCATCGCTCGATGCGCCGGGCGCCGTCGGCGTGCCCGACGCGCCGTTCACGCTCGCGGGCAATGCGGCTGCCGCGTTCGGCGCGCAGCTGCCGGCCGCGGCGCGCGCGGCCGTGATCGACGGCGAAGCATTGCCGCATGCGCTGGCGGTCGCGCATGCCGCGCTGCGCGCGTTCCGCGCCGGGCGCACGGTGCCGGCCGATCAGGCGGCGCCCGAATACGTGCGCGACAAGGTCGCGCAGACGACTGCCGAGCGGGTCGCAGCACGGGCCGCGCAGACGGGCGGAGCGAAGGGATGACGGGTGTACTGCTGAGCGACCGCTATCTGGCGCCGATGACGGACGCGGATCTCGACGAGGTCGTCGCGATCGAGCAGGTCGCGTACGAATTCCCGTGGAGCCGCGGCAACTTCGAGGATTCGTTGCGCAACGGCTATCTGGGCGTGTGCCTGCGGCACGTGACGGGTTCGCTGATCGGTTATTGCGTGCTGATGCCCGTGATCGACGAGATGCACCTGCTCAACCTGTGTGTCGCGCCGGCCGCGCAGCGCGCGGGCGCGGGCCTCGCGCTGCTGCGCGAGGCCGTGCGCATTTCGCGCGCGGAGCGGCTCGACGGCGTGCTGCTCGAGGTGCGGCCGTCCAATCCGCGCGCGATCCATCTGTACGAGCGTTTCGGCTTCGTGACCATTGGCCGGCGCAAGAACTACTATCCGGCGAAGCATCGCAGCCGGGAGGACGCGATCGTGATGCGTCTGACGCTGAACAAGGACGAGGGGGACGCGCATGGCGTGGGCTGAAGCGGCGCTCGAGGAAATGGGCCTCGCGCAGATCTGGGTGCGGCGCGGGCAGCGCGCGGACGAAGGCGCGGCAGCCGACGCGCCCGCCGTGGCGCAAACCGGTGCGGCGGACGACGTTTCCGCAGTGACGGCCGATCGGCCGGCGCGCGCGGTGCGTGCATCGGTGCAAGACGATGCGCCGCCGGCGGCCGTGCGAGCCGCCGAGGCCTCGCCGGCTCGCGAGTCGGGCGTACCGGCTTCGGGCGTACCGGCTTCGGGCATACCGGCTTCGGGCATACCGGCGCGTCGTGTCGTCGATGGCGATCGCGCACCTGCGCCGGCGGCCTCTGCCGATGCGATACCGTCGCTGGACGGCGCGCCCGACGATTTCGCGTGGTTCGACGCGGCGCCGCCGGGCGAGCCCCTGCCGGCCGAATCGCGTCCCGCCGAAACGCCGGTTGCGATGCTCGACTGGGATGCGCTGGCCGCGCGCGTGCGCGACTGCACACGCTGTCGGCTGTGCGAAAAGCGGACCAACACCGTGTTCGGCGTCGGTGACCGCGAGGCGGACTGGATGCTGATCGGCGAAGCGCCGGGCGAGAACGAGGACAAGCAGGGCGAGCCGTTCGTCGGCCAGGCCGGCAAGCTGCTCGACAACATGCTGCAGTCGCTGGCGCTCAAGCGCGGCGACAACGTGTATATCGCGAACGTGATCAAGTGCCGGCCGCCTGGCAACCGCAACCCGGAACCGGACGAGGTCGCAAGCTGCGAGCCTTATCTGCAGCGCCAGGTCGCGCTCGTGAAACCGAAGCTGATCGTCGCGCTCGGGCGCTTCGCCGCGCAGACGTTGCTGAAGACGGACGCCAGCATCGCGTCGCTGCGCGGCCGCGTGCATGAGTACGAAGGCGTGCCGGTGATCGTCACCTACCACCCGGCGTACCTGTTGCGCAGCCTTCAGGACAAGTCGAAGGCGTGGGCCGACCTGTGCCTCGCGCGCTACACATTCCGGCGCGCAGAGGGTGGCGACGCGAACGGGCCGGCCGGGCAATGACGACCGGCGCGGCGTTCGCATTCGTCGATACGCTGCGCGACGCCGCGGTTCGCGATCTGGGCTGGTTGCTCGCGAGCCCGAGCCTGCTGACCGCGGCACCCGGCGCGCCGCTCGCGCATCCGTGGCCGGATGCGGCAGGACAATCGGCCGTCGAGGCATGGCTCGCCGCGCTCGATGCGGCGCCTGAGCCGCTGCACCTCGCGCTCGCCGGGTTGCGGCCCACCCGGCTCGGCCGCTACGCCGAATGCCTGCTCGAGTATTTCCTCACGTACGGACCGTCGCTGCGGCTCGTCGCGGCCAATCTTCCGCTACGCAGCAACGGCCTGACGCTCGGCGAAGTCGATTTTCTCGTCGATGCGCCGGGCGGGCAGCGCCTGCACTGGGAACTTGCGGTGAAGTGCTATCTGTGCGCGCCGGTGCGCGACGGCGCGTCGCTCGCCGACTTCGTCGGCCCCAATCTCGTCGACCGGTTCGACCGCAAGCGCAGCCGGCTGCTCGACCACCAGTTGCGGCTCGGCGATCGCGCCGGGTTTGCGCTGCTCGGCTATGGCGCGCCGTCCGACGCGCAGATGTTCATCAGGGGCTGGCTGTTCTATCCGCACGGCGCGCCGTTGCCGCCGGTGTCCGCCGAAATCTCGCCGGATCACCCGCGCGGTTTCTGGCTGACGCATGCGCAGTGGCCGGCGTGGGCGGCCGCGCAGCGTGCCGGCGTTGCCTGGAGCGTGTTGCCGCGGCTTGCTTGGCTTGCACCGCGGCGTGTTGCAGCCGGCGCCGGTTTCGAACCCGAACCTCTCGCGGCCGCACTCGAACTGCCGCCCGTGCTGGCGACGCGTCAGGCTCCCGACCTGATCGGCATTTATGAACAGGGCGGCGATGGCACGTGGCGCGAGACGGCGCGCGGCTTCGTCGTGCCCGACGACTGGCCGGCGCGTGCGCAGGCATTCGCGGCGCAGGACAACTGACGCCGCGTCAGGCGGCGCTTACCACCAGCGATGGAAGTGATGAACCGGGCCGACGCCGTGGCCGACGTCGAGACGGCCGCTCGCGGCGATCGCGCCGGTCAGGTAGGTCTTCGCTTCGCGCACCGCGCTTTCGAGGTCGGGCTGCTGCGGCAGCAGCGCGGCAATCGCCGACGACAGCGTGCAGCCCGTGCCGTGCGTGTTGCTGACCGGCACGCGCGGGCCGTCGAGCCGCACGGTGTGCGCCGCATCGACGAGCCAGTCGGGGCTCGCGGCCGCGTCGGGCAGGTGGCCGCCTTTCATCAGCACGGCGCGCGCGCCCGTCTGCAGCAACGCCCGGCCTTGCCGGACCATGTCGTCTTCAGTGGTCGCGGGTGCGTCGCCGAGCAGCGCGGCCGCTTCGGGCAGGTTCGGCGTGACGACGGTCGCCAGCGGCAGCAGCGCATCGCGCAGCGCGTCGACCGCGTCGGGCGCGAGCAGCGCATGCGAACTCTTCGAGATCATCACCGTGTCGAGCACGACGAAGCGCGGCGCGTAACGGCGCAGCGCGTCGGCCACCGCGTGCACGATCGCCGCGTTCGCGAGCATCCCGATCTTGACCGCATCGATGCGGATGTCGTCGAACACCGCGTCGAGCTGCGCGGTCACGAACGCGGCGTCCGGCGCGTGCACGCCCGTCACGCCGCGCGTGTTCTGCGCGGTCAGCGCGGTGATCACGCTGGCGCCGTACGCGCCGAGCGCGGAAAACGTCTTCAGGTCGGCCTGGATGCCTGCGCCGCCGCCCGAATCGGAGCCGGCGATCGTCAGGATGTTGGGTATCGGGTGCGTCATGATGGCAACGCGCCGGTTCGAAGACCGGCGCTGGCGAACGGAAACGGGAAGTGTAGCGTCAGTGCCGCGCTTCGCCGATCAACGCGACCGAGTCGAACTGACGCTGGTTCGCCTGGTGGCGGCGCATCACGAGCCACATTGTCAGGCAGACGAAGGTGCCGAACAGCACGATCACGACGCCGACCGGCACGTCGAGCCACACGAGCACCGCATACAGGCACAGCATCACGAGCACCGACAGGTTCTCGTTGAAGTTCTGCACCGCGATCGAGTGGCCGGCCGACAGCAGCACGTGGCCGCGATGCTGTAGCAGCGCGTTCATCGGCACGACGAAGTAGCCCGACAGCGCGCCGACGCAGATCAGGAAGATGTACGCGACGATCAGGTAAACGGGCATGCGCAGGTGGCCGAAGTGCACGGCCCAGTGCGACGGGAACAGGTCGCGCGTGTAGAACGCCATCAGCATCACCGCGATGCCCATGATGATGCCGACGGGCAGCACGGTCAGCGACTTCTTCAACGGTATCCGGGCGGCGGCGGCGATCGCGCCGGCCGCGACGCCGACCGCGACCACGGCCTGCAGGATCGCGCCTTCCGACAGCGACATGCCGAGCGACACCTCGGCCCATTTCAGCACGATGAACTGCAGCGTCGCGCCCGCGCCCCAGAACAGCGTCGTGACCGCCAGCGAGATCTGGCCGAGCTTGTCGCGCCACAGCACCATGAAGCAGTCGGCGAAATCCGTGAGGAGCTTGACCGGGCCGCGTTCCTGCTTCGGATAGCGGGCGCCCGTATCGGGAATGCGCAGGTTGAACAGCGCGGCGACCACGTAGATCGCCATGATGATCGCCATCGCCGCTTCGGCGGGCGTACCGATCCAGCCGGGCGTGTGCGCGATCACGTGCGCCGCGATGTGCGGGCTGATCAGCGCGCCGCCGAGCACGGTGCCGAGAATGATCGAGCTGACGGTCGTACCTTCGATCCAGCCGTTCGCGGCGACCAGCCGATCGGCCGGCAGCAGCTCGGTGAGAATCCCGTATTTGGCGGGCGAGTAGGCCGCCGCGCCGAATCCGACGATCCCGTACGCGATCAGCGGGTGGGCGCCGAACAGCATGATCATGCAGCCGACCACCTTGATCGAGTTGGTGATGAACATCACGCGCCCCTTCGGGCGCGAATCCGCGAAAGCACCGACATACGCCGCCAACACCACATAGGACAACACGAAGAACAGCTTCAGCAGCGGTGTCATCCAGTTGGGGGCGTGGAGGTCTTTCAGCAGGGCGATGGCGGCGATGAGAAGCGCATTGTCGGCCAGCGACGAGAAAAACTGCGCGGCCATGATGGTGTAAAAACCTTTTTTCATCTGATGCGATGCTTTCGTCGCTGCGGCAGGGCCGCGTAGGCCGCCTGATATGCGATCGGCTTATTCCGTTCGAAATGGGTTGTGCGCACGGCTTTATAACATGAAAATACGCCAATTCGGACTAGCAAGATTCCCCGATCGTTCCGCAAATTGTCGGCTTCGGTGCTCAAAAGGCGCGGTAAGCTGATGATTCGCAAGCGTCTTTACGTAAATTTCCCATGCCGCGCCCGATCTCCGCCACCATCCACACCGCCGCTCTCGCGAACAATCTCTCCGTCGTCCGCCGCTTTGCCGGCCCGTCCAAGGTCTGGGCGGTCGTCAAGGCCAACGCGTACGGCCACGGTCTCGCCCGCGCGTTTCCCGGCCTGCGCGGCACCGACGGCTTCGGCCTGCTCGACCTCGACGAGGCCGTGAAGCTGCGCGAGCTCGGCTGGGCCGGCCCGATCCTGCTGCTCGAAGGCTTCTTCCGGTCGACCGACATCGACGTGATCGACCGCTACAGCCTGACGACGACCGTCCACAACGACGAGCAGATGCGGATGCTGGAAACGGCGCGGCTGTCGAAGCCCGTCAACGTGCAGCTCAAGATGAACAGCGGGATGAACCGGCTCGGCTACCTGCCGGAAAAATACCGTGCGGCCTGGGAGCGCGCCCGCGCGTGCCCGGGCATCGGCCAGATCACGTTGATGACCCATTTTTCGGACGCGGACAACGAGCGCGGCGTCGCCGAGCAGCTCGCGACGTTCGAGCGCGGCGCGGAAAACATCGCCGGCGCGCGCAGTCTCGCGAATTCGGCCGCCGTGCTGTGGCATCCGGATACGCACTTCGACTGGGTGCGGCCGGGGATCGTGCTGTACGGCGCGTCGCCGTCCGGGCTGTCGTCCGATATCGCCGACACGGGGCTGAAACCCGCGATGACGCTCGCGTCCGAGCTGATCGCGGTGCAAACGATCGGGAAAGGCCAGGCCATCGGCTATGGCTCGACGTTCTCCGCGCAGGCGCCGATGCGGATCGGCGTCGTCGCGTGCGGCTACGCGGACGGCTATCCGCGCGTCGCGCCCGAAGGCACGCCCGTGATCGTCGACGGCATCCGCACGCGGATCGTGGGCCGCGTGTCGATGGACATGATCACCGTCGACCTGACCCCGTGCCCGCAGGCCGGCGTCGGCGCGCGCGTCGAGCTGTGGGGCAATACACTGCCGATCGACGACGTTGCCCGTCATTGCGGCACGATCGGCTACGAGCTGATGTGCGCGGTCGCCGGCCGCGTGCCCGTGCGCGCGGAATAAGGGCGTTGCGCGTGGCCAAACAGAAAACCGTCTACGTCTGCAGCGAGTGCGGCGGGCAGACCCCGAAGTGGCAGGGGCAGTGTCCGTCGTGCCAGGCCTGGAATACGCTGGTCGAATCGGTCGCCGAGTCGCCGTCGGCCCACCGTTTCCAGTCGCTCGCGAAGCGGGCGCCCGTCCAGCGCCTCGTCGACATCGAAGCGGCCGACGTGCCGCGCTTCTCGACCGGCATCGGCGAATTCGACCGCGTGCTCGGCGGCGGGCTGGTCCCGGGCGGCGTCGTGCTGATCGGCGGCGACCCGGGCATCGGCAAGTCGACGCTGCTGCTGCAGTCGCTCGCGGACATCGCGAGCGAACGGCGCGCGCTCTATATCAGCGGCGAGGAATCGGCCGCGCAGATCGCGTTGCGCGCGCAGCGGCTTGCGCTGCTCGACGGCGGTACGCCGGCGGCCGAGCTGCAGTTGCTCGCCGAGATCCAGCTCGAAAAGATCCAGGCCGCGATCGACGCGGAGCGGCCCGACGTGGCCGTGATCGACTCGATCCAGACCGTCTATTCGGAAGCGCTCACGTCGGCGCCGGGCTCGGTCGCGCAGGTGCGCGAATGCGCGGCGCAGCTCACGCGCATCGCGAAACAGTCGGGCACCGCGATCATCATGGTCGGGCACGTGACGAAGGAGGGCAACCTGGCCGGCCCGCGCGTGCTCGAGCACATCGTCGACACGGTGCTGTATTTCGAGGGCGACACGCATTCGTCGTTCCGGCTCGTGCGTGCGTTCAAGAACCGCTTCGGCGCGGTCAACGAACTCGGCGTGTTCGCGATGACTGAGCGCGGGCTGCGCGGCGTCGCGAATCCGTCCGCGCTGTTCCTGTCGCAGCACGAGCAGATCGTGCCCGGCTCGTGCGTGCTCGTCACGCAGGAAGGCACGCGCCCGCTGCTCGTCGAAATCCAGGCGCTGGTCGATACCGCGCACGTGCCGAACCCGCGCCGGCTCGCGGTCGGCCTCGAGCAGAACCGGCTCGCGATGCTGCTCGCGGTGCTGCACCGGCACGCGGGCATCGCGTGCTTCGACCAGGACGTGTTCCTCAATGCAGTGGGCGGCGTGAAGATCACCGAGCCGGCCGCCGACCTCGCGGTGCTGCTCGCGATCCATTCGTCGATGCGCAACAAGGCGCTGCCGAAGGGGCTGATCGTGTTCGGCGAAGTGGGGCTGGCGGGCGAGATCCGGCCGTCCCCGCGCGGGCAGGAGCGGCTGCGCGAGGCGGCGAAGCTCGGTTTCACGGCCGCGCTGATCCCGAAGGCGAATGCGCCGAAACAGCCGATCGAAGGATTGAACGTGATGGCTGTCGAGCGGATCGAGCAGGCGATCGACCGCGTGCGCGATCTCGAGTGATCGGCCCGACAGCCGCGCGGGCTGTGACTGTCGGCGATCTGTCGCGTAATTCTCTGTAAAGAATATGTAGGCTGCTGTAACCCGCCGGACATTGCTTTTCCCTATCCTTTGGCGAATTGTCGAACCGCGCAATGCGAAGGGAACCTATGTTGAAATCGTATGCGGAAGCGCCGGGCGGACGCCTTTACAACCTGCGCGGCTGCCGCGTGTCGGAGCCGATTCGCCAGCCCTGGGGCGGCGGATGCCGGATCGTCGAATGGATCGACGAGGAAGGGCGCCTGGCGCGCAAGGTCGTGTCCGAGGACGTGACCGAAGCGGAAGTCGCCGCGGCGATCCGGCGGCCGACCGAAGGGCGCCGGTACCTGATGGGTGACGACGAGCAACTGCCGCGCGACACGCTGCCGCGGCGCTGAGCCGGCAGGCGGCCTGCGAACCGACGGACAGGGGCAGCAAAAAGGCCGGGCCAGTGCGCCCGGCCTTGTCGCATGCGGACCCGATGGCTTGTCGAAGAACCGGTGCCGCCAGCGCGCCGGGCCGGCGGCACCGGCCGGCTGCACTGCGGCCGCGTTCAGCCGATCTGTTCGAGCTCTTCGTGCGCGGCGAGCCAGTCGGCCTCGATCGTTTCGAGACGCGTGTTGACGTCCCCGAGCTTGCGGATCGCGTCGGTCAGCTCCGTCTTGCGCGCTGCCTCGTAGCTCGCCGGATCGGCGACGAACGCGTCGAGGCGCGCCTTCTCCGCGTGTAGCGTCTCCATTTCCTTTTCGAGCTTCGTGATGCGCGACTGCAGCGGTTTTTTCAACACCGACAGGCGCTGCCGCTCCTCGGCGGCCTGACGCTTCTGGTCCTTGCGGTTCGTCGCGGCGCCCGCGCCCGACGAGGCCGCGCTGTCGGCCTTCGCGGCCGCGCGCTGCTCGGCCGCATGCTGCAGCAGCCAGTCGCGGTAATCGTCGAGGTCGCCGTCGAACGGCTGCAGCCGGTGCTTCGCGACCAGCATGAACTGGTCGGTCGTCGCGCGCAGCAGGTGGCGGTCGTGCGATACGAGGATCAGCGTGCCTTCGAACTGCGCGAGCGCCATCGTCAGCGCGTGGCGCGTTTCGAGATCGAGGTGGTTCGTCGGTTCGTCGAGCAGCAGCAGGTTCGGCTTCTGCCAGATGATCAGTGCGAGCGCGAGGCGCGCCTTTTCTCCGCCCGAGAACGGGCCGACGGCACTCGTCGCCATGTCGCCCGAGAAATTGAAGCCGCCGAGGAAGTCGCGCAGCTCCTGCTCGCGCGTGTCGGGCGCGAGCCGCGCGAGATGCGCGAGCGGCGAATCGTCCTCGCGCAGCGTCTCGAGCTGATGCTGTGCGAAATAACCGATCGTCAGCCCCTTGCCCTCGCGGACGTCGCCCGACAGCGGCGCGAGCGTGCCGGCCAGCGTCTTGATCAGCGTCGACTTGCCCTGGCCGTTCGCGCCGAGCAGGCCGATGCGCTGCCCGTTCTGGATCGACAGCGCCACGCGTTCGACGATCGGGATGTCCGCGCCGTCGTCGGCATGGTAGCCGCAGCGGACGTCTTCCATCACCATCATCGGGTTCGGCGCGGCGTCGGGCGTGCGGAATTCGAACGTGAACGGCGATGCGATGTGCGCGGGCGCGATCAGCTCCATCTTCTCGAGCGCCTTCATCCGGCTTTGCGCCTGCTTGGCCTTGGTGGCCTTGGCCTTGAAGCGGTCGACGAAGCTCTGCAGGTGCTCGATCGTCTTCTGCTGCTTTTCGTATGCGCTTTGCTGCAGCGCCAGTTGCTGCGCGCGCAGCACTTCGAATTGCGAGTAGTTGCCACCGTAGCGCTTCACCTGGCGGTTTTCCAGGTGCAGCGTGACGTTGCAGATCGAATCGAGGAATTCGCGGTCGTGCGAGATCACGACGAGCGTGCCGGGATAGCGGTGCAGCCAGTCTTCGAGCCAGACGATCGCGTCGAGGTCGAGGTGGTTGGTCGGTTCGTCGAGCAGCAGCAGGTCGGAGCGGCACATCAGCGCCTGCGCGAGGTTCAGGCGCATGCGCCAGCCGCCGGAGAAGCTGGCGACGGGCTCGCGTGTCTGGGCGAGCGTGAAACCGAGGCCGAGCAGCAGCGCTTCGGCGCGGGCGGGCGCGGTGTAGCCGTCGGCATCGGCGAAGGCCGCGTGCGCGTCGGCTTCGGCGGCGCCGTCATGCGCGGCGGACGCGGCCGCGATGCGCGCCTCGATCTCGCGCAGCGCGGCGTCGCCATCGAGCGTGTAGTCGAGCGCCGAGC
The DNA here is from genome assembly GCF_900119325.1 of Burkholderia sp. NFPP32. Classification (NCBI taxonomy): domain Bacteria; kingdom Pseudomonadati; phylum Pseudomonadota; class Betaproteobacteria; order Burkholderiales; family Burkholderiaceae; genus Burkholderia; species Burkholderia sp. NFPP32. The sequence goes on along the minus strand of NZ_FPJP01000005.1, from coordinate 258,149 downwards.
GGTCGACCGCGGGCGTTTCCTGCGACACGTGGGCGATCCGCCACGACGGCGGCATCGAGAAATCGCCGGCGTCCGAGTGCAGCTCGCCGCGCAGGACCGCGAACAGCGTCGACTTGCCGGCGCCGTTCGCGCCGATCAGGCCGGCTTTCTCGCCGGGATTGAGCACGAACGAGGTCGACTCGAACAGCGGCTTGGTGCCTCGCGCAAGGCTGAACTGATTGAAACGAATCACGGCGGAAATGACTGGCCAAAACCGCTATTCTAGACTGCGCGCCGCTCTTGCCGGGCATCGGCCGCTCGGCGGATGCCGCAACGGCGCGATTTCGCCTAGACTTCACGTCGATCCGGTTTCGTAAAAGGAGTGCCCGATGTCCACCCTGTATTCGTTCAGCGCAGAGACGCTCGCCGGCGCGCCGGTTTCGCTCGACGCGTATCGCGGCAAGGTGCTGCTGATCGTCAACACCGCGAGCGAGTGCGGTTTCACGCCGCAATACGCGGGCCTGCAGAAACTGTACGACCAGTACGCGGCGCGCGGCTTCTTCGTGCTCGGCTTCCCGTGCAACCAGTTCGGCAAGCAGGAGCCCGGCGACGCCGCGCAGATCGGCGCGTTCTGCGAGCGCAATTACGGCGTCACGTTCCCGATGTTCGCGAAGATCGACGTGAAGGGCGACCATGCGCATCCGCTGTACCGCTACCTGACCGACGAGGCGCCCGGCATTCTCGGCCTCAAGGCGATCAAGTGGAATTTCACGAAATTCCTGATCGACCGCGAAGGGCGCATCGTCAAGCGCTACGCGCCGTCGACCAAGCCCGACGAAATCGCCGCGGATATCGACAAGCTGCTGTGACGGCGGGCGCTGCCGTCCTCCCTGCGGCTACAGGATCGGCGCGAACAGCCGCGCGACGTGCATCGCGATCCGCCGCCATGCGGGCGACTGGCGGTATTCGTTCGCGTCGACGCCATACGCCTGCGCGAAGTCGGCATCGAGCATCTTCTCGACCTCGTCGGCGAATGCGCGGTCGACGGTCAGCACCATGATCTCGAAGTTGAGTCGGAACGAGCGGTTGTCGAGATTCGCGCTGCCGATCGCCGCCGCGATGCGGTCGATCAGCACGACCTTCTGGTGCAGGAAGCCGGGCCGGTAGCGGAACACCTTGACGCCCGCGTCGATCAGGTCGCGCGCGTACAGCTTCGACGCCTCGAACACCACGTAGTGATCGCGTCGGCTCGGGATCAGGATGCGCACGTCGACGCCGCGCATCACCGCGAGCTTCAGCGCGCAGAGCACGGCTTCGTCGGGGACGAGGTACGGCGAGGTGATCCAGATCCGCTCGCGCGCGGCATTGATCGCCTCGACGAAGAACAGCGAGCCGGTTTCCTGCTTGTCGGCCGGCCCCATCGGCACCACGAGGCAATGCATGCCGTCGCCGGGCTGCGCGGGCGGCGGCAGCGCGAGCGGCGGCAGCTTCTGCGTCGCCCAGTGCCAGTCTTCGGCGAACACGTACTGGATGCTCGCGACCACGGGGCCGCGGATCTCGATGTGCGTGTCGCGCCACGGCGACAGGCGCGGCTTCGCGCCGAGATATTCGACGCCGACGTTGTGGCCGCCGACGAACGCGCGATTGCCGTCGACCACGACGATCTTGCGATGGTTGCGGAAGTTGAGCTGGAAGCGGTTGACGAACTTGCGATTGGTCGCGAACGGATGGACCTCGACGCCGCCCCGGCGCAGCGTGTCGACGTAGCTGTGCGGCAGGTCGAAGCTGCCGATGCTGTCGTACAGCAGGCAGCAGCGCACGCCGGCCGCCGCACGCGCCAGCAGCGAGTCGAGCAGCATCTGGCCGAGCGCATCGTCGCGCACGATGAAGAACTGGACGATCACATAGTCGCGCGCGCCATCGATCGCCGACAGGATCGCCGAGAACGTCGCGTCGCCGTTCACGAGCGTGCGCACCGAATTGCCACCGAGGAACGGCATGCCGCCGAGCCGCGTGAGTGCGAGCACGGCGGCCTGGCCGAGCGCGGCGGCGGCCGGCCCGTCGGTTGCGTCGGTCGCATCGGCGCTGAGCCACGGCGAGCGCGGTGCGTGCGTGCGCAACAGTTCCAGCTCGTGGCGCCGTGCGTCGACGTAGCCGGAGAACTTGCTGCGGCCGAGGAACAGGTACGGAATGAGCGTCAGGTACGGCATCGCGGCGAGCGAGACGGCCCACGCGATCGCGCCTTGCGACGTGCGCGTGTTCATGATCGCGTGGCATGCCGCGACGATCCCGAGCACGTGGATGGTCAGGATCAGGGTGCCGAGATGTAGCCAGTCGAGGGTCATGGGCGCGTGACGGACTCCTGAGGTCGTGCGGCGCGGCGGCCGCTTACGCGCATCTTACCCAACCGTGCGGCGCAGCGGTGCGCCGCACGGTCAGGGAGCCGGGCGGCTCAGTCCTTGCGCGGCAGGTCCGACGCCTGGATCAGGAACACGGTATCGTCGCCCGCGCTGGTGGGCAGCCACGTCAGTTCGAGGCCGCCGAACGCGGCTTCGACGTGCTCGCGCTCGTTGCCGATCTCGACGACGAGCACGCCGTCGTCGTGCAGCCAGCGGTGCGCTTCGGCGACGATGCGTCGCACGATGTCCATCCCGTCGTCGCCGCCCGCGAGCGCTATCTCCGGCTCGTGCCGGTATTCGGGCGGCAGCGCGGCCATCGACGACGCGTTCACGTACGGCGGGTTCGTCAGGATCACGTCGTAGCGTGCGCCGGGGTCGGTGCGGAACGCGGGCAGCGGCGCGTAGAGATCGCCGCGGTGCAGCGCGATGCGGTCTTCGAGGCCGTAGTCGCGCACGTTGATCTCCGCGACTTCGAGTGCTTTGTCGGACAGGTCGACCGCATCGATCTCGGCGTTCGGGAACGCGCTCGCCGCGAGGATCGCAAGGCAGCCGGAGCCCGTGCACAGTTCGAGCACCGCGCCGACCTGCTCGGGATCGGCGACATATGGCTGCAGCCCGTCGTCGAGCAGCTCGCCGATGAACGAGCGCGGCACGATCACGCGTTCGTCGACGTAGAAGCGGTGGCCATGCATCCAGGCTTCATGCGTGAGGTATGCGGCCGGCACGCGGTCGGTCGCGCGCCGTTCGATCACGGCGAGCACGGCTGCGATTTCGTCGGGCAGCAGCCGCGCGTCGAGGAACGGCTCGAGCGTGTCGAGCGGCAGGTCGAGCGTATGCAGCACGAGGTAGGCCGCTTCGTCGTACGCATTGTCGGAGCCGTGGCCGAAGGCGAGCTTCGCCTTCGAGAAGCGCGTGACCGCGTAGCGCAGCAGGTCGCGGACAGTGGCAAAAGGTGTCGTCATGCGAAGCTCCATCAGGCGATCAGTTGTTCGAGCACGCGGCGGTACACGTTCTTCAGCGGGTCGACGAAACGCACTTCGATGTGCTCGTCGATCTTGTGGATGCTGCCGTTCGGCGGGCCGAACTCGATCACCTGCGGGCAGATGCGCGCGATGAAGCGGCCGTCCGACGTGCCGCCCGTGGTCGACAGTTCGGTCGTGATGCCGGTCTCGGTACGAATCGCGTTTTCCAGCGCATTCGACAGCTCGCCGCGCGGCGTCAGGAACGGCAGGCCGCTCACCGACCACTTCAGCGTGTATTCGAGGCCGTGCCTGTCGAGGATCGCGTGCACGCGCGCCTGCAGGCCCTCGACGGTGCTCGCGGTGGAGAACCGGAAGTTGAACAGCAGGTCGGCATGGCCGGGGATCACGTTGGTCGCGCCGGTGCCCGCGTGCAGGTTCGATACCTGCCAGGTGGTCGGCGGGAAATATTCGTTGCCTTCGTCCCACTGCTCGGCGGCGAGCTCGGCGAGCGCCGGCGCGAGCAGGTGGATCGGGTTCTTCGCGAGGTGCGGATACGCGATGTGGCCCTGCACGCCCTTGACGACCAGCTCGCCCGACATCGACCCGCGGCGGCCGTTCTTGACGACGTCGCCGAGCTCGGCGGTCGACGTCGGCTCGCCGACGATGCAGTAGTCGACGCGTTCGCCGCGCGCCTGCAGCAGTTCGACGACCTTCACGGTGCCGTCGGTGGCCGGGCCTTCCTCGTCGCTCGTGATCAGGAATGCGATCGCGCCGCGGTGGCCGGGATGGGCCGCGACGAATTCCTCGGACGCGACGACGAACGCCGCGAGCGACGTCTTCATGTCGGCCGCGCCGCGGCCGTACAGCTTGCCGTCGCGATGGGCGGGGATGAACGGCGGCGAGGTCCACTGCTCGAGCGGGCCGGTCGGCACGACGTCGGTGTGGCCCGCGAACGCGAGCAGCTTGCCGTCGCGGCCGTCGGCGCCGCGTTTGACGGCCCACAGGTTGGTCACGCCGTGCGACGCGATGGTCTCGCATTCGAAGCCGAGCGCGGCGAGGCGCGCGGTCATGATCTGCTGGCAATGCTGGTCGTCGGGCGTCACGGACGCGCGGGCGATCAACTGTTCGGTAAGGGCTAGGGTGGCGGACATGGTTCGGACCACTTTCGATAAAAAATGCCGGCACGGGGGCCGGCAGCGACAAGACGTCGGGCTGCGCCGACAGGCGCAGCGCGGGCGGCCCTATGCGGCAAACAGCGCCGCGTATTGATCGGCCGCGAAGCCGAGCGATTTCACGCGACCGTTGACGACGAGCACGGGGCGCTTGATGACCGACGGCTTGTGGATCATCAGCGCGACCGCGCCGGTCTTCGTTTCGGCGGCTGCCTTCATCGCGTCGTCCAGGCCGCGCCACGTGGTGCCGCGCTTGTTCACGAGCGCGTCGAGCGACACGTCCTTCAGCCAGTCTTCAACCAGCGGCGCGCTGACGCCGAGCTTCTTGAAATCGTGGAACTCGAATTCGACGCCGTGATCGTCGAGCCACACGCGGGCCTTCTTCACGGTGTCGCAGTTCGGAATGCCGTAGACGACCACGGTGTGCGGCTTCGCCATCAGTCGCCTCGCAGCAGCTCGTTCAGGCCGACCTTCGCGCGGGTCTTCGCGTCGACCTTCTTGACGATCACCGCGCAGTACAGGCTGTGCGAACCGTCCTTCGACGGCAGGTTGCCGGCGACCACGACCGAGCCGGCCGGGATGCGGCCGTAGCTGACTTCGCCCGTTTCGCGGTCGTAGATCTTCGTGCTCTGGCCAAGATACACGCCCATCGAGATCACCGAGTTTTCCTCGACGATCACGCCTTCGACGACTTCCGAGCGCGCGCCGATGAAGCAGTTGTCCTCGATGATGACGGGGTTCGCCTGCAGCGGCTCGAGCACGCCGCCGATGCCGACGCCGCCCGACAGGTGCACGTTCTTGCCGATCTGCGCGCACGAACCGACCGTGGCCCACGTGTCGACCATCGTGCCTTCGTCGACGTAGGCGCCGATGTTCGTGTACGACGGCATCAGCACGACGTTCTTCGCGATGAACGAGCCGCGGCGCGCGATGGCCGGCGGGACGACGCGGAAGCCGCCCGCGGCGAAGTCTTCGGCCGTGTAGTTCGCGAACTTCGACGGCACCTTGTCGTAGAACTGCGAGTAGCCGCCGGCCGCCATCGGTGCGTTGTCCTCCAGGCGGAACGACAGCAGCACGGCCTTCTTCAGCCACTGATGCACGGTCCAGTTGCCGTCGATTTTCTCGGCGACGCGCAGCGCACCCTTGTCGAGTTGCTCGATCGCGTGCGCGACGGCCTCGCGGACTTCCGCGGGCGCGGCTTTCGGCGACAGCTCGGCGCGGTTTTCCCAGGCGGTATCGATGATTTGCTGAAGTTGTTGCGACATGTTCGTTTTCGCAGGAGATGGATGGAATTGATCGGGATGGACGATTACCGCGCGAGAGAACGGCAGAAATCGACGATGCGTTGCGCGCCCTCGACGCATTCGGGGGTGCCCGCGACGAGCGCGATCCGGATGAAATCGCGGCCCGGGTTCGACCCGTGCGCATCGCGCGCCAGGTACGAGCCGGGCAGAACCGTCACATTATAGTCGGCGTACAGGCGGCGGGCGAACTCGGTGTCCGACAGCCCGGTGCGCGATACGTCGGCCCACAGGTAGAACGCGGCGTCGGGCAGTTTCACGTCGATCACGTCGGCGAGCATCGGCGTGACCGTATTGAACTTCTGCAGGTACAGCGCGCGGTTCTCGCGCACGTGCGCCTCGTCGTTCCACGCGGCGATGCTGGCGTGCTGCCAGACCGGCGACAGCGCGGCGCCGTGGTACGTGCGGTACAGCAGGAATTTCTTCAGCAGTGCCGCGTCGCCGGCGACGAAGCCCGAGCGCATGCCCGGCACGTTCGAGCGCTTCGACAGGCTCGACAGCATCACGAGCCGCTCGAAGCCGCGGCCGAGGCGGTGCGCGGCCTCGAGGCCGCCGAGCGGCGGCGTCGCTTCGTCGAAATAGATTTCCGAATAGCACTCGTCCGACGCGATCACGAAACCGTGGCGATCGGACAGCGCGAACAGCTCGCGCCAGTCGTCGAGCGTCAGCACGGCGCCCGTCGGGTTGCCCGGCGAGCACACGTACAGCAGCTGCGTGCGCGCCCAGACGTCGTCGGGCACGGCCGCGTAGTCGCACGCGAAGTTGCGGGCCGGGTCGCTGTTCGCGAAATAGGGTTCGGCACCGGCCAGGAGCGCCGCGCCTTCGTAAATTTGATAGAAGGGATTCGGACAGAGTACGATCGCCTTCTCGCCGTGCCCGGACGGGCGCGCGTCGATCACGGTCTGCGCGAGCGAGAACAGCGCCTCGCGCGACCCCGACACGGGCAGCACCTGCGTGGCCGGATCGATCGCCGGCAGCCCGTAGCGGCGCTCGAGCCAGTGCGCGATCGATGTGCGCAGCGCGTCCGAGCCGGCCGTGGCCGGGTATGACGCGAGGCCGTCGAGCGCGGCCACGACGGCGTCGCGGATCAGCGCCGGGGTCGGGTGCTTGGGCTCGCCGATGCCGAAGCTGATCGGTTTGAGGTCGCCGGAGGGCGTCACGTCCTTGAACAGGGCGCGCAGCTTTTCGAAGGGATAGGGCTGGAGCGAGTCGAGTCGAGGGTTCACGGGCGAAGCGGCCATCGCGGCCGGTTGGAGCGAAAGAAGCGGCGGGCGTGCCGCGCGGCTGCGAACGGGCGCCGACGGCGCGCGGGTCGCAACGAACGATTATAGCGTGACGGAATGCGGTCACGGCCCGCCGGAACGGCGGCCGGGCCGGTCGAATAAAGGGTATCGAACCAAATGAATAACGCGGTACGCGGCAGCCTGCCGACGCTGGCCATCCTGATCGGCGCGTCGGTATGGGGCCTGATCTGGTATCCGTTGCGGATCCTCGCGTCGCTCGGCGTGACGGGCACGCTGGCGAGCGCGCTGACGAGCCTCGTCGCGTTCCTGTTCGTGATCGTCACGCGGCACCGCACGATCGCGACGCTGCGCTGGCACTGGGTGCTGCCGGGCATCGCGGTGACGGCCGGCGTGACGAACCTCGGTTTCGTATGGGGCACGATCCACGGCGAGGTGCTGCGCGTGATGCTGCTGTTCTACCTGACCCCCGCATGGACCGCGATCTACGCGCACTTCCTGCTGCGCGAGCGGCTGACCTGGGCCGGCGCGGGGCTGGCGGCGCTGTCGATCGGCGGTGCGATGCTGATGCTGTGGTCGCCGACGCTCGGCTTGCCGCTGCCGGCTAGCCCGGCCGAATGGGCCGGTCTCGCGGCCGGGCTGAGTTTCGCGATGAGCAACGTGCTCGTGATCAAGGCGAGCCGCGAGCTGCCCGGGATGCGCGCGGAGATGCGCACCGCGACGCTGTTCGGCGGCGCGGCGGTATTCGGCGCGATCGCGTCGCTGTTCGAAGGGTTGCCGGCCGTGCCGGCGGGCGGCCAGCTCGGCGTCGCCGCGCTGATCGTCGCCGCGATCGGCGTGACGATGGCGGCGAACAACCTGCTCGTGCAATACGGCCTCGCGCGCGTGCCGGCGAACCGCGCGTCGATCATCATGCTGTTCGAGATCGTGATCACCGCGCTGTCGGCGTGGGTGTTCGCGAACGAGCTGCCGACCGCGCGCGAGTGGGCGGGCGGCGTGTGCATCGTGCTGGCGACGCTGCTGTCGAGCCGGGTCCATCGTGCCGCGCCGGCACCGGGCAAACCCGGCGACGGTCGGGACGGCGCACGCGCGATGGTATGATGGAAGCCGTTTGCGGGGCCCAACGCTGTATGCGCGCGGCCCCGCTTTTGAATTCCGGGGCGCGTCGCGCGCATGGGCCGTCCGGCCCCGCGCAGCACGGCCCCGTCCGTTTCACACCTTCTTCACATCCGATACCGCCGTGCGTCTGAGCTCGATCAAACTCGCTGGCTTCAAATCCTTCGTCGATCCCACGCATTTCCAGGTTCCGGGCCAGCTTGTCGGCGTGGTGGGCCCGAACGGGTGCGGCAAGTCCAACATCATCGACGCCGTGCGCTGGGTGCTCGGCGAGTCGCGCGCGTCCGAGCTGCGCGGCGAATCGATGCAGGACGTGATCTTCAACGGCTCGACCGCCCGCAAGCCCGGCAGCCGGGCAAGCGTCGAGCTGATCTTCGACAACTCCGACGGCCGCGCGGCCGGGCAGTGGGGCCAATACGGCGAAATCGCCGTGAAGCGCGTGCTGACGCGCGACGGCACGTCGAGCTACTACATCAACAACCTGCCGGCGCGCCGCCGCGACATCCAGGACATCTTCCTCGGCACCGGCCTCGGGCCGCGTGCATACGCGATCATCGGGCAGGGCATGATCGCGCGGATCATCGAGGCGAAGCCGGAAGAGCTGCGCGTGTTCCTCGAGGAAGCCGCGGGCGTGTCGAAGTACAAGGAACGCCGCCGCGAAACCGAGAACCGCCTGCACGACACGCGCGAGAACCTGACGCGCGTCGAGGACATCGTCCGCGAGCTCGGCGCGAACCTCGAGAAGCTCGAGGCGCAGGCCGTCGTCGCGACCAAGTACAAGGAACTCGTCGCCGACGGCGAGGAGAAGCAACGCCTGTTGTGGCTGCTGCGCAAGAACGAGGCCGCCGGCGAGCAGCAGAAGCAGCAGCGCGCGATCGAACAGGCGCAGATCGACCTCGAGGCGCAGACGGCCAGGCTGCGCGAGGTCGAGTCGCAGCTCGAGACGCTGCGCGTCGCGCATTACTCGGCGAGCGACGCGATGCAGGGCGCGCAGGGCGCGCTTTACGAAGCGAATGCCGAGGTGAGCCGCCTCGAAGCCGAAATCAAGTTCATCGTCGAATCGCGCAATCGCGTGCAGGCGCAGATCGCGGCGCTGAACGCGCAGCGCGAGCAATGGCGCGCGCAGGCCGAGAAGTCGCAGGACGATCTCGAGGAAGCCGAAGAGGCGCGCGCGATGGCCGACGAGAAGGCCGCGCTCGCCGAGGACAACGCAGCCGCGAAGCACGACGCGCTGCCGGCGCTCGAGGCGAAGTGGCGCGACGCGCAGGCGCAGCTCAACGACGAGCGCGCGCGGATCGCGCAGACCGAACAGTCGCTGAAGCTCGAAGCCGCGCACCAGCGCAACGCCGACCAGCAGCTCCAGCAGCTTCAGCAGCGCCATGAGCGCCTGAAGAGCGAAGCGGGCGGGCTCGATGCGCCGGACGAGGCGCAGCTCGAGGAGCTGCGCATGCAGCTTGCCGAGCAGGAAGAAATCCTCGCCGAAGCGCAGGCGCGTCTCGCCGACGCGCAGGAAACGGTGCCGCGCCTCGACGGCGAACGCCGTGCCGCGCAGGAGCGCGTGCAGGCCGAAGGCGCGCAGATCCACCAGCTCGAGGCACGCCTCGCCGCGCTGAAGCAGCTTCAGGAAAACGTGCAGACCGAAGGCAAGGTGCAGCCGTGGCTCGACAAGCACGAGCTCGGCGCGCTGCCGCGCCTGTGGAAGAAGCTGCACGTCGAAGCGGGCTGGGAAGCGGCGCTCGAAGCCGTGCTGCGCGAGCGCCTCGCCGCGCTCGAAGTGTCGAATCTCGACTGGGTCAAGGCGTTCGCCACCGATGCGCCGCCCGCGAAGCTCGCGTTCTACGCGCCGCCCGCGGCCGGCGAGCCGCTTGCGGCGGTGGCCGGGCTGCGTCCGGTGCTGTCGCTCGTGCGCATCGACGACGCGGGCATTCGCGCGGTGCTGAACGACTGGCTCGGCAACGTCTATGTCGCCGACGACGTCGCGCAGGCGCTTGCGACGCGCACGCAACTGCCGGCAGGCGGTGCATTCGTCGTCAAGGCCGGCCATATCGTCACGCGCGTCGGTGTGCAGTTGTACGCAGCCGATTCGGAGCAGGCCGGGATGCTGGCCCGCCAGCAGGAAATCGAGAACCTGACGCGCCAGGTGCGTGCGCAGGCACTGCTCGCCGACGAGGCGCGCACGGCCGCCGTGCGCGCGGAAGCCGCGCATACGCAGGCCACGCAGGCGCTCGGCGACGTGCGCGCGCAGGCCGAGCGTGCGACGCAGCGTGTGCATGCGCTGCAGATGGACGTATTGAAGCTCGCGCAGGCGCACGAGCGCTATACGCAGCGCAGCACGCAGATCCGCGAGGAACTCGAGGAAATCGGTGCGCAGATCGAAGAACAGCGCGCGCTGCGCGCGGAGTCGGAAGCGAATTTCGAGCGCTTCGACGGCGAACTCGCGGAGCTGCAGGCACGCTTCGAGGACAACCAGCTCGCGTTCGAATCGCTCGACGAATCGCTGACGCAGGCGCGTCAGGAGGCGCGTGACCTGGAGCGCGGCGCGAACGACGCACGCTTCGCCGCACGCAATGCGGTGACCCGGATCGACGAGCTCAAGCGCAGCATCCAGGTTGCGCACGAGCAGAGCGAGCGTGTCGCCGCGTCGCTGGAAGACGCGCGTGCCGAGCTCGAGACGATCAACGAGCAGACCGCGCACACGGGCCTGCAGGACGCGCTCGAGATTCGCGCGGTGAAGGAAGAGGCGCTGCAGGCCGCGCGGATCGAACTCGACGACCTGACCGCGAAGCTGCGCGCGTCGGACGAACAGCGCCTCGTCGCCGAGCGTTCGCTGCAGCCGCTGCGCGACCGCATCACCGAGCTGCAGCTGAAGGAGCAGGCCGCGCGCTTGTCCGTCGAGCAGTTCGCCGAGCAGCTCGCGACGGCCGAGGTCGACGAGGCCGCGCTGAGCGAGAAGCTGACGCCGGATCTGAAACCGTCGTACCTGCAGGGCGAGGTCACCCGGCTCAACAATGCGATCAACGCGCTCGGCCCGGTGAACATGGCCGCGCTCGACGAGCTGAAGGCCGCGAGCGAGCGCAAGGTGTTCCTCGACGCGCAGTCGGCCGACCTGATCGACGCGATCACGACGCTCGAGGACGCGATCCACAAGATCGACCAGGAAACCCGCACGCTGCTGCAGGGTACCTTCGACGAGGTCAACCGCCATTTCAGCGACCTGTTCCCGCGCCTGTTCGGCGGCGGCCAGGCGAAGCTGATCATGACGGGCGACGAGATCCTCGATGCCGGCGTGCAGGTGATGGCGCAGCCGCCCGGCAAGAAGAACGCGACGATTCACCTGCTGTCGGGCGGCGAGAAGGCGTTGACCGCGACCGCGCTGGTGTTCGCGATGTTCCAGTTGAACCCGGCGCCGTTCTGTCTGCTCGACGAGGTCGACGCGCCGCTCGACGACGCGAACACCGAACGTTTCGCGAATCTCGTGCGCGCGATGTCCGACAAGACGCAGTTCCTGTTCATCTCGCACAACAAGATCGCGATGGAGATGGCGCAGCAGCTGATCGGCGTGACGATGCAGGAGCAGGGCGTGTCGCGGATCGTTGCGGTGGACATGGAAACCGCGGCGGGTTTTGCCCAGAATTGACGTTTGACGAAACCGGATCGCGTTCGCGCGGCGCATGGGCGCCCGTTCGCGATCCCGACGAAAAAGAATTGCTGATGGAGCGTGCATGGACGAGTTGACACTCGGTTTGATCGGCGCGGGCGCCGTCGTGGTTGGCGGCGTCGTGGTCTACAACGCATGGCAGGGCGCGAAGGTGCGACGCAGGATGCCGCGCCCGATGCCGGAGGAAGCGGCCGAGGCGATGAACCGCCCCGAGCGCGACGAAGAGTTGCCGTTCATCGAGCCGGTGCGTCAGCCGGTGCGCCGCGAGCCTGCGGCACCGGTCGCCGCGGCTGCCGCGCCGGCCGAAGCCGCGCGCGTCGAGCCGACGTTCGGGGGGGCTGCCTTGGACGGCGCGGCGCCAGCGGACATGCCGGCCGATCTGCAGGCCGAGGCGACCGGCGCCGACCTGTCGCCCGAGTCGGTCGAACCGGCCGCCCGTGAAGAAGCGGTGCCAGCCTCCGCTCAGGAAGCGGCCGCCGAACCGGCCGAATCGTCCGAACCCGTGCTGCCGGCCGCGACGACGATCTCGTCGACGCCGCCCGCGATCGTCGACCGCCGGATCGACTGCATCGTGCCGATCCGCCTCGCCGGGCCGCTGCCGGGCGACAAGATCCTGCCGGCCGCGCAGCGGCTGCGCCGTGCGGGCAGCAAGCCCGTGCACATCGAAGGCAAGCCGGAAGGCGGCCAGTGGGAGCTGCTGCAGAACGGCGTGCGCTACGAAGAACTGCGCGCGGCCGCGCAGCTCGCGAACCGCAGCGGCGCGCTGAACGAGCTTGAATTCTCCGAATTCGTGACGGGCGTCCAGCAGTTCGCCGACACGATCGACGGCGCACCGGAATTCCCGGACATGATGGAGACGGTGGCGATGGCGCGCGAACTCGACGCCTTTGCCGCGCAGTGCGACGCGCAACTGTCGATCAACGTGATGTCGGACGGCGCGCCGTGGTCGGCGAACTACGTGCAGGCGGTCGCATCGCAGGACGGGCTGCTGCTGTCGCGCGACGGCACGCGTTTCGTGAAGCTCGACGCGAAGCAGAACCCCGTGTTCATGCTGCAGTTCGGCGATACGAACTTCCTGCGCGACGACCTCACGTACAAGGGCGGCAACATGATCACGCTGGTGCTCGACGTGCCGGTCGCCGAAGAGGACATCCTGCCGTTCCGGCTGATGTGCGATTACGCGAAGTCGCTGTCCGAACGGATCGGCGCGCGGGTCGTCGACGATTCGCGCCGGCCGCTGCCGGAGTCGACGCTGCTCGCGATCGAGCAGCAGTTGATGAAGCTGTACGCGAAGCTCGAGGAAGCCGGCATTCCGGCCGGTTCGCCGGTCACGCGCCGCCTCTTCAGCCAGTAACGCGATGGCGCGGACGGCGGGCTTCGGCGCCGTCGTCCGTCGTGGCAGCGCAGGCTTTTCGTGTGCGCTGCAGCACGCTGATCCGGCGCGCATTGCACGCCCCGCGGCGGCGTCAAACTGAGATAATCGGGCATCCGATTTTCTCAGAACGAATCTGCCGCCAGCATGGCCCGAACCCAAGCCGAACCGCCAGCCAGCCAGCCCGACGCGCGCGCCGCGTGGCTGCGCGACCAACTCGAGCGGGCGAACTACGCCTATTACGTACTCGACCAGCCGGATCTGCCCGACGCCGAATACGATCGGCTGTTCCGCGAACTGCAGCAGCTCGAAACCGACCATCCCGAACTCGTGACGCCCGATTCGCCGACGCAGCGCGTCGGCGGCGAAGCGGCCGGCGGCTTCACGCCGGTCGTCCACGACGCGCCGATGCTGTCGCTGAACAACGGCTTCGCCGACGAGGACATCGTCGCGTTCGACAAGCGCGTCGCCGACGCGCTCGACAAGACGACCGATCTCGCCGGCTCGGTGACGGAGCCCGTCGAATATGCGTGCGAACTGAAGTTCGACGGCCTCGCGATCTCGCTGCGCTACGAGCGCGGCGTGTTCGTGCAGGCGTCGACGCGCGGCGACGGCACGACGGGCGAGGACGTGACCGAAAACGTGCGCACGATCCGCTCGATCCCGTTGAAGCTGAAGGGCGCGAACGTGCCGGCGGTGCTCGACGTGCGCGGCGAGGTGCTGATGTTCAAGCGCGATTTCGCACGCCTGAACGAACGCCAGCGTGCGGCCGAGCAGCGCGAATTCGCGAACCCGCGCAATGCGGCGGCCGGCAGCCTGCGCCAGCTCGACTCGAAGATCACCGCGCAGCGTCCGCTGTCGTTCTTTTCGTACGGCATCGGCGTGCTCGACGGGATGCCGATGCCCGACACGCACAGCGCGCTGCTCGACTGGTACGAAGCGCTCGGCCTGCCCGTGAATCGCGAACGCGCGGTCGTGCACGGCGCCGACGGATTGCTCGGCTTCTTCCGCAAGATCGGCGAGAAGCGCGAGTCGCTGCCGTACGACATCGACGGCGTCGTCTACAAGGTCAACCGGCGCGACGAGCAGGAGCGTCTCGGCTTCGTGTCGCGCGCGCCGCGCTTCGCGCTCGCGCACAAGTTCCCCGCACAGGAAGCGCTGACGAAGCTCGTCGCGATCGACGTGCAGGTCGGCCGCACGGGCGCGATCACGCCGGTCGCGCGCCTCGAGCCGGTGTTCGTCGGCGGTGCGACCGTGACCAACGCGACGCTGCACAACGAGGACGAGGTGCGTCGCAAGGACATCCGGATCGGCGATACCGTGATCGTGCGACGCGCGGGCGACGTGATTCCCGAAGTGGTCGGCGCGCTGCTCGACCGGCGCCCGGACGATGCGGCCGAATTCGTGATGCCGACCGAATGCCCGGTGTGCGGCTCGAAGATCGAGCGCCTGCCGGACGAGGCGATCGCGCGCTGCACGGGCGGCCTGTTCTGCCCGGCGCAGCGCAAGCAGGCGCTGTGGCACTTCGCGCAGCGCCGCGCGCTCGACATCGACGGGCTCGGCGAGAAGATCATCGACCAGCTCGTCGAGCTGAATCTCGTGCGCACGCCGGCCGACCTGTTCAATCTCGGTTTCGCGACGCTCGCCGAGCTCGACCGGTTCGCCGAGAAGTCCGCACAGAATTTGCTCGACTCGCTCGAGAAGGCGAAGCACACGACGCTCGCGCGCTTCATCTACGGGCTCGGTATCCGCCATGTCGGCGAATCGACCGCGAAGGATCTCGCGAAGCATTTCGGCTCGCTGACGCCGATCATGGATGCATCGATCGACGAACTGCTCGAAGTCAACGACGTCGGGCCGATCGTCGCCGAGTCGCTGCACCAGTTCTTCGCGGAAGAGCACAACCGGACCGTGATCGAACAGTTGCGCGCGCCGGGCAAGGTTACGTGGCCTGAAGGGCCGCCCGCGCCGAAGGCGCCGCAGGGCGTGCTGGCCGGCAAGACCGTCGTGCTGACGGGCACGCTGCCGACGCTCACGCGCGATGCGGCGAAGGAGATGCTCGAAGCGGCGGGCGCGAAAGTTGCGGGCTCGGTATCGAAGAAGACGGATTACGTGGTCGCGGGCGCCGAAGCCGGCAGCAAGCTCGCGAAGGCCGAGGAACTCGGCATCCCCGTGCTGGACGAAGACGGACTGCACCAACTCCTGGAGGGCAATACGCCATGATTCGCGAGATCCTGAAGATGGGCGATCCGCGCCTGCTCGAAATCGCCAAACCGGTCGAGCGGTTCGATACACCCGAGCTGCACGAGATCGTCGCGGACATGTTCGAGACGATGCACCATGCGAACGGCGCCGGGCTGGCCGCGCCGCAGATCGGCATCGGGCTGCAGCTCATCATCTTCGGCTTCGGCAACAACAACCGCTACCCGGATGCGCCGCCGGTGCCCGAGACCGTGCTGATCAACCCGAAGATCGAGTACATGCCGCCGGACATGGAAGAGGGCTGGGAAGGCTGCCTGTCGGTGCCGGGCATGCGCGGTGTCGTCAGCCGCTACGCGAAGGTGCGCTACAGCGGCTTCGACCAGTTCGGCGCGAAGATCGAGCGCGTCGCCGACGGTTTTCACGCGCGCGTGGTCCAGCATGAATACGACCACCTGATCGGCAAGCTGTATCCGATGCGGATCACCGACTTCACGCGCTTCGGCTTCACCGAGGTGCTGTTCCCGGGGCTCGATCCGGCGGAAGACGACTAACCGGCATGCGGGGCGGCCAGCCGGCGTGCTGCCGGCACTCGTTTCGCGATGTTCGACGGCAACAAAAAACCCGCTTGCGCGGGTTTTTTGTTGCGTGGCGCACGTTGCGTGCCTGCTGTCAGAACGTCTCGTCGGCCGACAGATAGCGCCATTGCCCCTGCGGCAGCGCGCCGAGCATCACGCGGCCCATCCGCACGCGCTTGAGGCCGACTACGTCGAGACCGACCAGTTCGCACATGCGGCGGATCTGGCGCTTCTTGCCTTCGCGCAGCACGAAGCGCAGCTGCTCGCCGTTCTGCCAGCTCACCATTGCGGGCTTCAATGCGACGCCGTCGAGCTCGAGGCCGTGGCGCAGCTTCGCGAGCGATTCCGCGGGGAAGTGCTGGTCGATGTCGATGAGCCGTTCGCCGAAGCGCACGCGCACCAGGTACTCCTTGTCGATGTCCGACTGCTCGCCGATCAGCTGCTTCGCGATCCGGCCGTTCTGCGTCAGCACGAGCAGGCCGGTGGAATCGATGTCGAGCCGGCCGGCCGGTGCGAGCGCGTGCAGGTGCTGCGGCGAGAAGCGCAGCGGCGAATGGTCGCCGCTCCAGTGGTTCCCGCGCGTGATCAGCACGGCCGCGGGCTCGTAGCCGTCTTCCGCCTGACCCGATACATAGCCGACCGGCTTGTGCAGCAGGATCGTCACCTGCGCGGCCTGCGCGGCGCTTGCGCGTTCGTCGATCTCGATTTTCTGGTCGGCGCGCACCTTGGTGCCGAGCGTGTCGATGCGTTCGCCGTCGACGAGCACCCAGCCTTTTTCGATCCACTCGTCGGCTTCGCGGCGCGAGCACATGCCGAGCTCGGACATCCGCTTCGACAGGCGCATCAGGCCCGTTTCATCACCGTAATCGGTGTCGGCAGCCTGGCGCTTGACGGGTTGCGCGGTCTTCAGGCCCGCGCCGGACGTGCGGCGCTCGCCGTCACGTGCGGGGCGAGCCGGGCGGTCGCCGAAGCTGCGTTTCGCACCTTCGCCGGCTGCCTTGTCGCGATAGGGTGTGCGCTTGGCGTCGTCAGC
>NZ_FPJP01000005.1:0-240874 GCF_900119325.1 Burkholderia sp. NFPP32 | reverse complement strand
TCGTCGTCACCGCGACGGGGCGGGCGGTCCGAAGGCGGACGGCGGTCGTCGAAACTGCGCTTCGCGCCTTCGCCGGCTGCCTTGTCGCGATAGGGTGCGCGTGCGCCGCCTTCGGCACCTGCGCGGCGCGGCCGTGCATCATCGTCGCTGCGACGGGGCGGGCGGTCTGACGACGAGCGACGGTCGTCGAAACTGCGCTTGGCGCCTGTGCCGGTTGCGTTGTCACGATAGGGCGCGCGCGCGCCGCCTTCGGCACCCGCGCGGCGAGGCCGCGCATCGGCGTCGCTGCGTCGCGGCGGGCGCGAGTCGGGCTTGCCGTCAGCGCTGCGATAGCCGCGATCGGCGCCGCCGTCGCGCGGCGCACGCTTGGCCGTTGCGCGATCCGCGCCCGGGCGCTCGGCGCCCGCGGCACCGCGCGGCTTGAACGTGCGTTCGCCGGCGGCTGCCGGGCCCGACGCCTTTTTCGGGCGGGCCGGCTTGTCTGCCGCGGGCGGCGCGGCGGGGCGCACCGCCTTGCGGGCGACGTGGCTGCCGGAGCGGACAGGTGCGCGGGTCGGCGACGCCGGCCGCGGATTCTTGACGGTCAATTTGGTGCGCATAAACGCTGGGATTCATTCAGACTGCGATCGCACGCAGCAATTCGGTTTCGAGCTGGATCTGCAGGCGGTTGTCGGACAAGCCGGCGCCCGCGAGCAGGAAGATGTCCTCGACGCGTTCGCCGAGCGTATTGATCCGCGCCGCGTGGACGCCGATCCGATGCTCGGCGAGTACGCGCGCGATCGAATAGAGAAGGCCCGGCCGGTCGTTGGCGGACACGGACAGGATGTAGTACTGACCGCGCTCGTCGGCCCGCAGGTCGACGCGCGGCGTGATCGGAAAGGTTCTGGACAGCCTCGACAGGCGGCCCTTGGACGGTTCCGGCAGCGGTGCGGTTTCGGCGAGCCGCGTTGCGAGCTGCTGTTCGACGAGATTCGCGATGTCGCGGTACCGCACGTCGCGTTCGGTCTGCGTGACGATGAAGTTGTCGAGCGCGTAGCCGTGCCGCGTCGTGCTGACGCGCGCGTCGAGCACCGACAGCCCGTTGCGGTCGAAATACGCGCAGATTCCCGCGAACAGGTCGGGGCGGTCCTTCACGTACACGAGCACCTGCAGCGCGTCGCCGATCGGCGACGGCCGCGCGCGGACGATCGCGGTTTCGGCGTTCACGTGCCGGTACAGCACACGCGTCTGCCATGCGATGTCGGCCGCATCGTGACGCAGGAAGAAGCCGACGTCGAGCTGATCCCACAGCGCGCGGTGCGCGTCCTCGGGCACGGTCTCGAGGCGCAGCAGCGCGAGCGCCTGTTCCTGCCGCGACTTCAGCTCCGAATGCGCGTCGGGGTTCGCGCCGCCGAGCACCGCGAGCGTGATGCGGTACAAATCCTCGAGCAGCTTGCCCTTCCACGTGTTCCACACCTTCGGGCTCGTGCCGCGGATATCGGCGACGGTCAGCAGGTAGAGCGCGGTGAGGCGCCGTTCGTTGCCGACGAGTTCGGCGAAGCGCTTGATGACTTCGGGGTCGCTCGTGTCCTGCTTCTGCGCGACCTGGCTCATCGTCAGGTGATGCTGGACGAGCCACACGATCAGCGCCGCGTCGTCGCCGGCGATCTCGTGTTCGCGGCAGAAGCGCCGCGCATCGGCCATCCCGAGCGTCGAGTGGTCGCCGCCGCGGCCCTTCGCGATGTCGTGGAACAGCGCCGCGACATACAGCACCCACGGACGGTCGAAGTTGCCGATCAACTGGCTGCAGAACGGGTATTCGTGCGCATGCTCGGCGACCGCGAAGCGGCGGATGTTGCGCAACACCATCAGGATGTGCTGATCGACCGTGTACACGTGGTACAGGTCGTGCTGCATCTGGCCGACGATGCGGCGGAAGTTCAGCAGATAGCGGCCGAGCACGCTCGTCTGGTTCATCAGCCGGAACGCGTGCGTGATCCCTTCGGGCTGTTGCAGGATCCGCATGAACGTGTGGCGGTTCTGCGGATCGCGGCGCCACGCGTTGTTCATGATTTCGCGCGAGTTGTACAGCGCGCGCAGCGTGCGTGCGGACAGGCCCTTCACGCCGCGGGTCGTTTCGTACAGCAGGAACGCTTCGAGGATCGCATCGGGATGGCGTTCGAACACGCCGTCGTCGACGATTTCGAGCATCCCCTGCTTCTCGACGAAGCGGTCGGGCGACAGCACGCGCGTGATGCCGCTCGTTGCGGGGAAGAGCTGCGCCTCGATGTTCTGGATCAGGATCGTCGCGAGCTGCGTGACGGCTTTCGCGGCCCAGTAATAGCGGCGCATCAGTTGCTCGCTCGCGCGCTTGGCCTGCGTCGGCTGGTAGCCGAAGCTCTCGGCGGCCTGCGTCTGCAGGTCGAAGACGAGCATGTCCTGGCGGCGGCCGGCGATCACGTGCAGCCGTGCGCGCAGCGTCTTCAGGAAACCCTCGTTGCGGCGCAGCTCGCGCGCTTCGCGATCGGTGATGAGGCCGCGCGTGTCGAGCTCGCGCCAGCTGCTGCCGAAACCCGCCGCTCGCGCGATCCACAGGATCGTCTGCAGGTCGCGCAGCCCGCCGGGGCTTTCCTTCACGTTCGGTTCGAGGCTGTACGGCGTGTCCTGGAACTTCGCGTGGCGCTGGCGCATTTCGAGCACCTTCGCGGTGAAGAACGCGCGGGCGTCGAGCGCCTCGTGGTAGCGCACCGTGAAGCGCTCGAACAGCGCGGTGCTGCCGACGATGCGGCGCGCTTCCAGCAGCGAGGTTTGCACCGTGACGTCCTGCGATGCCTCCTCGATGCATTGCGCGACCGTGCGCACGCTGCTGCCGATCTCGAGGCCGAGATCCCATGCCATCCCGATGAAACGCTCGATGCGCGGGTCGAGCGCCGGGTCGTGCGCATCGGGCAGCAGTACGAGTATGTCGACGTCGGAATAGGGGGCGAGCTCGCCGCGCCCGTAGCCGCCGACGGCGACGAGCGCGAGCGTCGCCGGCAGCCCGCAATCGTCCCACACGCGCTTCAGCGCGTCGTCGGTGAGTTTCGACTGCGCGTGCATCAGCGACGCGACGTTCGTCGCGCGGCGAAAGCGCTCGAGCATGTCGGCCTTGGCGGCCTTGAATCCGGCGCGCCGCGACAGCGCGTCGGGCGACGGGGCGGCGTGAGCGCTCATGTGCGGCCGTTCAGTTGGGGGCGGGGCGGGCTGGCGCGACGGCGCTCAGACTGCGGCGGCCGGTTGCGCGAACACGGGGCGCGCCGGCGTGCCGGCCGACACGGTCAGCACGTCGTAGCCGGTTTCGGTGACGAGCACCGTGTGCTCCCACTGCGCGGACAGGCTGCGGTCGCGCGTCTTGACCGTCCACTGGTCGGGCATCGTGCGGATGTCGCGCTTGCCGGCGTTGATCATCGGCTCGATCGTGAAGATCATTCCGGGCTTCAGCTCGATGCCCGTGCCCGGACGGCCGTAGTGGACGACCTGCGGATCTTCGTGGAACACCGTGCCGATGCCGTGGCCGCAGTATTCGCGCACGACGCTGTAGCCCTGCGCTTCCGCATGCTTCTGGATCGCGTGGCCGATGTCGCCGAGGTGCGCGCCGGGCTTGACCTGGTCGATGCCGAGCCACATGCACTCGTAGGTGGTCTGCACGAGGCGCTTCGCGAGGATCGAGCCCTCGCCGACGATGAACATCCGGCTCGTGTCGCCGAAGTAGCCGTTCTTGATCACGGTGATGTCGATGTTCAGCGCGTCGCCGTTCTTGATCACCTTCTCGCCGGGAATGCCGTGGCAGATCACGTCGTTGACCGAAATGCAGGTGGCCTTCGGGTACGGCGGATAGCCGGGCGGCTGGTAGTTCAGCGGCGCGGGGATCGTGCCCTGTTCGTTGAGCATGAACTCGTGGCAGAGGCGATCGAGTTCGGCGGTCGTGACGCCCGCGACGACGTGCGGCGTGATGAAGTCGAGCACTTCGCTCGCGAGACGGCAGGCGACGCGCATCTCGGCGATATCGTGTTCGTTTTTGAGCGTAATAGTCATCGAGGTATGCCTGGAATGCGGTGAATTGATGGATTATCGCACCTTATGGCGGGCGTCGCAGCCCCTGCCGGCCGTGCCGATGCGGGTTTTCGAGGATTGTCCGGCCGGCTGCCGCACGGCAAGCGAAAGTGGCGGGCGACTTGAGGGCCGACAAATCGGCGTGCTATACTCTTTGGCTAAGTCGATATCCAAATGCCGAGTTTGTCCCATGTTGGGGCGGCATCGCGGTGACAGGCTTACGGCACGGGCGTTTTGCACGTGCCGAATCGCAAGCCGGCGCAACCAGGGTGCCGTCCGCGCAGAATTCGTTGCCTTTCGGAGTAATTCGGGGCAGGTTCGCGCGGCGGTACGGCGGCCGGCTTAAGACCCAACCCTCGTGGAGAATTCACATGGCAGTTACGATGCGCCAAATGCTGGAAGCGGGTGTCCACTTCGGTCACCAGACGCGCTTCTGGAATCCGAAGATGGCACCGTTCATTTTCGGTCACCGCAACAAGATTCACATCATCAACCTCGAAAAGACGCTGCCGATGTTCACGGACGCACAGAAGTACGTGCGTCAGCTGGCAGCGAACCGCGGCACGATCCTGTTCGTCGGCACGAAGCGCCAGTCGCGCGACACGATCGCCCAGGAAGCGCAGCGCGCGGGCATGCCGTACGTCAACGCACGCTGGCTCGGCGGCATGATGACCAACTTCAAGACGCTGAAGGTGTCGATCAAGCGCCTGAAGGACATGGAAGCGGCCGTCGAATCGGGCGAAACCGAGAAGATGAGCAAGAAGGAAGCGCTGCTGTTCGAACGTGAAATCGCCAAGCTGCAGAAGTCGATCGGCGGCGTGAAGGACATGGGCGGCATTCCGGACGCGATCTTCGTCGTCGACGTCGGCTACCACAAGATTGCCGTCACCGAAGCGAACAAGCTGGGCGTGCCGGTCATCGCCGTGGTCGATACGAACCACTCGCCGGAAGGTGTGGACTACGTGATCCCGGGCAACGACGACTCGAGCAAGGCAGTCGCGCTGTACGCGGAAGGCGTGGCCGACGCGATCCTGGAAGGCCGTGCGAACGCGGTCAACGAAGTGGTTCAGGCAGCGCGCGGCGACGACGAGTACGTCGAGGAAAACGCGTAACTGGCCCCGAGCCGGCGCAAAAAGGGGGCTCTCAACAGGCCCCCTTTTTTTAAGCTTGTGCGCCGGACCTGATCGCGCCGAAGCGGCGCGGGTCCGGAAACGAATCTCGGCCGTTCGCGTCCAAGCGGGCGGCGTTGTGAATACAGACTCAAGGAGCGAATGATGGCGGCAATTACCGCAAGCATGGTGGCAGAACTGCGCGCAAAGACCGACGCACCGATGATGGAGTGCAAGAAGGCGCTGACGGAAGCCGACGGCGATCTGGCCAAGGCTGAAGAGCTGCTGCGCGTCAAGCTCGGCAACAAGGCGAGCAAGGCGGCATCGCGCGTGACGGCCGAAGGCGTCGTCGCATCGTTCGTCGGCGGCAACGCAGGCGCGCTGGTCGAACTGAATTGCGAAACCGACTTCGTCGCGAAGAACGACGACTTCCTGGCATTCTCGAAGACGGTCGCCGAACTCGTCGCGACGCAGAACCCGGCCGACGTGGCCGCGCTGTCGGCACTGCCGCTCGAGGGCTCGACGGTCGACGCAGTGCGCCTGGCACTGATCGGCAAGATCGGCGAGAACGTGTCGATCCGCCGTTTCGTCCGCTTCGAAACCGCGAACAAGATCGCAACGTACCTGCACGGCGCGCGCATCGGCGTGATCGTCGAGTACACGGGTGCGGACGAGCAGGTCGGCAAGGACGTCGCGATGCACATCGCGGCAATGAAGCCGGTCGCGCTGTCGTCGGCCGACGTGCCGGCCGAGCTGATCGACACGGAACGCCGCGTGGCCGAGCAGAAGGCTGCGGAATCGGGCAAGCCGGCCGAGATCGTCGCGAAGATGGTCGACGGTAGCGTCCAGAAGTACCTGAAGGAAGTGTCGCTGCTGAACCAGACGTTCGTGAAGAACGACAAGCAGACGATCGAGCAGATGCTGAAGGCAGCGGATTCCGCCGTGCAGAAGTTCGCGCTGTTCGTCGTCGGCGAAGGCATCGAGAAGCGCCAGGACGACTTCGCCGCCGAAGTGGCCGCGCAAGTCGCAGCAGCAAAGCAGCAGTAAGCAGTCAGGCAGTACCCGCGGCGGGCGTCCGCTCCGCCGCGGCCGGCGGCGCCGCCGGCCGGCCGGGAACCCCGGTTCGACCGTCGGCGCTTGCCCGAATCAGTATTTCGCCCCTACAGTTCGTGGTTGTCATCCTCTCGTCGCTCGGAAGCCCCTATGTCCAATGCCTATAAACGCGTCCTCCTCAAACTCTCCGGCGAAGCGCTGATGGGCGACGATGCCTTCGGCATCAATCGCGCGACGATCGAACGGATGGTGGCCGATATCGCCGAAGTCGTGCGTCTCGGTACGCAGCTGGCGGTCGTGATCGGTGGCGGTAATATTTTCCGCGGTGTCGCGGGCGGCGCGGCCGGCATGGACCGCGCGACCGCCGACTACATGGGGATGCTCGCGACGATGATGAACGCGCTGGCGCTGCAGGACGCGATGCGTCACGCCGGCATCGAGGCGCGCGTGCAATCCGCGCTGCGGATGGACCAGGTCGTCGAGCCGTACATCCGGCCGCGCGCGATCCGCCAGCTCGAGGAAGGCCGCGTCGTGATCTTCGCGGCCGGCACCGGCAACCCGTTCTTCACGACGGACACCGCTGCGGCACTGCGCGGTTCGGAAGTGGGCGCCGAGGTCGTACTGAAGGCGACCAAGGTCGATGGCGTATATTCTGCCGATCCGAAGAAGGATCCGTCGGCCACGCGCTACACGACGATCAGCTTCGACGAGGCGATCAGCCGCAACCTGCAGGTGATGGACGCGACGGCGTTTGCGCTGTGCCGCGACCAGAAGCTGCCGATTCGCGTGTTTTCGATCAACAAGCCGGGCGCGCTCAAGCGCATCGTGCTGGGCGAGGACGAAGGTACGCTCGTCCACGTGTAAACTCCCGCGGATGCGGGTCAATGGCCGCGGCGCGCAGGATGCGCCGTGCGGGGCCCGCGTTCTTTGAAGGTTTGAAGGTTCGGAGGTTGAAATGAGTGTCGCTGATACCAAGAAGGGCGTCGAGCAAAAGATGCAGCGCTCGATCGAAGCGTTCAAGAACGATCTGGCAAAGATCCGTACGGGCCGTGCGCACACCGGTCTGCTCGATCACGTGCAGGTCGACTACTACGGGTCGATGGTGCCGATCTCGCAGGTCGCGAACCTGACGCTGGTCGACGCGCGCACGATCGGCGTGCAGCCGTGGGAAAAGAACATGGTCGCGAAGGTCGAGAAGGCCATCCGCGAAGCCGATCTGGGCCTGAACCCGGCAACGGCCGGCGACCTGATCCGCGTGCCGATGCCCGCGCTGACGGAAGAGCGCCGCCGCGAGCTGACGAAAGTCGTCAAGAGCGAAGGCGAAACGGCCAAGGTCGCGATCCGCAACCTGCGCCGCGACGCGAACGAAGCGCTCAAGAAGCTCGTGAAGGACAAGGAAATCTCGGAAGACGACGAGCGCCGTGCGAGCGACGACGTGCAGAAGCTGACCGACAAGCACGTCGCCGAAATCGACAAGCTCGTGCAGACCAAGGAAGCCGAGATCATGACGGTCTGACGACCGTCCTCGCGCGCCGCCTTCTTCCCGCATTACTGTCTCAACGGCCATGACCTATACCAGCTCTACCGTTCGCGTGCCTGACGTCGGCGTCGTGCCGCGTCACATCGCGATCATCATGGACGGCAACGGCCGTTGGGCAACCGAACGCCGCTTGCCGCGCGTCGCGGGGCATACCCGCGGCGTCGATGCCGTGCGGGCGGTGGTCGAAGGCTGCGCACGCGCCGGCGTCGAATACCTGACGCTGTTCGCGTTCAGTTCGGAAAACTGGCGCCGGCCGAACGACGAAGTGTCGTTCCTGATGCGGCTCTTCATCACCGCGCTCGAGCGCGAGGTGGGCAAGCTGCATGCGAACGGGATCCGCCTGCGTGTCGTCGGCGATCTCGAGCGCTTCGAGCCGCGCATCCGCGAACTGATTCGCCGCGCCGAGACCAAGACGGCGCGCAACACCCGTCTTACGCTCACCATCGCTGCCAACTACGGCGGCCGGTGGGACATCCTGCAGGCGACGAAGAAGCTCGTCGAGCAGGCCGTGCGCGAGGGTCGCGAGGTCGAAGTGACCGAGGACGCATTCGCGCCGCACCTGGCGATGGCCTATGCGCCGGAGCCCGATCTCTTCATCCGCACCGGCGGCGAGCAGCGCGTCAGCAACTTCCTGCTGTGGCAGCTCGCGTACGCCGAATTCTATTTCACCGACAAATACTGGCCGGATTTCGACGGCGCGGCACTGGCCGACGCGATGGCGTCGTATACCGAGCGCGAGCGCCGTTTCGGGCGCACGAGCGCACAGCTCGAACCGCAATCGCAGAACGCCGACTCCCTTTCATGCTGAAAACCCGTGTGATCACGGCGATCGTGATGCTGGCAGTGCTGCTGCCGGTGACGCTGTTCGCGCCGCTCGCCGCGTTCGGCGCGCTGATCGGCGTCGTGCTCGTGTTCGCCGCATGGGAATGGGCGCGCCTGCTGAAGCTCGGCGGCGCGGGCCCGGTCGTCTATGCGGTCGTCGCGGCGCTCGCGCTGGCGGCCACCATGCCGCTCGGCATCGATGCGACTGCGTCCCGGCCCCTTTTCATGGCGGCCGGCGTGTTCTGGCTGCTGGTCGGCCCGTTCGCGCTGCGGCGCAAGCCCGAACTTGCGGGCGGCGTCTGGCGGCCGTTCCTGCTGGCGGCCGGGTTGATCGTGTTCGCGGCCTGCTGGCATGCGCTCGTCGCGGCGCGCGCGCAGGGCGTGCCGTTCGTGCTGTCGCTGCTTCTGGTCGTCTGGCTGGCCGATATCGGCGCATACTTCGCGGGCAAGGCCTTCGGAAAGCGTAAACTGGCCATTACGATCAGTCCCGGCAAGAGCTGGGAAGGCGCGATCGGCGGCTGGCTTGCGGTGATGGTCGTCGCCGGTGTCGCGACGGCCACGCATGCTTTCGAGCCGACCCTGTTTTCCGCATTCGCCGTGCGCTACGGAATGCCCGGTGCGTGGGCCGCGCTGACGCTGCTGGTTGCGTACAGCGTGATCGGCGACCTGTTCGAGTCGCTGCTGAAGCGGCAGGCCGGTGTGAAGGATTCGAGCGGACTGCTGCCCGGCCATGGCGGCGTGCTCGACCGTGTCGACGCGCTGCTGCCGGTGCTGCCGCTCGCGATGCTGCTGCTTGGTTAAACCATTATCTCTGTTATGCAAAAACGTCTGACATTGCTCGGTTCCACGGGCTCGATCGGAGACAGCACGCTCGACGTGGTCGCGCGCCATCCCGAGCGTTTCTCGGTCTACGCGCTGACCGCGCACCGCAACGGCGACAAGCTCGTCGAGCAGTGCCTGCGCTTCGCGCCTGAAGTGGCGGTGGTCGGCGATGCCGCGACGGCCGCGCACGTCGAAGCGAAACTGCGCGCGGCGGGCAGCAAGACGATCGTGCTGCACGGGCCGCAGGCGCTCGTCGACGTGTCGACGAGCGACGGCTGCGACACGGTGGTCGCGGCGATCGTCGGCGCGGCAGGCCTCGCGCCGAGCCTCGCGGCCGCGCGTGCCGGCAAGCGGATTCTGCTCGCGAACAAGGAAGCGCTCGTGATGTCGGGCGCGATCTTCATGGACGCCGTGCGCGACCATGGCGCGATCCTGCTGCCGGTCGACAGCGAACACAACGCGATCTTCCAGTGCATGCCGCGCGATGCGGGCGAGCACGGCGGGATCTCGAAGATCATCCTGACCGCGTCGGGCGGCCCGTTCCGCACGCGCGAGCCGGCCACGCTCGTCGACGTGACGCCGGACGAGGCGTGCAAGCACCCGAACTGGGTGATGGGCCGCAAGATCTCGGTCGATTCCGCGACGATGATGAACAAGGGTCTCGAGGTGATCGAGGCGCACTGGATCTTCGGGCTGCCGGGCGACCGGATCGACGTGCTGATCCATCCGCAGAGCGTGATCCATTCGCTCGTGTCGTACCGCGACGGCTCGGTGCTCGCGCAGCTCGGCAACCCCGACATGCGCACGCCGATCGCGCATGCGCTCGCGTTTCCCGATCGCGTCGATGCGGGCGTCGACCAGCTCGATCTCGCGCAGATCGCGCAGCTGTCGTTCGAGAAGCCCGATTACGCGCGCTTCCCGTGCCTCGCGCTCGCGCTGAAGGCGCTTGAGGAAGGCGGCATCGCGAGCGCCGCATTGAACGCGGCGAACGAAGTTGCGGTCGAAGCGTTTCTCGAGCGCCGGATCGGCTTCATGGCGATCGCGGCGACGGTCGACGCAGTGCTCAACGCGCTGCCGAACCGTGCACCCGACGGGCTCGACGACGTCCTGGCGGCGGATGCCGAGGCACGCCGCCTCGCCGCCGCGATCATTGCAAAAGCGCCTGCGCCCCGCGTGGAGCGTACTGTCTGAATGGAGTGCTCATGAACGTGCTGGTCGAACTGATCGCGTTTGCGGTGGCGATCGGGGTGCTGGTCGTCGTGCATGAGTACGGACATTATCGCGTCGCGCGCTGGTGCGGCGTGAAGGTGCTGCGTTTCTCGATCGGCTTCGGCCAGCCCGTCGCGCGCTGGGTCAGCCGCAGGACGGGCACCGAGTGGACGCTGTCCGCGCTGCCGCTCGGCGGCTACGTGAAGATGCTCGACGAGCGCGATCCGGGCCCCGGCATCAGGCCGGAGGAGCTCGGCCAGGCATTCAACCGCCAGTCGGTCTACAAGCGCATCGCGATCGTTGCGGCCGGGCCGATTGCGAACTTCCTGTTGGCAATCGCGCTGTTTTCCGTCGTATTCGCGTCCGGCGTGACCGAGCCGGCCGCGATCGTCGCGCCGCCGGCCGCCGGCACGGTGGCGGCGCGCGCGGGCTTCGACGGCAGCGAGACGATCGTGTCGATCCGCAACGTGCGCGTAGGCGATGCGCAGGGCGGCGAGTCGGAGCCGGTGCGGTCGTGGTCGGACCTGCGCTGGAAGCTGCTGGCGGCCGCGTTCGATCATCGCGAGATCGTGCTCGGCGCGCGCGACGGCAGCGCGACGTTCGATTTCCGCGTCGACCTCCGCAATGTTCCCGAAAGCCAGCTCGACGACGATTTCATGACGCACCTGGGCTTCGAGGCCGGCGGCGGCACGCTGTCGGTCGCATCGGTGCAGCCCGGCAGCGCGGCGGAGCAGGCGGGCCTGAAGGCCGGCGACAAGCTGGTCGCGCTCGACGGCAAGCCGATCGGCGGCGCGTCGCGCTTCATTGATTCCGTCAAGCATCATGCGGGCAAGGCGCTCGACCTGCGGATCGAGCGCGACGGCGCCGCGCAGACGGTATCGATCGTGCCGCAGATGCAGCGCGACGACGAATCGGGGCAGCAGGTCGGCCGGATCGGCGCGGCGCTGTCGATGCACACGCCGTCCGTCGACGTGCGCTACGGGCCGATCGAGAGCCTGCGGCTCGGCGTGCACCGCACGTGGGACATCTCCGTGTATTCGCTGCGGATGTTCGGGCGGATGATCACGGGCAACGCGTCGCTGAAGAACCTGTCCGGCCCCGTGACGATCGCCGACTACGCGGGCAAGAGTGCACGGCTCGGTCCGTCGGCGTTCCTGTCGTTCCTCGCCCTTGTCAGCATTAGCCTTGGCGTCCTGAACTTGTTGCCGATTCCCGTTTTGGACGGGGGGCATCTGTTATATTATGCGGTTGAAGCCGCGACCGGGAAAGCCGTCTCGGAGCGCTGGCAACTGATTCTGCAAAGAGCCGGGTTGATCTGCATCGTCGCGTTGTCGGCGATCGCGCTGTTCAACGATCTGGCTCGGCTAATCCATTTCTGAAGCGTCAGGCGGCCGCCGCTGGGCAGTCGCCCGATTTGATGCAGCTTAAATATTGGGGATGCATGTTGTTCAAACCTCATCGCTTTGTACCTAAGACAGTTGCAGCGGCCGCGCTCGCCGCGCACGGCCTCGCGGCGCATGCAGCGGCACCGTTCGTGGTGCAAGACATCAAGATCGAGGGGCTGCAGCGCGTCGAAGCGGGTTCGGTGTTCGCCTATCTGCCGATCAAGCAGGGCGATACCTTCACGGACGACAAGGCATCCGAAGCAATCCGCGCGCTGTACGCGACGGGCTTCTTCAACGACGTGCGCATCGCCACGCAGGGCAACGTCGTGATCGTGCAGGTGCAGGAGCGTCCGGCGATCGCGTCGATCGACTTCACCGGCACGAAGGAATTCGACAAGGACAACCTGACGAAGGCGCTGCGCGCCGTCGGTCTCGCCGACGGCCGCTACTACGACAAGGCGCTCGTCGACAAGGCGGAGCAGGAGCTCAAGCGCCAGTACCTGACGCGCGGCTTCTACGCGGCCGAAGTCAAGACGACGGTCACGCCGGTCGACGCGAACCGCGTATCGATCCTGTTCGCGGTTGCCGAAGGCCCGAGCGCGAAGATCCGCCAGATCAACTTCATCGGCAACAAGGCGTTCAAGACGAGCACGCTGCGCGACGAGATGCAGCTGTCGACGCCGAACTGGTTCTCCTGGTACACGAAGAACGACCTGTACTCGAAGGAAAAGCTGACGGGCGACCTCGAGGCCGTGCGCTCGTACTACCTGAACCGCGGCTACCTCGAGTTCAACATCGAGTCGACCCAGGTGTCGATCTCGCCCGACAAGAAGGACATGTACCTGACGGTCACGCTGCACGAAGGCGAGCCGTACACGGTGTCGGGCATCAAGCTGTCGGGCAACCTGCTCGATCGCGAGGCCGAACTCAACAAGCTGATCAAGATCAAGCCGGGCGACCGCTTCTCGGCCGAAAAGCTGCAGCAGACCACCAAGTCGATCGTCGACAAGCTCGGTGAATACGGCTATGCATTCGCGGCCGTCAACGCGCAGCCGGACATCGACCAGGCGAACCACAAGGTGAACCTGAACCTCGTCGTCGATCCGAGCCGCCGCGTGTACGTGCGCCGCATCAACGTCGTCGGCAACACGCGCACGCGCGACGAAGTGGTGCGCCGCGAAATGCGCCAGCTCGAAAGCTCGTGGTTCGATTCGAACCGCCTCGCGCTGTCGAAGGACCGCGTGAACCGTCTCGGCTACTTCACCAACGTCGACGTGACGACGGTGCCGGTCGAAGGCACGAACGACCAGGTCGACGTGAACGTGAAGGTCGACGAAAAGCCGACCGGCGCGATCACGCTGGGCGCCGGCTTCTCGTCGACGGACAAGGTCGTGCTGTCGGCCGGCGTGTCGCAGGACAACGTGTTCGGTTCGGGTACCAGCCTGTCGGTGAACGTCAACACCGCGAAGAGCTACCGCACGCTGACCGTCACGCAGGTCGACCCGTACTTCACGGTCGACGGCATCAAGCGGATCACGGACGTCTACTACCGGACGTACCAGCCGCTCTACTATTCGACGAGCTCGAGCTTCCGGATCATCAGCGCGGGCGGCAACCTGAAGTTCGGCATCCCGTTCTCGGAAGTCGACACCGTCTACTTCGGCGCGGGCTTCGAGCAGAACCGCCTCGACGTCGATTCGAACACGCCGCAGAGCTACCAGGATTACGTGAACCAGTTCGGCCGCGTGTCGAACACGGTGCCGCTGACCGTCGCGTGGTCGCGCGACGCGCGCGACAGCGCGCTGATTCCGAGCCGCGGTTACTTCACGCAGGCGAACATGGAGTACGGCGTGCCGGTCGGCAAGATCCAGTACTACAAGGCCGACCTGCAGGCACAGTACTACTATTCGTTCTCGCGCGGCTTCATCCTGGGCCTGAACCTGCAGGGCGGCTACGGTAACGGTATCGGCAACCCGTACCCGATCTTCAAGAACTACTACGCGGGCGGTATCGGCTCCGTGCGTGGCTATGAGCCGAGCTCGCTGGGCCCGCGCGACACGAAGACGAACGACCCGATCGGCGGTTCGAAGATGCTGGTCGGCAACATCGAGCTGACGTTCCCGCTGCCGGGCACCGGCTACGACCGTACGCTGCGCGTGTTCACGTTCCTCGACGGCGGTAACGTGTGGGGCAACGCGCCGGGCGGCACGAGTACGGGCGCCAACGGCCTGCGTTACGGCTATGGTGTGGGTCTCGCGTGGATCTCGCCGATCGGCCCGCTGAAGCTGAGCCTCGGCTTCCCGCTGCAGAAGCACGAAGGCGACCAGTACCAGAAATTCCAGTTCCAGATCGGGACGGCGTTCTGACCGAACGCATGACAACAGCAACGAGAGGGTAATTTTGCTAACCGGTAAGTTTTCGAAACGAGTGATGTGCGCGCTGACCGTTGCGCTGGCCCTGGGCGCGGCGACGGTTCACGCACAGGACGTCGCCCGCATCGCGGCGGTCAATTCGGATCGGATCCTGCGCGAGTCGGCGCCCGCGAAGGCGGCGCAGACGAAGCTCGAAGCCGAGTTCGCGAAGCGCGACAAGGATCTGCAGGATCTGGCGGCGCGCCTGAAGTCGATGTCCGATTCGCTGGACAAGGGCGGCACGTCGCTGTCGGCGGCCGATCGCGCGCAGAAGCAGCGCGATCTCGCCCAGCTCGACACCGATTTCCAGCGCAAGCAGCGCGAGTTCCGCGAAGACCTGAACCAGCGTCGCAACGAGGAACTGGCGGCCGTGCTGGAGCGGGCGAACAAGGTCATCAAGCAGATCGCCGAGCAGCAGAACTACGACCTGATCGTGCAGGAAGCCGTGTACGTCAGCCCGCGCATCGACATCACCGACAAGGTGCTCAAGGCGCTCGCGTCCGGCTCGGCGAACTGAACGGAGCAGACGACGAATGGCATTGACGCTTGAGGAACTCGTAAAGCGGTTCGGCGGCGAGATCGCCGGCGACGCACAGTGCAAGGTGAGCGGGCTCGCGCCGCTCGACCAGGCAGGCCCTCAGCAACTCGCGTTCCTCGCGAATCCGAAGTACCTGTCGCAGGTCGAGTCGACCCGCGCAGGCGCGGTGCTGATCGCACCGAAGGATCTGGAAAAGCTGGGCGCGGCCGCTAACGGTCGCAATTTCATCGTGACGCCGAATCCGTACGCGTACTTCGCGCGCGTCGCGCAGATGTTCATCGACCTGGCCGCGCCGCCGCACGCCGCCGGCGTGCATCCGAGCGCGACGATCGATCCGGCCGCGAAGGTCGCCGCGAGCGCGGTGATCGGCCCGCACGTGACGGTCGAGGCCGGCGCAGTGATCGAGGACGGCGTGCAGCTCGACGCGAACGTATTCGTCGGCCGCGGCACGACGATCGGCGCAGGCTCGCACCTTTATCCCAACGCATCGGTGTACCACGGCTGCAAGGTCGGACCGCGCGCGATCGTCCATGCGGGCGCGGTGATCGGCTCCGACGGCTTCGGCTTCGCGCCGGATTTCGTCGGCGACGGCGACGTCCGCACCGGCAGCTGGGTCAAGATCCCGCAGGTCGGCGGCGTATCGATCGGCCCGGACGTCGAGATCGGCGCGAACACGACGATCGATCGCGGCGCGATGGCGGACACCGTCATCGAGGAATGCGTGAAGATCGACAACCAGGTGCAGATCGGTCACAACTGCCGGATCGGCGCCTATACCGTGATCGCCGGCAGCGCCGGCATCGCGGGCAGCACGACGATCGGCCGCCACTGCATGATCGGCGGCGCGGCCGGGATTGCCGGCCATGTGACGCTCGGCGACTACGTCATCATCACCGCGAAGTCGGGCGTATCGAAGTCGCTGCCGAAAGCCGGCATCTATACCAGCGCGTTCCCGGCCGTCGACCACGGCGAATGGAACAAGAGCGCCGCGCTCGTGCGCAACCTCGACAAGCTGCGCGACCGCATCAAGGCGCTCGAAGCCGCGCTCGCCGCCCAGGGCGGCACGGAAGCCTGAGCGCGCCATGCGAGACCACCAACCGGGCACGGCCAGCGCAACCGGCCCGGTTTGTCAGACTGGGCCGCATGGCGGCCCGCTTCAGCCTTTGCATCACCACCGCGCAGCCTCTGCGTGAGACGAACCATCATGAGCACTGAAAAAATCAATCTCGACATCCACAAGATCCTCACGCTGCTGCCGCATCGCTACCCGATTCTGCTCGTCGATCGCGTGCTCGAACTCGAGCCGCACAAAGGGATCAAAGCGCTGAAGAACGTGTCGATCAACGAGCCGTTCTTCCAGGGGCACTTCCCGAAGCGGCCGGTGATGCCGGGCGTGCTGATCCTCGAGGCGCTCGCGCAGGCCGCGGCGCTGCTGACCTTCGCGGAAGAGCAGCCGAAGGATCCGGAGAACACGCTGTACTACTTCGTCGGGATCGACGGTGCGCGCTTCAAGCGCGTGGTCGAACCGGGCGACCAACTGATTCTGAACGTGACGTTCGAACGCTACATCCGCGGCATCTGGAAGTTCAAGGCGGTGGCGGAAGTGGACGGCAAGGTGGCGGCGGAAGCCGAACTGATGTGCACGGTCAAGACGGCCGACGCGGCGCCCTGAGCGACGCGGCACGCATGGGCAACGCAACGCGACACATCACATCGAGAGGCAACGGCGCATGACCAGGATTCATCCCACCGCGATCGTCGAACCGGGCGCGCAGATCGACGAATCGGTCGAGATCGGCCCGTACGCGATCGTCGGCCCGAACGTCACGATCGGCGCGCGCACGACGATCGGCTCGCACAGTGTGATCGAAGGTCACACGGTGCTCGGCGAGGACAATCGCATCGGCCATTACGCATCGGTCGGCGGCCGTCCGCAGGACATGAAGTACAAGGACGAGCCGACGAAGCTCGTGATCGGCAACCGCAACACGATCCGCGAATTCACGACGATCCACACGGGCACGGTGCAGGACGTCGGCGTAACGACGCTCGGCGACGACAACTGGATCATGGCCTATGTGCACATCGGCCATGACTGCAGCGTCGGCAGCCACGTGATCCTGTCGAGCAACGCGCAGATGGCCGGCCACGTCGAGATCGGCGACTGGGCGATCGTCGGCGGGATGTCGGGCGTTCACCAGTTCGTGCGCATCGGTGCGCACTCGATGCTGGGCGGCGCGTCGGCGCTCGTGCAGGACATTCCGCCGTTCGTGATCGCGGCAGGCAACAAGGCCGAGCCGCACGGGATCAACATCGAAGGGCTGCGCCGGCGCGGTTTCTCGCCCGAAGCGATTTCGGCGCTGCGCAGCGCGTACCGCCTGCTGTACAAGAACGGCCTGTCGCTCGAGGAAGCGAAGGTGCAGCTGCGCGAGCTGGCGGAGGCGGGCGGCGACGGCGATGCGCCGGTGAAGGCGCTCGTCGAGTTCATCGACGCGTCGCAACGCGGCATCATCCGCTAAGCGATGCCGTTTCCGACCAATCAGCTCCGGCTCGCGATGGTGGCAGGCGAGCCATCGGGCGACCTGCTCGCGGCGTCGCTGCTCGGCGGGCTGCGCGAGCGGCTGCCCGAATCGGCCCAGTACTACGGGATCGGCGGGCCGCGGATGATCGCGCAGGGCTTCGATTCGCACTGGCAGATGGACAAGCTGACCGTGCGCGGTTATGTCGAGGCGCTGGGCCAGATTCCCGAGATCCTGCGGATTCGCGGCGAGCTGAAGCGCCAGGTGCTCGCGGAGCGGCCGGCCGCGTTCATCGGCATCGACGCGCCGGATTTCAACTTCAGCGTCGAGCAGGCCGTGCGCGACGCGGGCATCCCGTCGATCCACTTCGTGTGCCCGTCGATCTGGGCATGGCGCGGCGGCCGGATCAAGAAGATCGCGAAGTCCGTCGATCACATGCTGTGCCTGTTCCCGTTCGAGCCGGCGATTCTCGACAAGGCAGGCGTCGCGTCGACCTACGTCGGCCATCCGCTGGCCGACGAGATCCCGCTAGAGCCCGACACGCATGGCGCGCGCATCGCGCTCGGCCTGCCCGCGGACGGTCCCGTGATCGCGGTGCTGCCGGGCAGCCGGCGCTCGGAGATTGCGCTGATCGGCCCGACGTTCTTCGCGGCGATGGCACTGATGCAGCAGCGCGAGCCCGGCGTGCGGTTCGTGATGCCGGCGGCGACGCCCGCGCTGCGCGAGCTGCTGCAGCCGCTCGTCGACGCGCATCCGCAGCTCGCGCTGACGATCACCGATGGCCGCTCGCAGGTCGCGATGACGGCCGCCGACGCGATCCTCGTGAAGAGCGGCACCGTCACGCTGGAAGCCGCGCTGCTGAAGAAGCCGATGGTGATCTCGTACAAGGTGCCCTGGCTGACCGGGCAGATCATGCGCCGGCAGGGCTACCTGCCGTATGTCGGCTTGCCGAACATCCTGGCGGGGCGCTTCGTCGTGCCCGAGCTGCTGCAGCATTTCGCGACGCCCGAGGCGCTCGCCGATGCGACGCTCACGCAGCTGCGCGACGACGCGAACCGCCGCACGCTGACCGACGTGTTTACCGAAATGCATCTTTCGCTGCGGCAGAACACGGCCGCGAAGGCGGCCGAAGCGGTCGTGCGCGTGCTCGAACAACGCAAGGGGCGCGCATGACGGCAGTACGTGCACCGCGCCGCCGCGCGTCGAGCGACGTGCAGGGCGGCTTCGACTTCAGCCGGCCCGACGAGATCGTCTGCGGCGTCGACGAAGCCGGCCGCGGCCCGCTCGCGGGGCCGGTGGTGGCCGCGGCGGTGATTCTCGATCCGGCGCAGCCGATCGACGGGCTCGACGATTCGAAGGCGCTGTCCGCGAAGAAGCGCGACGTGCTGTACGACCTGATCGTCGCGCGTTCGCGCGCGTATTGCGTTGCGTCGGCAAGCGTCGACGAAATCGATACGTTGAACATCCTGCACGCAACGATGCTCGCGATGAAGCGGGCCGTCGAGGGCCTGTCGGTCCTGCCGACGCTCGCGCAGATCGACGGCAACCGCTGCCCGACGCTGACGGTGCGTGCCGAGGCGATCGTCAGCGGCGATGCGCTCGTACCGAGCATCTCGGCCGCGTCGATCCTCGCGAAGGTCACGCGTGACCGCATGCTCGTCGACCTGCACGAACGCTTCCCGGTGTACGGTTTCGACGTGCATGCGGGTTACGGCACCGCGAAACACCTTGCCGCGCTGCGCGAGCACGGCCCGTGCGAAGCGCACCGGCGCTCGTTCGCGCCGGTCCGGGCGGCACTCGACCTGATTCGATGAAAAGCATTACTTCCCGTGACAACCCGCTGTACAAGCGCCTGAAGGCGCTCGCGGGTTCGACGCACCATCAGCGCCGCGGCGGCCAGGCGATGCTCGAAGGATTCCATCTCGCGAGCGCGTACCTCGATACGGGGGCGACGCCCGAGCTGTGCGTGGCGACCGAAGGCGCGCTCGGCCACGCCGAGGCGCAGGCGATCGTCGCGCGCATCGACGCGCAGCGTGTCGTCACGCTGCCCGATGCGCTGTTCGGGCAGTTGTCGAACGTCGTCAACGGCGTCGGGTTCCTGCTGCTCGTCGACCGGCCGGCGCAACCGCTGCCTGAGCGCGTGACGCACACGTCGGTCGTGCTCGACGGCGTGCAGGACGCCGGCAACGTCGGCTCGATCCTGCGCAGCGCCGCGGCGGCCGGTGTGCGCCACGTGTTCTGTGCGCCGGGCACGGCCTATGCGTGGTCGTCGAAGGTGCTGCGCTCGGGCATGGGCGCGCATTTCCTGCTGTCGATCCACGAAGACGTTGACGCCGCGGCGCTCGCCGAACGCCTCGACCTACCGGTCGCGCTGACCGATTCGCATGGCGCGCAGGCGCTCTACGACTGCGACCTGTCGGGGCCCGTCGCATGGGTGTTCGGCAACGAGGGCGCCGGCGTATCGGCGTTCTGGCGCGATGCGGCCACGCATCGCGTGACGATTCCGCAGCCGGGCGGGATGGAGTCGCTGAATGTCGCGGCAGCAGCGGCGATCTGCCTGTTCGAGCAGGTGCGACAGCAGCGGCCTGCGTGACGCCCCACGCAAGCATTCCCCGCACCACGAAAAAGGCCGCCTGCATGTGCAGGCGGCCTTTTTGTTTCCGGCTGCGGCCGAGCGGCCGCAAGCGCGCCGGCGCTCAGTACGACTGCCGGTCGAGGCGGATTTCCTGCAGGATCGTCGTCGCGATTTCCTCGATCGACTTGTGCGTCGACGACAGCCACTTGATCCCTTCGCGACGCATCATCGCTTCGGCCTCGTTGATCTCGAAGCGGCAGTTCTCGGGCGCCGCGTACTTGCTGCCCGGCCGTCGCTCGTTGCGGATCTCGGACAGGCGCTGCGGGTCGATCGACAGCCCGAACAGCTTTTCGCGGTGCGCGGAGAGCGCCGACGGCAGCTTGCCGCGTTCGAAGTCTTCCGGAATCAGCGGATAGTTCGCGGCCTTCACGCCGTACTGCATCGCGAGATACAGGCTCGTCGGCGTCTTGCCGCTGCGCGACACGCCGACGAGGATCACGTCGGCCTCCGACAGGTTGCGGTTCGACTGGCCGTCGTCGTGCGCGAGCGAGAAGTTGATCGCCTCGATCCGCGTCTTGTATTCCTCGGTATCCGCGTTCTGGTGACCGCGGCCCATCGCGTGGCTCGACTTGAGCTCCAGCTCCTGCTCGAGCGGCTCGACGAAGCGCTGGAACATGTCGAGCACGAGCGCGTTGGAGCGCTTGACGATGTCGTTCGACTCGCTGTCGACGAGCGTCGTGAATACGATCGCGCGGCGGCCGTCGTGCACGGCGGCCTCGTTGATCTTCTCGACGGTCGCATAGGCCTTGTCGAGCGAGTCGACGAACGGCACGCGCACGAGACGGAATTTCTGGTCGAACTGGGAGAGGATCGAGTGCGCGAAGGTTTCGGCAGTAATCCCGGTGCCGTCGGAGACGATGAAAACGGTAGGCAGCATGAATCTGGGCGTCGAACGTGAAGGGCGGTTGCACGGGGCGGCTGGAGGTTCGCCTCCAGACACAGTGACAAGGTCGCGCCACATCCGGCAGCCGGCACGGTAGAATAGCGGCAACCTGTTGGATAAGCAATTGCGGGGGCAGGGCGCGAACGGCGCCCGTGGCTTCGCCGCTCGATTCCAAAATTCCCGGCAAGTTTGGCGATTTGTCTGCAAATATCGCCCTTCTGCCGGGATTTTTGCAAATCGGGTCGGAAGATTTTCCGCCCTGCGAGTGTTTATCTAACAGGTTGCGCAAGACGCGCCGCGCCTTTTTGCAAGCGCCCGCGTCCAAGCCCACTTGCGCGATCGAGCATTTTTTTCACACTTAGGGGCTTGTATGACTAACGCAGCAAACGTCGCAAAGGACCAGGCGTATGTAATTCCGTTCGAGCAGTTGCGGATGACCGATGTGGAGATCGTCGGCGGCAAGAATGCGTCGCTCGGCGAGATGATCAGCCAGCTTTCCGAAGCTGGCGTTCGCGTGCCCACCGGTTTCGCCACGACCGCGCTCGCCTTCCGCGATTTCCTCACGCACAACGACCTTACCGACCGCATCGCCAAGCGTCTCGAGTCGCTCGACATCGACGACGTGAAGGCGCTCGCCGAAGCCGGTGCCGAAATCCGCAAGTGGATCGTCGACGCGCCGATGCAGGCGCGCCTCGAGCAGGAAATCCGCGCGCAGTTCGAAGTCCTGAAGAACGGCTCGCCGGGCGAGCTGTCGTTCGCCGTGCGCTCGTCCGCGACCGCGGAAGACCTGCCCGACGCATCGTTCGCCGGCCAGCAGGAGTCGTACCTGAACGTCGTCGGCATCGAAGACGTGCTCGACCGCATGAAGCACGTGTTCGCGTCGCTGTATAACGACCGCGCGATCTCGTACCGCGTGCACAAGGGCTTCACGCACGCCGAGGTCGCTCTGTCGGCCGGCGTGCAGCGCATGGTCCGCTCGGACGTCGGCGCCGCCGGCGTGATGTTCACGATCGACACCGAATCGGGCTTCAAGGACGCCGTGTTCATCACGTCGAGCTACGGCC
Source organism: Burkholderia sp. NFPP32 (assembly GCF_900119325.1). Classification (NCBI taxonomy): domain Bacteria; kingdom Pseudomonadati; phylum Pseudomonadota; class Betaproteobacteria; order Burkholderiales; family Burkholderiaceae; genus Burkholderia; species Burkholderia sp. NFPP32. The sequence goes on along the minus strand of NZ_FPJP01000005.1, from coordinate 218,813 downwards.
TGGGCGAAACCGTCGTGCAGGGCGCGGTGAACCCGGACGAGTTCTATGTGTTCAAGACGACGCTCGCACAGGACAAATACCCGATCATCCGCCGCTCGATCGGCTCGAAGCTGATCAAGATGGAATTCACGCAGCCGGGCGAGCCGGGCCGCGTGAAGACGGTCGACGTGTCGCACGAGCAGCGCAACCGCTACTCGATCACCGACGAGGACGTGATCGAGCTGGCGAAGTACGCGGTCATCATCGAGAAGCACTACCAGCGTCCGATGGACATCGAGTGGGGCAAGGACGGCCGCGACGGCAAGATCTTCATCCTGCAGGCGCGTCCGGAAACGGTGAAGAGCCAGGCGAGCGGCAAGGCCGAGCAGCGCTTCAAGCTGAAGAGCCAGTCGCAGGTTCTCGCGACGGGCCGTGCGATCGGCCAGAAGATCGGCGCGGGCCGCGTGCGCGTGATCCAGGATCCGTCGGAAATGGAACGCGTGCAGCCGGGCGACGTGCTGGTTGCCGACATGACCGACCCGAACTGGGAGCCGGTGATGAAGCGTGCAGCCGCGATCGTCACGAACCGTGGCGGCCGGACCTGCCACGCGGCGATCATCGCGCGTGAGCTCGGCGTGCCGGCGGTCGTCGGCTGCGGCGACGCAACCGACGTGCTGAAGGACGGCGCGCTCGTCACCGTGTCGTGCGCGGAAGGCGACGAAGGCAAGATCTACGACGGCCTGCTCGAGACGGAAGTCACGGAAGTGCAGCGCGGCGAACTGCCGGAAATCCCGGTCAAGATCATGATGAACGTCGGCAACCCGCAGCTCGCGTTCGACTTCTCGCAGCTGCCGAACGGCGGCGTGGGCCTCGCGCGTCTCGAGTTCATCATCAACAACAACATCGGCGTTCACCCGAAGGCGATTCTCGAGTACCCGAACATCGACCAGGACTTGAAGAAGGCCGTCGAGAGCGTCGCGCGCGGCCACGCGTCGCCGCGTCAGTTCTATGTCGACAAGCTGACGGAAGGTGTCGCGACGATCGCCGCGGCGTTCTATCCGAAGCCCGTGATCGTGCGCCTGTCCGACTTCAAGTCGAACGAGTACAAGAAGCTGATCGGCGGTTCGCGTTACGAGCCGGACGAGGAAAACCCGATGCTGGGCTTCCGCGGCGCGTCGCGCTACATCGCGGAAGACTTCGCGCCGGCGTTCGAGATGGAGTGCCGTGCACTGAAGCGCGTGCGCGACGAGATGGGCCTGACCAACGTCGAGATCATGGTGCCGTTCGTGCGTACCGTGAAGCAGGCGGAGCGTGTCGTCGGCCTGCTCGAGAAGTTCGGCCTGAAGCGCGGCGAAAACGGCCTGCGCCTCGTGATGATGTGCGAAGTCCCGACCAACGCGATCCTCGCCGAAGACTTCCTGCAGCACTTCGACGGTTTCTCGATCGGCTCGAACGACCTCACGCAGCTCACGCTCGGCCTCGACCGCGACTCGGGCATGGAACTGCTGGCAGTCGACTTCGACGAACGCGATCCGGCCGTCAAGTTCCTGCTGAAGCGTGCGATCGATACCTGCCGCAAGATGGGCAAGTACGTCGGCATCTGCGGCCAGGGCCCGTCCGATCACCCGGACTTCGCCCAATGGCTGGCCGACGAAGGCATCGTGTCGATCTCGCTGAACCCGGACACGATCATCGATACGTGGCAGGCGCTCGCCAACCGGAAGTAACGGCCGGTAACGCACCTTCGGCGAAAGCGCGGGTCCGCCGCGCTTTCGTTGAAGGCAAAATGCAAGGTTCATGCTATAAACACCCCGGTAGACGCCGGGGTGTTTTTGTTTGTCGGGACGCGCCGGGCCGCCCCAAGCGTGCCGACCGCCCCCTCGAGGGGAGGTGAACGTGTCGATCCGGAGTAGCGCTTCAGCGCGTACTCCGGTCCCATGCAACGCAAGTGAGCGTTGGGGCGTTTTCTGGAGACCACAATGATGTCGGGGCATCTGTTCTGGTGGGTTGCGGTGGGTGTGCTGGTCGTGGCCGAGTTGCTGACGGGCACGTTCTATCTGCTGATGATCGCGCTCGGCTTTCTCGCGGGCGGGTTGCTGCAACTGGCGGGTTTCGCGCCGCACGTGCAGTTCGGCGCGGCGGCCGTGGTGGCGATCGTCGCGATGATCGTGCTGCGCCGTTCGGGGCTCGGCCGCAAGCAGAAGCGCGACACGTCGACGAATCCCGACATCAATCTCGATATCGGTGCGACCGTTACGGTCGACGCGTGGCGTGACGGTCGTGCGCGCGTGCAGTATCGCGGCGCCGACTGGGACGTCGAGCTCGCGAACGGCGAGCGCGACGATGCGCACGTGTATCAGGTAAGCGCCGTGCGCGGCAACTGTCTCGTGGTCGTGGCGAAACCCGCGGGCTGATTGTCCGCCGATACAACAAGGAGGGAATAGTTCATGGATTCGCTGATCATCTGGGTTGTCCTGCTCGTCATCGCGATCGTGATCGTGTCGAAGACGGTGAAGATCGTGCCGCAGCAGCATGCGTGGGTGCTCGAGCGCTTCGGTCGCTATCACGCGACGCTGTCGCCGGGGCTGAACATCGTGCTGCCGTTCGTCGATCGCATCGCGTACCGGCACGTGCTGAAGGAAATTCCGCTCGACGTGCCGAGCCAGATCTGCATCACGCGCGACAACACGCAGCTTCAGGTCGACGGCGTGCTGTATTTCCAGGTGATGGACCCGATGAAGGCGTCGTACGGGTCGAGCAACTTCGTGCTCGCGATCACGCAGTTGTCGCAAACGATGCTGCGCTCGGTAATCGGCAAGCTGGAGCTCGACAAGACCTTCGAGGAGCGCGACTTCATCAACCACAGCATCGTGTCGGCGCTCGACGAGGCCGCGGCGAACTGGGGCGTGAAAGTGCTGCGCTACGAGATCAAGGACCTGACGCCGCCGAAGGAGATTCTGCACGCGATGCAGGCACAGATCACCGCCGAGCGCGAGAAGCGCGCGCTGATCGCCGCGTCCGAAGGCCGCAAGCAGGAGCAGATCAACCTCGCGTCGGGCGCGCGCGAGGCGGCGATCCAGAAGTCCGAAGGCGAGCGGCAGGCCGCGATCAACCAGGCGCAGGGCGAGGCGGCCGCGATTCTCGCGGTGGCCGAGGCGAACGCGCAGGCGATCCAGAAGATCGCGAGCGCGATCCAGTCGCAGGGCGGGATGGACGCGGTGAACCTGAAGGTCGCCGAGCAGTATGTCGGCGCGTTCTCGAATCTCGCGAAGCAGGGCAATACGCTGATCGTGCCGTCGAACCTGTCGGATCTCGGCAGTGCGATCGCATCGGCGATGTCGATCGTCAAGAACGCGTCGCCGGTCGCGGGCGGGAAGGGCTGAGCCGGACGCACTATGTGCCGACGGCTGCCGTATGCGATAGGCGTGCGGCGAATCGTCGCGCAGCCGGGCGGGCTCGGATGAGGTCCGTCGGTTGCCGGCTGGCCCGTATCGTCAACCGAACCGGCGCGGCATCCGGAATCCCGCCGCCCGCGTCCGGTCGCCGATATGTGCGAATCACGCTTTACAAAGCAACACGGCCCGCTTCGAGCGGGCCGTATCGTTTGTGATGCGTATCGCGCGCGTCAGGTGCCGGCGCGCATGATGCGCGCTTTCTCGCGTTCCCAGTCGCGCTTCTTCTCGGTTTCGCGCTTGTCGTGCAGTTTCTTGCCTTTCGCGAGCGCGATGTCGCACTTCACGCGGCCGCCCTTGTAGTGGAAGTTCAGCGGCACGAGCGTGTAGCCGCGCTGCTCGACCTTGCCGATCAGTTTCTTGATTTCCTCACGGTGCAGCAGCAGCTTGCGCGTGCGGACCGGGTCGGGCTTGATGTGCGTCGAGGCTTCGGGCAGCGGGCTGATATGGGTGCCGATCAGGAAGATCTCGGCGTTCTTCACCACGACGTAGCCTTCCTTGATCTGGCCTCGCCCGGCACGCAGCGCCTTGACTTCCCAGCCCTCAAGCACGAGCCCCGCTTCGTAGCGTTCCTCGATGTGATAATCGAAGTGCGCTTTCCTGTTGTCGATGATGCTCATGAAAGGATCGGGCCAACTCGTTTAAAATCACGATTTTAGCAAAGCGGGGCGTGAATCGCCCGGCTTGCGTTCCCACCTTGAGCGATGCCGCGCGATTTATGGCAGATGTCCAGAAAACCGTATTGATCCGTCATTCGGCGGAACAGATGTTCGACCTCGTCACCGACGTGGCCGATTACCCCAATTTCCTGCCCTGGTGCGGCGGCGTCGAGATTCGCCGTCAGGACGACAGCGGGATGGAAGCGCGCATCGATATCAACTTCAAGGGCATCAAGCAGCATTTCGCGACGCGCAACACGCAGCAGCGTCCGACGCGGATCGACATGGAGTTCACGGACGGCCCGTTCAAGAAGTTCACGGGCTCGTGGCGCTTCACCGCGCTGCGCGCCGATGCGTGCAAGATCGAATTCGCGCTGCACTACGAGTTTTCGAGCATCCTGCTCGAGAAAATCATCGGGCCGGTGTTCAGCCACATCGCGAACACGTTCGTCGATTCGTTCGTGAAGCGTGCGGACCAGCGCTACGGGAAGGGGTGACGCGATGCTGTCGATCGAAGTCTGCTATGCGCTGCCGGACCGCCAGACGCTGATTCGGGTGTCGCTGCCCGAAGGCGCGACCGTTCGCTCGGCGATCGACGCGAGCGGCGTGCTCGCGCTGCACCCGGAGATCGACCTCGCGCAAGCGAAGACGGGCGTGTACGGCAAGCTCGCGCCGCTCGACGCGCCGCTCGCCGACCACGATCGCGTCGAGATCTACCGCCCGCTGATCGTCGATCCGAAGCTGGCGCGCCAGCGGCGCGTCGACAAGTCCCGCCGCGCCGGCTCGATCGAGGGCCGCAAGTGGATGCACAAGGACGCGCGCTGACGCGCGATTCCGCTTCTTTCGCTCCTTCCGCTCCGATTCGTCTGATCAAGCGCCGCGGCGCTCAGTGGGCCGCGGCGTTCGCGTTGACCGACGCGCTGCCCGGCGTGTCTCCGCCGGCGGGCGTGTCGTCGTGCTGTCGCACCGAGCCGTACACGCCTGCGAGCAGCAGCACGAGCGCGGCGATCTCGAGCGCGTGCGGCATCCGCTGGTCGTAGGCGAACGCGTAAAGCATCGCGAACACGGTTTCGAACACGATCAACTGACCCGACAGCGTGAGCGGCAACCGCTTCGACGCCGCATTCCACAGCCCGTTGCCGAGCCATGACGCGCCGATCGCGAGTACGAGATTCAGCAGCCAGAACAGTTGCCAGCGCGACGCCGGGACGGCCGCCTGCACCGTGCCGGCCGGCAGCGCGAGGATCGCGATCCAGCAGAGCGCGCCGATCAGGCCTGTCACGACACCCCACAGCACCGACCATTCGTTGCCGCCGAAATGATGATGGCGCTGCAGGTAGCGCGTGTTCGCGACCGCGTACCAGGTCCAGCTCGCGAGCGCGCCGGCCGCGCAGGCGATGCCCGCGAGCTTCTGGCCGAGCGTCGTCGCGTGCGCGGCCTCGGACGTGAACAGGTCGACGTTGATGCAAGCGATGCCCGCGATCACCAGTGCGAGCGGGACGGCAAGCCGCCGCAGCGGCACGGCGCCGTGGTCGCCGATGCCCGCGAGCGTGACGGTGACGGGCAATACGCCGACGATCAGCGAGCTGGGCGCGATGCCGATCAGATGCACGGCGCCGGACAGCAGCATGTAGTAAGCGACGTTGCCGACGACCGCGAGCTTCACGAGCGCGACGAGATCTTCGCGGGTCAGCCGCGCGAGCAGCGAGCGGGCGGCCGGCAGCGCGGCCGCGAGCGACACGACGCCATACATCGCGTAGCGGCCGGCGCTCAGCAGCAGCGGCGAGAAGTCGGTCAGCAGCCGCGGAACGAGAAACACCATGCCCCACAGGGCACCTGCCAGAACACCATAGACCACACCGCGCCGCATCGACCGCTCCGAACACATGACTGACGAGCGCGCATCTTAGCGACGCCGGTTCGGCGGCGTCTTGTTCATTCCTGCACTCGGGGCGTGGCGGGGTTTCGATGTGCCGTGCGACGGAGCGGTCGCGATCCGTTCCTGGTTATCGAGGGCTCGAGGGTTCGCGGCCGCGGTACGGTGCGAATCAGCCGTCGGCCGGGTCGGGCGTCGCACCGGCGCCGTCGCCCGACGCCCGCACGCGCGCCGGGCGACGCACGGTGCGCAGCTTGCCGCTGTTGCCGCCGCCGCAGTAGAAAAGATCGCGGCCGTCGGATTCGAGCCCCGACACGCCGACGCCGGGCGGCATGTCGACCTGCTCGAGCACCTGGCCCGTACGCGGATCGACGTGCCGCAAATCGCTCTGGTCGGCTTCCCAGGTGCCGTGCCACAGCTCGCCGTCGACCCACGTCACGCCGGTGACGAAGCGGTTCGATTCGATCGTGCGCAGCACGGCGCCCGATTCCGGATCGATCTGATGAATCTTGCGTTCGCGGTACTGGCCGACCCACAGCGTGCCTTCGGCCCACGCGAGCCCAGAGTCGGCGCCGCCGCCGGGTGCCGGGATCGTCGCCAGCACGCGGCCCGATTCCGGATCGATCTTCTCGATGCGGTCCTCGACGATCTGGAACAGGTGGCGGCCGTCGAACGCCGTGCCCGCATGCGCGGCGACGTCGAGCGAGCGGACGGTCGTGCCGCGCTCCGGATCGAGCGCATTCAGCTTGTCGCCGGACGCGTACCACACGTGCCGCCCGTCGAACGTGACGCCGTGCACGCCGTCGACGCCCGGAAACGGGCCGTATTCGCGAATGATGTCTGCATTGGAGCGTTTCATGTTCGTCACCTCGTCGTTCGGTGAGGCCATCCTAATCTCCCGGCAGCGCGGCAGGGAGTAACAAGGTCGTCGCGAATCCGGGCAGCGGCGGCGTCATCCAGCGGCGCGCGCGGCCGCGGCCGAGCGCCTGCACCTTGGCCGCTTCGGCGAGCGCGTCGAGCGCGCGCTGCACGGTGCGCTGGCTCGCGCCGAGCGCGAGCGCCAGCGCGGAGCTCGACCACGCCTCGCCGTCGGCGAGGAGCGCGAGCACGGCCGCGTGGCGATCGTCGACCGGGCGCGCGAGTACGACGGTCTCGCGCACGCCGAGCGGTTCGAGCGCGAAGCCGCGCGGCGTCGCGGTGACGTTCGCGAGCGGCCGCAGCACCGCTCGGAGCCGGCCGATCTCGACGCGCAGGCGCGCGCGATGCGATTCATCCGCATGTTTCGCGCGGAACGCGGCGGCCACGAGCGCGTTTCTCGACACGTCGGCCGGCCATGCCTCGCCGAGCGCGCGGGCGAGCACGAACAGCACGGGGCGGCGCGCAAGCGACACGGTCGTGCGCGCGTCGCGCACCGTGTGGCGGCACGCGTCGACGACGAGCGTATTCGACGCGAACAGCGTCTCGACTTCGTCGAGCTGAACGAGCCGCGACGTGCCGCGCGCGATGAGTCGCGCGGCCGGCGTATCGAGCACGCGCGCGGCGGTGTCGACTTCGGCCGTCAGCGCGGCGATGCCGGCGTCGCGGGCGGCTGCGCGTGCACGGGCGAGCGCCGCGCGAGCCGCATGCGTGCGGATGCGGCGCATCGCGATGCCGGCCGCGATCAGTTCATGGGCGGCGCGCGACGCGGCCGGCAGCGGCGCGGGATCGAGATGCGCGAGCATCCGTTCGGCATCGTCGATGCGACCGATCAGCAGCAGCCGGCGCACGCCGAGATAACGCGCATGCGCGGCGTTCGCGCGGTCGCCGTGCGCGTCGAGCGTCGCGCACGCGGCATCGAGCGCGCGCGTCGGCCAGCGGAGGTCGCGCGACGCGAGCGCGATCTCGGCTTCCGCGACGACGCAGCGCGCACGCGCCACGGCTTCCTTTGCGCCGAACGCGCGCGCGGCGCCGCGCACGAGTGCCCGCGCACGCTCGAAATCGCCGAGCTGCGCCATCGCGATCCCGCGCAGCGCGAGCGCCGGCGCATCGTCGCGCAGCGCGACTCGGTTCAGTGCGCCGAGCGCATCACCGGCCGCGAGCGCGCGCGCGGCCGCGGTGATCAGCGAATCCATCCGAATCCCGACACACTTGTCACTCCCTCCGGCCCGATGCCGAGCACTAATCTAGCACCACGCACACGGCGCCGTACGCCGTGCCCGGATACCCATCGGAAGGAGGAACCCGCAATGACGACCCATCTCACCGGAACGCGCGACGAATGGCTGGCCGAGCGCAGGGCGCTGCTCGAAGCAGAAAAGGCGCTGACGCGGCAAAGCGACGAACTCGCGCGGCGGCGCCAGGCACTGCCTTGGGTGCGCGTCGACAAGACCTACCGGTTCGACACCGAAGAAGGGCAGGCGACGCTCGACGACCTGTTTCGCGGCCGTTCGCAACTGCTCGTTTATCACTTCATGTTCGGCCCCGACTACAAGGCCGGCTGCCCGTCGTGCTCGGCGCTCGCGGACGGTTTCGACGGTTTTGCCGTGCACCTGGCGAACCACGACGTGACGCTCGCGGCCGTGTCGCGCGCGCCGCTCGCGAAGCTGCTCGCGTACCGGCAGCGGATGGGGTGGACTTTCCCGTGGGCGTCGTCGGTCGGCAGCGATTTCAACTTCGACTTCAATGTGTCGTTCACCGAAACGCAGCGGCGCACGGGCGACGTCGAATACAACTACGCGAGGGCGGGACATGCGATGGACATGGATCCGCCGCCGGCGCCCGTCGTGCAGTTCGCGGCGACGTGCGGCACCGACGCGGCCACGTATTCGCTCGACCGGCCGGGGATGAGCGCGTTCGTGCGCGAGGACGGCGCCGTCTATCACACGTATTCGACTTATGCGCGCGGCCTCGACGGGCTGTGGGGGATGTACCAGTGGCTCGATCGCGCGCCGCGCGGGCGCAACGAGGCGGGCCCGTGGTGGCGCCGGCACGACGAATACGCGCGCGGCTGAGCGCGGGCCGGCGACGGGGCGGGAGCGTGCGATGACACGGCCGGCAACCGGCGACACGGGCCGCGATCGGCGCGCATTCGGCGCGGCGCTCGTCGCCGTGTTCGCCGCCGCGGCGATGGCGACACTGGCGCAGCACGCGTCGATGGACGCGATGGGCGGCGAACCGATGCCCGGCGGCTGGATGCTCTCGTCCGCATGGCTGCGGCCGTGCGGATGGGGCGCCGGACGCGCGTTCGCGGCGTTCGCCGGCATGTGGGGCGCGATGACGGTGACGATGATGCTTCCCGTGCTGGCGCCGACGCTCTGGCGATACCGGCAGCGCGTCGGCCAGCTGGGCGCGGCGCGCTCGACCTGGCTGGTCGTCGTCGCGGGCGCCGGGTATTTCGCGGTATGGATGGCGCTCGGCGCGGTGACGTTTGCGCTCGGCGGCGCGCTGACCGCCGCCGCGGCACGGCTGCCGGCGCTCGCCCGTGCGATGCCGTTCGCGGCCGGCGCGGTCGTGCTCGGCGCGGGCGTGTTGCAGTTCTCGGTGTGGAAGGCGCGCCGGCTGGCGTGCTGCCGGCACGCTGCGGCGGGCCCGCGCCGGTCGCGCCCGGATGCCGGCGCGGCCTGGCGGCACGGTGTGCGAACCGCGACGCGTTGCGGCGCCTGTTGCGGGAACCTGATGGCGATCGCGCTGGCGGCCGGCATGATGGATCTGCGCGTGATGGCCGCCATGACGGTCGCGATTGCCGCCGAGCGGCTGGCGCCGGCCGGCGAGCGCGTTGCGCGGCTGGTCGGCGGTATCGCGATCGGGGGCGGTCTCGCGATGATCGCGCGCGCGGCCGGGCTGGTATGAGACCGGGGAGGCGAGCCGATCCGGCGCGTTGCCGGGCCGCGGGCGACCGGTGCCGCGGCTGCCGTGTGGCCCGGCCGCGACAGGCGCGGTTGCCGCGGCGCAGCCCGTTGCGCGAATGGCTCGATGCGGCGGTGAAACGAAAGGCGATCGAAAACGAACCGAACGGCGATCCGAACGATTCGGCCCCCGGACGCATGAAAACGGCTAAGCCGTTGTTCGTGTTGTGAAAATTCGCAGCGCTTCGCGTATAATTCGCTTTTGCGCCCATAGGATTTGCCATGCGTCTGATCCAAAAAGCACTCACTTTCGATGACGTGCTCCTCGTACCCGCCTTTTCCGACGTTCTCCCGCGCGACACCAGCCTCAAGACCAAGCTGACCCGCAACATCTCCCTGAACATGCCGCTCGTGTCCGCCGCCATGGACACGGTCACCGAAGGTCGTCTCGCGATCGCGATGGCGCAGCAGGGTGGTGTCGGTATCGTCCACAAGAACCTCACGCCGGCCGAACAGGCCCGCGAGGTCGCGAAGGTCAAGCGTTTCGAGTCGGGTGTCGTCCGTGACCCGATCACGGTGCCGCCGCAAATGAAGGTGCGCGATGTAATCGCGCTGTCGCGCCAGCATGGCATCTCGGGGTTCCCGGTCGTCGAAGGCCCGCAGCTCGTCGGCATCGTCACGAACCGCGACCTGCGTTTCGAAACGCGCCTCGACGAGCCGGTCAAGTCGATCATGACGCCGCGCGAGCGCCTCGTCACGGTCAAGGAAGGCACGCCGCTCGCCGAAGCGAAGGCGCTGATGCACAGCCACCGCCTCGAGCGCGTGCTGGTCGTCAACGACGCGTTCGAACTGCGCGGCCTGATGACCGTCAAGGACATCACGAAGCAGACCGAGCACCCGGACGCGTGCAAGGACGAACACGGCAAGCTGCGCGCAGGCGCGGCGGTCGGCGTCGGTCCCGACAACGAAGAACGCGTCGAGCTGCTGGTGCAGGCCGGCGTCGACGTGATCGTCGTCGATACCGCGCACGGTCACAGCAAGGGCGTGCTCGAGCGCGTCCGCTGGGTCAAGCAGAATTTCCCGCACGTCGAGGTGATCGGCGGCAACATCGCGACGGCCGCTGCCGCGAAGGCGCTCGTCGAATACGGCGCGGACGCGGTCAAGGTCGGTATCGGCCCCGGCTCGATCTGCACGACGCGGATCGTCGCGGGCGTCGGCGTGCCGCAGATCAGCGCGATCGCGAACGTCGCGGAAGCGCTGAAGGGCACCGGTGTGCCGTGCATCGCCGACGGCGGCGTGCGTTTCTCGGGCGACGTGTCGAAGGCCCTCGCGGCCGGCGCGAACGCGGTGATGATGGGCAGCATGCTGGCGGGCACCGAAGAGTCGCCGGGCGACGTGTTCCTGTACCAGGGCCGCCAGTACAAGGCGTACCGCGGCATGGGTTCGGTCGGTGCGATGAAGGACGGCGCGGCAGACCGCTACTTCCAGGACAACTCGGCGAACATCGACAAGCTCGTGCCGGAAGGCATCGAAGGCCGCGTCGCGTACAAGGGTTCGGTCAACGCGATCCTGTTCCAGCTGGTCGGCGGCGTGCGAGCCAGCATGGGCTACTGCGGCTGCCGGACGATCGACGAGCTGCACGACAAGGCCGAATTCGTCCAGATCACCGCTGCGGGCATGCGCGAGTCGCACGTGCACGACGTGCAGATCACGAAGGAAGCGCCGAACTACCACGTGGACTGACCGCCGATGAAACCGCTGCTGCGAGCCGTGCTGATCATCGATGCCGTGCTGCTGCTGGCGTTCGGCGTGCTGTTCGTGCTGACGCCCTGGCAGTCGCTCTTCAACGCGCTGCAGCTTGCGAACATCCAGCCGGCGATGCTCGGCCAGGCGTTCGGCATCGCATTGCTCGGGCTCGCGTGGCTCGCGTTTCATGCGGCGTTCAACGGCGATCTCACGGCGCCCGTCGCGCGGTCGGTCGGCCACGTGTACTGGCTGACCGGCGTGCTGACGATCGTCTGGTCGATCGGCACCGGCAGCGGTCCCGCGCTCGCGGCCGCCGGCCGGGTGCTGTCGGCCGTGGCCGGGGTCGCGCTGATCATGCTCGGCCTCGGCGGCGTGCGGCTCGCATCGGCCGTGCGCCGGCGCGAGAAGGCGCAGGCGCTCGACGCGCGTGCACCGGCGCAGCGTCCGGCCGAGCCGGCGATGGCGCCGGCGTCGCCGCCCGCACCGCAGCGCGTCGAACCCGTCGTCAGCCGTCCCGCGGCGCCCGCCGCGCCGTCGTCGGCCGCGTCCAGCCAATCAGGCGGCGTCGCACTCGACGAGCGCCCGCCGATGCAGGATTGAACGGCCATGCGTCGCGCGTGCCGCCTGCCGCCCGACGCCGCTGTCCATGCTATTGACGCAGCGCTTCGTGCGCTGCTTTTCTTATTCTCTTCATCCCGTCCGCAGCCATGCACGACAAAATCCTGATTCTCGACTTCGGTTCGCAAGTCACCCAACTGATTGCGCGACGCGTGCGTGAAGCGCACGTCTACTGCGAAATCCATCCGAACGATGTGTCCGACGACTTCGTCCGCGAGTTCGCGCCGAAGGCGGTGATCCTGTCGGGCAGCCACGCGAGCACGTACGAAGACCACCAGCTGCGCGCGCCGCAGGCCGTGTGGGATCTCGGCGTGCCGGTGCTCGGCATCTGCTACGGCATGCAGACGATGGCCGTGCAACTCGGCGGCAAGGTCGAGTGGAGCGACCATCGCGAATTCGGCTATGCGGAAATGCGCGCGCACGGCCATACGCGCCTGCTCGACGGCATCGAGGATTTCACGACGGCCGAAGGCCACGGGATGCTGAAGGTCTGGATGAGCCATGGCGACAAGGTCGCCGAGCTGCCGCCGGGCTTCGCGCTGATGGCATCGACGCCGAGCTGCCCGATCGCCGGCATGGCCGACGAGGCGCGCGGCTACTACGCGGTGCAGTTCCACCCGGAAGTCACGCATACGGTGAAGGGCCGCCAGATCATCGAGCGCTTCGTGCTGCAGATCGCCGGCGCGAAGCCCGACTGGATCATGCGCAACCACATCGAGGAAGCCGTCGCGAAGATCCGCGAGCAGGTCGGTGACGAGGAAGTGATTCTCGGCCTGTCGGGTGGCGTCGATTCGAGCGTCGCGGCTGCGCTGATCCACCGCGCGATCGGCGACCAGCTCACCTGCGTGTTCGTCGACCACGGCCTGCTGCGCCTGAACGAAGGCAAGATGGTGCTCGACATGTTCGAGGGCCGCCTGCATGCGAAGGTCGTGCACGTCGACGCCTCCGATCAGTTCCTCGGCCACCTGGCCGGCGTGACCGATCCGGAAGCGAAGCGCAAGATCATCGGCCGCGAGTTCGTCGAGGTGTTCCAGGCCGAGGCGAAGAAGCTGTCGAAGGCGAAGTGGCTCGCGCAGGGCACGATCTATCCGGACGTGGTCGAATCCGGCGGCACGAAGACGAAGAAGGCGACGACGATCAAGAGCCACCACAACGTCGGTGGCCTGCCGGAAACGCTCGGCCTGAAACTGCTCGAGCCGCTGCGCGACCTGTTCAAGGACGAAGTGCGTGAGTTGGGCGTCGCGCTCGGCCTGCCGCCGGAGATGGTGTATCGCCATCCGTTCCCGGGCCCGGGCCTCGGCGTGCGGATCCTCGGCGAAGTGAAGCGCGAATACGCCGACCTGCTGCGCCGCGCGGACGCGATCTTCATCGAGGAACTGCGCAACACGACCGCGACCGCGCAGGATGCGGCTGCCGGCCTGTGCGGCGAGGCCGATGTCGGCAAGAGTTGGTACGACCTGACGAGCCAGGCGTTCGCGGTGTTCCTGCCGGTGAAGTCGGTCGGCGTGATGGGCGACGGCCGCACGTACGACTACGTGACGTCGCTGCGCGCAGTGCAGACGACCGACTTCATGACCGCACACTGGGCGCACCTGCCGTACGCGCTGCTCGGCCGCGCGTCGAACCGGATCATCAACGAGGTGCGCGGGATCAACCGTGTGGTGTACGACATCTCGGGGAAGCCGCCGGCGACAATCGAGTGGGAGTAATTGGACGTCCGGCACGGACCGGTACGACCTGGCAGCAAAACACATCCAAGCCCGCGTCACAGCGGGCTTTTTTTGTTTTTGGCCTGGTCAGACAAGAAAACGGCTTGGCAGGTTGCCAAGCCGTTTTTCTTTAAACGATTGCGCAAGTCAGGGCCATCGTGCCTCGGTTCCTCATGCGGGCGAGCCCGCGAGCGAACGCAGGTACGTCGGCACGTTCGCCTTCGCCGTTGCCTGGACACGTGTCATGAGCGCGTGATCGATACGATCCAGTCCATAAGTCCGCGCAATGTCCTGCTGCAGCCGGCACCACAGATGGCCGGCCATCTCGGCATCGACCATCGCCCGGTGCGCACGTCCCGATTTCGGCAATCGCAGCATGTCTGCGAGGCTCGACAGGCGATGGCTCAGCGCGTCCGGGTAGATGCGTCGCGCCACGAGCATCGTGCAAGCAAAGGCATGCTCGGCCGACATGCCGAGAAGCCCGAGTTCTGCCTGCCAGAACCGCTTGTCGAAACCGGCGTTGTGGGCGACGACCGCATGCTTGCCAACGAACGCCGCCGCTTCCTTCATGACTTTTGACGCCGGGGGAGCCGATGCAATCATGTCGTTCGTGATGCCGGTCAGCGCGACGACATCGGACGGTATGCGTTTGCCCGCATTCATCAAGCTCTGGAAACGGTCGACGACTTGTCCGTCGCGTAGAAGGATCACGGCAATTTCGGTGGCACGGTCGCCCAGATTCGGCGAAAGCCCGGTTGTTTCGAAGTCCAGTACCGCGACGGTTTGCATGGTTGAATCCTGTTGCTTCATGCGGTGGCGTTTAGTTTGGCCAAGAGGTTAGCATCATCGGGCCTGTGAGAGACTCGTTCAGTTCGAGAAACGATCGTTCTTGCCATTTCCCCGCTTGCGATCCGGTGCCATGCGGTTGCTGTCGACGTCCAATTCCAAAACGGGTCCTTGATGTCTTGATACCAAGTCCGGCGCTCGGTGCATCGTTGGCAGCTTGCCGCATCGGATGATGCAGGCGCCCGACAGGGATACCTGCCGGGCGTTGTTGTTTGCGCGACGGAAGGGTTGTCTTCCGATCGACGATAATGGAGACGTTGCCATCGGCGTATCTGCAATATGGCCATGACTCAGCTGACGCTACCCGGATTCGATGTGCCGCCACCGGTTCCCGAGCATCGCTTTTTCTTCGCTGCGATGCCCGATCCAGCGGCGGCTGCATGTATTGCCGGAATGACTGAAGGCTTGCAGTCAGGGAAGCCTGGGGAGCGCGGGGTGCTGCACACCGAGCGTCTGCATGTCACGCTGTACTCCCTGGGCGACTTTGCTTATGTGCCGGGCGCCATCATCGCGCGTGCATGTGCCGCGGCGGATCGCATCGATGTGCCGTCTTTCGGCGTCACCTTCGATCGGCTCGTCAGCTTCAATGGGCGGCCGGGCCATCGGCCTCTGGTACTGACTGGGAGCGCAGGGCTGGAAATATTGATCGATTTTCAGCAGCAACTTCGAGATGCCCTTGGAAAGGCAGGTCTGCGTGTTTCAGGTGCGCGTTTCACGCCCCACGTGACGTTGCTGTACGGCGAACGCAGGCCCGATCAGTTCAGGATCGATCCGATTACGTGGACCGTCCGCGAATTCGTCCTGATTCACAGTTGGCTCCGCAGGACGCACTACGATGTAATAGGGCGCTGGCCGCTGACGAACCGCAGTTCGTCGGCGTGATCGTATGTTGGAAGCCTGCTCCGGTCGTCGACCATCCGGATCGAGCCCATGGTTTGCTGTGCGCGCTGCCTGATGCTGAATCCGATCGGATCGCTGTAAATCTCCCGTTTAGCTGCGATGCATGGATTGCATGGGTATCGCGCAATCGAAGGCGAGCGAGTGCTTCGGGGCGTTCGGTGCGTGGTTGGCAAGCGGCGCGGCAGGCGATGCCGCGCAAGTCCAAGTCACGCGTTTTCCTGCGACCGGCCACACGCGATCGCGCCGCGATAGCGAAGGTGGACCAGCGGATACGGCCGCCCCTGTCCGTCGATCGCCGATCGCCCGCAGCGCTCGAATCCGAGCCTTTCATAGAATCCCGCCGCCGATTCGTTCTGCTCGTTGACGTCGGTCGACAGGTCGGGATGGCGCCTGAGCGCTTCTTCCACGAGCAGGCGCCCGATGCCCGCGCCATGGTGAGCGGGATCGATGAACAGCGCTGCCATGTGACTGCCGTCGAGCAGCATGAAGCCGATCGGCCGATCGGCCTCGTCGACGGCCACATCGAGCGGCGCGCCGGGCAGAAACGGCTCGACTTCGGCATCGATCGCGCGTCGGTCGGCGTCGCTCAGGAAGTGATGCGTCGCGTCGACCGCGCTGCGCCAGATATCCAGCACGCGTGAGCCGTCGGCCTGGGTGGATTTGCGGATTCTGATCATGGCTTGATTTGTCGTGGTTCGGATGTCCGTTCGACGGCTCGTCGCGCGACGTCCTGGACCCCCGTGCTCATCAGCAGATCGTCCCGATCGAGTTCCGCGAGATCGAACCAGCCAGCCTCGAGCGCACCATCGCTGCTGTTCGAACGGCTCTGCACGACGAGCGGCGAGCCGGCCCGCGCAAGGTTGAGCGCCATCGGCGTGCCTGTCACGCCGAGGCCGATGAATCCGACTGCCGTTTGCATGTCCTGGCTCCTGTGGAAAAGGGGCGCGCAGCGCGCAGGCGTCAGTATCGCAGCGTTTCAGGAGGCATGACGGCGGCGCGCGAAGGTTTCGGCGGCAACGTCGAGTGCGCCGGGCAGGCGCGGTGCATATCGAGGCATGCTGCGAGCCGGAACGGCGTACCGATGCGAGGCTGGCCCGCCGGTGGTCAGTTCGCGAGATCGCCGAACATGCGCACGCAATGCGTGCCGATGTCCGGATCCGTTGCGCGTTTTCCGAGTTCCGCCAGATACGGCCACGGATAGATGCCGCGGGCATGGCCGTCGCCGAACAGCAGGCGAATGCCGTAACCGGCCGCTTCCACATCGTCCAGCGTCACGTCCGGTCGCGCGTCGACCACGCCTGCGCCGAACCGGATCTTGCGGCAAGCAGCGCACGGGCAACTGCTGCGCAACAGCACGTAATCGATGCGTTGCATGTCGCCGCCCGGCCAGCGCAGCGTCAACACACGAGCAGCGTGGTCGAGCACGATTTCGGTCGGCGGCGTCATCGCGCCTCTCCGATCTGCCGGATTGCGATCCGCACGGCCTTGCGCACTTCGGGATCGCGATCATCGAGTGCGTCGTGCAGTGCCGGAAGCGTGCCGGGGTCGCGCAGTTCGCCGAGCGCGAGCGCGGCTTCCTTGCGCAGATTGCTGATCGTATGCGGGAGCAGCTCGGCGATGGCCGGCGCCGCAGCCGCATCGCGCAACTGTCCGAGCGCGCGAACGGCGCGCAATCGCACTTGCCAGTAGTCGTCGTCGAGCGCGGCGACGAGTTGGTCACGCGCGACCGCGATACGCAGCTTGCCGAGCGTTGCGGCCGATTCTTCGCGTACCTGCCATGCGGCGTCGCGCAATGCTGCGAGCAGTGCGGTGATGACGGTCGTGTCGTCCGATGTCGTGAATCCGAGCGCGCCGACCGCGACGCGCCGCACGTCCGCATCGGCATCGGTCGTCGCGACGCGCGCGAGCGGCGACAACGCGCGTATATCCCTGAGCCAGCCGAGCACGGCGACGGCTTCGGCACGCACGGTGGTGGCGTCGGCGTCGAGCGCGCGCAACGCAGGCGCGAACGCATCGGGATCGCGCAACTCGCGCAGCCCACGCAACACGGCGCTGCGCACGAACGGCTCGGGCCGGTCGGCCCAGCCGCACAGCACGGCGCCCGATGCCGCGTCCTTCAGTTCGGACAGGCTCTGCGCAGCGGTCGCGCGCACGCCGTCGTCCGGATCGAGCAGCGCGCGGCACAGCGCATCGACGACGTCGGGCTGTTCCCACGCGCCGAGCACGCGGGCCGCCTCGCTGCGCACGTCGGCCGACGGGTCGTCGCGCAGCGCCGCGACGAACGCGGGGATGAACCCGGATTCCTCGAGATCGGCGAGTTCGAGCAGCGCGATGCGGCGCACGGATGCGTCGGGCGCAGCGAGGCGGGCGACGAGCACGGCACGATCCGGATCGTGCATGCCGGGCAGCGAGGAGGTGGAAGAGAAATCGGTCATGGGAAAAAGGTCGGTTCGATGAAAGGGCGGCTGCTCACGGAGCGCGGTGCATGGGCGACGCGAACCTGACGAACGCCGGCCCGGCCGTCACGTCGTCGATGCACGGCCCGCGCGGGCAGCACGACGACGATTGGCACGCGCCCGGTCAGCGCAGCAGATAAGGGATCTCGACCTTGACCGCGCCGGTCGGGCAATCGCGCTCGCACGGCATGCAGTACCAGCATTCGTCGAACTGCATATAGGCGTTGCCCTTGGTCACGTCGATCGCGAGCAGGTCGAGCGGGCACACGTCGACGCAGACGGTGCAGCCCTTGTCGGCGATGCACAGTGCCTCGTCGATCGTGACGGGCGCGCTGCTGCGCTGGAAGATGTCGTGCGGGGTATGGGGCATGGTGTGGCTCCTCAAAGGGCGGCCGCGAGCGCGGCCGGTTCGCGGATGCGCAGATGCGCGTAGGCGCCGCGTTCGTCGTCGGCCAGCGGCACGATGTACGGCTCGACCGGCCGCTTCTCGCTGCGCATCGCGCCGTCGGCATCCTTTCGCAGCCATGTGTGGCAGAACCATTCGGCGTCGTCGCGATGCGGAAAGTCGACGCGATGGTGGTACAGCCCCCAGCGGCTTTCGGTGCGGAACAGCGACGCGCGCGCGGCCATTTCCGCGCAGTCGCGAATCGCGCGCACTTCGGCGGCGCGCATCAGTTCGTGAGGATGGCTTGCCTTGATAAATTCGATATCCTCAGTAATCGCGTCAAAACGTTGCAGCCCGATTTCCATCTTGCGCGTCACCTTCGGCGGTTGCAGATAGTCGTTCACCATGCGGCGCAGCTTGTATTCCACCTGCGCCGGCGCCAGGCCGCGCTCGCGCAGCAGCGGGGCGAACACGCGTGTACGTTCCGCGTCGACCTGTTCGTCGTCCACCGGCGCATGGTCGCGGCCGATCACGTAGTCGGCCGCGTTCTGCCCGGCAAACCAGCCGTACGTGAAAGCGCCGAGCATGTAGTTGTGCGGGACGGCGGCCATGTCGCCGGCGGCGTAGAGCCCGGGCACGGTCGTCTCCGCGCGCGCGTTCACGTAGACGCCGGACGCGCTGTGGCCGCTGCAGAAGCCGATCTCGGAGATGTGCATCTCGACCATCTGGCTGCGGTAGTCGGTCCCGCGCCCCGCATGGAAGCGGCCGCGGCTCGGCCGCTCGTTCGTATGCAGGATTTGCTCGATGGTCCGGATCGTTTCTTCCGCGAGATGTTCGAGCTTCAGGAACACGGGGCCGTTGCCGCTTTGCAGTTCCTGATGGAACTCCCACATCATCTGGCCGCTCCAGTAATCGCATTCGATGAAGCGCTCGCCCCGGCCGTTCGCGGTGAAGCCGCCGAGCGGGCCCGTCACGTATGCGCACGCGGGGCCGTTGTAGTCCTTGATCAGCGGATTGATCTGGAAGCATTCGAGATTCGCGAGTGCGGCGCCCGCGTGATAGGCCATCGCGTAGCCGTCGCCCGCGTTGGTCGGATTCTCGTACGTGCCCATCAGGTAGCCCGACGCCGGCAGCCCGAGCCGGCCGGCCGCGCCGCAGCAGAGAATCACGGCCTTCGCGCGGATCACGTGGAACTCCGCGGTGCGGCAGTCGAAGCCGAGCACGCCGCTCGCATGGCCGTGCGCGTCGGTCAGCACGCGCGTCGCGACGATCCGGTTCGTGATCGCGATGCGTGCACGCTTCAGTTGCCGGTACAGCACCTTCTTGATGTCGTGTCCTTCCGGCATCGGCAGCACGTACGAGCCCATGTGATGGACCTTCTTCACCGCATAGTCGCCGGTGCCGTCCTTCTCGAACTTCACGCCCCAGCGGTCGAGCTGTTCGATCGTCGCGAAGCTGTGCGTCGCATACGCGTACACGGCTTCCTGGTCGACGATGCCATCGTTGGCGATCGTGATCTCGCGCGTGTACTGATCGGGCGTCGCATGCCCGGGGATCACCGCGTTGTTCAGCCCGTCCATCCCCATCGAGATCGCGCCGCTGCGCTTCACGTTGGCCTTTTCGAGCAGCAGCACGCGCAGGGACGGGGCGCGTTCCTTCGCCTTGATCGCCGCCATCGGGCCGGCCGTGCCGCCGCCGACCACGACGACGTCGTATTCGTGCACATGGGTATTCATCGCGGGTTCCTTGCAGGTTTGCGGGCCTTCTGCTTGTCGATGCGCAACCGGTACTGGAAGGCGTCGCCGCGGAAGTAGAGGTATTCGTAGTCGATCGGCGCGCCCGATGCGTCGTGCGTGAGGCGTTCGATGCGCAGCACGGGGCTGCTTTCCTCGACGTGCAGCGCGTCGACGATCTCGTCGTCGGCGAGGATTGCGTCGATCGACACGTCGGCATGACCGAGCGGAATGCCGCAGTCGTTCTCGAGGATCAGGAAGATGTCGCGGGTCGCGAGATCGGCACCCGCGAGGCGCTTGCCGAGCGCTTCGGGCACCCAGGTCTGTTCGAGCGACACGGGCTCGCGGTTCAGCAGCCGCACGCGATGGATCTCGACGACCGGCGCGCCTTCCGGCACGTGCAGCTTCGTCGCGAGATGGCGATCGGCCTTCACGGTGCGAACGCTGCGCAACTGGTTGACGATCTCGTAGCCCATCGACGACATCGCCTCGGCGAACCCCTGCAGCGACGTCACGTTCTGGAACGCCTTCGGCTTCGACACGAACGTGCCCTTGCCATGCAGCTTGAACAACAGGCCTTCCTTCTGCAGGTCGCCGAGCGCCTGGCGCACCGTGATGCGGCTGACGTCGAACATTGCGCAGAGTTCGTGCTCGGACGGCATCCGGCTGTGCGGCGCATAGGTGCCGTCGAGAATGCGCGCGCGCATCGTGTCCTTGATCTGCACATAGAGCGGCGGCGCCGACAGCGGCACGACGTTGGTTGGAGGCATCGGTCAACTTGTTATGACAAGATGGTTCGAGTGTAGCCAGCGCGATCGTGCGTCCAAACCAACCATTTCTGATTTCGACTTTCCGAATCCGGAAAAGCAGGGCGGCAGGCCGGACGGGCGCTCCGGCGGCATTCGGTGTTCGAACGATCCGCCCTCGCCAGCCGCGCGGATCGGCCGACAATCAAAAAAATTCGCCGACGTGTGCGCCGCGCATGTCGATTTCCCGATGCGTCGCCCGTCGTATCGATGTCGACCGGGCTCGCGACAGCGTCGATGCGGCAGCCGGACCGGCCGCAGCGCAGCGCGGCGGGAGCCCGGTTCCGAGGGTTGCGGAAACGAGAAAGGAGACGCCAGATGCCGGATTCCCGATACCGCTGGGTGATCGTCGCCGCGGGCGGCCTGATGGGCTGCATCGCGATCGGCGCGATGTTTTCGCTGCCGGTGTTTCTGCGCGCGATTGCGCGCGATACGGGCTGGTCGATGACCGGTATTTCCGGCGCGATGACGCTCGGCTTCATCGCGATGGCCTTCGCGAGCATGGGGTGGGGCAGCCTGTCGGACCGCATCGGTACGCGCGCGGTCGTCATGACGGGCGCCGTGCTGCTGTCGGCGAGCCTCGCGCTGGCGAGCCGAGCGCCGTCGCTGCTCGCGTTCCAGCTGACCTTCGGTCTTGCCGTCGGCAGTGCGGCGGCCGCGGTGTTCGCGCCGATGATGGCGTGCGTGACGGGCTGGTTCGACACGCACCGCAGCCTGGCGGTGTCGCTTGTGTCGGCCGGCATGGGGATGGCGCCGATGACGATGTCGCCGCTGGCCGCATGGCTCGTATCGACGCACGACTGGCGCACGTCGATGCTGCTCGTCGCCGCGCTGGCGGCCGTCGTGATGATTCCGGCGTCGCTGCTGGTGCGCCGCGCGCCCGCGCTCGACCGCGCACAGGCTGTGCCCGCGCCTGCCGGCGCGCCCGCGGCGATGTCGGTCGCGGACGCGCTGCGCTCGCCGCAGTTCATGGTGCTGCTGCTGACCAACTTCTTCTGCTGTGCGACGCACTCGGGCCCGATTTTCCATACGGTCAGCTACGCGGTGACGTGCGGGATCCCGCTGATCGTCGCGGTGTCGATCTACAGCGTCGAAGGGCTCGCGGGCATGGGCGGCCGGATCGTGTTCGGGCTCCTCGGCGACCGTGTCGGCGCGAAGCGCATGCTGGTGGCCGGGCTGCTCGCGCAGGCGCTGGGCGCGCTCGGCTACTACTTCGTGCGCACGCTCGACGGGTTCTACGCGGTCGCGACGCTGTTCGGCTTCATCTATGCGGGCGTGATGCCGCTGTATTCGGTGCTCGCGCGCGAGAACTTCCCGCTGCGGATGATGGGCACCGTGATCGGCGGCTGCGCGATGGCCGGCAGCCTTGGCATGGCTGCGGGGCCCGTTGCCGGCGGCCTGATCGTCGATACGTTCGGCAGTTACGGCTGGCTGTACCTCGGTTCGTTCGCGATCGGTCTCGGCGCGTTCCTGATCGCAGCGATGTTCTGCCCGTTTGCGAAGGCGCGGCCAGAAACGATGGCCGCGTGACCCGATAACGGAAGACGGGCGCCTTCCGTTTCGCCGGATTGGCGACGCCCGGAACGCATCGACGCAGATAAAAAACAGGGCCGGACACCGCCTGCATTTGCAGGTGTCCGGACGGCGCTTCGCCCGCTGCGGCGCAGCAGACCGGCAACTGGCGCCGATCGGCGCGCATGCGTCACGATTCGGCCCCTAAAAGCACAATATCGAGCATGTATTCGAAGGGCCTGTCATACCCGCGTCACCCTGCTAGAATTCGGCCTGCCGCATTGTTCCCATTGACTGATGAGATTGCTTGACGCCCTGGTCGAACAACGTATTGCCGCCGCCGCCGCGCGGGGCGAGTTCGACGATTTGCCGGGTACCGGCGCGCCGCAGGCGCTGGATGACGACCTGCTCGTGCCCGAGGAGGTGCGGGTGGCCAACCGTATCCTGAAGAACGCGGGCTTCGTGCCGCCGGCCGTCGAGCAATTGCGCGCGCTGCGCAACCTGCATGACGAAGTGCAGGCGGTCAGCGACCGCGCCGCGCGCTGCCGGCTGCAGGCGAAGATCCTGGCGCTCGACATGGCGCTCGAATCGCTGCGCGGCGGCCCGATGGTGATGCCGCGCGACTACTGCCGTCGCATCGCGGAACGCCTGTGCGAGCGCGGGCTCGACGATGCGCCCGCCGAAGCGGGGCCGATGTGACGTCCGACGCGCTGCACGACGCAGCCCGATCGGTGGCCGACACGGCCGCTGAACCTGCCGCCCAGTCTCCTGTTCCCGAAACCGCACCCGTATCGGCGCGCGACCTGCATTTCATGCGGCTCGCACAGGCCGCCGCGGAAGAGGCGCGCGCGGCCGGCGAAGTGCCGGTCGGCGCGGTGCTCGTGCGCGGCGACGAAGTGATTGCACGCGGCTTCAACCATCCGATCGGCGGGCACGACCCGTCGGCCCATGCGGAAATGGCGGCGCTGCGCATGGCCGCGCAAAATCTGCAGAATTACCGGATGCCCGGCTGCGAGCTGTACGTGACGCTCGAGCCATGCCTGATGTGCGCGGGTGCGATCATGCATGCGCGCATCGCGCGGGTCGTCTACGGCGCCGCCGATCCGAAGACGGGTGCATGCGGCAGCGTGATCGACGCGTTCGCGAATCCGCAGCTCAACCACCATACCGAAGTGACCGGCGGCGTGCTCGCCGACGAGTGCGGCGCCGCGCTGAAGTCGTTCTTCGCCGAGCGCCGTCGCGCGTTGCGCGAAGCACGGCTGGCGCGCGACGGCGAATCCGGCGCGTCATAGTCGCGCCGGCCGCGCCTGCCGCCCTGGGCGCGCACGGTTCCGCTGAACCGAAGACGGTTCGGACCCTCTAAGCAGGTTTGACGACCCGACACCTTTCGCCATGTCCTTCCAGCCCGCCGCGTCCTACACCATCCGCCTGCTGGCGCCATCCGGTTATCCACACGATCCCGACGCGATCAATCGCGCGCTCGAACGCCTCAGCATCGCGCAGCAGCGCATCGAGAACATCGAGGCGACGCAGCGGCGCTTCCAGCGTTTCGGCGGCACCGACGGCGAGCGGGCAGGCGACCTGAATCGTCTCGCCGATCCCGAGCGGCCGCTGCCGGACATCGCGCTCGCGGTGCGCGGCGGCTACGGTGCCGCGCGGATCCTGCACGGGCTCGACTATCGCGGGCTCGAGCGCAGGCTGCGCGACCGGCCCGTCGCGCTCGTCGGCCACAGCGATTTCACGGCGATCCAGCTCGCGCTGTACGCGAAGGCGCGCATCAAGACGTTCGGCGGCCCGATGCTGTCCGCCGATTTCGGCGCGGAAACGCCGAGCGACTTCACGATGCAGCACTTCTGGCAGACGCTGACGCAGCCGAGCACGACGATCATCGCCGAAGCACCGCAGGTGCAGACCGTGAACGTGACGGGCACGCTGTGGGGCGGCAACCTCGCGATCCTCACGTCGCTCATCGGCACGCCTTACATGCCCGACATCGAGGGCGGCATCCTGTTCATCGAGGATGTCAACGAGCAACCGTTCCGGATCGAGCGGATGATCTATCAACTGCACCTGTCGGGCCTGCTCGCGCGCCAGCAGGCGCTCGTGCTCGGCCAGTTCACGGGCGCGCGGCCGTTCGAGTACGACAACGGCTACGACATGCAGGCGATGATCGACCAGGTGCGCGAGGTGGTCGGCATCCCGGTCGTCACGGGGTTGCAGTTCGGCCACGTGCCCGACCTGCTGACGCTGCCGTTCGGCGCGCAGGCGCAGCTGGTCGCGAACGCACACGGTTTCCGGCTCACGCTGTCGGACTATCCGCACCTCGGCTGATGCGGGCGCGGTCGATCGAAAGGCGGGTTTCCGCCTTTTTCTTTATGCAAGTGTGCAACTAACGGTCAAAAATTTCGACTGCCGCCGACAGGATCGTCACCGGATTTTGCACCATTTTTGTCAACAAAATGGCCGGGAGGGTATACGACAAGAACGGCCTCTGTCATGGCATTCAGGCTTGATATGCATGGATTTCGCGCATCCTGCACCGATTGGGGTCGCGTCCGTGCACGCCGATTGTGCGAAATTCCGGAAAAGAATTGTTGACAATCTTTATGTCCATTCTAGGATGAGGACCATCACACGATGCAGATCATGAACGAGCCCGATTCCCACGCGTCCGGTGCAGCCAGTCCCGAAGCGATCGCCGAGCGGATCCGCACGGCGATTCTCGAGCATCGGCTCGCGCCCGGCGCGAAGCTGACGGAGGCGCAGCTCTGCGACGTGTTCGGCGTGAAGCGCGGGACGATTCGCCAGGCGCTCGCGCAGCTCGCGACCGACAAGCTGGTCGAGCTCGAGCCGAACCGCGGTGCGTTCGTCGCGAGCCCGACGCTGCAGGACGTGCACGAGGTGTTCGAGATGCGCCGGATCATCGAGCTCGCCGTGGTCGAGCGGCTCGCGACCGGGCCCGGCGCGAAGCGGCTGAAGGGCGTCGCCGCGCTGATCGACAAGGAACGCAAGGCGTTCGAGCGGCACGACTTCGCGGCATGGATCCGGCTGTCGGGCGAATTCCACACGGCGCTCGCCACGCTGATGGGCAATGCGACGCTCAGCGAGTGCCTCGAAGGGCTCGTCGCACGTTCGACGCTGATGTCGGCGCTGTACGAATCGCACGGGCGCAGCCCGTGTTCGTGCGACGACCACGACGAGATCCTCGCCGCGCTGGAGGCGGGCGATCCGAAGCGGGCGGTGACGCTGATGGCGCGCCACCTGCAGCATGTCGAACTGAAGATGCTGGACCGGCCCGCGCAAGGGCAGGTCGATTTGCGCGAAGTGTTCGGCGGCGCCTGAGCGGCGACGCGAACCCGGCCGCGCGCCACAGAACGAGAGCAATGCAGGCCTGCGGTGTCCGCCGCGGGCCGCTGGTCCGACTCCGGGCGACGATCCGGAGCGGTAACGATGACGGTGGAGCGGCCACCCGGCCGCGTCAAGGAGAAGTCATGGCTCAGTTCAGTGTGGCGCACGACAGCGCCTATCCGGCGGAAGAAGGCGGCGAGGGCGGCGATCCGACGCTGCCGGGCGGTTACAGCGAACGTCTGTATAACGAAGATTTGGCACCCCTGAAGAATCAGACATGGGGCGCGTACAACATCTTCGCATTCTGGATGTCGGACGTGCACAGCGTCGGCGGCTACGTGTTCGCGGGCAGCCTGTTCGCGCTCGGGCTGACGAGCTGGCAGGTGCTGATCGCGCTGATCGTCGGGATCGGCATCGTGAACCTGCTGTGCAACCTGATCGCGCGGCCGAGCCAGCAGATCGGCGTGCCGTATCCGGTCGCGTGCCGCGCGACGTTCGGCGTGCTCGGCGCGAACGTGCCGGCCGTGATCCGCGGGCTGATCGCGATCGCGTGGTACGGCATCCAGACCTATCTCGCATCGAGCGCGCTGGTGATCGTCGTGCTGAAGTTCTTCCCGCAATGGCTGCCGTATGCGGACGTCCATCGCTACGGCTTCCTCGGGCTGTCCGCGGTCGGCTGGGCCGGGTTCATGCTGCTGTGGGTGCTGCAGGCGTTCGTGTTCTGGAACGGGATGGAGACGATCAAGAAGTTCATCGACTTCGCGGGCCCGGCCGTCTATGTCGTGATGTTCATCCTCGCCGGCTACATGGTATGGCGCGCGGGCTGGCGCAACATCGGCATCAACCTCGGCGGCGTCAAGTATCACGGCGCGCAAGTGATCCCGGTGATGATCACGGCCGTGTCGCTGGTCGTGTCGTACTTCTCCGGGCCGATGCTGAACTTCGGCGATTTCTCGCGCTACTGCCGTTCGTTCGGCGAAGTGAAGCGCGGCAATTTCTGGGGGCTGCCCGTCAACTTCCTCGCGTTCTCGCTCGTCACGGTGATCACGACGGCCGCGACGCTGCCGGTGTTCGGCGAACTCATCACCGATCCCGTGGAGACGGTCGGCCGCATCGATCATCCGACCGCGGTGATCCTCGGCGCGCTGACGTTCACGATCGCGACGATCGGCATCAACATCGTCGCGAACTTCGTGTCGCCCGCGTTCGACTTCTCGAACGTCGCGCCGCGCCTGATCAGCTGGCGCGCGGGCGGGATGCTCGCGGCCGTCGCGTCGATCTTCATCACGCCGTGGAACCTGTTCAACAACCCGGCCGTGATCCACTACACGCTCGACGTGCTCGGCGCGTTCATCGGCCCGCTGTACGGCGTGCTGATCGCCGACTTCTATCTCGTCAAGCGCGGCCGGCTCGTTCGCGACGACCTGTACACGATGTCGGAAAGCGGCACGTACTGGTACACGGGCGGCGTGAACCGTCGTGCGCTCGCCGCGCTGCTGCCGGCAGCGGTGATCGCGGTCGTCTGCGTGATGGTGTCGGGCTGGCAGGGCGTCGCGAACTTCTCGTGGTTCATCGGCGCGGGGCTCGGCTTCGTGTTCTACCGGTTGCTCGTGAGCACGAAGGCGTGAGGAGCATGCGATGAAGATCCGACTGATCAATCCGAATACGACGCAGCGGATGACCGAAGCGATGGGCCGCTGCGCACGCGACGTCGCGGCCGCCGGCACGGAGATCGTCGCGGTGAGCCCGCCGATGGGGCCGCCGTCGATCGAAGGGTATTACGACGAGGCGCTCGCGACGCCCGGGCTGCTCGCCGAGATCGCGCAGGGCGAGCGCGACGGCTGCGACGCGTACGTGATCGCGTGCTTCGGCGATCCCGGCCTCTACGCGGCGCGCGAGCTTGCGCGCGGGCCGGTGATCGGCATCGCCGAGGCCGCGATGCATGCGGCGAGCGTGCTCGCGCCCGGCTTCTCGGTCGTCACGACGCTCGCGCGCACCTGCGGGATGGCGTGGCACCTGGCCGAACGCTACGGAATGAAGCGATTCTGCCGCAACGTGCGCGCGACCGACGTCGCGGTGCTCGAACTCGACCGGCCGGGCTCGGCCGCGCGCCGGATCATCGTCGACGAATGCCGGCGGGCGCTCGACGAGGACGGCGCCGACGCGATCGTGCTCGGCTGTGCGGGGATGGCGGAATTCGCGCACGAGATCGAGCAGCAGATCGGCGCGCCGGTGGTCGAGGGCGTCACGGCGGCCGTCAAGTGGGCCGAGGCGCTCGTTGCGCTGCGCCTCGCGACCGCGAAGCGCGGCGACTACGCGCGGCCGCTGCCGAAGCGCTACGACGGCGCATTCGCCCGCTTCAGCCCGCCGGACGGGGATGCGGCGGAACCCGTCCCGAATTTGCCGCAACCGCACATACACACCGTCTGACATGCACTATCTGCGCCGCTGTATGGGCGCGTATGGACGTTTTCGCTACACTGGGCCGTCATCGCATCGGCTCGCGCGGCCGCCCTGCGGCACCCGCGCGGTCGATGCGAACCCATTACTCCAGCGAACTTTCGCCGCACTTCGAACCATGTCACTCGATCCCAACTATCCTCGCGACCTGATCGGCTACGGCCGCCATCCCGTGCAGGCGAACTGGCCGGGGCGCGCCCGCGTCGCCGTGCAATTCGTGCTGAACTACGAAGAAGGCGGCGAGAACTGCGTGCTGCACGGCGATCCGGGCTCCGAGCAGTTCCTGTCCGAAATCGTCGGCGCGGCCGCGTATCCGGACCGCCACATGAGCATGGAGTCGATCTACGAATACGGTTCGCGGGCCGGCGTGTGGCGCATCCTGCGCGAATTCGAGAAGCGCGGGTTGCCGCTGACGGTATTCGGCGTCGGCATGGCGATCGAGCGTCACCCGGAGCTCGCGCGCGCGTTCGTCGAGCTCGGCCATGAGATCGCGTGCCACGGCTGGCGCTGGATCCATTACCAGAGCATGACGCCCGAACTCGAGGCCGAACACATGCGTCTCGGGATGGAGGCGATCGAGCGCGTGACGGGCGAGCGCCCGCTCGGCTGGTATACCGGCCGCGACAGCCCCAATACGCACCGCCTGGTCGCGGAATACGGCGGCTTCCTGTACGACTCCGACAACTACGGCGACGACCTGCCGTTCTGGATGGACGTCGCCGTGTCGGGCGGCGGCACGTCGCCGCAACTGATCGTCCCGTACACGCTCGACACGAACGACATGCGCTTCGCGACGCCGCAGGGCTTCAACACCGGCGATCACTTCTTCGACTATCTGCGCGACGCGTTCGACGTGCTGTATGCGGAGGGCGACGAGGCGCCGAAGATGCTGTCGATCGGCATGCACTGCCGGCTGCTCGGCCGGCCGGGCCGGTTCCGCGGGCTGCAGCGGTTCCTCGATCACATCGAGAAGCACGATCGCGTATGGGTGACGCGCCGTGTCGATATCGCGCGCCACTGGCGTGAACATCATCCGTATCAGCCCGGTCATCGAAACGAAGGGAAAGCATGAAGGCGATGCGTTACACGTTGAGTCAACTGAACACGATGGTGCCGAGCGCATTCGTCGCGGCGCTGTCGGGGATTTTCGAACATTCGCCGTGGGTGGCCGAGGTTGCCGCGGGCGAACGGCCGTTCGCGAGCATCGACGCGCTGCACAAGACGATGTCGGGCGCGGTGGAAACGGGCGGCGAAGTGCGCCAGCTTGCGCTGATCAACGCTCACCCGGAGCTGGCCGGCAAGGCCGCCGTGCGCGGCGAGCTGACGGCCGAGTCGACGCGCGAGCAGAGCGGCGCGGGCCTCGACCAGTGCACGCAGGAAGAATTCGACAAGCTGCTGACGCTGAACCGCACGTATCGCGAGAAGTTCGGCTTCCCGTTCATCCTCGCGGTGCGCGGCTATGACCGGCACGGCATCATCGCGAACTTCGAGTCGCGCGTGAATCATTCGCGCGCCGAGGAACTGCGCGCGAGCCTCGACCAGATCTACCGGATCGCGCGCTTCCGCCTCGACGACCTGATCGACGCCTGACACCGCAATACGGCCTGCTGCGTCGCGGCGGCCGGATCGCATCACTGAAACAAGGAAACATCATGGCTGTTCCGCTTCTCGATCCCAACGCACCCGAATTCACGCGGCGCTACGTGAATCTTGCCGACCCGCGTCTCGGTGCGCAGGCGCTCGAAGCCAGCGACGATTTCTTCGCGCCGAAGGACCGGATGCTGAACCCCGAGCCGGCCGTGTTCATTCCCGGCAAGTACGACGACCACGGCAAGTGGATGGACGGCTGGGAGACGCGCCGCAAGCGCACGACGGGGTACGACTGGTGCATCGTCAAGCTCGCGCGCCCGGGTGTGATCAAGGGCTTCGACATCGACACGAGCCATTTCACCGGCAACTTCCCGCCGGCCGCGTCGATCGAGGCCGCCTTCGTGGCCGACGGCGCGCCGACGCATGCGACCGAGTGGGTCGAGATCGTGCCGTCGACGACGCTGCAGGGCAACAGCCATCACTACGTCGAAGCGAGCGACGCACGCGCGTTCACGCACCTGCGTGTGAACATCTATCCGGACGGCGGCATTGCGCGCCTGCGCGTGTACGGCCAGCCTCAGCTCGACTGGGCCGGCGCGAGCGCGACCGAGCAGTTCGATCTCGCAGCGATGGAAAACGGCGGTTATGTCGTGGCCGCGAACAACCAGCATTTCGGCGTCGCGTCGAACCTGCTGCTGCCGGGCCGCGGCGTGAACATGGGCGATGGCTGGGAAACCCGCCGCCGCCGCGAGCCGGGCAACGACTGGGCGATCATCGCGCTCGCGCAGCCGGGCGTGATCCGCAAGATCGAAGTCGATACCGCGTTCTTCAAGGGCAACTACCCGGACCGCTGCTCGATCCAGGCTGCCTATGTGTCGGGCGGCACCGACAGCTCGCTGATCACGCAGTCGATGTTCTGGCCGGTGCTGCTCGGCGAACAGAAGCTGCAGATGGACAAGCAGCACTACTTCGAAGCCGACATCGCGTCGCTCGGCCCCGTCACGCACGTGCGACTGAACATCATTCCGGACGGCGGCGTGTCGCGCCTGCGTCTGTGGGGGACGCTCGACAAATGAAGACGCTTGTTATCGAACCGCTGACCAAGGAGGCGTTCGTGCCGTTCGGCGACGTGATCGAGACGGAAGGCGCGAAGCAGATCCCGATCAACCTCGGCACGACGATCCGCTTTCACGATCTCGCGAAAGTCGATGTGACGGATGAAGAGGGCCGCACGCTCGTCAACCTGTTTCGAGGCCAGCCGCGCACGCTGCCGTTCGAAGTGAAGATGCTCGAGCGGCACCCGCTCGGCAGCCAGGCATTCGTGCCGCTGAACGACCAGCCGTATCTCGTCGTTGTGGCGCCAGCAGGCGATCTCGACCCGGCGAAGATCCGCGCGTTCGTGACGAGCGGCTGGCAGGGCGTCAACTATGCGAAGGGCGTGTGGCATCACCCGCTGATCGCACTCGGCGGCGTCAGCGATTTCATCGTCGTCGACCGTGGCGGCGACGGCCTGAACCTCAACGAGCAGGATCTGCAGGAATCGCTGTGGCTCACCGACGAGGCGCTGCATGCGCTGGCGGCCTGAGTCGCCGGCGTTTCCGCGCCAGCTTGTCGAACCCCGCGCAACTTGCGCGGGTTTTTTTATGTGCAGCCGTTTATGCGCGATTCAGGTCGGCACAGCCTTGCCCGTGTCGCGCGAACCGCTGCCGCCGCGACGCCGGTTCGCGACCGGCGCATGCTGCGCCATCAGGTCGGCGATCCAGTCGACGAAGACGCGCAGCTTCGCGCTGACGTGCCGGTTCGGCGGGAACGCGACGTACATCGGCATCGGTTCGAGCTGCCACGCGTCGAACAGCGGCACCAGGTCGCCGCGCGCGCGATGCGCGGCAGCCATGTAGTCGGGCAGCCACAGAATGCCCAGCCCGGCGAGGCCGGCCTCGAGGTACGCATTGCCGTCGTCGACGGCGAGCACGTAGCGCCCGCGCACGTCGACGCGCTCGCCGTCGCATTCCATCGCAAACGGCAGCGCCTTGCCGGTACGCGCCCACAGGAAGCCGACGATCCGATGATGCGTGTCTTCAAGTTCACTTGGATGCGACGGCGTGCCGGCGAGCGCGAGATAGGCCGGCGACGCGTACACGCCGAGCCGCAGGTCGCCGACGTGGCGCGCGATCAGCGACCCGTCGGCCGGTTCACCGCCGCGCACGACGCAGTCGACGTTCTCGCCGATCACGTCCACCACGCGGTCGCTCACGCCCATGTCGAGCTGGATGTCCGGGTAGCGCGCATGGAACGCCGGCAGCGCGGGGATCAGGATCAGGCGCGCGAACGGGCTCGGCACGTCCACGCGCAGCCGCCCCCGGGGCGACGCGGACGCTGCGGACAGGCTCGTTTCGGCATCGTCCATGTCGGCCAGCAGCCGCACCACGCGCTCGTAGTACGCGGCACCGTCGGCGGTGACGACGACCTTGCGCGTCGTGCGGTTGAACAGCTTCACGCGCAGCCGCGCTTCGAGCTGCTGCACCAGTTGCGTGACGGTGGTGCGGCTCATGTGCAGCGTCTCGGCCGCCCTTGTGAAGCTGCCGGCTTCCACTACGCGGGCGAACGCCTGCATTGCGTCGAATCGATCCATCGGGTCAGGGCTCCGCGTCGGTCGGAAATTGTTTGGTGCGCGCAAACAGTGTTGGACAGGGTTGCCGGTTTATCCGCCGGGCGACGGTCCTTAAAGTGCCTTCATCGTTGATGCAGGGGCGGCTTCGCCCCACTGACTGATGGAGGTGTTGGATGGCAAAGCGTAGCGTAGTTTTCCCGCCCGGTCGCCAGGCGCTGTACGAGCGCAACCGCTATTCGCCGGCGCTGCGCTCGAACGGTTTCCTGTTCGTGTCCGGGCAGGTCGGCAGCCGCGACGACGGTTCGCCCGAGCCGGAGCTGGGCGCGCAGGTTCGCCGCGCGTTCGACAACCTGAACGCGGTACTGCGTGCGGCCGGCTGCACGTTCGACGATGTCGTCGACGTGACGGTATTCCTCGTCGACCCCGAAGCGACGTTCGAGCGGGTCTGGGAGATCGTCCCCGAGTACTGGGGCGATGCGCCGCATCCGACGCTGACCGCCGTCGGCGTGACCTGGCTGTACGGCTTCCAGTTCGAGATCAAGGCGATCGCGCGGCTGCCGGAGTCCGTCGACGGATGAGGTGACCGGCAGCGCACCCGCGTTCCGAGGCTGGCTTGCGGACGAAGTCGCGGCGGTGCGTGCATGGCGCCGTCATCGCGCGTGCTATCGTGCCCGCATCGCCACCGCACGACGTCCGGAACCGGACGTGTTCCTCCGATGAGCCAACCTGAAAACGACCTCGCGATCCTGCTGCGCACGATGCAACCCGAACTGCATCCGGGCGCGTTCGCGTTTGTCTCGCTGCCGACCGATGCGGACGTATCGTTATCCGAAACAATCGCCACGTTACGCGAAGCGGAAGGGCTGACGGTCGTCGTCGGCGAGGAGGTGGCCGTGCGTCGCGGCTGGCCCGTGCTGTTCCGCGCCGCGTGGATCACGCTGACCGTGCATTCCGATCTCGCGGCAGTCGGCCTCACCGCGGCGTTCGCGCGGGCGCTCGGCGCGGCCGGGATCAGTTGCAACGTGATGGCGGCTGCGTACCACGATCACATCTTCGTGCCGTTCGACGACGGCCCGCGCGCCCTCGAGGCGCTCGTCGCACTGCAACGCGACGCGATGCACGGCTAGCGCGCGGCGCATTCGGAACACGCAAAAAAACGGGCCCGTCACCGGGCCCGCGAACGGAGAGGATTGCGCCGGCAACCGGCGCACGGCGGCTTACTTGACCGCGCCACCCTCGAACCAGGCGGCGAGCTTCGTCCGCTCGTCGTCGGTCATGTGCGTGACGTTGCCGATCGGCATCGCCTTCAGGCGCACGGCCTGTTCGTAGATGCGCTGCGCGTTCTTCGACACTTCGTCCGGCGTGTCGAACAGTACGCCCGCGGGCGCGCTGCCCATCAGCGTTGGCTTCGACGAGTGGCACTCGACGCAGCGCTGCTGCAGGATCGGCATGATGTCGTTGATCACGATCTTCGGCGCGTTGGCGGCCTGCGCTTCCGGTGCGACCGGCTTCGGCATCGTCCACACCAGCGCGCCCGACAGCAGCGCGACGCCGCCGATCGGCAGGTACCACAGCTGCTTGCCGCGGTGACGCATCACGAAGAACTGGCGGATCAGCGCGCCGGCCAGCATGATCAGCACGAGCACGATCCAGTTGAACTTGTTCGTGTACGTCATCGCATAGTGGTTCGACAGCATCGCGAACACGACGGGCAGCGTGAAGTACGTGTTGTGCACCGAGCGCTGCTTGCCGCGCTTGCCGTAGATCGGGTTCGGCTCTTCGCCCTTGAGCATCTTGTCGACCATCTTGCGCTGGCCGGGGATGATCACGAAAAACACGTTCGCCGACATGATCGTCGCGAGCATCGCGCCGACGATCAGGTACGCGGCCCGGCCCGAGAAGATGTGGCACGCGAGGTACGCTGCGACGACGACATAAAGGCCGACGCAAATGCCGAGCACGCGGTCGTTGGTGCCGAGGATGCGGCACAGCGAGTCGTAGACGATCCAGCCGGCTGCGAGGAAGCCGAGCGCGGATGCGACGGCGACGACCGGGCCCATGTCGAGCACGCTCTTGTCGATCAGGTACGTGTTCGGCGCGAGCAGGTACAGCACGAAGAACAGCGAGAAGCCCGACAGCCAGGTCGTGTACGACGGCCACTTCGACCAGTGCAGGTCATCCGGCATTTCCGGCGGGGCGACCGTGTACTTCTGCATGTTGTAGAAGCCGCCGCCGTGGACGTGCCACAGTTCGCCGAATACCCCGCGCTTGCGCTGGTTCGGGTCGGTCGGCGGTTTCAGGCTGTTGTCGAGCGCGACGAAATAGAACGACTCGCCGATCCACGCGATGGCGACGATGACGTGCAGCCATCGCAGCGCGAGGTTCAGCCAGTCGGTGATGAAGCCTTCCATGAAACTCCTCCAGACTCAGATCGTTTGTCTTTGATGCAGGCGCCGATGCGATGTCAGCTGCCGCGATAGGTGCTGTACGACCACGGCGACACGAGCAGTGGCACGTGGTAGTGCGAACCGGTGTCGGCGATGCCGAAGCGCAGCACGACGCGGTCGACGAAACGGGGTTCGGGCACCTTCACGCCGAGCGACGCGAAGTAGTCGCCGGCATGGAACACGAGTTCGTACTCGCCGGCGGCGAGCGCAGCGCCTTCGAGCAGGGGTTCGTCGCAGCGGCCGTCGCTATTGGTCAGCACGGTCTTGATCGCGCGGCGCGATTCGCCGTCCAGCGCGTAGAGGTCGACCTTGATTGCGGCGCCGGGACGACCGTGTGCCGTATCGAGTACGTGGGTAGTGAGCTTTCCCATTCGTTGTGTCCTTGTGTGAATGCGAGGTTCGGCGGCGACTCGATCCATTGACTGTGCGGCGGATCGAGGCTCCACGTCACGTGGCTACATACCCGTCGGCGAGGTGAAGCGAGCGCCGTGCAGGCATTGTAAAAAGGTTCCCTGCGCAAATACGGGCGCGATATCAAAGATAATGCGCCGCGCATAAGCGGCTGTCGACGGCACGCCGCCAGGGCTTCCGGCGGGCGTTTCGGGCATCCGGCGGCAGGACGGACCAAGCGCGCGCGGCGTACCATATCGGAACCGTGAAGTGCGGTATTCGGGATCGCGCATTGTGCGCCGCGAGCGCTTGGGCGATCCTCCCGCCGTGCGCGTCGGCCTGTGGCCCGCGCGTACCCCGAAGACGGCGAGCACGCCGGGTAACCGGGCCAGGGCGTTCGAACGGACGCAGGCACCGGGGCGTGCCGCGAATCGGCGTTCGAACGGCTTTGTGACCGTCCCCGGGAATCAGCCCCTGGGGGCAGACCGACGCGGAGAACGCATGAACCTCGAGCAGCACGCCGGCGCACGCGCGCCGAACCCATCCCCATCCCGCCCGAAAACCCTGCTGGTCAAGCACGCCGACGTGCTCGTGACCATGGACGACACGCGCCGCGAATTGCGCGACGCGGGGCTCTACATCGAAGACAACCGGATCGTCGCGGTCGGCCCGACCGCCGAGCTGCCCGACGCGGCCGACGAAGTGCTCGACCTGCGCGGCCACCTCGTGATCCCGGGGCTCGTGAACACGCACCACCACATGTACCAGAGCCTCACGCGCGCGGTGCCGGCTGCGCAGAACGCCGAGCTGTTCGGCTGGCTTACGAACCTGTACCGGATCTGGGCGCACCTGACGCCCGAGATGATCGAGGTGTCGACGCTCACCGCGATGGCCGAGCTGCTGCAGTCGGGCTGCACGACGTCGAGCGACCACCTGTACATCTACCCGAACGGCAGCCGGCTCGACGACAGCATCGGCGCCGCGCAGCGAATCGGCATGCGCTTTCACGCGAGCCGCGGCGCGATGAGCGTCGGCCAGCGCGACGGCGGGCTGCCGCCCGATTCGGTCGTCGAGCGCGAACCCGATATCCTGCGCGACACGCAGCGCCTGATCGAGACCTATCACGACGAAGGCCGCTACGCGATGCTGCGCGTGGTGGTTGCGCCATGCTCGCCGTTTTCGGTGAGCCGCGACCTGATGCGCGACGCGGCCGTGCTCGCGCGCGAGTACGGCGTGTCGCTGCACACGCACCTGGCGGAGAACGTCAACGATATCGCGTACAGCCGCGAGAAGTTCGGGATGACACCCGCCGAATATGCGGAAGATCTCGGCTGGGTCGGCCACGACGTATGGCATGCGCACTGCGTGCAGCTCGACGATGCGGGTATCGGCCTGTTCGCGCGCACCGGCACCGGCGTCGCGCACTGTCCGTGCTCGAACATGCGGCTCGCGTCGGGTATCGCGCCGGTGAAGAAGATGCGTCTCGCGGGCGTGCCGGTCGGCCTCGGCGTCGACGGCTCTGCGTCGAACGACGGCGCGCAGATGGTCGCGGAAGTGCGGCAGGCGCTGCTGCTGCAGCGGGTCGGTTTCGGGCCCGATGCGATGACCGCGCGCGAAGCGCTCGAGATCGCGACGCTCGGCGGAGCGAAGGTGCTGAACCGCGACGATATCGGCGCGTTGAAGCCCGGCATGGCCGCGGACTTCGCCGCGTTCGACCTGCGCCAGCCGCTGTTCGCGGGCGCGCTGCACGATCCGGTCGCGGCGCTCGTGTTCTGCGCGCCGTCGCAGACGGCGTACACGGTGGTGAACGGGAAGGTGGTGGTGCGGGAAGGGCGGTTGGCGACGCTCGATCTGCCGCCCGTCATCGAGCGCCATAACGCGCTCGCGCATGCATTGGTCGACGCATCGCGCTGAACGAAGCCTGAAGCGATACGGCGGCCGCCTTGCCGGGCGTGCCGCCAGCTGCTGGCCGTCACCCGCCGCGACGGCGCGGGCGGCGTGTGCCGTTACGCCTCGATCAGCGTGCGGGTGGCTTCGGCAACGAGGCTGCGCAGCCAGCGCACTTCGTCGGAGTAGTGGCAGCGCTCGTGCCACAGCTGGTAGTACTGCATCGGCGGGAAGTCGAGCGGCGCCGGCACGACCGACAGCGGCAGGAACTTCGCGTAGTGATCGGCGAACAGGCGCGTGGTCGTGAAGATCAGGTCGGACTTCACGAGCACGTACGGCGCGAGGTTGAAGTACGGCAGCGTGACGACCACGTGGCGCTTGAGCCGTTCGCGCGCGAGATGCACGTCGATCGCGCCGCGCTGGCCGACCGAGTACGGCGTCGGCGCGAGATGCGGCGCGTTCAGGTACTGGTCGAGCGTGAGCCCGCCGCGCTTCGCGAACGGGTGCGTGTTGCTCATCAGGCAGACGATCTCGTCGACGAACAGGTTCGACAGGTGCAGCTGCTCGGGCGGTTCGGGCCAGTTGCCGACGACGATGTCGAGCTTGCCGTCTTCCAGCGCGAGTTCGTAGTCGAACGCGGGGCCGAGCGAGTGAAACTCGAGCGTTGCGTTCGGCGCGGCCAGGCGGAAGCGCTCGACGACGGTCGGCACGAACAGCACGTTCAGGTAGTCGGGGCAGCCGATCCGGTAGCAGCGGATCGACGTGGCCGGGTCGAAGTTGTGCTGCTGGAACTTGATGCGCTCGATTTCACGCAGCGCATTCTGCACGGGCTCGAGCAGGCGCAGCCCGTATTCGGTCGGCACCATGCCGGATTTGCCGCGCACCAGCAGCGGATCGCCGGTGATGTCGCGCAGGCGCCGCAGCGCGGCGCTGATCGCCGGTTGCGACTGGTTCAGTTTGACGGCCGCGCGTGTGACGCTGCGCTCCATCAACAAGGTGTGCAAGACGCGCAAGAGGTACGTGTCGATCGCCTCGCGTTGCTGACTCATGATTTCTCCGGGTTATATGTCCAGGCTGATCGAGGGGTAATGTGGGTATATCGTTTTTAATATGAACGAAAATCAGCGTCAAGAGATGGATACCCGCAGGCACCCGCCGGCCGGGCCGCGACAAGGGGCCTGAACGGGGAGGCTGGGCGCGCGGCGCCGCGCGGATACGCGTTGCGCGTATTCGGATCGCGGCGCGGCGTGTGATGCGGCGGCTGCGTCAGTCGTCGATGCGCATGCCGACCTTCAGCGTGACCTGCCAGTGAACGACCTGGTCGCCTTCGATGTGGCCGCGCGTTTCGGTCACCTGGAACCAGTGCAGGTTGTGCAGCGTCTTGCCGGCCTTCGAGATCGCGTTGCGGATGGCGTCGTCGCTCGATTGCTGCGACGAACCGGTCAGTTCGATCAGCTTGTACACGTGGTCGCTCATGATGCGCTCCCTGGGATATCGGTCTATATCGCCGGTGCAAGCTGCGGTCCCGAGGCGCCGCCGCGCGTGCCCGGCTTCTTGAGTGATAGGTATGATGGGCGGCAAGTGCAACCCATATCGGAGACGAGGAACATCGTGGAAGTCGGATTTTGCGGACCGGGATTGATGGGCGCGCCGATGATTCGGCATTTGCTGGCGGCCGGGTATCGGGTCAGCGTGTGGAATCGCTCGCGCGACAAGGCCGAGGCGCTCGTGAAGGACGGCGCGCAGGTGGTCGGCACGCCGCGCGAACTGGCGGAACGCGTCGATACGGTATTCGTCTGCGTGCTCGACGGGCGTGCGGTCGGCGACGTCGTGTTCGGCGAGCACGGGCTGCTTTCCGGTGACGCGGCGGCGCGCCGCCTGCGGCGCATCGTCGATCATTCGAGCATTCCGCCTGCCGCGACGCGCGACTACGCGGCGCGCGCGGCCGCGCTCGGCGCCGGCTGGGTCGATGCGCCCGTGTCGGGCGGCGTGCCGGGCGCGCAGGGCGGCACGCTCGCGGTGATGGCCGGCGGCCGCGCGGCCGATCTCGACGCGGTGCGGCCGCTGATCGGCACGTACGCGTCGTGCATCACGCACATGGGCGACGCGGGCGCGGGCCAGACGGCGAAGCTGTGCAACCAGGCGATCGTCACCGCGACGGTGACCGCGATCGCCGAGGCCGTCGGCCTGGCGCAGGCGAGCGGCATCGATGCCGCGCGGCTGGCCGAGGCGCTGGCCGGCGGCTGGGCCGATTCGGTGCTGCTGCAGACGTTCGTGCCGCGCATGACGTCGGGTGGTCACGCGTCGATCGGCGCGCTCAGCACGTTCCAGAAGGACGTCGACGCGATCGCCGACGCGGCGCGCGACACAGGCGCGGTGATGCCCGTGTCGGCGACCGTGCAGCAGGTGCTGCGGCTCGGCGCCGCGCAGGGGCTCGCCGGCGCCGATTTCGCCGCGTTCATCGACATCGTGCGGCCCGGCAACGGGCGTCGGCAGCCCGCGTGACGGGCAAGCGGCGCGCATGAATGGCAGATGGGCCGCCCGGAGGCGGCCCATCGAATGACTGGCGGTTCAGCCGAGGGAGCGAGGTGTCGTGTCGCCGGCGTTCTGGCGACCGAGCCCGCCGCGCAGGCTCGCTTTCGTGCCTGCACCAAACTCGGGCAGGATGCGCGCGCGTGCCCGGCTCGCGAATACCAGGAAGCCGAAGCCGTTCGCTTCGTACCAGTACCCGCCGTTCTCGAGGCCGTCCAGCGGCTGCTCGAGCGCGTTGGCGATCGATTCGATGCAGCGCTTGCGCAGCTCGGCGATGGCCGGATAGGGCGGCTGTGCGCCGCGCACGCTGCACAGGAGCACGTCGAGACCGGGCAGCACATGCGCGTAGAGGACGGGTTCGTCCTGCGCACGGGCGCGGGCAATCTTGGTGTCGAGCTGGGCGAAAGGTTTCGAGTGGCGCAACACCGCAAGGAATGACTCCTGGCCATCCTGTTGGGCACGCCGACGTTTTTTCGGGAAGGAC
Source organism: Burkholderia sp. NFPP32 (assembly GCF_900119325.1). Classification (NCBI taxonomy): domain Bacteria; kingdom Pseudomonadati; phylum Pseudomonadota; class Betaproteobacteria; order Burkholderiales; family Burkholderiaceae; genus Burkholderia; species Burkholderia sp. NFPP32. The sequence goes on along the minus strand of NZ_FPJP01000005.1, from coordinate 178,563 downwards.
ATAAACACTCGCCTCAAAAACAATTGCAAGAAATGCGGCACTTTCATGCGACCCACTCCCGGCTATGTACGCCGCATGTCGATCCTTTATAGCACACGAAAATGCTGCATTCGTGCAGTACGACGATCAATGTCTCCCGTCGACCTGCTCGCCTTGATCGACACAGCCAGCGTCTTGGCGCCCGTACTGTCGTTTAGTCTCCATCATAGACCCGCTTTCCCCGCGCGTGCATTCGTGCGTCACAAAAAAGTGAGACAGGCCGCATGCGGCGGTGCACGGCGCGCGCAATAAAAAGGCCCGCACGGGGCGGGCCTGGCGGGCGGGGCGCTCGGCGATCAGCGCTGCTTGAGCGAATCGCGGATCTCGCGCAGCAGTACGGTGTCTTCCGGCGTCGCGGCCGGCGCGGCTTCTTCCGGCTTGCGCAGCTTGTTGATGAATTTCACCATCAGGAAAATGATGAACGCGAGGATGACGAAATTGATCGCCACGGTGATGAACGAGCCGTAGCCGAACGCGGCAACACCCGCGGTCTGCAGGTCCTTGAACGAATCGGGATTACCCTTGAACGTCGGAGGGATGGTGCCGAGCAGAACGAACTTGTTCGAGAAATCCAGGCCGCCCGTCAGCAAGCCGATGACCGGCATGATGAGGTCTTTCACGATCGAGTCGACGATCTTCGAGAAGGCGCCGCCGATGATCACGCCGACGGCGAGATCCATCACGTTGCCCTTGACGGCGAACTCCTTGAATTCCTTGATGATGCTCATGAGCGGCTTTCTCCTTGTTGGTGCTAGAGGAGGCGTGCCGCGACGCGCAGGCTTGTATTGCGTCGAATGAGGGTCGGTGGCACGCCGATGGCCGCATGATAGCGAACGCTCCCCATTGCCGGTAGTCCATCTTGAAATGATTGACAAATCCGCGCGTCGGCGCGGCCGGTCATGCAGGGGAGCGTGGCGTGTGTTGCGGCGCGTCGACGTGAACGTCGGCGCGCTGCGCAGGGTCAGGTGTTGTCGTCCGTCCAGCCGTCGTCGTTGCTGCCGAGATCGACGTTGCCGCTGCTGCCGTCGCTCCAGTTCGACGCGTCGCCGCGGCCGAGGTCGAAGCCCGGGTCGGTTTCCTGCCGGCGGCGCTCGCCGTCGACGATCACGTCGCGTTCGACCACGCGCTCGCGGCCGCCGGACATCGCCTCGCCGAGCAGCACGCCGGTCAGCAGCCCGCCCATCCCGCCGCCGAAACCGCCGCCGCCTTGCTGGATCACGACAGGCGGCTGCTGTTGCGGGTAGGGCTGCTGCGGATACGGCTGGCCCTGCGCACCCGTCATGCGATCGGCTTCCTGCGCGTATACGGAGCCGCTGCCGTTCGCCGGCGGCGCGGGTTGCGCGGCCGGATCGGGTCGGCCTTCGACGCGTGCCTTCACGCTCGCATGACGCCGTTCGAGTTCGTCGACCTGGTACGGCGGTACCGGATTCTTGCCGTTCGCCAGCGCCTCGACGAGCGTGCGCGCGTCGGTCTCGATCGCTTCGAGTTCGCCTGTCAGCGCCGCGGCGCCGGGCGCCGTCGACAGCTTCGCGTCGAGTTTCAGCGGACGGATGTCGTTCAGTACGTCGGTCGCACGCTTGAGCTGCGTGCGGCGTTCGTCGTCGGCGCGGCTGTTGTCGGCCGTGCGCGCGCGCCGCAGCGTCCAGCGCAGCACCAGCGCGATCACCGCGACGATCAGCCCGAGGCCGATCCACATGCCGGTCGACGGGCCGTGTTTTTCGGCCGGCGCGACGGCGGGCGCGAGCGACGGCTGCAGCGTGCCGGCCTGTGTGGCCGACGGCGCGTTGCCGCTCACGCGTGCGGCGTCGGCGCGAATGCGCGACTCCGTCTGCGCGAAGCGCGACGCGTCGGTGAAGCGCAGTTGCGGATCGAGCGACTTCGCACGCTGCAGCTGCGCGAGCGCGTCGGACGCGCGGCCTTCGCGGTCCAGCACCTGCGCATACAGGTAACGCGCGTGCGCGTTGTTCGGATGGGCGTCGATGACTTGCGACAGCTGCGTGTCGGCTTGTTGCCAGTTGCGCTGCGCGATCGACTGCTCGACCTGCTGCAGCGACGGTACCGCAAACGCGGCGGACGACAGCAGCATCAGCGAGAGGCCGAGTGCGGCGAGGGATTTCTTCATGGTCGAACCGGGCGCACGCGCCCGTCTCCTGACGATCGGTTCGCGCCGCGCGCCCGGGCGGGCCGCGGCGCGGTTGCCCGCGTTTGCCGTTACTGCGCGGGCGTGTCGAGCTGCTTCTTCAGCGCGGCGAGGCGATCCTCGACCGACGGGCCCTTGTTCAGCGCGGCGAGCTTGTCGTCGAGCGCCTTGCCGCTCGACGTGTCGGCCGAATTGAGGCGCGCGTCCGAGCGTGCGTTCTGCAGTGCGACCTTGTCCTCGAGCTTCTGGAAATCCTCGGACAGGTTCTTGCCGCCGATGCCGCCCAACGCGCTTGCCGCGACATCCTTCGCCTGCGCGATTTCCTGCTTGGCCTGCAGGATGTTCGAGCGTGCGTTCAGGTCGTTGCGGCGCTGGCGCATGTCGGCGATCTGCCCCTTCAGCTTGTCGACCGACGGCTCGAGCGTCGTCAACTCGGCCGCGAGCGCGTCGCGCTCGGCTTCCGCGTTCGACTGCGCGGCCAGTGCCTCGCGTGCGAGCGCTTCGTCGCCGGACTGCAGCGCGCGCTTCGCGCCGTCTTCGTACTTCTTCACCTTGTCGTCGGCCGCATCGCGCTTGCTGCGCTGGGTCGCGACCTGTGCCTCGATCTCGATCAGCGAATTCTCGGCACGACCGATGCTGTCGTCGAGCTCCCGCACGATCTGCCGTGCGTCGCGCGACGGATCCTGTACCGAATCGGCCGCATCGTTCAGCAGGCCTTTGATCGTGCGCGAAACAGAGTCGAAAAGCGACATGAAATCCTCCGTGGTTGAAAGGCGCCGCGTGACCGCGGCAATGCCCGCTGCGGGCCGGTTGCGACCCGCGTGAGCCGGCGGATATTACACCACCGGTTCACTTAAATACGGCTTAAACGCGTGAGTTCAAGCGGCTTGCATATCGGGATGACAAACCTTTCGCGATTGAAAGAAAATCGGCCGCGCGTGCCATATTGCGTGTCCATGATAGGCCGAGGATGCCGACAATACGTTCCGCAAATCACGGCGTTGCGGGAATTTTTACAAAAAATCGCGAAGGCACCCGGTCGATTTCATTAAAATGCGCTGTCACGTCGCGGGAACGGATCGCCGCGCGGCGGGGTCTGTCGACGTGACAGTCGCATCTCGATGCACCCGCTCTGATCCATCCGCCTGCATTTCCGCATGCGTCCGAGGGCGCCACGACGCCCGCCATTCCGACATGCCAATTATCAAACGACCGCCTTCTTCTTCCGACAGGAACGAACCCCACTACACGCTGCGCCGTTCGCCGTCCGGAGCCTATTACCCCGATGATGACGATCGCGACCATCGCAACGACGACCGCCGTGCACAGCGCAGCGGCGGCGGAGGCCGTCGCTCGTTCGGCTCGCGCGTCGCGCTGTGGTTCGTCGGCCTGTTCGTCACGCTGGCGATCGTCGGCGCGCTGATCGTCGGCTACGCGCTGGTCGTGATGGCGCCGCAACTGCCGTCGCTCGATGCGCTGACCAACTACCAGCCGAAGGTGCCGCTGCGCGTGTTTACGGCCGATCACGTGCTGATCGGCGAGTTCGGCGAGGAGCGCCGCAGCCTCGTGCGCTTCCAGGACATTCCGGACGTGATGAAGAAGGCCGTGCTCGCGATCGAGGACTACCGCTTCTACGAGCACGGCGGCGTCGATTTCGTCGGCATCCTGCGGGCGGGCGTCGCCGACCTGATGCACGGCGGCGCGCGCCAGGGCGCGAGCACCATCACGATGCAGGTCGCGCGCAACTTCTTCCTGTCGAGCGAGAAGACCTACACGCGCAAGATCTACGAGATGCTGCTCGCGTACAAGATCGAGAAGGCCCTGACGAAGGACCAGATCCTCGAGCTGTACATGAACCAGATCTATCTCGGCCAGCGCTCGTACGGCTTCGCAGCCGCCGCGCGGGTCTATTTCGGCAAGGACCTGAAGGACATCACGCTCGCGGAAGCGGCGATGCTCGCGGGGCTGCCGAAGGCGCCGTCCGCGTATAACCCGGTCGTGAATCCGAAGCGCGCGAAGGTGCGCCAGGAATACATCCTGAAGCGCATGCTCGAGGTCGGCTACATCACGCAGCCGCAGTACGACGCGGCCGTGAAGGAAGAGATCCACGTGCGCACGCCGGGCAACCAGTACGCGGTGCACGGCGAATACGTCGCCGAGATGGTGCGGCAGATGATGTACCAGCAGTACAAGGACGAAACCTACACGCGCGGGCTGACCGTCACGACGACGATCAACTCGGCCGACCAGGAAGCCGCTTACCAGGCCGTGCGTCGCGGCATTCTCGACTACGAGCGCCGCCACGGCTATCGCGGGCCGGAAGCGTCGATCAACCTGCCCGCGGCCGGCGACGACCGCGACGAGGCGATCGACGATGCGCTCGCCGATCACCCGGACAACGGCGACCTGCAGTCGGCGGTCGTGCTGTCGGCCTCGCCGAACGCGGTCGAGGTGCAGTTCGTCGGCGGCGCGACGACGACGATCGGCCCGGCCGGGCTGCGCTTCGTGTCGGCCGCGCTCGGGCCCCGCGCGAACAACGCGCTGCGCATCAAGCCGGGCTCGATCGTGCGCGTGCTGAAGGACGGCAAGACGGGCTGGCAGGTCGTGCAGCTGCCGCAGGTCGAAGGCGCGCTCGTCGCGATCGCGCCGCAGGACGGCGCGATCCGTTCGCTCGTCGGCGGCTTCGACTTCAACAAGAGCAAGTTCAACCACGTGACGCAGGCATGGCGGCAGCCGGGCTCGTCGTTCAAGCCGTTCATCTATTCGGCATCGCTCGACAAGGGCCTCGGGCCGGCGACGATCATCAACGACGCGCCGCTGTACTTCCCGCCGAGCGTGCCGGGCGGCACCGCGTGGGAGCCGAAGGACGACGACCAGCCGGACGGCCCGATGACGATGCGCACCGGCCTGCAGCGCTCGAAGAACCTCGTGTCGATCCGGATCCTCGCATCGATCGGCACGCAGTATGCGCAGCAGTACGTGACGCAGCGCTTCGGCTTCGATCCCGCGAAGACGCCGCCGTACCTGCCGATGGCGCTCGGCGCGGGCCTCGTGACGCCGCTGCAGCTCGCGACCGGCTACGCGGTGTTCGCGAACGGCGGCTACAAGGTCGATCCGTACCTGATCGCCGAAGTCGACGACGCGCGCGGCCAGGCACTGCAGAAGTCGCAGCCGGTGATCGCGGGCAGCACCGCGCCGCGCACGATCGAAGGCCGCAACGCGTACGTGATGAACAGCCTGCTGCACACGGTCGCGACGGCCGGCACGGGTGCGGGCACCAACGCACTGGGCCGCAGCGACCTGCAGGGCAAGACGGGTACGACGAACGACGCGAAGGACGGCTGGTTCGCCGGCTACCAGCAGTCGCTCGTCGCGGTCGCGTGGATGGGCTTCGACCAGCCGAAGAGTCTCGGCAGCCGCGAATTCGGCGCGCAGCTCGCGCTGCCGATCTGGGTGAATTACATGCGCACCGCGCTGAACGGCGTGCCGGAGCAGCAGATGCCGATGCCGGACGGCCTGACCTCGCTCGACGGCGAGCTGTACTACGCCGATCGCACGCCGGGCAACGGCTTCGTCGGGAACGTCGACATCAATCCGGCCGAGAATGCGATCAGCGCGAACGACGCACTCGGCTCGGCCGGCGCGGCAGGGCTCACGCCGCCGCCCGTCACGCCGCAGGAGAAGCAGCAGATCATGGACATGTTCGAGAGCAAGTAAGCGGTACGCCGCTGTTCCGGCATGCGACGGGCGCCTTCGGGCGCCCGTTTTTTTGTGCGCTGCCGGCAGGTAGCGGGAGACGCCGAATCAGAACGACGCGCAGGCCGGCATGAACGTGATACCGACCGACTCCTGACGGAACCGCTCCGCGTACGCGTGCCGGATCGCGGCGAGCCGCGCGTGCGTGTCGGGCGTATCGTCGGCGATGATACGGATCACGAAACTCTGTTCCCGTGTGATGTTGCCGGTCGCGCGATCGCGCCATTGGCCGTGCGTGTCCCAGTACGTGAAGCCGTCGGGGAAGCTCGGCGTGACGGTGTCGGCGAGGAACGTCGCGCGTTCGGCATCGGTGACGGGGCCGCGTCCCGCGATGTCGCGTCCGAACAGCAGGTCGGCCTGCAACATGCGGCTCGCGCCAGGCTGCGTGCAGGCCGGCTGCGCGCCGGCGACGGGCGAGGGTGGTGCCGCGCAACCGGCGAGCAGTGCGATCGCCACGGCGGCGATCAGCGGCCGCGCGCGGCGCCGCCACATTGCAGCCCATAGCGGCCGCATTTGCTCATTTCGCGTCCGACGACCTTCGTGCGCGCAAAACGCTGCGCGCTCAACCACTTGCGTGCTTGTTCGGCGGGTTATCAACAGGGCTGTCAACATAATCTGGGGATAACCCTAGGTCGGTTCGCCGGCGCCCGGCGCGCGGTCAGTGCTGCCGTTTCGCGTGCGCGAGATGCATGCCGAGCGTGCCGGGGTCGGTGTTCGTGCCCGACAGCAGCACGCCGACGCGCTTGCCCTGCAGCGTTTCGCGCAGCGGGCCGAGCAGCGCGGCGAGCGCGGCTGCGCAAGCCGGTTCGACCGACAGCTTCAGGTGCGAGAACAGGAACAGCATCGCGGCGCGCAGCGCGTCGTCGGACACGGTGACGATGCGGTCGACGTGGCGCCGGCACAGCTGGTAGCTGTATTCCTCGGTGTGCGGCGCCATCAGCGAATCGGCGATCGTCTGCATTGCGCTCATCTTGATCGTGTGATTCGCCGCGAAGCTGCGGCTCATCGCGTCGGCGCCTTCCGGCTCGACGCCGTACACGTGCACGCGCGGATTCGCGAGCCGCAGCGCGGTCGCCATGCCGGCCGCGAGCCCGCCGCCGCCGATCGGCACGATCACCGCGTCGAGGTCGGGCGTCTGCGTCGCCCATTCGTAGCCGAGCGTCGCGGTGCCGAGGATCGTGTGATAGCCGTTGAACGGATGGATGAAGAAGCGGCCTTCCTCGGCCTCGATCCGCCGCACGAGATCGAACGCCTGCGATGCGCTGCCCGCGAGCACGACCTCCGCGCGGTACTGCTTGCACTGCGCGATGCGCGACGGGCTCGCGGTATGGAACATCACGACCTTCGCGCTGCTGCCGAGCCGCATCGCCGCATACGCGACGGCTGCCGCATGATTGCCGGCCGATACGCAGGTGACGCCGGCATCCTTGCGTGCCTCGTCGAGCGCGAGCAGGTGCGTGAATGCGCCGCGCGCCTTGAAGCTGCCGCTCGCCTGCAGCAGTTCGAACTTGAAGTTGACGTGCGTGCCCTCGAGGGACGGCAGGTCGGCGCGTTCGAACACGGGCGTGCGCGCGACCCAGGGCGACAACGCGAAATGCTGCGCGGCGATTTCGTCGAGCGTCGGAATCGGCTCGCCGTCGATCGTCGTATGGGCAGTGCCCTGCTGTTCAGTCGACATGACGTGGCGGGTGGCGGAGTGGACCGGCCCGCACACGCGGGCCGGCGTGGCGGGAGGCAGTCAGTGCGCGTCGACCGACATGCTGCGGATGAACTTGCGCAGGAACTGCGCGCAGCCGGCGAGCTGCGCGAGCTCGACATATTCGTTCGGCTTGTGCGCCTGCTCGATGTTGCCGGGCCCGCACACGACGCTCGGGATGCCCGCGCGTTCGAACAGGCCGGCTTCGGTGCCGTACGCGACCTTGCGCTTGTCTTGGTCGGCGGTCAATGCGCGCACGAGCTGCGTGATCGCGGCCTGTTCGGTCGCGTCGAGGCCGGGCGCCGCGGCGATCTTCGAGAACTCGATCGCGGCATTCGGATGCTCGCGAAGCATCTGCGGCAGCAGCGTTTGCTGCGCATATGCTTCGATGCGCGTGAAGATCTGCTCGGGATCGAGCGTCGGCAGGTTGCGGAACTCGAAGTCGAACCGGCATTCGGCCGGCACCGTGTTGATCGCGTTGCCGCCCTGGATCGTGCTCGTCTGCGCGGTCGTGAACGGCACGTCGTACAGCTCGTCGAACGGGCCTTCGGCGCGGAAGCGCTCGGCGATGTCGCGGATGTGGCAGATGAGGCGCGCCGCGTACTCGATCGCGTTGAGCCCCTTCGGCGTCAGCGACGAATGCGCCGCGTGGCCGCGCACGCAGCAGCGGTACGCGTTGATGCCCTTGTGCGCGATGATCGGCCGCATGCTGGTCGGCTCGCCGACGATGCAGCCGGACGGTTGCACGCCGCGCTTGACGAGGTCGGCGATCATCAGCGGCGCGCCCGCGCAGCCGATTTCCTCGTCGTAGGACAGCGCGAAATGGATCGGCTTCGCGAGCTTCGTCGCCTGCATTTCGGGCAACAGCGCGAGCGCCGTGCCGATGAAACCCTTCATGTCGCAGGTGCCGCGGCCGTACAGGCGGCCGTCGCGAATTTCCGGCGCAAACGGGTTGCTGTCCCATTGCTGGCCGTCGACCGGCACGACGTCGGTATGCCCGGACAGCACGATGCCGCCGTTCGTCGAGCCGTCGTGCGCGGGCACAGTTGCGAACAGGTTTGCCCAGCCTTCGCGCGGATCGTGCGTGATCGTCGAAACGATGCCTTTCGCGGCGAGCGCGTCGCGCACCGTTTCGATCAGGCCGAGATTCGGCACGCGGCTCGTCGTGTCCATCGACACCAGTTGCTTGACCCAGGGCAGGCCGACCAGCGATGCGTCGCCTTGGGTTGCGGCGGACGGCGCCGTCGCGTCGAGAGTGGACATGGCAAAACTCCGTCTGATGAATGGGAAAATCATACTCAAAAACGCGGCGGCCCGCCTGCGCCGGGCGCGGTGCGGTGCAGCATCGCCGCGCCCTTCAGCGCACCGCGGCGGCCGCTCCCTGCTTCGGCGCGAGCGCGCGCAGCGTTTCCTTGATCGTCGACACGCGGATCGCGAGATCGGGCGAGCGCGTCTCGATGCGCAGCTTGTCCTGGCCCGCGAGCTTGATGTGCCGGTGTTTCTGCACCATGTCGATGATCCGCATCGGATCGATCGGCGGATTCGGTTCGAACTGCAGCCCGATCGCAGCCTCGCTCGCGTCGATCTTCACGATGCCGAGCGGCTTCGCGGCGATGCGCAGCCGGTGCGTCTCGACGAGTGCGTGCGCCTGCGGCGGCAGCTTGCCGAAGCGGTCGATCAGTTCCTCCTGAATGCCGTCGATCGCGTCGCCGTGCTCGCAGTTAGCAAGCCGCTTGTACAGCGACAGCCGCTCCTGCACGTCCGCGCAGTAGTCGGCCGGCAGGATCGCGGGCGCATGCAGGTTGATTTCCGTCGTCGCGGCGAGCGGGGCGGTGAGGTCGGGCTCCTTGCCGTTCTTCAGCGCCTTCACCGCGTCGTTCAGCATGTCCGTATAAAGCTGGAAGCCGATCTCGTGGATCTCGCCCGACTGCTTGTCGCCGAGCACTTCGCCGGTGCCGCGGATCTCGAGGTCGTGCATCGCGAGATAGAAGCCCGAGCCGAGCTCCTCCATCTGCTGGATCGCTTCCAGCCGGCGCTGCGCCTGCTTGGTCAGCGCCTGCGGATCGTGGACCAGCAGGTACGCATAGGCCTGGTGATGCGAGCGGCCGACGCGGCCGCGCAACTGGTGGAGCTGCGCGAGGCCGAACTTGTCCGAGCGGTGCATGATGATCGTGTTCGCGCTCGGCACGTCGATGCCGGTCTCGATGATGGTCGTGCACAGCAGCACGTTCGCGCGCTGCGCGACGAAATCGCGCATCACGCGCTCGAGTTCGCGCTCGTGCATCTGGCCGTGCGCGATCACGATGCGCGCCTCGGGCACGAGCTCCTCGAGCATTGCCCTGCGGTTCTCGATCGTCTCGACCTCGTTGTGCAGGAAGTACACCTGGCCGCCGCGCTTCAGCTCGCGCAGCATCGCCTCGCGGATCACGCTTTCCTCCTCGCGGCGCACGAAGGTCTTGATCGCGAGCCGCTTCTGCGGCGCGGTCGCGATCACCGAGAAATCGCGCAGCCCTTCGAGCGCCATCCCGAGCGTGCGCGGGATCGGCGTCGCGGTGAGCGTCAGCACGTCGACTTCCGCGCGCAGCGCCTTCAGCGCTTCCTTCTGGCGCACGCCGAAGCGGTGTTCCTCGTCGATGATCACCAGGCCGAGGCGCTTGAACTGCACGTCCGACGACAGCAGCTTGTGCGTGCCGATCACGATGTCGACGCTGCCTTCGTTGATCTGCGCGATCGCCGCGTTGACTTCCTTCGCGGTCTTGAAGCGCGACAGCTCGACGATCCGCACCGGCCAGTCCGCGAAGCGGTCGACGAAGGTCTGCGTGTGCTGCTCGGCGAGCAGCGTGGTCGGCGACAGCAGCGCGACCTGCTTGCCGCCCATCACCGCGATGAACGCGGCGCGCAGCGCGACCTCGGTCTTGCCGAAGCCGACGTCGCCGCACACGAGGCGGTCCATCGGCTTGCCGCTCGTCATGTCGCCGATCACGGCCGCGATCGCGGCGGCCTGGTCGGGCGTTTCCTCGAAGCCGAAGCTTTCCGCGAATTTCACGTAGTCGCGCGGGTCGAGCGCGAACGCGTGGCCTTCGCGGGCCGCACGGCGCGCGTACAGGTTCAGCAGCTCGGCGGCGGTATCGCGGATCTGCTGCGCGGCCTTGCGCTTCGCGCGCTCCCACTGGCCGGAGCCGAGCGCGTGCAGCGGCGCGCTGTCGGGATCGGCGCCGCTGTAGCGCGAGATCACGTGCAATTGCGCGACGGGCACGTAGAGCTTGCTGTCGCCCGAGTATTCGAGATGCAGGAATTCGGTCTCGCCTTCGCCGAGATCCATCGACACGAGGCCCATGTAGCGGCCGATGCCGTGCTGCGCGTGGACGACCGGGTCGCCGACCTTCAGCTCCGACAGGTCGCGCACCATCGCGTCGACGTTGCTGGCCTGTTCCTGCCGGCGGCGGCCCGCGCGGCGGCCGAGCGCGCCGTACAGCTCGGTCTCGGTAACGATCGCATAGCCTTCGCCCGGCACAGCGAAGCCGTTCGCGAGCGGCGCGACGCCGAGCGCGAAGCGTTCTTCGCTCGCGAGCCAGCCGGCGAAGTGGTCGTTCGACACCGGCCGCAGATGGTGCTCGGCGAGCAATTGCAGGATCGTCTCGCGGCGGCCGGCCGATTCGACGGTCAGCAGCACGCGCTTGCCCGACGATTCGACGAACGTACGCAGCGACGCGAGCGGATCGTCGGAATGCCGGTCGACGGTGAGCTCGGGCAGCGCGGTCGCCCAGCCGCCGGCCGGTTGCGCGGGCAGCACGACGCGTGCGAACGGCTTCGCGAACGCGAAGAAATCCTCGTCGGACAGGAACAGGCGCTGCGGCTCCAGGATCGGCCGTTCGCGATCGTGCGACAGGAACGCGTGGCGCTGTTTCGTATCGGCCGTGAAGCGGCGGATCGAGGCTTCGAGATCGCCGGTGAACACGAGGTGCGCGTCCTGCGGCAGGTAGTGGAACAGCGTGGCAGTTTCGTCGAAGAACAGCGGCAGGTAATACTCGATGCCCGCCGACGGCACGCCGTTGCCGATGTCCTTGTAGATCGGCGCGCGGCTCGGGTCGCCTTCGAAGGTCTCGCGCCAGCGGCTGCGAAAGGCCGTGCGCGCGGCTTCGTCGAACGGGAACTCGCGGCCGGGCAAGAGCCGCACGTCGCGCACCGGGTAGAGGCTGCGCTGCGTGTCGGGGTCGAACGCGCGGATCGAGTCGACCTGGTCGTCGAACAGGTCGATCCGGTACGGCAGCGGCGAGCCCATCGGGTACAGGTCGATCAGCGAGCCGCGCACGCAGTATTCGCCGGGCCGCACGACCTGGCTCACGTGCTCGTAGCCGGCCAGCGTGAGCTGCGCCTTCAGCTTCGCCTCGTCGAGCCGTTCGCCCTGCGCGAACGCGAACGTGTACGCGGCCATGAACGACGCGGGCGGCATCCGGTACAGCGCGGTGGTCGCGGGCACGAGCAGGATGTCGCAGCGGCCTTCGCCGAGATCGTGCAGCGTCGCGAGCCGCTCGGACACGAGGTCCTGGTGCGGCGAGAACGTGTCGTACGGCAGCGTTTCCCAGTCCGGCAGCAGGCGAACGCGCGCATCGGGCGAGAAGTAGCGGATTTCCTGCGAGAGCCGCTGCGCGTCGACCGCGTTCGCGCAGATCACCGCGAGGAGCGGCACGTCCCGGCGGTTGTCGGCGAGATAACGGGCGATGGCGAGCGCGTCGGCGGAACCGTGCGCACCGTCGAAGGCAAAGCGCTGGCCGGGTTTGACGCGGGCAACGGGCGAGGCGGACAGGGTGGAAGCGTTATCTGGCATAGGGACGGCAGGGGTGGCGTGCACGGGCGCATCGAGGTGCGCCGGTCGAGACGAAAGACCTATTATAAAATCCGCTTCTCGATTTCATCTTTCCGGCGTTTCCTTTCGTGACTCCCCGACTTTTCGCCCTGATTCCCTGTGCCGGCACGGGCAGCCGTTCCGGCTCGGCCGTGCCGAAGCAATATCGCACGCTGGCCGGCCGCGCGCTCCTGCATTACACGCTCGCCGCGTTCGACGCGTGCAGCGAATTCGCGCAGACGCTCGTCGTCCTCGCGCCCGACGATTCCCATTTCGACGCGCGCCGCTTCGCGGGCCTGCGCTTCGCGGTGCGCCGCTGCGGCGGCGGCTCGCGGCAGGCGTCGGTGCTGAACGGGCTGCTCGGGCTGGCCGAATTCGGCGCGACCGATCACGACTGGGTGCTCGTGCACGACGCCGCGCGCCCGGGCATCACGCCGGAGCTGATCCGTACGCTCGTCGCGACGCTGAAGGACGACCCGGTCGGCGGCATCGTCGCGCTGCCGGTGGCCGATACGCTCAAGCGCGTGCCGGCCGGCGGCGACGCGATCGCGCGCACCGAGTCGCGCGACGCGCTGTGGCAGGCGCAGACGCCGCAGATGTTCCGCATCGGCATGCTGCGCGACGCGATCCTGCGCGCCCAGCGCGAAGGGCACGACCTGACCGACGAAGCGAGCGCGATCGAATGGGCGGGCCACGCGCCGCGCGTCGTGCAGGGCAGCCTGCGCAACTTCAAGGTCACGTATCCGGAAGATTTCGCGCTCGCGGAAGCGATTCTCGCGCGCTCCGCGAACGCTTCCTGACTTTCACCCCATCTCAATCGGAACACGCATGGATTTCAGAATCGGACAAGGCTACGACGTGCACCAGCTCGTCCCGGGGCGCCCCCTCATCATCGGCGGCGTGACGATTCCGTACGAGCGCGGCCTGCTCGGCCACTCGGACGCGGACGTGCTGCTGCACGCGATCACCGACGCGCTGTTCGGCGCGGCGGCGCTCGGCGACATCGGCCGCCATTTCTCCGACACCGACGCGGCGTTCAAGGGCGCGGACAGCCGCGTGCTGCTGCGCGAATGCGCCGCCCGCGTGCAGGCGGCCGGCTTCGCGATCCAGAACGTCGACAGCACCGTGATCGCGCAGGCGCCGAAGCTCGCGCCGCATATCGACGGGATGCGCGCGAACATCGCGGCCGATCTCGGGCTGCCGCTCGACCGCGTGAACGTGAAGGCGAAGACCAACGAGAAGCTCGGTTATCTCGGCCGCGGCGAGGGCATCGAGGCGCAGGCCGCCGCGCTGCTGGTCAGGCAGGGCGGTTGACGCCCGGTTGCGGCGGCGCGCGGCCCGTTCCGCGCGCGGTGGCGCTGCGGAAATGAAAAATGCCACGCTGATGCGTGGCATTTTCGTTTTGGGGCCGCCGCCACTCCGGCACGGCTGCCGGTCGCGCGGCGAAACCGCTCATGCAGCCGTTTACTCGCCTTCGGCGGCGATCACCTGCGCGGCGGCGTTGATCACCGACGCGATGCGGCCGACGTCGCGCAGCTGCGTGACGGTCATCCCTTGCTCGTTCTTCAGCAGCGCATAGTGCGACTTCACGCAGAAGTGGCACTTGCCGACGATCGACGCGGCGAGCGCGTACATCTCGAACTTGCGCTTGTCGACGCCGCCGTGCGTCGCGTACGCGCCCATCCGCAGCTCGGCGCGCTGCGTCTTCAGGTCGGCGTCGTCGGCCATCTCGACATACGGATACCAGGTGTTGTTCATCCCCATCAGCGCGGCTGCCGTCAGCACGGCGTTCGTCTCTTCGGGCGACAGCACGCCGGCTTCGCGGATCGTCTTCACGAGCACCGTGCTCTTCGCCGCGATCGCCGCCGCCAGCGCGACGCCGACCGCATCGGTGCCTTCGAGCGACGAGCGCGAGATCGTGCCGTCGAGGTTCAGGCGAATGTCCTTCGCGTAGTCGGGAATACGCGCCTTAATCGAATCGATGAATTCCATTGATATCTCCTATGGGTTGGCCGTTAAAAAAGCCCGCAGGCAGGACGTGCGCCGCGGGCTTCGTGCATCGATGCGCTTACAGCGTTGCGCCGCCGACTGCACGGTTGCACGGGCACAGTTCGTCCGTTTGCAGGCCGTCCAGAATGCGCAGGACTTCTTCCGGGCTGCGGCCGACGTTCAGGTTGTTCACCGAAACGTGCTGGATCGTGTTGTCCGGATCGACGATGAACGTTGCACGCAGGGCCACGCCGGCTTCCTTGTCGCGCACGCCGAGCTGGTCGATCAGCTCGCCCTTGACGTCGCCGAACGAGTAGTGGTTCAGCTTGTCGAGGTCCTTGTGCTCACGGCGCCATGCGAGCTTGACGAATTCGTTGTCCGAGCTGCCGCCGAGCAGGATGGCGTCGCGCTCTTCGAACTGCTTCGTCAGCTTCGCGAACTCGACGATTTCCGTCGGGCACACGAACGTGAAATCCTTCGGATAGAAGTAGATGATCTTCCACTTGCCCGGGAACGACGCTTCGGTGACGGTCTCGAACGCCGACTGGCCGTTTTCCTCGTGATTGTTGAAGCCCGGCTTCGCGGCTACGACGGTGAAAGCTTCGAGTTTATCGCCCACGGTTTTCATGCGGATACTCCTGTATGAGTTGGGAAGAAGGCCGAGTCAAGCTACCTCGGTGCTGCAACGATGGTGTGACAGCATGCGGCAAACTATAACACTATTAATAAAACGCTTCAATAGATTTTAACTAACGATCTTCATAGTTTTTTTCAACCGGATCGATAGTGTGGGGCGCAAGAAGCGTGCGCGTCACGCGGTCGCACGCGCCTTGCCGGCGCCAGGGAATTCGAGCGTGACTTCGAGGCCCGCTTCGGGGTTGCGGTTGCGCAGTCGCAGCGCGCCGCGATAGCGGCCGACGAGCCGCAGCACGATCGCCATCCCGAGGCCCGTGCCGTCCGCCTTGGTGCGCGCGGTGTCGACGCGATAGAACGGCCGCATCACGAGCGGCAGCTGATCTTCGGGGATGCCGGGGCCTTCGTCGCTCACCGACAGCTCGACGCGCGCGTGCGATATGCGCGTCTCGAGCGTGATGCGCGAGATGCCGTCCTGCTTGCTCTGGCCGTACTTGCGCGCGTTCTCGACGAGATTGCCGATCACGCGGCGCATGTCGGTCTCGTCGGCTTCGATGACTGCGCTCGGCGCGAGCCGCGTGCGGATCTCGACGCCGTCCTCGCTCGCTATGCGCGCGGCAACTTCCTGCGCGATCGACGACAGGTCGACGGGCTCGGGCTTGCGCTGCGACGGGCGCGCGTAGTCGATGAAGGCGGCGATGATGCGGTCCATCTGCTCGATGTCGTCGACCATCGCGTCCTTGGTTGCCTGGTCGGACGGGCTCATCTCGGTTTCGAGGCGCAGCCGTGCGAGCGGCGTGCGCAGGTCGTGCGAGATACCCGCGAGCATCAGCGCGCGGTCGGCCTCGAGCTGTTCGAGGTCGCGCACCATCTGGTTGAAGCTGCGATTGGTGTCGGCCGCGACGCCCATCCCGCGCTCGGGCAGCGGCTCGGGTGCCTGGCCCGAGCCGACCTGGCGCGCGGCGAGCGCGAGCCGCGAGAACGGCCGGTTCACGAGGCTCGTGATGAACGCGGAGCCGAACAACGACAGCGCGAGCGCGAACAGCCCCCAGCCGGCCCACTGCAGGCCCGTGACGTTGTCGAGCTGGTCGCGATCGAGCGCGACCCAGTAATCGTCGTCGTCGATCTTGAAGCTGATCCACACGCCGGGAATGTCGTTGACCGACTGCGCGATCACGGTATCGTCGCCGAGGCGGCTGCGGATGTCGTGCTCGATCAGGCGATTCAGCGATTCGTCGGGCTGCAGCTTGAACTTGTCGGTTTTCTCGCGCGGGTAAACGCGCACGCCCTCGTTGCTCTCGAGATCCTGCAGCAGCGCGCGCCGCAGATCGGGATCGGAATAGAGCAGGGCGGTGCGCGTGAGCTTCACGACCGCGACGAGCTGCAGCGCGACGCGCTGCGCACGCGGCTCGCGCTCGATCACGCGAAAGCTCTGGAACCACGCGGCGAGACTGACCGAGATCAGCAGCGCGATCAGCAGGAAGGTGCGCCAGAACAGCCCGCCGAACGCGAGCTGCAGGAGGCGCCGGTCAATACGCATGGGACGGGCCGTGGGCGGGCGAAACCGGAAAGGAAAAAATCAGGCGGCGCCGTCCGGAATGAACACGTAACCGAGGCCCCATACGGTCTGGATGAAACGCGGGCTGCCCGGATCCGGCTCGATCAGCTTGCGCAGGCGCGAGATCTGCACGTCGAGGCTGCGGTCGAACACTTCGTATTCACGGCCGCGCGCGAGCTCCATCAGCTTCTCGCGCGACAGCGGCTGGCGCGGATGACGCGCGAACACCTTCAGCACCGAGAACTCGCCGGTCGTCAGCGGAATTTCCTGGCCGGACTTCGTCAGCGTGCGCGTCGCGAGGTTCAGCGAGAACTCGCCGAACTCGAACACCTCGGTCGTTTCGGACGGTGCGCCCGGCAGTTCGGCCGGCGCCTGGCGGCGCAGCACCGCGTGAATGCGCGCGACGAGTTCGCGCGGGTTGAACGGCTTCGGCAGGTAATCGTCGGCGCCCATCTCGAGGCCGACGATGCGATCGACGTCCTCGCCCTTCGCGGTGAGCATGATGATCGGCGTGCGGTCGTTGCTGCCGCGCAGGCGGCGGCAGATCGACAGGCCGTCTTCGCCCGGCAGCATCAGGTCGAGCACGAGCAGGTCGAAGCGCTCGCGTACCCAGAGCTTGTTCATCGCGGTCGCGTTTTCCGCGACATATACGTTGAAACCCTGCTCGCCGAGATAGCGGCGCAGCAGATCGCGCAGGCGTGGGTCGTCGTCGACGACGAGAATCTTGGAGGGGTTTTTCGTTTCCATGATCGGCATCTTATCGCGAATGGGAATTGGCGCACGGCCGCGAATTTTCGCGCGTTACAGTCGGTTACAAAATTTACCCGTAGTGTCGCGCCGAGTAAAGGCAGGCTATATAGATTCCTTTACTCGAAGCCGAAGTTCGGTAGATACTCCCCTGCATTCCATCTTTCATCTTTGCACACCCGAATTCCGCAGGGTTTTTCAAGTACCAGAGGTAGCCGGTTGCCGCGTGACGAAGGGAACAAATCGACCAAAGAAGCGAGGACGGTCATGCGATCTGCCCGGATTGCACTGATGCTGACGATCGCGCTTGCCGGTCCGTATGCGTCGAACTTCGCGTATGCGCAGCGCCCCGAGCAGGGGGCGCCGTCGCGCAAGCTGCCGCGCGGCAAAACGCAGCAGCCCGATCGTGCCGCCGAGACGACGGTCCGTTCCGCCGTGCCTCCCGATCTCGAACAGCGCCGCCGCGACGGGCACATGACGCCCGAGGAGCGCCACCTTTTGCGCCAGCACATCGAAGACGCCGTTCGCGAGCTGTACAAGCGCTGACGCGTGCCGTCCTCGACCTGCGCGGAACACGCCGCGCCGAAAAAATTCGTAGCACTTTTTCCGTCAACTTTCGCCTGCCGATTGCCGTTGTACCGGCATCCGCACCGCCGGTGCGTTCCGGGAGTCCATGACGATGAAAGCGAACGCTGCCGCACCGGCGCCGTCGCCTGCCATGCAGTCGGCGCTCGACGCCGACGATGCGCTGTTTTTCCTGAGCCGCACCGGTTTCTCTCCCGCGCCCGCCGAGGTCGCGCGCATCGTCGGCATGACGCGCGCGCAGGTCGTGGCCGACACGCTCGGCAACGTTCGCCGCGAACCCGTCACGGCGTGGCCCGACTGGATCGCCGAGCTGCCGCCGACGCGCGCGCAGCGCCAGGCGCTGACCCCCGACATGCGGCGCGACGAGCAGCGCGAGCGCGATCGCCGCTACGACGCGTTGCGCGCGGCGTGGGTCAACGAGATGGTCGTGACGCCGTCGCCGCTGACCGAGCGCATGACGCTGTTCTGGCACGGGCACTTCACGTCGGGGCAGGACAAGGTGCCTTATCCGCAAACCATGGCCGCGCAGAACGCGCTCTTTCGCCGCGAGGCGCTCGGCAACTTCGGCACGCTGCTGCACGCGGTCGCGAAGGACCCGGCGATGCTGCAGTATCTCGACGGCGCGAGCAATCGCAAGGGGCGCCCGAACGAGAATTTCGCGCGCGAGGTGATGGAGCTGTTCACGCTCGGCGAAGGGCATTACACGCAGTACGACGTGACCGAAGCCGCGCGTGCGATGACGGGCTGGACGATCGATCCCGATACGCTGCGCTTCGAGGTGCGGCCCGAATGGCACGACGCGGGCGACAAGACGATTCTCGGCGAGACGGGGCCGTTCGACGGCGACGGTTTTCTCGACATCCTGCTGAAGCGGCCCGGCACCGCGCGCTTTATCGTCGGCAAGCTGTGGCGCGAGTTCGTGTCCGATACGCCCGACGCGGGCGTGCTCGATGGCCTGGCCGAGCGGTTTCGCGCGAGCGGCTACGACATTCGCACTGCGCTCGCCGCGCTGTGGTCGACCGACGCGTTCTGGGATCCGCGCAACCGCGGCGTGCTCGTCAAGTCGCCGGCCGAGTTCGTCGTCGGGTCGGTGCGGCTGTTCGACGTTGCGTACGGCGATCCGCAGATGCTCGCGAACACCGTGCGCACGCTCGGGCAGAACCTGTTCTATCCGCCGAACGTGAAGGGCTGGCCGGGCGGCGCGCTGTGGATCAACAGCACGACGCTGCTCGCGCGCAAGCAGTTCGTCGAGCAACTGTTCCGCGCGACGGAGACGGCCGGCATGCGGCCGCCGGCGCATCCGATGGCGCCGCCGCCGAATTCGCGTGCGCACGCGATGCCGGTGGCCGACACGGCGTCCGCCGCCGACATGCGCGGCGCGCCGGCCAAGCCCGCGCGCGGCGGCCTGCGTTTCGATCTCGAACGCTGGCTTGCGCAATATCGTGCGCGGCCGCAGGCGATCGCGGGATTGTCGACCGAGCTTCAGTTCCAGCACGCGGTGCTGCCGGTGTCGCCGGTCGCGGCGATCGACACGGATTCGACCGGCAGCGCGTATCTCGAAGCGCTGCTGATGGATCCGGCCTATCAACTGAAATGATGCAAACGAAGACGAATCGGAGCGCCGGTGCGGCAAAGGTGCCGGGCGGCAAACCAAAGGATGCGCGATGAACCGACGTGATTTTCTGACGCTGACGGGCGCCGCGGCCGCGGCGGGCGTGTCGATGTGGCAGCCGCCCGCGCTGGCGGCCTCGGTGGCGCCGGCCGGCAGGCAACCGGCGGCCGGGTATGCGAACGTGCTGATCCTCGTCGAGCTGAAGGGCGGCAACGACGGCCTCAACACGGTGGTGCCGTATGCGGACCCGCTGTACTACCAGTTCCGGCGCAGCATCGGCATCAAGCGCGAGCAGGTGCTGCAACTTGACGCGCACACCGGGCTGCACCCGTCGCTCGCGCCGCTGATGCCGCTGTGGCATGACGGGCAGGTCGCGGTCGTGCAGGGCGTCGGTTATCCGCAGCCGAATCTGTCGCATTTCCGCTCGATCGAGATCTGGGATACCGCGTCGCGTTCGGACCAGTACCTGCACGAAGGCTGGCTCACGCGCACGTTCGCGCAGGCGCCGGTGCCTCCCGGTTTCGCGGCGGACGGCGTCGTGCTCGGCAGCGCGGAGATGGGGCCGCTCGCGAACGGCGCGCGCGCGATCGCGCTCGTCAATCCCGCGCAGTTCATCCGCGCGGCTCGGCTGGCCGAACCGTCGTCGCTGCGCGAGCAGAACCCGGCGCTTGCGCACATCATCGACGTCGAGAACGACATCGTGAAGGCAGCCGACCGGCTGCGCCCGCGCGGCGGGATGCGTGAATTCAGGACGGCGTTTCCGGCCGGCGCGTTCGGCACGTCGGTCAAGACCGCGATGCAGGTGCTGGCCGCATGCGAAGCGTCCGGGCCCGGTGCGCAGGATGGCGTCGCGGTGCTGCGCCTGACGCTCAACGGCTTCGACACGCACCAGAACCAGCCGGGGCAGCAGGCCGCGCTGCTCAAGCAGTTTGCGGAAGGAATGAGCGCGATGCGCGGCGCGCTGATCGAACTCGGGCGCTGGAACCAGACGCTCGTGATGACGTATGCGGAATTCGGGCGGCGCGTGCGCGAGAACCAGAGCAACGGCACCGATCACGGCACGGCCGCGCCGCATTTCGTGATGGGCGGCCGCGTGGCCGGCGGCCTGTACGGCGCGCCGCCGGCGCTCGGGCGGCTCGACGGCAACGGCAACCTGCCGGTCGCGGTCGATTTTCGCCAACTCTACGCTACCGTGCTCGGGCCGTGGTGGGGGCTCGACGCGACGCGCGTGCTGCAGCAGCGCTTCGACACGCTGCCGTTGTTGAAGGCGTGATGCGTCAGGTTCAGCGCCGGCGTGCGGCGCGCCACGCGATCCACAGCTTGCGGATCGGCGTCAGCGCGATGCGCTGGTGCAGCACCTGGTAGCCGTCGCGCTCGATTTCGTCGAGCAGCGCGCCGGCCAATGCGATCTGCGCGCGCAGCGTGCGCTGCGCGCGGCGTTCGGGGGCGGGGATCGCTGCATCGGTGGCCGCGAGCGCTTCGCGCGCGCGAGCGGTCTGGAATTGCAGCAACTCGGTGAAGGCCGGACTGTAGCGACGGTTCAGCAGATCGGCTGCGGTCACGTTGTAGCGCTGCAGTTCGTCGATCGGCAGGTAGATGCGGCCGTGGCGCGCGTCGTTGCCGAGTTCCTGCACGAATTGCGCGAGCATCAGCGCGCAGCCGGCGTCCGCGGCCCACGGCTGCGGGTCGGCCGGGTTCGCGGCGCTGGCGCGCGCGACCAGCGACGCGAAGGTACCGCCGACCTGCGCGATGTAGCGCTGCAGGTTCGCGAAATCGAGGTAGCGCGCCTGTTCGAGGTCCATCCCGTAACCGTTGACGAGCGTACGCAACGCGTCGGCCTCGGCGGCGATCGCCGGATGATGCTGCGCGAGCGCTTTCGTGACGGGGTGCGACGGCTGAGCGTCGGCCAGTGCCGCGAGTTCCTTGTGCCACCACGCGAGCTTCGTGTGGCCGACGGTCGGGTCGCTGGTTTCCTTGACGGTTTCCTCGAGCTCGCGGCGCAGCGCGAAGAGGGCCGTCAGGCGCGGCTGCGTGGCGAGCGGCGCCTGACGCAACGCGTAATAGACGCTGGAGCCCGCGGGGGCGGCCTTTTGCTGACAGTAGTCGTCGAAGTTCACGGGCGGAATCGGGTGGGGCGGGTTCGGGGGACGCGCGGCGGCGCGGTGCCGAAACGTCGAGCGCGGCATTCTAGCACCGCTGCACGACGGGTGCCGGCAGGGCGAGACAAGGCCGCACGGATCGGGTAGAATCTCGCGCTCGCCTGATCGGGCGCGCCGGTTTTCAGGCCGGCATGAAGTGTCCCGAGCGGTCCCGGGCGCGTGGAGTACGCATCTTGCGTGCCGCGCGGTCAGGCGACAGAAAATGCGCGTGAGTGGCGAAATTGGTAGACGCACCAGGTTTAGGTCCTGACGCCCGCAAGGGTGTGCCGGTTCGAGTCCGGCCTCACGCACCAGAAGTCGGACCAGCACCCGTCAGGGTGCTGTTCCCGAAAAAGCGCTGCCGGTCGGCTGACCGCAGCGCTTTGTCGTTTCTGGCGGATCTACTCCCAGAAGCTCCGGATTGCGACCGCCACGATCACCGGCACCGAGAACACCAGCGGGATCGCGAAATACTGCGCTTCGCGATCGACGATCCAGCTATAGATCACCCACGCCGCGCCGATCGCGAACGTGATGAGGCCGACCGCCACGGCGGCGATGTTCAGCACCAGCTTCGAAGGCTGGCGGCGCGTTTTGGCGTTGTCGTCGTTATCGCGCGGGGACGATTTCATCGGAAGAGTGCGGCCTCGGGCCGAAACAGGGGTAAAAGCACAGGAAACCCCATCCGCACGGATCGCGCAAGGGCCGGCGCATGCCGGCCCCGTTATGTTCATTCCCGAGCGTTACAAGTTACAACCCGAACGACGCAGCCAGTTCGTCGAGCAACTCGCGCTGGAACGCGACGAACCGCTCGCCCGGCTGCTGCGCGATCGCGAGGTCGAGCATCGGATCGGCGACGTCGGTGCGAATGCCGGCGAGCTCCTCGACGATCGCGAGCCCGCAGAACGGCACGTACGCCTCCGAATAGCCGCCTTCGTGAACGATCACGAGCCGCCCGCCGCAATGGCGCTGCGCGGCATCTTTCACCGCGCGCGTCATGAACCGGTAGCTGTCGGTATGCAGCTGCATGCGCGCGAGCGGATCGACCGCGCTCGCGTCGAGGCCGCTCGCAACGACGATCAGCTCGGGCCGGAAACGCTCCAGCGCCGGCAGTACGATTCGCTCGAATGCGTAGCGATATGCGTCGTCGCCGTTGCCCGCGAGCAGCGGCACGTTCAGGCTCGCACCGATACCCGCGCCTTCGCCGCGATCGTCCGCGCCGCTGTAGCCGGGCGGGAAGCAGCGGTCCTGGTGCAGAGAGATCGTCAGCGTGTCCGGATCGTCGTAGATCGCGCAACAGATGGCGATTTCGCCGACGACCGTGCGCCGCTACCTGTGCTGTGCGTACCGCAAGCTCGGCATGCACGACAAGAGCCAGATCGCGGGCGTGCTCGGCGCGACCGACGACGAACCGGTGGAAGCGGGCGGCGAGCCGCGCTGAATCGCTCGAACGCGCGCACGTGGCACGCTCCCGCCCTAATGGTTGTGTCCGCAACCATTGAGCGTTATGCTCGTCAGCTCCCGGGAGACGGAATTCCATCATGAACGACACGAATTCAGGGTCGGTGCGCGCGGCGGTGGTTGGTGTCGGCGCGATCGGCGGATTGCTTGCGGCCGCACTGTCGCGGGCCGGCATGACCGTGAGCGCATATGCACGCGGCGCGACGCTCGACGCGCTGAACGCGCACGGCGTGCGCGTGATCGACGAGGCGGGCGTCACATCGTCGGTGCCGGTGCGCGCGAGCGACGATGCGGCCGCGCTCGGCGTGCAGGACTACGTGGTGATCGCGCTGAAGGCGCAGGCGCTGCCGGCGCTGGCCGCGCACCTTGCGCCGCTGGTCGGGCCGGACACCGTGATCGTCGCGGCGATGAACGGGCTGCCGTGGTGGTTCACGCATGGGCTCGAAGGGCCGATCGACAACGTGCCGCTCGACGCGGTCGATCCGGCCGGCGCGGTGTCGGCGGCGCTGCCGCCCGCGCAGGCGATCGGCTGCGTCGTGCACCTGTCGTCGAGCACCGACGCGCCGGGCGTCGTGCGCCGCGGGCGCGGCAACCGGCTGATCGTCGGCGCACCCGATCCGCGGCTCGACAGGGCTGCCGCACGGTTCGCCGCGGCGCTCGCGGCGGGCGGGTTCGACGTCGAGTCGACGCTGGCGATCCGGACCGAGATCTGGACGAAGCTGTGGGGCAACATGAACATGAATCCGCTGAGTGCGCTGACGGGATCGACGGCCGAGCAATTGCTCGACGATCCGTTCACGCAGGATCTCGCGCTGCGGATGATGGAGGAGGCTGCCGCGATCGGCGCAAAACTCGGCCTGTCGACAGGGATGAGCGGGCCCGAACGGATCGCGGTCACGCGCAAGCTCGGCGCGTTCAGGACGTCGATGCTGCAGGATTTCGAAGCGGGGCGTCCGCTCGAGATCGGGCCGATCCTCGGCGTGTTTCCTGAGCTCGGACGCAAGCTCGATGTGCCGACCCCGTATTGCGACGCGGTGCTCGGGCTGCTGCGCCAGCGCGCGGCCAACAGCGGGCTGTAGCGTCTGCGAGCCTGATGGATTCGCGGTCGCGGGCAACGCGGCGAAGCGCGATCCTTGGCGGGTGTTGCCGCATGATGCAAAACGGGCCGGCCGGTCGCTGGTTACGCGGCCCGGGCGGCCCGTCGAATTCGTCGGATCAATGCTGCCGGCAGGGCTCGATCGTCTGCCGATGCCGAGCCCGCCAGGCTCAGTCGTCCCGCTCGATTGCGTGCGCAACGACCTTGTCGAGCAGCCGCTCGAACGTCTGGCGTTCGCTGTCGGACAGGCACGCGAGCAACCCGTCGTTCCACTTGCGCACGATCGGCATGATCTTGCGATGCAGCGCGCGGCCGTCGGCGGTCAGCGCGATCAGCACGATCCGGCCATCCTCGTCGCTCGCGCTGCGCTCGAGCAGCCCCTGGCGCAGCAGCGCTTCGGCCGCGCGACTCGCCTGGCTCTTGTCGAGATTGGTGTGGCGCGCAAGATCCATGATCGAGAACGGACCGAACGCGCCGACGGCGGCGATCACGCGTGCCTCGGGCAGCGAGATGTCGAGCTTGTGCCGGTACACCTCGCCGATCCCGCGGTCGGATCGCTTCGTGAGTGCATGGAGGCGATAGGTCAGAAACTGATCGAGCCCGGTTTGACGGCCTTTCATGTCGAATCCTGAAGAAAAAGGGCGGGCCCGATTGTTCCTGTATCGCGCGCTCGGGTCAACGGTCAGTGTGCGCCGTACTTCAGGCGTGTCAATTGCTCCGCTTCGTTCGCGAGCAGGTTCGCCGCGTCGCGGATCGCGACGTCGAGCGTGATCGGCCCGGGAGCCGGCGAGAAGCAGCCGGAAAAATGTTCGGACAGGCGCGGCAGCGCAGCCGGGTCGACCGCGCCCGACAGCAGCGACGCGGGCACGCCGACGGCCTGTGCGTGCCGGCATGCGATGAACGGCGCCTTGCCGTGCAGCGTCTGCACGTCGGAGCGGCCTTCGCCGGTGATCAGCCAGTCGGCGCCGGCGAGCGCCGCGTCGAGCCCGATCTGCCGCGCGACCACTTCGGCGCCGGCTTCGAACTGCGCGCCGAGCATGTGCAGCGCGAAACCCAGGCCGCCCGCGGCGCCGGCGCCGGGCAGGTCGCGGGCGCGTCGGTCGAGCGCGGCTTCGAGCAGGTCGGCGAAATGGCCGAGCGCGGCGTCGAGGGTCGCAACCTGCGCGGACGTCACGCCTTTTTGCGGGCCGAACACGGCGGTCGCGCCGTGCGCGCCCGTCAGCGGGTTGTCGACGTCGGACATGCCGACGAATTCCGTTTCCTTCAGGCGCGGGTCGAGCCCCGACCCGTCGATGCGCGCGATGTCGGCGAGCCGCGACGGCACGGGCTCGACCGGCTGGCCGGCCGCGTCGAAGCACTGCAGGCCGAGGCCCGCGAGCAGCCCGGCGCCCGCGTCGTTGGTGCTGCTGCCGCCGAGCGCGACGAAGAAGCGGCGCACGCCGTCGTCGAGCAGCGTGCGGATCGCGTCGCCCATCCCGCGCGTGCTGCGCGCGTCGACCGGCACGCTCATGCCGACCGGGTCGGTAATGCCGACGATCTCGGCCGTCTCGACGATCGCGGTGCGCGCGTCGATCACGCCGACCGCCGCGTCGCGTGCCGCGAGCGACGCGCCGGCCACCCGCAGCGAGCGCCGCATGCCGCCGCCTGCCAGCATCGCGTCGAGCGTGCCTTCGCCGCCGTCGGCCATCGGACAGCAGCGCACGACCGCGTCGGGGCGGGCGCGGCGGATGCCGGTGGCGATCGCGTCCGCGACCTGCTCGGCGGAAAGCGAGCCTTTGAACGAATCGGGCGCGATGACGACGACAGGCGCGGACGGGTGTTGCGGCATGGTGTCTCCGGAAGGCGTGATTGGTGTGAAGAACGGCAGGGGCCGCGACGGCGGCGCACCCTCAATTGGAGCTTACAGGATGGCGGGCCCGCGGTGGATACGGCGTACGGCATAGCGGCGATCCGCGCGCATTGCCGTGCAAGGGGCTGCCGACATGGCGCAGACGCATGCGCGTCGCGCCGAACTGGAGGTGCGAGGAAAATTGTTTGCTAGAATAGTCGATTCTTCCGGCCAAAGCCGTGCTCCGAGCCGCTTGCGCTAGCCATCCGGCGCGTGCAGGGATGGCGTGGCGCTCCGGCGCGGCGTGTGAACGTGACCCTCACTTCACGCCGCAGGCAGGCACGGCAAGGAAAACCCGATTCGCTCGAATAATTTTAGGACGATTGAAGCCATGGCTAACGTTGTTGAGAACCTCGGCAAGCTTGAACGCCGCGTGACGATTTCCCTGCCGAAAGACACCGTGCAGAAGGAAATCGACGCCCGTATCCAGAAACTCGCGAAGAACGTGCGCATGCCGGGTTTCCGCCCGGGCAAGGTGCCGCTGAAGATGGTCGCGCAGCAGTACGCGGGCCAGGTCGAGGCGGAAGTGCTGAGCGACAAGATCGGCCAGGAGTTCTTCACGATCAGCCGCGCGGAAAACCTGCGCGTCGCCGGCCAGCCGAGCTTCGAGCCGAAGCAGGAGCAAGCCGAAGATGCGTACGCGTTCGACGCGACGTTCGAGGTCTACCCGGAAGTGAAGATCGGCGATCTGGCGACGGCTGAAGTCGAGCGCTCGACGACGTCGATCGGCGACGCCGAAATCGACCGCACGCTGGACATCCTGCGCAAGCAGCGCGTGCACTACCACGCACGCGGCGAAGCCGGCGAGCACGGCGACGGCGGTGCGGACACCGCAGCGAAGAACGGCGACCGCGTGACGGTCGACTTCGTCGGCAAGATCGACGACGTCGCGTTCCAGGGCGGCACGGCCGAAGATTTCCCGTTCGTGCTCGGCGAAGGCCGCATGCTGCCGGAATTCGAAACCGCGGCGCTGGGCCTGAAGGCCGGCGAATCGCGCACGTTCGACCTGAAGTTCCCGGACGACTACCACGGTGCCGACGTCGCGGGCAAGACCGCGCAATTCACGGTCACGATGAAGAAGATCGAGTGGCCGCACCTGCCGGAAATCGACGGCGAATTCGCGAAGTCGCTCGGCATCGAAGACGGCGATCTCACGAAGATGCGCGGCGAGATCAAGGAAAACCTCGAGCGCGAAGCGAAGCGCCGCACGCAGTCGATCGTCAAGAACCAGGTGATGGACGCGCTGCTGAAGATTTCCGAACTCGACGTGCCGAAGGCGCTGATCGAGCAGGACCAGCAACGTCTCGTCGAAATGGCTCGCCAGGATCTGGCGCAGCGCGGCGTGCCGAACGCGAAGGACGCACCGATCCCGGCCGAGATGTTCGCCGAGCAGGCCGAGCGTCGCGTGAAGCTGGGCCTGGTGCTGGCCGAGCTCGTGAAGTCGAACAGCCTCGAAGCGAAGCCGGAACAGATCCGCGCGGAAGTCGACGAGTTCGCGAAGAGCTACGAAGACCCGAAGGAAGTGGTCCGCTGGTATTATTCCAACCAGCAGCGCCTCGCCGAGATGGAAGCGTTCGTCGTTGAAAGCAACGTCGTCGATTTCGTGCTGGGCAAGGCAAAGGTGACGGACAAGGAAGTGAGCTTCGAGGCACTCGCGAGCGCATCGGCGCAAGCGTAAGTGTCGCTCTAGCGGCGTGCCGGCTGTCGGAGCGACGGCCCGCACGCCGTTTTTACGTCAAGCGCACGGTTGCCATTAATATGGCGATTGAGCGGGCGGCTTCCCTCCGTTCAATTTTCCATTCGAACAAGGTTCATTGAATGATCACTCGCGCTGAATTGCTGGACATGCTTGCTTCGAACGCGCCGCAGGGTTTCGAGGCGCAAGCACTGGGGCTGGTGCCGATCGTCGTCGAAACGAGCGGCCGCGGCGAGCGTTCGTACGATATCTACTCGCGTCTCCTGAAGGAGCGCCTGGTGTTCATGGTCGGCGAAGTGAACGACCAGACCGCCAACCTCGTGGTCGCGCAGCTGCTGTTCCTCGAAAGCGAGAATCCCGACAAGGACATCAGCCTGTACATCAACAGCCCGGGCGGGTCGGTGTCGGCCGGCATGGCGATCTACGACACGATGCAGTTCATCAAGCCGGACGTATCGACGCTGTGCATGGGCCTCGCGGCCAGCATGGGCGCGTTCCTGCTCGCGTCGGGCGCGAAGGGCAAGCGCTTCGCGCTGCCGAACTCGCGCGTGATGATCCACCAGCCGCTCGGCGGCGCACGCGGCCAGGCATCCGACATCGAGATCCAGGCGCGCGAAATCCTCTACCTGAAGGAGCGGCTGAACCAGTTGCTCGCGCAGCACACGGGCCAGGACGTCGAGCGCATCGCGCGCGACACCGACCGTGATAACTTCATGTCGAGCGAAGACGCGAAGGCGTACGGGTTGATCGACCAGGTGCTGCTGAAGCGCCCGTAAACTTTTAAGTGGGGTGCCGCCCCGATTCGCGCGGCGCCCCTGCGATGTTCCGCACGCCCCGAGCCTCTGCGGCAAGCGCATCCGGCCGGCTCCGGTCGCGCCCTAGGCGCGGCGTTCGGAGCATTCGGCGTATCATGTCATTTACCTGTCCGGAGGCTCTACATTCATGGCGGACAAAAAAGGTTCGAACAGCGAGAAGCTGTTGTATTGCTCGTTTTGCGGGAAAAGCCAGCATGAGGTGAAAAAACTCATCGCGGGCCCGTCGGTGTTCATCTGCGATGAATGTATCGACCTCTGCAACGAGATCATTCGCGACGAGGCGGCTGCCGCCGGCGTCGAGGCCAGCCTGTCCCGGTCGGATCTGCCGAGCCCGCAGGAAATTCGCGACATCCTCGATCAGTACGTGATCGGCCAGGAGCGCGCGAAGAAGATCCTCGCGGTGGCCGTGTACAACCACTACAAGCGCCTGAAGCATCTCGACAAGAAGGACGACGTCGAATTGTCGAAGAGCAACATCCTGCTGATCGGCCCGACGGGCTCCGGCAAGACGCTGCTCGCGCAGACGCTCGCGCGGTTGCTCAACGTGCCGTTCGTGATCGCCGATGCGACGACGCTGACCGAAGCCGGCTACGTCGGCGAGGACGTCGAGAACATCATCCAGAAGTTGTTGCAGAACTGCAACTACGAGGTCGACAAGGCCCAGCGCGGGATCGTCTACATCGACGAAATCGACAAGATCAGCCGCAAGTCGGACAACCCGTCGATCACGCGCGACGTGTCGGGCGAGGGCGTCCAGCAGGCGCTGCTGAAGCTCGTCGAGGGCACGATGGCGTCGGTGCCGCCGCAGGGCGGCCGCAAGCACCCGAATCAGGATTTCATCCAGGTCGACACGACCAACATCCTGTTCATCTGCGGCGGCGCGTTCGACGGTCTCGAAAAGGTGATCACCGATCGCACCGAGAAAACCGGCATCGGCTTCGGCGCGACGGTCAAGAGCAAGCAGGAGCGCGACGCGGGTGAAGTGCTGCGCGAAACGGAGCCGGAAGACCTGATCAAATTCGGTCTGATCCCCGAATTGATCGGCCGTCTGCCGGTGGTCGCGACGCTCGGCAAGCTCGATGAAGCCGCGCTGATGAAGATCCTGGTCGAGCCGAAGAACGCGCTCGTCAAGCAGTATCACAAGCTGTTCGCGATGGAGCGCGTCGAGCTGGAGATCCGGCCGGGCGCACTGCAGGCAGTCGCCCGCAAGGCGATCCGCCGCAAGACCGGAGCGCGCGGTTTGCGTTCGATCATCGAACAGGCGTTGCTCGACGTGATGTACGAGCTGCCGACGATGAAAGGGGTCAGCAAGGTCATCATCGATGAGAACGTCATCGATGGGGACGGCAAGCCTTTGCTGATCTACGAGGACACGCCGAAGGTGGCGGGTTCGAACTGACCGGCTTGCCGACGATGTTCTGCGAAAAAGGCCGTTCATGAGACCGTGGGCGGCTTTTTTTCGTTTATCTTGTGGGTAACTCTGACTCGACACGCGGTGGTTACTTTCTTACCGAATATTTCCCGCACTTGAAGGCTTGCAATTCGTTGTGGCGGCCTCAATTACCGAACAATTGATTCCACTCATGGGGAAATGAAATGTCAGGCACCCAACTTCTCCCGCCGGAACGCATCACGCTCCCGCTGCTGCCGCTGCGGGATGTCGTCGTTTTCCCGCACATGGTGATTCCGCTCTTCGTGGGCCGGCCGAAATCGATCAAGGCCCTCGAAGCAGCGATGGAAGGCGGCAAGCACATCATGCTCGTCGCCCAGAAAACCGCGGCCAAGGACGAACCGACCGAAAAGGACATGTACGAGGTCGGTTGTATCGCCAACATCCTGCAGATGCTGAAGCTGCCGGACGGCACCGTGAAGGTGCTCGTCGAAGGCCTGCAGCGTGCGAAGGCACTGTCGATCGAAGAACAGGAGACGCAGTTCTCCTGCGACGTGATGCCGCTCGAGCCGGATCATGCCGACAGCGCCGAAACGGAAGCGCTGCGCCGCGCGATCGTGTCGCAGTTCGACCAGTACGTGAAGCTGAACAAGAAGATCCCGCCGGAGATCCTCACGTCGCTGTCGGGCATCGACGAAGCAGGTCGCCTCGCCGACATGATCGCCGAGCGCCTGCCGCTGAAGCTCGACCAGAAGCAGCACATCCTCGAGATGTTCCCGGTCATCGAGCGCCTCGAGCACCTGCTCGCGCAGCTCGAAGCCGAGATCGACATCCTGCAGGTCGAAAAGCGCATCCGCGGGCGCGTGAAGCGCCAGATGGAAAAGAGCCAGCGCGAGTACTACCTGAACGAGCAGGTCAAGGCGATCCAGAAGGAACTGGGCGAAGGCGAAGAGGGTGCCGATCTCGAGGAACTCGAGAAGCGCATCAACGCCGCGCGCATGCCGAAGGAAGCCAAGAAGAAGGCCGATGCCGAGCTGAAGAAGCTGAAGCTGATGTCGCCGATGTCCGCGGAAGCGACCGTCGTGCGCAACTACATCGACACGCTGATCGGCCTGCCGTGGCGCAAGAAGAGCAAGGTCAACAACGACCTGTCGAACGCCGAGCAGGTGCTCGACGAGGATCACTTCGGCCTCGAGAAGGTCAAGGAACGTATCCTCGAGTATCTCGCGGTGCAACAGCGCGTCGACAAGGTCAAGGCGCCGATCCTGTGCCTCGTCGGGCCCCCGGGCGTCGGCAAGACCTCGCTCGGCCAGTCGATCGCTCGTGCGACGAACCGCAAGTTCGTCCGGATGGCGCTCGGCGGCGTGCGTGACGAAGCCGAGATCCGCGGCCATCGCCGTACGTATATCGGTTCGATGCCGGGCAAGATCCTGCAGAGCCTCACGAAGGTCGGCGTGCGCAATCCGCTCTTCCTGCTCGACGAAGTCGACAAGATGGGCATGGATTTCCGCGGCGATCCGTCGTCGGCGCTGCTCGAAGTGCTCGATCCCGAACAGAACCATACGTTCGCCGACCACTACATCGAGGTCGACTTCGACCTGTCGGACGTGATGTTCGTCGCGACGTCGAACTCGCTGAACATCCCGCCGCCGCTGCTCGACCGGATGGAAGTGATCCGTCTGTCGGGCTACACGGAAGACGAGAAGGTCAGCATCGCGCAGCGTTACCTGCTGCCGAAGCAGAAGAAGAACAACGGGCTGAAGGAAGGCGAGGTCGACGTCACCGAGCAGGCGATCCGCGACATCATCCGCTACTACACGCGCGAAGCCGGTGTGCGTTCGCTCGAGCGGGAAGTGTCGAAGATCTGCCGCAAGGTCGTGAAGATGCTGCTGCTGAAGAAGGCATCGGGCGCGATCAAGGTCGATGGCGAGAATCTCGATACGTTCCTCGGCGTGCGCAAGTACGACTTCGGCCTCGCGGCGAAGGAAAACCAGGTCGGCCAGGTGACGGGCCTCGCGTGGACGGAAGTCGGCGGCGACCTGCTGACGATCGAAGCCGCGGTGATGCCGGGCAAGGGCAACGTGATCCGCACGGGTTCGCTCGGAGACGTGATGAAGGAGTCGGTCGAGGCTGCGCGTTCGGTCGTGCGCTCGCGTTCGCGCCGTCTGGGCATCAAGGACGAAGCGTTCGAGAAGCAGGACATCCACATTCACGTGCCGGAAGGCGCGACGCCGAAGGACGGTCCGTCCGCCGGCGGTGCGATGACGACCGCGCTGGTGTCGGTGCTGACGGGTATCCCCGTGCGTGCCGATGTCGCGATGACGGGCGAAATCACGTTGCGTGGCGAAGTGCTGCCGATCGGCGGGCTGAAGGAAAAGCTGCTGGCAGCGCATCGCGGCGGCATCAAGCTCGTGCTGATTCCGGAAGAGAACGTGAAGGATCTCGCGGACATTCCGGACAACGTGAAGAATGCGATCGAGATCGTGCCGGTCCGCTGGATCGACAAGGTGCTGGAACTCGCGCTCGAGCGTTCGCCGACTCCGCTGCCGCCGGAAGAAGAAGCGAAGGCAGCAGCGCCGGTCGGCGAGGCGGCGAAGGATGCCGGCTCGACGGAAGTCGTCAAGCACTGAGACCCTGAACGCCGTCCTTCCTGACGGTTGTTCACGAAACCCGCGGCGTGTCCGCGGGTTTTTTTATGTGCACACGGAATCGCGAACCGATGCGGCAGAAAAAAATTCGCATCCGGGCTTGGCAAAGTGATCGGGGATGAATTAAACTTGCGGGCTCGCTGGTTGTTGATGCGGAAACGCAGATCGCAGCCAGAACGAATCGGGAACGGGTGCTTAGCTCAGCTGGTAGAGCGGCGCCCTTACAAGGCGTAGGTCGGGGGTTCGAACCCCTCAGCACCCACCAGTTTCCTGATTCAGCCAGACCAAGGAGCGGTAGTTCAGTCGGTTAGAATACCGGCCTGTCACGCCGGGGGTCGCGGGTTCGAGTCCCGTCCGCTCCGCCAGAAAATGAAAAAGCCCGCCTTGTGCGGGCTTTTTCATTTGCGTTTCCGATTGCGCACACTGGCGGGCGCGTGACTGCGGAGCGGGGCAAGCGCGCCTGCGCCGCTGCTTTTCTCCCGTCCCACCCCGTATGTTGTAATATCGGTCGTTTTGTCCAATTTTCCCGTCACGCATGCTCGATTTCTTCCGTAATCACCAGCGCCTGATGATGGCGCTCCTGCTCCTGATCGTATTGCCGGGGCTGGGTTTCGTCGGGATCCAAGGCTTCCGCGGCTTCTTCGACGACAGTGCGAACGCCGCAGCGGTCAACGGGCACAAGATCACGCGGGTCGAATTCGACGGCGCGTTCCGCCAGCAGATCGACCAGGCGCGTCAGGCGCTCGGCGGGCAGTTCGACATCAAGATGTTCGATACGCCCGAGCATCGCAAGCAGGTGCTCGACGGCCTGATCCAGCAGCGCGTGCTGGCCGATGAAACGCAGCGTCTGCACCTGACCGCGTCCGACAATGCGGTGCGCGATGCGCTGATGAGCGACCCGATGATCGCGTCGCTGAAGAAGCCCGACGGTTCGATCGACGTCGAGCGTTACGCGCAACTGCTGTCGTTCCAGGGGATGACGCCCGAGCAGTATCAGGAGCGCGTGCGCTACAGCCTCGCACTGCAGCAGATTCCGGCCAGCATCGTGTCGAGCGCGTTCACGCCGAAGAGCCTCGCGCAACGCCTGTCCGAACTCGCCGCGCAGCAGCGCGACGTGCAGGCGCTCGTGCTGAAGACGAGCGACTACGCATCGAAGGTCCAGCCGACCGACGCGCAGCTCGCCGCATACTACGACGCGCACAAGCAGGGCTTCGCGACGCCCGAGACCGCGACGATCCAGTACCTCGTCTATTCGCCGGCCGCGGCCGCTGCAAGCGCCCAGCCGACCGATGCGGACATCAAGAAGTTCTACGACGACAACCCGACGCACTTCCGCACCGAAGCGCAGGTTCGCGTGAGCCACATCTTCATCGCCGCGGCGAGCAGCGCAAGCGCGGCCGACAAGGCCGCAGCGAAGGCGAAGGCCGAGCAACTGCTCGCCGACGTGAAGGCGCATCCGGACCAGTTCGCGCAGATCGCGCAGAAGAGCTCGCAGGACGCGCCGTCGGCGGCGAAGGGCGGCGACCTCGGCTTCATCACGCGCGGCTCGACGGCGGGCGGCAAGGCGTTCGACGATGCCGCGTTCGCACTCAAGCAGGGCGACGTGAGCGGTGTCGTGCAGTCGGATCTCGGCTTCCACATCCTGAAGGCGACCGAAGTGAAGCCGGCGGCCGTCAAGCCGTTCGCGGAAGTGAAGGACCGGATCGCGATCGACCTGAAGCAGCAGTACGCATCGAAGGCGTTCACGGACAACGCGGAAGGCTTCACGTCGACCGTCTACGAAAAGGCGAAGACGCTGCAGCCGGCCGCGGACAAGTACAAGCTGACGATCCAGACGGCCACCGTCACGCCGACGCCGAATCCGCAGCTGCCGCCGACGAGCCCGCTGAACAATCCGAAGTTCCTGGCCGCCGTGTTCGCGAACGACTCGGTGAAGAACGAGAACAACACGCAGGCGATCGACGTCGGCAACAACACGCTGATCTCGGCGCGCGTGACCGACTACAAGCCGGCTGCCGTGCCCGCGCTCGATGCGATCAAGGACGTCGTGCGCCAGAAGGTCGTCGCCGAGCAGGCCGCGGCACTCGCGCAGAAGGACGGTGCGGCGAAGCTCGCCGAGCTGCAGAAGTCGAAGTCGACCGACGGGTTCGCGGCAGCGCAGAAGGTGTCGCGCACGCAATCTCAGGGCCTGACGCCGGCCGCGCTGAGCGCCGTCTACAAGGTCGATGCGAAGACGCTGCCGGCTTACGTCGGCGTCGATCTCGGCGCGGACGGCTACGCGATCTACCGCGTGAACGCGGTGATCCCGGGTACGGCCGTCGATCCGCAGCAACTGGCGGCCGCGCAGCAGCAGATGGCGCAGGTCGACGCGCAAAGCGAAGGCGAAGCGTATCTCGCCGCGCTGCGCGATCGATCGAAGGTGAAGCTGTACGGGACGACGACCAGCCAGTCGCAGGACGGCGACAACTGAGCATCATTTCGCATGCAACGATAAAAAGCCCCGCTTCGAGCGGGGCTTTTTGTTTTCCGGTGGCGGCGAGTCGTCAGGTCAACCGCGCGGCTTGCCGAGCAGCGGCTTCAGTGCCGGCCACACGTTGTCGAGCAGAATGCCCTGCGCCTGCTGCGCGGGATGCATCTGGTCGGCCTGGAACATCTCGGGCTTGTTCTCGATGCCGGCCAGCAGGAACGGCACGAGCGGCACGCCGAGATCCTTCGACAGCCGCGTATAGACGGCGTGGAACTTCTGCGTATAGTCGGGGCCGTAATTGGGCGGCACGTACATGCCGACCAGCACGACCTTCGCCTGTGCACGCCGTGCGCCGGCGATGATGTCGCGCAGGTTCTGCTCGGTCGTCGCGAGCGGCACGCCGCGCAGCGCATCGTTCGAACCGAGCTCGACGACGACGATCGAAGGCTTGAGCCGCTGCAGCACCGCAGGCAGCCGCGCGCGGCCGCCGCTCGTGGTGTCGCCGCTGACGCTGGCGTTCGCGACGCTATAATCGATTCGCTCGTTCGTGAGCCGCTGTCGCAGCAATGCAACCCAGCCCGTGTCGCGCGGCAGCCCGTATTCGGCCGACAGGCTGTCGCCGAGCACGACGATCACCGGCTGGCCCGATGTCGGGGCCGGCGCCGTCACGGCGCGTGCGGGCGCGGTTGCGGTCAGCAGGGTGCCCAGCAGCGCGGCGAGCGCCGCGCGTCTTTTCCAGCGAAATGTCGTGTCCATGTTCAAGATTACCGATCCGATCATCGAAGTCCATGACGTGTGCAAGCGGGTCGCCGACGCAACGGGCGAACTGACGATCCTCGACGGCATCACGCTCGCCGTGCGGCCGGGCAGCAGCCTCGCGATCGTCGGTGCGTCGGGGTCGGGCAAGTCGACGCTGCTCGGCCTGCTTGCAGGGTTGGACAGCGCGACGAGCGGCACGGTTCGCCTGCTCGGCCGCGCGCTCGACCAGCTCGACGAGGACGAGCGCGCCGCGCTGCGCAACGGTGCTGTCGGGTTCGTGTTCCAGTCGTTCCAGTTGATGCCGCACCTGACGGCGCTCGAAAACGTGATGCTGCCGCTCGAGCTGCGGGGCGGCATCAGCGCGCGCGAGGCGGCCGATCGCGCACGGGCGCTGCTCGTGCAGGTCGGTCTCGGCGAACGCACCGCGCATTATCCGAAGCTGCTGTCGGGCGGCGAGCAGCAGCGCGTCGCGCTCGCGCGCGCGTTCGTCACGCGCCCGGCGATCCTGTTTGCCGACGAGCCGACCGGCAGCCTCGATGCGGCGACGGGGCATGCGGTCATCGACCTGATGTTCGAACTGAACCGCACGCACGGCGCAACGCTCGTGCTCGTCACGCACGATGCCGAACTTGCGCGCCGCTGTGCGACGACGGTGACGCTCGACGCCGGGCACATCGTCGAGCCGCACGCGGCGCAGCGCGGCGCCTGAATTTTCCTGCCAGCCGCGCGGGGTGCAATGCGCGGCCGGCGTGCGCGTGACGCGGTCGCGTCAGCGCTTGAGCGCCGCGCGGGCGCGTTCGATCAGCGCCGTGGTCGACGAGTCGTGCTTCGCGGGATCGACCGACTCGGCCGACAGGTCGGCTTCGACGACCTTGCCGAGAATCTTGCCGAGCTCGACGCCCCACTGGTCGAACGGATTGATGTCCCACACCGTCGCCTGCACGAGCACCTTGTGCTCGTAAAGCGCGATCAGCGCGCCGAGCGTGCGCGGCGTCAGCGCATCGACGAGCAGCGTCGTCGTCGGGCGGTTGCCGGGGAACGTCAGGTGCGGCGCGAGCGCTTCCTTGCCGGGCCCCGCGACCTTGCGCGCTTCCTCGAGCGTGCGGCCGAGCATCAGCGCCTCGCTCTGCGCGAAGCAGTTCGCGAGCAGTTTCGGATGATGGCTCGCGAGCGGATGCTCGGGCGTCAGCACCGCGATGAAGTCGATCGGCACGATCGTCGGCCCCTGGTGCAGCATCTGGAAGAACGCATGCTGGCCGTTGGTGCCCGGCTCGCCCCACGTGACGGCCGACGTCGGGTAATCGACGAAGGTGCCGTCCAGGCGCGCGGATTTGCCGTTGCTCTCCATTTCGAGCTGCTGCAGGTACGACGGCAGGTAGTGCAGCGCTTCCGAATACGGCGCGACGAGATAGCTCTGCGAGCCGAAGAAATTCCGGTACCAGATGCCGATCAGGCCGAGCAGCACCGGCAGGTTGCGCTCGAGCGGCGCTTCGCGGAAATGGCGGTCCATGTCGTCCGCGCCGGCCAGCAGCTCGTCGAACTGCTCGGGGCCGATCGCGATCATGATCGACAGGCCGACCGCCGACCACAGCGAATAGCGGCCGCCGACCCAGTCCCACATTTCGAACACGTTGTCCGCGGCGATGCCGAACTTCACGACTTCGGCCGGGTTCGCCGACACGCCGACGAAGTGCTTCGCGAGCGCGTCCTCGGGGCAGCCGCGTGCGACGAACCAGTCGCGCAGCGAGCGTGCGTTCGTCATCGTCTCGAGCGTCGTGAAGGTCTTCGACACGATGATCGCGAGCGTTTCCTCGGGATCGACCTGTTCGAGCACGCGCGCGAGATCGGCGCCGTCGACGTTCGACACGAAGTGGGTCGAGATGTCGGGCGTCGCGACGTGGTGCAGCGCATGCACGACCATCTTCGGCCCGAGATCGGAGCCGCCGATGCCGATGTTGATCACGTGGCGGATGCGCTTGCCCGTGTAGCCCGTCCACGTGCCGCTGCGCACGGCGCGCGCGAACGTCGCCATCTTCGCGCGCTCGGCGCTCACCTGCGCGTGGAACGGCGCGTGCGGGTCGGTCGCGCGCAACGCGGTATGCAGCGCGGCGCGGCCTTCGGTTGCGTTGACGATCTCGCCCGCGAACATCGCGTCGCGGCGCGTTTCGACGCCCGCGTCGCGCGCGAGCTGCACGAGCAGGCGCAGCGTTTCGTCGTTGATGCGGTTCTTCGAGAAGTCGGCCGCGAGACCGCCGCCCGGGATCGTGAAGCGTTCGGCGCGGGTCGGCGCGCGGTCGTTTTCCGGTGCGAACCAGTCGCGCAGCCGGGCGTGGCGGATCTGTTCGAAGTGGGATTGAAGGGCAGTCCAGGCGGGGAGCGAATTCAGCGTCATGGCGGTTCGAGTGAAGCGTGAATCGGGAGGAATGCCGCGCCGGCTCATCGGAATCGGCAGGCCGGCGGACGAGAGGGCCCGCCGTGCGGCGGGGCAGTCAGTATAGCGGCGTTATGTGTCGGCGCGCGGCGATGGGTAAAAAAGGCGATTGATCAGCGTGCGCACCGTCGGTGCGAGTTCGCCGGCCGTGAGCCCGGCCGGGCCGGTGCCGTGCGCGGTCAGCGTGTCGGCCGCGAGGCCGTGCAGGTAGACGCCCGCGAGCGCCGCTTCGACCGGCGCGACGCGCTGCGCGAGCAGCGCGCCGATCAGGCCGCCGAGCACGTCGCCGGTGCCGCCGGTGGCGAGCGCCGCGTTGCCGGTCGGGTTGATCGTCACTCGGCCGTCGGGTGCTGCAATCACCGTGCCCGAGCCTTTCAGCACGACGATGGCTGCATGGCGAGCGGCGAGCGCCTGCGCCGCCGCGACGCGGTCGCGCTGCACCGTCGCCGTGTCGCTGCCGAGCAGCCGCGCGGCCTCGAGCGGGTGCGGGGTCAGCACGCAGGGATTGCCGCGGGCGCCGCGCTCGGCAACGGCGGCCGCGAGGTTCGCGTGCGTCGCGACGAGGTTCAGCGCGTCGGCATCGAGCAGCGTCGCGGCATCGTGGGCGAGCACGTCGCGCACGAGCGTTGCCGCGGCTTCGCGCATGCCGAGGCCGCAGCCGGCCGCGATCGCGGTCATCGCGCCGAGGTCGAGGCCGTCGGCCGGATGCAGCATCAGTTCGGGGAACGGCGGGTCGTACGGCGGCGCGCCGGCGCCGAGGAAGCCGACGTGCACCTTGCCGGCGCCCGCGAACAGCGCGGCGCGCGCGGCCAGGATCGGTGCGCCGCACATGCCGGTGTCGCCGCCGAGCACCGCGAGGCTGCCGAAGGTGCCCTTGTGGGACGCGAACGCGCGCGCGGGCAGCGCCGCGGCGAATCGCTCGGGCGTGTTCAGCACGATGGCCGGCGCGACGGGCGGTGCGACGTCGAGCGACGCGACGTCGATCTCGCCGGCGAGGTCGCGGCCGTCGCCCGTGTAGAGGCCCGGCTTCGCGCCGATGAAGGTGAGCGTATGCGTGGCCGCGACGGCGACGCCCGCGCCGACGATCCGGCCCGTATCGCTGTCGAGCCCGCTCGGCACGTCGAGGGCGAGCACGCGGCCGCCGTGCCGTGCATGCGCGGCAATGCGCGCGGCCTGTTCGGCGAACGTGCCGTCCAGCGCGCGGCCGAGACCGATGCCGAACAGCCCGTCGACGACCCAGGCGTAACCGTCCAGCGACGCGGGCGGCGTGGCCGACAGCGGGACGCCGGCCGCGCGCGCGAGGCCGAGCGCCCATTGCGCGTCGTCCGGCTTGACCGGCACCGGCATCCACGCCTGCGTCGCGATGCCGAGTTGCTGGAGCTGCGCGGCGGCGACCAGCGCGTCGCCGCCGTTGTTGCCGGGGCCGACCGCGAACCATACGGGGCGGTCGTCGCCGACGACGCGCTCGGACACCCAGCGCGCGGCGGCGGCACCCGCACGGCCCATCAGTGTGTGCGGCGGCAGGGCCGCGGCCGCGTCGGCTTCGGCTGCGCGCAAGTCGGCGACGCGCAGCAGTGCGATCGGATCGGAATCGGGAAGCGGGCGGGTAGCGGTCATCGCGGGATCGTGGCGGCTGGCAAGGATGCCGCCACGGGACGGGCCCGCGGCGGTCAGGTCGTGAAGCGCCCGGCGCGCAGTGCGGCGAGCGTGTCGGCGGGCCAGTGCTGCACGTCGCCGCCGAGGTAGTCGGTCACCACTTTAGCAGACCCGCACGCGAGCCCCCAGCCGGTCGGGCCGTGCCCGAAATTGACGAACACGCGCGGATGCGGGGTCGGACCCACGACGGGCAGGCCGTCCGGCGACAGCAGTTGCGTGCCTTGCCACGACAGCGCGGCCGAGATCCTGGCGGCACCGGGCACCCAGTCGTGGACGGCCTGGCCGAGCAGCGCGAGCGCGGCCTCGGACAGCGGCTCGGGAAGCGGCTTCGCGGTGTCGGGCAGGCTCTGCAGCACGGCGCCGCCGCCGATGCGCAGCCGCTGGTGGGTGCGCGTGATCGAGATGCGCTTGATCGAATCGACGACGCTCAGGTGCGGCGCGTGCTCTTCGTATGCGACCGGCGCGGTGAGCGTATGGACCCGCACCGGGTGCAGCGGCAGGCGCCAGCCGAGCCGTTCGAGCAGCGGCAGGCTGCCGGCGCCGGCGGCCACCACGATCGCGTCGGCGGAAATCACGTCGACCTCGTGCGCCTTCGCCGCGTTCCGCTGGCCGGACGGTACGAGTTCGACCGCGGCGCGGCCGGTATCGATACGGATCGCGGCGACGTCCGCGCCGAAGCGGAACTGCACGCCGTGCTCGTCGAGCGTCTGCTTGACCAGTTTCGCGAACAGCGGGCAGTTTCCGGTGCGCTCGGTCTCGAGCAGCACGCCGCCGGCGAAGCCGGGCTCGGCCGGCACCGACGGTTCGAGCGCCGCGCATTCTTCGGCGCTCAGCATGCGGTACGGCTGGTCGAGCGTGCGCAGCAGGTCGAGCGCGGGCTGCATCGCTTCCCAGTCGCGCGGATCGCGCACGACGTGCAGGATGCCGGGTTTCTGTTCGAATTCGAGTTCGAGGCGTGCCTCGATGTCGGCGAGCGTGTCGCGCGACGCGTCGATCAGCGGGCGCAGCCGCGCGTACTGCGCGGCGAACGCATCGGGCTCGCGCAGCGCGCTGAGCTGCTTGACGAAGCGGCGCACGCCGCCGTTGAAGCCCGGCTTGTAGACGATGCCGCTGTCGCGCGGCTGGCGCTGGCGCATGAAGGTCGGACCGAACCAGACGTCGAGCGGGCTCGGCAGCAGCGCGCCGCCGTCGCCGTAGGTCGCACCCTGCGCGACGGTCGCGTGGCGTTCGACCACGCATACGCGATGGCCGGCCGCGCGCAACTGGTAGGCGGTGGCGACGCCGCTGATTCCGCCGCCGATGACGATGACATCCATGGATTGCTTCGATGACGGGCGGCGCGCACGCCGCCCGGTGAGGATTCGCTGAGGGCCCGGGCCCGGTGAACCCGGAATGATAGCGCCAAAATCGCGGTAACCGGCGTCGCGCGAGCAGGTGCCATGCGGCCGCGCGGCGGCGCCGGCTGCCGTACCCGGGCGGGCCGGCCCGACGGGCGGCCGTGCACGGCGCGCGCCGCGGCACCGTCGCGGTGCGCGCGGGCTGCCGATCGGCCGGTTTGGGGCGACCGACTTCCGGGTATAATTACGGCCTTCCTTTCGCCCCACGTCGCCACCTCGCGCGACTCATCGACGTCAGTCCAGCCCATGGCTCACTTCTCGTGTTTTCCCGGCGCTTCGGCCCTTTCCGATTTCCGTCAAACCCGTCTGCTCGACACGCTCAGGCAAATCGACGCCAACATCGTCGCGGTGCGCGGCCAGTTCCTGCACTTCGTCAATGCGGCCGAGCCGCTGTCGGCCGACGACAGCGCGCGCATCGACGCGCTGATGCACTACGGCGCGCCGTTCGAGCCGGCGGCCGAGAAGGGCGCGGCCGAGACCTTCGTCGTGCTGCCGCGCTTCGGCACGGTCTCGCCGTGGGCGAGCAAGGCGACCGACATCGCGCAGCACTGCGGCCTCACGCAGGTGCGCCGCATCGAGCGCGGCGTCGAATTCACGGTCACGCTGAAGTCGGGGCTGCTCGGCGGCAAGAAGGCGCTGTCCGACGACGCGCGTGCGGCCGTCGCGGCCGCGCTGCATGACCGGATGACCGAAAGCGTGGTCGCCGCGCGCGACGACGCGAAGCACCTGTTCGACGAACTGCCGGCCAAGCCGCTTGCGAGCGTCGACGTGCTGGGCGTCGGCCGCGGCGCGCTCGAGCGCGCGAACGTCGAGCTGGGCCTCGCGCTCGCCGACGACGAGATCGATTACCTGGTCGAAGCGTTCCGCAAGCTCGAACGCAATCCGACCGACGTCGAACTGATGATGTTCGCGCAGGCGAACAGCGAGCACTGCCGCCACAAGATTTTCAACGCGCAGTGGACGATCGACGGGCAAGCGCAGGACATGTCGCTGTTCGCGATGATCCGCAACACCGAGAAGCTGAATCCGCAGGGCACGATCGTCGCGTATTCCGACAACTCGTCGATCATGATGGGTGCCGAGGCCGAGAGCTGGTTCCCGCGCAACGCGGGCGCGGCCGGCGAGCCCGGCGAGCGATATGGCCGCCACACCGAGCTCACGCACACGCTGATGAAGGTCGAGACGCACAACCACCCGACGGCGATCTCGCCGTTCCCGGGTGCGGCGACCGGCGCGGGCGGCGAGATCCGCGACGAAGGCGCGACGGGTCGCGGCGCGCGTCCGAAGGCCGGACTCACGGGCTTCACCGTGTCGAACCTCGACCTGCCCGATGCACGCCAGCCGTGGGAAAACGCGCGCGACGCGGCGCAGCCGGTCGGCGAGCGCAACCCGAACGAGCAGCATGGCCCGTACGGCCGCCCGGACCGCATTGCGTCGCCGTTGCAGATCATGATCGACGGCCCGCTCGGCGGCGCCGCGTTCAACAACGAATTCGGCCGCCCGAACCTCGGCGGCTACTTCCGCGTGTACGAGCAGAACGTCGGCGGCCAGGTGCGCGGCTATCACAAGCCGATCATGATCGCGGGCGGACTCGGCAACATCGCGGATCAACACACGCACAAGCACGACGTGCCGGCCGGCTCGCTGCTGATCCAGATCGGCGGCCCCGGCATGCGGATCGGCATGGGCGGCGGCGCCGCGAGCTCGATGGCGACCGGCGCGAACACGGCCGAGCTCGATTTCGACTCGGTGCAGCGCGGCAACCCCGAAATCGAGCGTCGCGCGCAGGAAGTGATCAACGGCTGCTGGCAGCTCGGCGCGGAAAACCCGATCCTGAGCATCCACGACGTTGGCGCGGGCGGCCTGTCGAATGCGTTCCCCGAAATCGTCGACGGCGCGGGCAAGGGCGCGCGCTTCGAACTGCGCAAGGTCGCGCTCGAGGAATCGGGCCTGTCGCCGCGCGAGATCTGGTCGAACGAGGCGCAGGAGCGCTACGTGCTCGCGATCGCGCCGGCCGACCTGCCGCGCTTCGAGGCAATCTGTGCGCGTGAGCGCTGCCCGTTCGCGGTGGTCGGTGTTGCAACCGACGAGCGCCAGCTGCAGCTCGTCGATGCCGAAGCGACGGGTGCCGACGAATATCCGGTCGACATGCCGATGGA
Organism: Burkholderia sp. NFPP32; assembly: GCF_900119325.1. NCBI lineage: Bacteria > Pseudomonadati > Pseudomonadota > Betaproteobacteria > Burkholderiales > Burkholderiaceae > Burkholderia > Burkholderia sp. NFPP32. The sequence continues at coordinate 134,961 of NZ_FPJP01000005.1, read as the reverse complement.
AGTGCTGCTCGGCAAGCCGCCGCGCATGCACCGCGACGTCACGCGCGTGGCGACCGAGCGCGCGCCGGTCGACGTGACGGGCATCGCGCTGTCGGAAGTCGCGGTCGACGTGCTGAAGCACCCGACGGTCGGCAGCAAGTCGTTCCTGATCACGATCGGCGACCGGTCGGTCGGCGGCACGTCGGTGCGCGACCAGATGGTCGGCCCGTGGCAGGTGCCGGTGGCCGACTGCGCGGTCACCGCGCTCGACTATGCAGGCTTCAAGGGCGAGGCGATGACGATGGCCGAGCGCACGCCGCTCGCGGTGATCGACGCGCCGGCATCGGGCCGCATGGCCGTCGGCGAAGCGATCACGAACATCGCGAGCGCGCCGATCGCGTCGCTCGACAAGCTGAAGCTGTCGGCGAACTGGATGGCCGCGTGCGGCACGGCCGGCGAGGACGCCGCGCTGTTCGACACGGTCAAGGCGATCGGCATGGAGCTGTGCCCGGCGCTCGGGATCGGCATCCCGGTCGGCAAGGACTCGCTGTCGATGAAGACGAAGTGGGACGAGCAGGGCGTCGCGAAGGAAGTGGTCGCGCCGGTGTCGCTGATCATCTCCGCGTTCGCGCCGGTCGAGGACGTGCGGCTCCACCTGACGCCGCAACTGCGCCGCGTCGCCGACGCGGGCGACAGCGTGCTGATCGCGATCGATCTCGGCCGCGGCAAGAACCGGATGGGCGGCAGCATCTTCGCGCAGGTCACGCAGCAGGTCGGCGACACGACGCCGGACGTCGACGATGCGGAAGACCTGAAGCGCTTCTTCAACGCGATCCAGTCGCTCAATGCGCAGGGCAAGCTGCTCGCGTACCACGACCGCTCGGACGGCGGCCTGTGGGCGACGGTGTGCGAAATGGCGTTCGCGGGCCACGCGGGCGTGTCGCTGAACGTCGACATGCTGACGCTCGACCCGCATCACGAATCCGACTACGGCGACGCGAAGGACTGGGCGAAGCAGACGAGCGGCCGCCGCGACGATCGCACGCTGCGCGCGCTGTTCTCCGAGGAGCTCGGCGCCGTCGTGCAGGTGCGCACGGCCGACCGCGACGCGGTGCTCGGCGCGCTGCGTGAATTCGGCCTGTCGACGTGCTCGCACGTGATCGGCTCGGTCAACGATCGCGACGTGATCGAGGTGTACCGCGACGCGAAGAAGATCTTCGATGCGCCGCGCACCGAACTCCACCGTGCATGGGGCGAAGTGAGCTGGCGCATCGCGCGCCTGCGCGACAACCCCGCATGCGCGGATGCCGAATACGACGCGCTGCTCGACGCGGCCGATCCGGGCATCTCGCCGGTGCTGAGCTTCGATCCGGCCGACGACATCGCCGCGCCGTTCATCGCGACCGGCGCGCGGCCGCGCGTCGCGATCCTGCGCGAGCAGGGCGTGAACTCGCATCTGGAAACGGCCTACGCGTTCGACCGCGCGGGCTTCGACGCGCACGACGTGCACATGAGCGACCTGCTCGCGGGCCGCGCGACGCTCGCCGATTTCGTGGGTGCGGTCGCGTGCGGCGGCTTCTCGTACGGCGACGTGCTCGGTGCGGGCGAAGGCTGGGCGAAGACGATCCGTTTCAACGCGAACCTGGCCGACATGTTCTCGGCGTTCTTCGCGCGTCCCGACACGTTCGCGCTCGGCATCTGCAACGGCTGCCAGATGCTGTCGAGCCTCGCGTCGATGATTCCGGGTGCGGAAGCGTGGCCGAAGTTCACGCGCAACAAGTCCGAGCAGTTCGAGGCGCGCTTCTCGTTCGTCGAAGTGGAGAAGTCGCCGTCGATCTTCTTCACGGGGATGGAAGGCTCGCGGATTCCGGTCGCGGTCGCGCACGGCGAAGGTTATGCGGACTTCTCGCAGCAGGGCGACATCGACCGCGTTGCAGTCGCGATGCGTTACGTCGACCACCGCGGCGAAGCGACCGAGCGCTATCCGTTCAACCCGAACGGCTCGCCGGCCGGCATCACGTCGGTGACGACGGCCGACGGCCGCTTCTCGGTGCTGATGCCGCACATGGAGCGCGTGCACCGCACGGTCGCGATGAGCTGGCACCCGGAAGGCTGGGGTGAAGCGAGCCCGTGGATGCGCGTGTTCCGTAACGCGCGCCGCTGGATCGGCTGATCCGGATGAGGTTCGACCCGAACGCGCCGGTCGAGGTCGTCACGCTGCGCGACGAGCGCGCGAGCGAGGCCGACGCGATCGGCCGTGTGATCGTCGCGGCGTTCGCGGGCGAACCGCAGGGCGGGCAGTTCGAGCGGCGAATCGTCGACGCGCTGCGCGCGGACGGTGCGCTGAGCGTGTCGCTCGTCGCGGAGCGCGACGGCCGCATCATCGGCCACGTCGCGTTCTCGCCAGTCGCGATCGGTGGCGAGCCGGCGGATCGACAGCAATGGTACGGGCTTGCGCCGCTCGCGGTGCTGCCGGACTGCCAGCGGCAGAGCGTCGGCGCCGGGCTCGTGCGCGCGGGGCTCGACGCGTTGCGCCGGCTCGGCGCGCGCGGCTGCGTCGTGCTCGGCGATCCCGCGTACTACGCGCGCTTCGGGTTCGAGCCGTCCGGCGACATCGTGTTTCCCGACGTGCCGCCCGAGTATTTCCTCGCGTTGCCGTTCGATGCAGCGGCGCCGCTGCCGTCGGGCGAAGTGCGCTATCACGACGCGCTCCATCCCGCGTAGCGAACGCTGCGGCGCGGGTGATGTCCGGCACGAGAGGCCGCTCTTCGGAGCGGCCTTTTTATCGCGCGTCGACTGACTGCCGGAGCCTCACGATGCATGCGCTCCGGCGCGCCAAATGAAAAAGCCGCTCCGAAGAGCGGCTTGTCGATGCACGGGCGACGGGCGCCTGCGTTACTGGATCTTTGCCTGCTGGCGCAGACCTTCCTCGAATGCCTGCAGCTTCTGCTGCACGAGCTGTTGCGCGATCTGCGCCTTCACCTGGTCGAACGGCGGCGGCGCGATGTCGCGGATGTCGTCGACGCGGATGATGTGCCAGCCGAACTGCGTCTTCACCGGCGCGTCGGTCATCTGGCCTTTCTGCAGCTTCTGCGCGGCCGCCGAGAATTCCGGCACGTACGCCTTCGGGTCGGACCAGTCGAGATCGCCGCCGTTCTTGCCCGAACCCGGATCCTTCGAATATTGCTTCGCGAGATCCTCGAACTTCGCGCCGGCCTTGATCTTCGCGATCAGGTCCTTGGCCTGCTGCTCGCTGTCGACGAGGATGTGGTGCAGGTGATATTCGCGGTTGCCGCCGGCGCCCTTGACGAGTTCGTCGTAGCGCGCCTTCACTTCTGCATCGGTCGGCTGGTTCTTCTTCAGGAAGCTCTCGATCATCGAACGCAGCACGACGGTCTGCTGCGCGACGGCGACCTGCGCCTTCACGTCCGGACGGTTCGGGATGCCTTCGCGGATCGCTTCCTGCATCAGGATTTCGCGGTTCACGAGTTCCTGGCGCACGGCCTGCTGCAGTTGCGGGCTGTCGGTCTGGCCTTGCTGGACGAGCTGGGCAACCATCGCGTCCGCGCGCGACTTCGGAATCGGCGTGCCGTTGACGACGGCGATGTTCTGGGCAAATGCCGGTGCCGCTGCGAAAGCAGCCGCCGCGACCCACAGGCGAGGGGATTTCAGGATCATCGGGAATTCCTAATGAGACTAGATTGAAGATTCGTTGAATTCTTCGGGCGTGTAAGCCACGATCGCGAGCGCGTGAATGCCGCGCTGCATCGCATCAGCGAGCGCATCATACACCAGCCGGTGCCGCGCGACGCGCGGCTTGCCCGCGAATGCGGCCGACACGATCGTGACCGTGTAGTGGCCGCCCGAGGCCGCGCCGGCGTGGCCCGCGTGCTGCGCGCTGTCGTCGCGCACGGCGAGCGACACGGGTGCGAGCGATGCGGTGAGGCGTGCCTCGATCAGTGCGATGCGTTCGTCGGGCGACGCGTGGAGAAAGGCGTCCGTCATGTCACTCGTCCTTCAGGTATTTCGTGAGCCACAGGCTCTGCAGGATGATGAACACGACCATCGCGCCCGTCGTGCCGAACAGCTTGAAGTTCACCCATTGCGATTCGGTGAAATTGTGCACCACGTACAGGTTCGCGACGCCGAGCACCGCGAAGAACAGCGCCCACGCGACGTTCAGCTTGTCCCACACGGGGTGCGGCAGCGTGAGCTGCTTGCCCATCATCTTCTCGATCAGGTTGTTGCCGAACGCATAGCGCGCGGCAAGCAGCCCGACCGCAAACAGCCAGTACAGCACAGTCGGTTTCCATTGAATGAATTTCTCGTCATGCAGGACGAGGGTGGCGCCGCCGAAGACGACGATCACGCCGAGGCTGACCCACAGCATCGTGTCGACCTTCCGGTGCCGGAAGGCGACCCACGCGACCTGGGCCAGCGTCGCGACGATCGCGACGGCGGTGGCGGTGAAGATGCCCCAGACCTTGAAGGCGACAAAAAACAGGATGATCGGAAACAGATCGAACAGGAATTTCATGGCGCTCGCAGCTGCGTGAAACGCCGCGTGCGCGGCCTTTCACCGTTGTAGGGACCCGCCAGGCACCGCCGTCGCGGATCGGGGCGGCCAGCCCGAAAGCAGGCCGCCCGGCGAAGGTCGCCCCCAAAGGGCCGTCTCGCCGATCCGCCCGGCGCCGCTCATTCGTTTTCGGGTCGGGACTCGAAGTTTAACGCAGCCGAATTGATGCAGTACCGCAAACCGGTCTTGTCGCGCGGGCCGTCCTCGAAGACGTGGCCGAGATGCGCGCCGCAATGGTTGCAGCGGACTTCGACGCGCACCATGCCGTGCGAGTAGTCGACCTTCTCGTCGATCACCTCGCCGTTGAGCGGCTTGAAGTAGCTGGGCCAGCCGCAGCCCGAATGGAACTTGGAACCGGATTCGAACAGCGGCGTGCTGCAGACCACGCATTTGTAGATGCCGGCGTCTTCGGTGTCGGTGTATTCGCCGGTGAAGGCGCGCTCGGTCGCCGCATGCTGCGTGACCTCGTACTGCATCGGCGTGAGCCGGCGGCGCAGCTCGGCGTCGTCCTTCTCGTACGGGAAGGTCTTGTCGTCGGAATCGTGGGACATGTGGGGTTCTCCTGATCGGTCGTTCGATACGCGCGGGTTGGGGGCTTCAGGACGAGCAGCTCACTTCGAGCGACCCGGCCCAGTCGGGCGGCAACGCCGCGTACGCGTCATGCTCCGGTTGTTCGTCGAACGGCCGGCGCAGGATCTGCGCGAGCCGCTCGATCTCCGAAAAATCCTTTTCCTTCGCGCGCCGGATCGCGACTTCGGCCAGATGGTTGCGCAATACGTATTTCGGGTTCACGCAGTTCATCGCGGCCGCACGTGCCGCATCGTCACGCGTTTCCTCGGACAGCCGCGCGCGGTAGAGGTTCGCCCAGGCGTCGAACGCGTCTCGGTCGATGAACAGGTCGCGCACGGGCGCGTCGCGGCTCGCGTCGTGCTTCGACAGTTGCGCGAGGCGGCGGAACGTCAGCGTGAAATCAGCATGGCTCGCATGCATCGTCTCGAGCAGCTTGTTCGCGAGTTCGGCATCGTTCTCGCGTTCGAGCTCGAGGCCGAGCTTCGCGCGCATCGCGCGTTCGAGCGCCGGGCCGAAGCGTTCCGGAAATTTCGCGAGCACGGCCTGCGCGTCGTCCACCGCGCGCTCGGCGCGCGCATCGTCATCGGCGATGCCGTGCTGCAGCCCGATCAGCGGCAGCAGCGCCTGCGCAAGGCAATAGCAGTTCCAGTGCGCGATGCGCGGCTGCATCCGGTATGCGTAGCGGCCGCTGTTATCGGAGTGGTTGCAGATATGGTTCGCGTCGAACGCGTCGACGAAGCCGAACGGGCCGTAGTCGATCGTCACGCCGAGGATCGACATGTTGTCGGTGTTCATCACGCCGTGGCAGAAGCCGACGGCCTGCCACTGCGCGACGAGGTCGGCCGTGCGCAGTGTCGCGGCTTCGAGCAGCGCGAGGTACGGATCGTCCGCGTTTCGGCAATCCGGATAGAAGCGGTCGATCACGTGATCGGCGAGCTGGCGCAGCAGGTCGGGGCGATCGTTCGAGAAGAAGTGCTCGAAGTGGCCGAAGCGCACGAAGCTTTCCGACACGCGCGTGACGACGGCCGACGTCTCGATCTCCTCGCGGACCACCGGCTGGTCGGAGCCGATCACCGTCAGCGCGCGCGTGGTCGGGATGCCGAGGTGATGCATCGCTTCCGAGCACAGGAATTCGCGGATCGACGAGCGCAGCACCGCGCGGCCGTCGCCCATCCGCGAGTACGGCGTGCGGCCGCTGCCTTTCAGTTGCAGCTCGTAGCGGCGGCCATCGGTGCCGGTGCGCTCGCCGATCGTCAGCGCGCGGCCGTCGCCGAGCTGGCCGGCCCACACGCCGAACTGGTGGCCGGAATACACCGATGCGTACGGCATCGCGGTTGCGGGCCAGTCGCGTGTCGGGTTGCCGGCGAACAGTTCGGCGAAGCCGGGCTGCGCGGCGAGCGACGCAGGCAGGTCGAGCAGTTGCGCGACTTCGTCGGAAAAGCCGACGACGTACGGCGCGGCAAGCGGCGCGGCCGGCAGCCGCGTATGAAACGCGTCGCCGAGCTGGACGAACGCGCCTTCGGCGGGTGCGCCGAGCGTGGCGGCGAGGTCGGGCAAGGTGTCAGCCGGATCGGCTGCGCTTCGGGAAAACGACATGTTGAGCGCCTCTGGGTAAGCCGATATTGTAAGGCGGCGCCGCGCCGCCCGCATGGCGGCCCGCGCACCGTGCGCCGCGCCCGTCCGGGCCGCTGACGGGCGCGCGCCGGTTCGAGGCTGGTCACCGATTCGCGTCCTTCCGGGAGAACAAGACGATGGGTAAGCCGTTGCTGGGCCAGATGATGGACATGCCGTTGCTGGTGTCCTCGCTGATTGCGCATGCCGCGCGTCACGCGGGCGACACCGAGATCGTGTCGAAGCGCATCGAGGGCGATGTGCATCGCTACACGTACCGCGATTGCGAACGCTGCGCGAAGCAGCTCGCGCAGGCGCTCGCACGGCTCGGCGTCGAAACCGGCGACCGCGTCGGCACGCTGGCGTGGAACGGCTACCGGCATCTGGAGGCGTATTACGGGATCGGCGGGATGGGTGCCGTATGCCACACGATCAATCCGCGCCTCTTCCCCGAGCAGATCGCGTACATCGTCAATCACGCGGAAGACCGCTACGTCCTGTTCGACATCAATTTCGCGCCGCTCGTCGACGCGATCGCGCCGCACTGTCCGCACGTGAAGGGCTGGGTCGCGATGACGGACGCCGCGCACCTGCCGTCCTGCGCGACGCCGTTGCTCTGCTACGAAACGCTCGTCGAAGCGGAGGACGGCCGGTTCGACTGGCCGCGCCTCGACGAGCAGCAGGCGTCGGGGCTCTGCTACACGTCGGGCACGACCGGCAATCCGAAAGGCGTGCTGTATTCGCACCGCTCGACGGTGCTGCACGCGTACGGTGCCGCGCTGCCCGACGCGATGAACCTGTCCGCGATGGATGCGGTGCTGCCCGTCGTGCCGATGTTTCACGTCAATGCGTGGGGGCTGCCGTACGCGGTGCCGCTCACCGGCGGCAAGCTGGTGCTGCCCGGCAAGGATCTCGACGGGAAATCGCTGTACGAGCTGATGGAGGCCGAGCGCGTGACGTTTTCCGCGGGCGTGCCGACCGTGTGGCTCGGCCTGCTGAACTACATGCGCGAAGCCGGCGTGCGCTTCTCGACGCTGAACCGCACGGTGATAGGCGGCTCCGCGTGCCCGCCCGCGATGCTGCGCACGTTCGAGGACGAATACGGCGTGCGCGTGATTCATGCGTGGGGGATGACCGAACTGTCGCCGCTCGGCACGCTCGCGAAGCTCAACTGGGCGCAGTCGCAGCGTCCGCTCGACGTGCAGCGCCGGCTGCTCGAGAAGCAGGGGCGCGTGATCTGCGGCGTCGACATGCGCATCGTCGGCGAGGACGGCCATGAATTGCCGTGGGACGGCGTCGCGTTCGGCGAACTGCAGGTGCGCGGGCCGTGGGTGATCGATCACTACTTCCGCGGCGATGCGTCGCCGCTGTCGGACGGCTGGTTCCCGACCGGCGACGTCGCGACGATCGACCCCGACGGCTTCCTGCAGATCACCGACCGCAGCAAGGACGTGATCAAGTCGGGCGGCGAGTGGATCAGCTCGATCGACATCGAGAACGTCGCGATCGCGCACCCGGGCGTGGCCGAAGCCGCGTGCATCGCATGCGCGCACCCGAAATGGACCGAGCGTCCGCTGCTCGTCGTGGTGCCCCGCGAAGGCGCGAACCTGAGCCGCGACGCGCTGCTCGCGTTCTATGAGGGCAAGGTCGCGAAATGGTGGATCCCCGACGACGTCGTGTTCGTCGAATCGTTGCCGCACACCGCGACCGGCAAGCTGCAGAAGCTGAAGCTGCGCGAGACGTTCCGCGATTACGTGTTGCCGACGGCGGTGTGCGAGCCATAAGGAGCCGCAAGGCGCCATAAGGCCAGGCAGGCCCGGGCCGGCGACGGCCCGCGATCCGGTCGCCCGATCCGTCCCCCGGTCGGGATACAAATTCAAATTGAACGACCGTGCTTTTTCGTTGTATGCTGCCTCCGTTCGATCCGGACATGCGGCCGTTCGACCGCGCACAATGAAGCGCAGCCACCCCGGCGCGCGATGCATGGAGGCAGGCAGATGGCAGTGGATTACTCGACTCGCGACGGCGTGGCCGTCCTCACGCTCAACAATCCGCCCGTCAACGGGCTCGGCCTGTCGACCCGGCAGGGCGTCATGGACGCGCTCGATCGCGCCGCGCAGGACCCGTCGGTCACGGCCATCGTGCTGACCGGCGCGGGCCGCGCGTTCTCGGGCGGCGCCGACATCACCGAATTCAATACGCCGACGGCGCTGCAGGAGCCGACGCTGCACACCGTGATCCGCGCGGTGGAGGCGAGCGCGAAGCCCGTCGTCGCGGCGCTGCACAGCGTCGTGATGGGCGGCGGCCTCGAGCTCGCGCTCGGCGCGCACTACCGCGTCGCGGCGCCCGGCGCGCAGGTCGCGCTGCCCGAAGTGAAGCTCGGCCTGCTGCCGGGCGCGGGCGGCACGCAGCGCCTGCCGCGCGCGGTCGGGCTCGAAACCGCGCTGAACATGATCGTGTCGGGCGCGCCCGTGCCGTCCGAGCAGCTCGCGAAGAGCGGGCTGTTCGACGAGATGGCCGACGGCGACCTGCTCGACGCGGCCGTCGCGTTCGCGCGCGTCGGTGCGCAGAAGGGGCCGCATCCGCGTGTGCGCGACCGCAAGATCGTCCACGAGAACGCCGCGGGCTTCATCCAGTTCGCGCGCAATTCCGCGCGGGCCGCGGCGCCGAACTTCCCCGCGCCGCACAAATGCATCGACGCGATCGAGGCCGGTGTGCTGAACGGCTTCGACAAGGGCAGCGTCGCCGAGCGCGAGGGTTTCGTCGCGCTGATGATGACGCCGGAAAGCCGCGCGCTGCGCCATGCGTTCTTCGGCGAGCGTGCGGCGAGCAAGATTCCCGACGTGCCGGCCGATACGCCGCTGCGCGAGATCCGCCGCGTCGGCGTGATCGGCGCGGGCACGATGGGCGGCGGAATCGCGATGAACTTCGTCAACGCGGGCCTGCCCGTCACGCTGCTCGAGACGAAACAGGAAGCGCTCGAGCGCGGCGTCGCGACGATCCGCAAGAACTACGACGCGCAGGTGAAGAAGGGCAAGCTCACGCAGGAGAAGCTCGACGCGCGCATGGCGCTGATCGCGCCGACGCTGTCCTACGACGACCTGAAGGATGCCGACCTGATCGTCGAGGCCGTGTTCGAGGAACTCGGCGTGAAGGAGCAGGTGTTCAGGAAGCTCGACGAAGTCGCGAAGCCGGGCGCGATCCTCGCGTCGAACACGTCGACGCTCGACGTCGACAGGATCGCGGCGTTCACGAAGCGTCCGCAGGACGTCGTCGGCATGCACTTCTTCAGCCCGGCGAACGTGATGAAGCTGCTCGAGGTCGTGCGCGGCGCGCAGACCGCGAAGGACGTGCTCGCGACCGTGATGGCCGTCGCGAAGAAGATCCGCAAGACGGCGGTCGTGTCGGGCGTGTGCGACGGCTTCATCGGCAACCGGATGATCGAGCAGTACATCCGCCAGGCGCTCTTCATGCTCGAGGAAGGCGCGCTGCCCGCGCAGGTGGATCGCGCGATCGAGAAGTTCGGTTTCGCGATGGGGCCGTTCCGGATGAGCGATCTCGCCGGCAACGACATCGGCTGGGCGATCCGCAAGCGTCGTTACGTCGAGAAGCCGGATCTCCAGTACTCGAAGATCGCCGACCGCCTGTGCGAGCAGGGCCGCTTCGGTCAGAAGACGGGCGCCGGCTGGTACGACTACGTGCCGGGCGATCGCAACGCGAAGCCGTCGTCGCTGGTCGACGAGATGGTCGTCGCGTATTCGAAGGAGCGCGGCGTCGAGCGGCGCAAGATCGGCGACGACGAGATCGTCGAGCGGCTGGTGTTCGCGCTCGTCAACGAAGGCGCGAAGATCCTCGAAGAGAAGATCGCATCGAAGGCGTCCGACATCGACATGGTTTACCTGACCGGCTATGGCTTCCCGCTGTGGCGCGGCGGCCCGATGCTGTACGCGGACATGGTCGGCCTCTACAACGTCGAGCGCGCGATTCGCCGCTATGCGGCCGCGCCGAACGGCGACGCATGGCAGCTCGCGCCGTCGATCGTGGAGCTCGCGAAGGCCGGCCGCGGGTTCAACGGCTGACGATATCGCGCGGCGGCGCAACCGATTTCCGCAGGAGAAACGCAATGAAACGCACCGACGACGTACTGCTCGTGATCGACGTGCAATACGACTTCATGCCGGGCGGCGCGCTCGCGGTGCCGGACGGCGACGCGGTCGTGCCGGTGATCAACGCGCTTGCGCGACGCTTCGACCAGGTCGTGCTGACGCAGGACTGGCACCCGCGCGAGCACGTGTCGTTCGCGGCGAACCATCCGGGGCGCGAGCCGTTCTCGACGCTCACGCTGCCGTACGGCGAGCAGGTGCTGTGGCCCGTGCACTGCGTGCAGGACACCGACGGCGCGGCGCTGCATCGCGACCTCGACATCCCGCATGCGCGGCTCGTGATCCGCAAGGGCGGCGACGCGCAGGTCGACAGCTATTCCGCGTTCGTCGAGGCCGACCGCACGACCCGCACGGGGCTTGCGGGTTATCTGCGCGAACTCGGCGCGAAGCGTGTGTGGTGCTGCGGGCTCGCGACCGACTATTGCGTCGCGTGGTCGGCGCTCGATGCGCGCGCGGCCGGTTTCGAAGCCGCGGTGATCAACGACGCGTGCCGCGCGATCGACCTGAACGGGTCGCTCGCGCACGCATGGCAGCAGATGCAGGCAGCGGGCGTCGCACATGTGACGTCCGCGGGCGCGCGCCCGGCGGCGTAGCGCATTCCCCATCCGATTCAGGGTCTGTTTACATATGGAACGCACATGCCGCGTTCCATATGTAAACAGACCCTGACATGAAGCAGGACCGAAGGAGACTCGCATGACCGAAGCCGTAATCGTATCGACCGCACGCACGCCGCTCGCGAAATCCTGGCGCGGCGCCTTCAACATGACGCACGGCGCGACGCTCGGCGGCCACGTGGTCGCGGCCGCGCTCGAACGCGCGAAGCTCGACCCCGCGCGCGTCGAGGACGTGATCATGGGCTGCGCGAACCCCGAAGGCGCGACCGGCGCGAACATCGCGCGGCAGATCGCGCTGCGCGCGGGGCTGCCGGTGACCGTGCCGGGGATGACGGTGAACCGTTTCTGCTCGTCGGGGCTGCAGACCATCGCGCTGGCCGCGCAGCGGATCATCGCGGGCGAAGGCGACGTATATGTTGCGGGCGGTGTCGAATCGATCTCGTGCGTGCAGAACGAGATGAACCGGCACATGGTCCAGGAGGGCTGGCTGGTCGAGCACAAGCCCGAGATCTACTGGAACATGCTGCAGACGGCCGAGAACGTCGCGAAGCGCTACGGAATCTCGAAGGAGCGGCAGGACGAGTACGGCGTGCAGTCGCAACTGCGGGCCGCGGCCGCCCAGGAAGCCGGTCGTTTTCGCGACGAGATCGCGCCGATCACCGTGCTCGCGGGTATCGCCGACAAGGCGACGGGCCGCCTGTTCACGAAGGAAGTGACCGTATCGGCCGACGAAGGCATCCGTCCCGACACGACGCTCGAAGGCGTGTCGAAGATCCGTTCGGCCGTGCCGGGCGGCGTGATCACCGCCGGCAACGCGAGCCAGTTCTCGGACGGCGCGTCGGCGTGCGTCGTGATGAGCGCCGCTGCCGCGCAGCGCGAAGGGCTGCAGCCGCTGGGCGTGTTCCGCGGCTTCGCGGTGGCCGGCTGCGAACCGGACGAGATGGGCATCGGCCCCGTGTTCGCGGTGCCCAAGCTGCTGAAGCAGGCGGGGCTGAAGGTCGACGACATCGGCTTGTGGGAACTGAACGAGGCGTTCGCGGTGCAGGTGCTGTACTGCCGCGACACGCTCGGGATTCCCGAGGATCGTCTGAACGTGAACGGCGGTGCGATTGCCGTCGGCCATCCGTACGGCGTGTCGGGCGCCCGCCTGACGGGCCATGCGCTGATCGAAGGCAAGCGCCGGGGCGTGAAATACGTGGTTGTCACGATGTGCATCGGCGGCGGGCAAGGCGCGGCGGGCCTGTTCGAAATTATCTGATCTTTGGCTGGCGGCGGCCGCGGTTTCGCTTCGGCGAGGCCAGCGGCCGTGATGCGACGCGAATCGGCGCGGCAGGATTGCCATTCGAAACGATCGGGAGGCAAAAAGCGTGCTCCCGGCAATGCCGTTTCCCCTTACTTGTCAAACGAATTGCCCCACCTATACTTGCTCTGACATTTGCCGTTCGGCACGACGGGCCGGATCGTACATCGCGCGATACGTGCCGCGAAGGTTGAACCAACGCAGCAGACCGACCGGGGACCGAATGAGTACGACCTATGCAGCCGGGGAACCGCCGCGCGTCGTCAGCGCGGCCGCGAGGCTTTACGCGAAATGCCTGCTGGTCGGATTCGCGTTGCTGCCTGCCTATCTGATTGCCTATCTGTGGTTCTTCGGCGACCCGCGTGTCGTGTTCGAGAGCCACGTGTTCCATGAAATCGCGATTGCGGCGGCGACCCTCGAGGGCGCGTTCGTCACCTACGTGACGTGGGTGTGCTACCGGTCGTCCGGCGAGCCGCTGCTGCGCTGGCTGACGCTCGGCTTTCTCGGCTTCGCGATGATCTATTCGCTGCACGGTGCGTTCACCGGGATGGCGCACCACAATATCTGGCTGTTCCTGCTGTACGGGCCCGCGTCGCGGCTCGTGATGTCGATCCTGCTGCTCACGGGCCTGATGTCGTATTCGCGTCCGCCCGATCGCGTCGAGAAGCGCACGAGCGTGCGGACGTGGCTGCCGTGGATCATGTTCTTCGTGATCGTCAACGTGGCCGTTGCGTACATCGCGTATTCGCCGGTCGCGGGCGCGCTGGGCACGCGGCTGTCGATGGAGGGCGGCGCGCTCGTGTTCTCGCTGCTGAACGTCGGCGTGCTGCTCGCGCGGCGAATCCGCTCGCCGCTGATGGTGATCTACGGCATGTCGATCATGGCGTTCGCGCTGTCGTCGCTCGCATTCATTCTCGGCAAGCCGTGGAACCACATGTGGTGGCTCGCGCATGCGATCTTCGCGGGCGGCTTCTTCCTGCTCAGCTACGGCGTCGTGCAGGCGCTGCAGACGACGCGCTCGTTCTCGGCGATCTACAGCCAGGAAGACCTGATGAGCCGGCTGTCGGAGTCGATGGCGCGTGCCGAGAGCGCGCTGCAGGAACTGCGGCGCACGAACCAGAAGCTCGAGTACATGGCCGCGACCGATCCGATGACGGGCGCATCGAATCGCCGGCAGTTCATCGCGCAGGTCGAGCGCGAGATGGTGCGGGCCGAGCGCGACGGCACGCCGTTTTGCCTGCTCGCGCTCGATCTCGACAATTTCAAGAACATCAACGATGCGTACGGGCACCAGATCGGCGACGAGGTGCTGCGCGGCGTCGTACGCCAGTGCCTCGAGGCGATCCGGCCGGCGGGCGGCCTCGCGCGAGTCGGTGGCGAGGAGTTCATGGCGCTGCTGCCGGAGATGCCGCTCGAGGGCGCGCGGATGACGGCCGAGCGCGTGCGCTCGTCGATCGCGAGTGCGCCGTTCGGGCTGGACTTCAAGCGCGTGCAGGTGACGGTCAGCGTCGGCGTCGCGCAATACGGGGTCGACGGCAGTACGGTCGATGCGTTGCTGCGCGTGGTCGACGAGCGGCTGTACCAGGCGAAGCGGGAAGGGCGGAACCGGGTCGTGTCGCGGTAACGCCCGGGCGAGCGGGGCGAGTCGCGCACGGCTCGTCGAAATCGGCTGCCTACGACGCGAGCAGCGGCGGAATCGCCGCCAGCACCGCATCGATCGCCACCCTCAGCTTGTGCGGCAGGAACCGCGTCGCGGGCCACACCACATGCATCGGCGTGCCGGCCGACGGCACGTGTTCCAGCACGCGCACCAGCGCCCCCGTGCGATGCGCTATCGCGACGCGACGGCCGCCGCGTTGCCGGTCGGCTGCGTGTCCTGCATCCGCTGCGACGCCTGCCACCAGTACTTGCCCGCGCGCTGCTGCGGATCGCGGATCGCGAGATACGTCGTACTCCAGAGCTGCGCCGCGTTGGCTTCGGTCGCGTCCGCGCTGCGCGTGCCGAATGCATCGGTCCGGTACTGGCCGTTCACATAGGACCATGTCCACATCTCCGACGTGCGCATGTCGCGTCCGTTCGAGATCACCTGCCAGATCGTCTGCCGCGCCTGCGCGAGCAACGCACGGGTTGCGGCCGACAGGTCCTGGCGCGCGAGCTGGCGATCGAGCCCGGCCACCCACATCGCCTGCTGCCACGACCAGATCACCGTGCCGTGGTATGCGGAGCTCGTGAACTTCGGCCACAGCGACTGGTTCGCATACGCCGGGTTCGCGATCAGCATCCCGGCATCGGTTACGAGCCCGGTCGGGAACGGCCGCGTGACGTCGGCGACGATCCGCTGGAGCTCGTCGTCCGGCGGCGTGCCGAACAGCAGTGCGAAGCCGCCGTCGGAATTCATCACCGGAACCGGGTTGCCCTGCTGATCGAGCGATAGCGCGTAGAACGACAGCGGTGCGCTCGGCGCGGCACCGGCCGGCACGCCGGCGGACGGCGCATAGGCGGACACGTCGGTGGCTGCCTGCGCGGCCGGCACGCTGACCTGGAACAGCGGCGGCGCCTGCGTTTCCCACGCGGCGGCCTGGTTCGCCGTGTTGGCGAGCGTCGCACGCTGCGCGGCATCCAGGTACGGATCGAGCAGGCCGCGCGCGAGGAACGCATTCGCCGCGCGCAACGCGGCCGGCACGAGCACCGCGTTCACGTCGTACGGGTAGACGCCGCCGCCGAGCCCGTCGGTGCTGTCGCGCCAGTTGCCGACGATCTCTCCGGGCCGCAGGTGGATCAGGTTCGCGACCGACGGCTGCTGCGCGAACGGCTGCGCGGTCGTCGCGACGTGCAGCAGGTTGACGACCAGGCGGCTGCCGTTGGTCTGCCCGTCGCTGCCGCGCTGCGCCAGATAGGCGGCCGCGCGGGCCTGGCCGCGCGTGTCGTCGATCAGCCACGCGGCCGCGATCGGCGCGAGCAGGTAGTCGCTGTCGATCATCTTGTAGTCGTAGGTCGGCGTCGGATCGTTCGGCCGCCCGTTCTTCTGGTTGTCGACCAGCGCGAATTCGCCGATGCCTTCCTCGTGCGCGACCTTGCCGTCCACCGACAGGCGGCTCAGCACCGACGACAAACCGGCCTCGATCGCCGCCGGTTCGAGCACGGGCATCAGCATGCGGACCGAGATCAGCGTGTCGCGGCCGAAGTACGTGTCGTACTGCCACGAGCCGGCCAGCAGCTTGTCGTGGAAGCTCAGGAATTCGAGCACGTTCTGGCTGACCGGATCGGGGTTCACGGACGGCGCGAGCAAATCGGCGCGCGTGATCGGCGACAGCGGCGTTTCGCCCGACAGCGCGTCGACATGCAGCTTCAGCGTGTGCGAGCCTGCCGGTGCGCGCAGCACGAGCTTGCCGCCCGCTGCCGGCGCGATGCTGCCGCCGTCGCGCAGCGTGATGCGCAGCGCATAGCCGGGCGCGCCGTCGATCCGGTCGCGCTGCCATTGCGCTGCGCTGCCCTGGATCGTCGGCGCCGTGACGATCTGCTGCGGAATCGTTGCGCCGCCGTTGAAGTCGCGCAGGAAGCGCACGTTGCTGAGCACGCCCTGGCGGATCGTCAGCGTGTCGGTGTCCACCGACACGTCGGCGCCGATGCCGTACAGCGGGCGGCCGTGCGTGTCGGGGGCCGATAGCGCAGACGGTTGCGTGTCGAGGCTCCAGTTCACCGGCTGCGCGGTGTCGTCGAACCACAGCCCAGTGCCGCTGTTGCCGGCGGGGAAGACCACGAGCAGGCGCGGTTTCGTCGACGAGCGCGCCAGCAGGTGCGCGGCGACCTTGTCCTGCCGGTAGAACGCATTGATCTGGCCGCCGGTGTCCATGCGGAACGACAGCGCGGCGTTGTGCGACGGTGCGTCGCTCGACCGGATGTCGTCGTCGTTGCATGCGGCGAGCAGGCCGGCGCAGACGAACCCGAGACACAGCGACTTCGCAAGGCGATGCATGTTGATGTCCCTCCTGGTGACTGGCGATTTTTATCGGAATGGCCGAATGAACGGATCTTCCGTCCGTTTCGTTCAGTGCTGCGGGCATTCGGGCGAATGCCTGGAATTAATCGAGATGTGATGCTTCTGCGACAAGCGAATTGCGCGGAAAATGAGCAAATGATCGATCAGTGTCGAAAACGGAAATGGCAGAGGGTGTCGCCCCGGCGCGGCACGGGAAAAGGCTCAGGGGTGGCCTTCGCGCGAGCGAATGGCGACTCGTATCCGGCGGAAGAAAATGAAACGTAAGCCGTCGTAGGGGATTCTAAATTTACGGGAAAGTTGAAGTCAATAATGTTTTCGCGGTTTTACAATATTCGATTGAAAATGCGATTGCAATTATTACCCGTTGAGTCGGTAAAATATTCGATTTAATGAAAATGAATAGTGGAATCCGGATATCCGGTGGGCGAAACAATTGACAATGACGTTTCAATTCGTCGATTGATGCCGGACAGGAATTGAATCGCCGCGTTTGTGCCGACTGTTGTCGGGCAATGCCGGAGTGCGCGGAAAACGGAGCGTGCGACGCATGAGCAATCCGCGTTCCTGCGATGCAGCGGAAGGCGTGCGCCGTTCCCGGCTCCAAAGCGCGATCCGGATGACAGACTCCGTGATCGGCACCGGTTCGGTGCCGCGAACCGTGCGATCGTTCCATCGGTGCCGCCAAGTTTGGTAGGCGGTGCCTGCCGCCGTTTGCGCGGATCGCGCCGTCGAGTGCCGACGCGGTGAAAAAGTGCGTACCTTCCGTGCATCGCTCGCGAAGCTGGTGCCAGTGTTGTATTCGATCGCGTAGATCCACGCTCCCGGAGACGGTTGTGCGATTCGAGTGTGAGCGAGCGGCCTCTTGATCCGACCGGTTCGCTCGGGGCCGCGCAGGGTCTCGACGGGCTCGCAGGCACCGTTTTCATCCGGCTCGGTGACAGGCCACGATTTCCCGGCGGGCTTCGTATCAAGTAGATCGCTGTCGTGTGGCACGTGACCGAGCAGGAGCGTCCGCTGTTCGAGATCGAGCAGGCCGAGCGCTACGAAGGCGACGCGTACGAGAACAAGATCGCCAAGGACCTGGAATTCGTGACACGTACGACGATGGAAGAGATTCTGGCCGACATTCTGAAGCTCGACACGTCGAAATGGTCGCTGCCGGAACAGCGTCGCATCGGCAAGGCGCTGAAGTCGCTCGGGTGGGTGCGCAAGCGATCGACGTCCCGCTCGATGAATATCGTCGGCACTGGTCTCGTCGTTTTCATGACATGCACGCACTGCTCGATCACGTGAACGGATCGGTATCCGACACAATGCGCCGACAACTGCGAGAATCGCTGGCACCGCGCGTTAGTCATGCAAACCTCTCGGGACATAAGAACACATAGTGGAGCCCGTTAGGTCGTGTGGGGGCGTTCGTCCCTACGAAATGGATATAGAAGCCCTGGGTGCGTAAGCCCTCAGGGCTTTTTGTTGTGCTTCGAACTGCACCTCGCGCCGATCCGTTGGCAGCGAGGCGCTTTCATTTCGAGTCCTGACGCTGACGCTGACGCGCGACTCGGGCGTAGAAACGTCAGCAGCGGCCCTCTTACTGTGAGTTAACTGGTGTGAAAATATCTTGCCCTACATTGACGTGTTTCCACGGAAACTGAGCGAAAGCGTTTGCGTAATAGTAAAGCGCCGTGATCGTCGGTGCACCGTTCTTCACTTGGCAAAGTCCTGACCATGTTGTAATGCTATTGTAGCTAACCGAGTTATTGTTCCAATTTACGGAAAATGTAACCAACGTGACTTGATCAAGTCCGGGGCTTGAAGACGGTGCCGCGTAATACCAGCCGGAAAGTGAAAAAGTCTGTCCGCTAGTTCCGGAAGGTGAGATATACGTTCCGGTAATGGCGCCACTGCTCGCGACGGAGGAGATCTTCATTGTTGAGCCCAACTCGTTGCGCCACGTACCGACTGGATTTTGGCAAGTTGCCGTGTCGGCCCATGAAGGTGATGCGACGGTCCCCAAAATAGCGAGTGATACGAGAGTTTTCTTCATTTCTGTTCCTTCCGTTCTACTGTGCGGATCCCGCGTATCGGCTCAACCACTCAATGGCGAACCTCACCCCAATCCGGCACGAATTTTGTGCGAGCTCGACTGATGATGTCTGCTAGCAGCAATCATCCTTTGATGAGATTTGATCGAGTGGGCGATGTGTTTTTCCGGTCGTTTTCATTAAGCAACTACACTGGCGATGGTTTGAGTCTTTTGTAAAATGACTCTTGAGGTGGCCAATCGGAGCGGATTATTAGATAAAACTGAATGTCCTTATAGAAGATTTCATATTTTTCGCAAGAGATTGTCCTGCGATTAAGGATAGTCAAGATGTATGTCGAAATCTTCCAGAAATTATAGGGCGGGATTGAATTAAGGATGAGTTTCAGTCCGTTTCGGTATGCTTGATTTAATTTCTGAAAATGCAATAAACGTCGTTTTGTAAGCCCAAGTCGGTGCCCACGAGTGCGGGTGCGCGGGTTGGCAAAGTGCGCATTTTTTAAGGAATGGGGCCCTACAGGCACTCAGCACGCGGGGGCTGACGGCGGGGTATTCGCCGATCGCGAATAGATTCTCCTTCCCGGCAATCCTGTATCGGTATCGCCAGAGCTTGGAGCCGGATGGACGCACCTCAAGATACAGTCCATTGGCGTCGGTAAGTTTGGTAGGCTTGTCGCCTGCCTTCGCTTGTCGGATCTTGACGTCGGTAAGTGGCACGGTAAAAAAAGAGGGTATCGTCTTTGGAAGGTTGGAGTGATACCCCCTTTCTTACCCGCTTTTTTTCTCGGCTGGGCGCGATTTCCGGCGAACGCGAGCGAACAGCGAAAGGGCATAGGAAGCCCGACTGGTAAGGGTTACAGGCGAATCACTGAACCAACACGAACTGGAGCGAACGAAGTGATCAGACATATCGTCATTTGGAAGTTGAAGGAATCCGCGGAAGGCGCGACGCGCGCGCAGAACGCGCTGAAGCTGAAGGAAAAGCTCGAAGGCTGCCGCGATCTCGTGCCGGGCATCCTGCAGATCGACGTCGGCGTGGCGACGCCGGGCCTCGATGCGACCTCCGACATCGTGCTCGTGTCCGATTTCGCGGACAAAGCCGCGCTCGACGCCTACCAGGTGCACCCGGTTCACCTTGAAGTGAAGAAATTCGTCGTCGCGGTGGCCGAATCGCGCGAGTGCGTCGACTACGTCGTCGACAGCGAGCAATGAGCGACGCGGCATCCCCGGCGGACGGCCCGTCGATCGAAAGCCCGTTCGTCGACCTGCTCGGCGTGCAGCTCGTGTCCGCGAAGGATGGCGCGAGCGAGATCGTGCTGCCGCTCGAAGAGCGGCACATGAACACGTGGGGCATCGCGCACGGCGGCGTGACGATGACGCTCGCGGACATCGCGCTCGCGATGGCGGCGCGCAGCCTGACCGACGACGGCGTCGGCGTCGTCACGGTCGAGATGAAGGTGAACTTCATGCAGCCTGGGCGCGGCGAATTGCGCGCGTACGGGCGCGTGATGCATCGTTCGACGACGATGGCCTACTGCGAAGGCGAAGTGCGCGACAGCGACGGCAACTTCGTCGCAAAGGCGCTCGGTACGTTCAAGTACATGCGGCGGCTCGCGGTGGGCCGCGACATCAAGCGGCAACGCTCGCGCACGGCGCCGGACGCGCAGCCCGGCCCGAGCGACGCGTAAGCGGCCCGACGCACGGCCCTGCCTCTTCACAGGCAGGGCCGTTTTGTTTTGCGGTGCGAGATTGCGTGAAGGACGCGCTTCACAGGACACCGAAGGGCCGGTACTTCGACACGCGGCGCGCGTAGCGCTGGCCCGACGCGGGCATGGCATCATGTGACGCTTGTCCGTTCACGGCGCCACGCAGGCGCCGTCCTCACCGATGCCGCTGAATCCGAAGATCGCCCAGGTGCTCGACATGATCGAGCGCGCGAAACGTCCGTCCTATCACCATCAGACGCCGCAACAGGCGCGTGCCGCATACGAGAAGAGCGCGCCGATCCTCGACGTCGCGCCGGCGCCGATGCATTCGGTCGAGGAATGCGTCGTGCCGACGCGCGACGGCCGCACGATCGGCGCACGGCTGTACCTGCCGGTCGAGCCGAGCCTCGCGGAGCCGCTGCCCGCGCTCGTCTACTACCACGGCGGCGGCTTCACGGTCGGCAGCGTCGACACGCACGATGCGCTGTGCCGGATGTTCGCGCACGGCGTGCAATGTGCGGTACTGTCGGTCGGCTACCGGCTCGCGCCCGAGCACCGGTTTCCGACCGCGGTGAACGATGCCGACGACGCGTTGCGCTGGCTGCATCGCGAGGCCGCCGCGTTCGGCATCGACGCCGCGCGGCTGGCGGTCGGCGGCGACAGCGCGGGCGGCACGCTCGCAACCGTCTGCGCGGTGCTCGCGCGCGACGCAGGCATTCGCCTGGCGCTTCAAATGCTGATCTATCCGGGCGTGACGGGCTACCAGGGCACCGAATCGCACGCACGGCTCGCGAACGGCTACCTGCTGTCGCAGGACACGATCCAGTGGTTCTTCACGCAATACGTGCGCGATCCGGCCGACCGCGACGACTGGCGCTTCGCGCCGCTCGACGGCACGCGCGACGCGCCGTCGTTTGCGGGCGTCGCGCCGGCCTGGATCGCGACGGCCGAATACGATCCGCTGAGCGACGAGGGCGCCGCGTACGCGGACAAGCTGCGCGCGGCCGGCAATGCGGTTACGCTGGTCTGCTATCCGGGGATGATCCACGAATTCTTCAAGATGGGCGGCTACGTGCCCGAAGTACGGGCCGCGCATGCCGATGCGGCCGCGGCGCTGAAGGCCGCGTTCGACGACGTTTGACGGCAGGCGTTTGACGGCGTGTGCGCCGCATGGAGGGCTGCGATGACGGACGGCGTAGTGGAAACGGGTGACTGGACGCTATTGGGTGGCGACGCCGCGCGGATTCGCGACGCGGTATTCGTGCGCGAGCAGCAGATTCCGCCGGAATGGGAGCTCGACGACGACGATCCGCTATCGCTCCATGCGGTCGCGTACCGGATCGACACGGCGACGGGAATACGCCGCGCGGTCGCGACGGGGAGGCTGCTGCCGTCCGGCACGATCGGCCGCGTCGCCGTGCTGGCCGACGCGCGCGGGCAGGGCGTCGGGTCGGCCGTGCTGCACGCGCTGCTGGCTGCCGCGCGGCGCCGCGGCGAAACCGTCGTGCGGCTCTACGCGCAGGATTCGGCGGTGTCGTTCTACGTGCGGCACGGCTTCGCGGCGGTCGGCGAACCGTTCGTCGAAGCCGGCGTGCCGCACGTCGAGATGGCGCGCGCGCCGTAGCGCGGGCAATGCGCGTTCAGCGCGGCCGCGTTGCGTCGACGTCGAACGTGAACGTGCGCTCGAACGCACCCGGGCGGACGGTGCGGTGCGAACCGTCGTCGTCGCAGCGCTCCTTGATCTCGACCGTCAGCCGCACGCCTTCCTTCATCGTGACGCGCAGCGCGGTCGTGCCGCGCGTGCCGTATTCGGGCGTCTCGATGAACGCGGCCGACAGCGCGCGCTCGCGCTCGATCGGAATGCCCGTGTGCGGCAGCGCGTCGTCGTCCGCGACATGCGGATCGCGCATCAGATCGATCAGCTCGTCGAGCGACGGGGTCGGATTGTCGGTGAGCAGCGTGCCGAGCTCCGCGCGCTTGCGCACCACTTTCGGCCAGGGCGTATCGAGCCGCGCATTCGACAGCGCATGCACGCCGGGCGCGATCGCGACGGGCGCGGCGACACTGCTTTCGCCGTCGGGCGCTCGGTTGCAGAACCACGCGAGTTCGCGCCGCGTCCAGTCGCCGACGAGCAGGTTGAAGCCGTTGTATACGGCCGCATGCTCGGCAAGCTGCCCGAGATAGTCGAGCGGCGCGACGGACGAGCCGCGAAGGAAATCGGACACGAGCTTGCCGCGGGTGGGCGCGCCCGCGCGGATGTCGAACGGCGCGCGGTAGTTCGTCAGCGCCGCGAAGCGGCCGTCGCGCGATACGCCGAGCCACGTGCCGCCGGCTTCGAGATCGCGGCCGGCCAGCACGCCCGGTACATCCTCCCACCAGGTGAGCGGCGCGCTCGTGCGGCGAAAGAACTCGTCGCGGTTGGCGGTGAGGGTAAAGACGGGACCGGCGGCGGCATCAGGCTGCCAGTCGAAGGCAATCAGACACATCGGGCGAATCTCTCGCAGGAAACATCGGGCGCCGGCTGCGACTCGCGAGCCGGCGCGCGAACGGGTTGTCAGTGCGTCACGCTTCCGTCGGCCACGCGTACGGGAGCGCGTCGAACGCGAGCGCCGGGCCGTCGGCCGAACCGACGTGCACGGTGCCGCTGTCGAGCGCGGCGAGCTTGATCTCGACGAGCGCGTCGACGCCGCCCGCGGGCGCGGCCGCCGCGTTGACGATCATCCCGCACGGCTGGCCGGGATCGTCGCTGTGGAACAGCTCGACGCCGGCATGCACGGTATCGGTCTCGCCGGCGACATGCGCGAGCGCGGTGCGGCGCTTGATGGTGCCGCGGTACTGGCTGCGCGCGACGATTTCCTGGCCCGGGTAGCACCCTTTGCGGAAGTTGACGGCGCCGATCACGTCGAAGTTGATCATCTGCGGCACGAACTGTTCGACGGCCGGCTGTGTGATGCGCGGCTCGCCCGCGCGAATGTCGAGCCAGTCCCACACGGCCGGCGACACGACCGGCAGCGTGCCGGCGAGCGCGGCGATGCGTGCGTCGACTTCCGCGCGCTGGCCGATCCACAGATAGCGCTTGCGGCCGGCCGCATCGGGCACACGAATCAGCGTGCCGGCCGGCCCGTCGACCTTCACGTGCACGCCGTCGGGCAGCGCATCGAAGATGCCCGCCAGCGCTTCGCGCACGTCGCCCGCGAAGCCGACCACCGCGAGCGCGTCGCTCGCATCCGTGAGCTTCGCCTTCGCGCGCAGCACGAACATCGACAGCCGCTTCTGCACGGCGGGCTGCACGTCCTTCGACACCAGCAGGCGCACATCGTGGCCGGCACGCCACGCGAGGAACGACCCGAGGAGGCGCCCCTTCGGCGAGCAATAGCCGGACAGCCGTGCGCTCGCGGCATCGAGATGCTCGATGTCGTTGGTCAGCTGGCTGTGCAGGAACGTCGCGGCGTCGTCGCCGGCCACGTCGATCACGCCGAACTGCGGCAGCGGCATGCAGGCGCCCGGCGCATCGAAATCGGCGGCGGACGGGCGGGGGAATACGGGGAGCGAGGCGGATGCGGCCTGGGCAGCCGGTGAAGCGAACGGTGAGCTCATGGAATGAGGGAACAGTCAACCCTGACTTTGACGGAGGCGAGCAAGTATTATATGGGTCTTACCTGAGTCACGTTTCCATGTCCCTACTGAAGAAATGCGCCGCGACGATCGCGGCGCTGGCCGTCGTTGTGGCCGCTGCCGGCGCGGGCGGCGGATATTACTGGGCGACCCGGCCGCTGCTGCTGGGTTCGGCATCGCTCGACGTCACGATCAAGCCGCGCAGCAGCGTGAAGAGCGTCGCGCTGCAGCTCAAGCGCGGCGGCGTGCCGGTCGAGCCGTTCGGCTTCGTCGCGATGACGCGCGTGCTCGGGCTGTCGAGCCGGCTCAAGTCCGGCAACTACGAATTCAAGACGGGCATCACGCCTTACGAAGTCCTGCAGAAGATCGCGCGCGGCGACGTGAACGAATACGTCGCGACGGTGATCGAAGGCTGGACCTTCAAGCGGATGCGCGCGGAACTCGACGGGAACCCCGATCTTGCGCACACCACGGCCGGCATGAGCGACGCCGAGCTGCTGCGCGCGATCGGCGCGTCGGACAGCACCGTGCAGCGCGGCAGCGGCGAAGGGCTGTTCTTCCCGGATACCTACCTGTTCGACAAGGGCACGAGCGACCTGAACATCTATCGGCGCGCGTACCACCTGATGCAGACGCGCCTCGACGAGGCCTGGGCCGCGCGCGTGCCGGGGCTGCCGTACAAGTCGCCTTACGAAATGCTGACGATCGCATCGATCGTCGAGAAGGAAACGGGCCACGCGGCCGACCGCGCGTTCGTCGCGGCCGTGTTCGCGAACCGGCTGCGCATCGGCATGCCGCTGCAGACCGATCCGTCGGTGATCTACGGGCTCGGCGACGCGTACGACGGCCGCTTGCGCAAGCGCGACCTGCAGGCCGACACTCCTTACAATACCTACACGCGACGCGGCCTGCCGCCGACGCCGATCGCGTTGCCGGGCGTCGCCGCACTGCAGGCGGCGATCAATCCGGCGCAGACGAGCGCGCTCTATTTCGTCGCAAAGGGCGACGGCACGAGCGTGTTCTCGGACACGCTCGGCGACCACAACAAGGCCGTGGACAAGTACATACGAGGGCAATAATGGCGAGCGGTAAATTCATTACGTTCGAAGGCATCGACGGGGCGGGGAAGACTACCCACCTGCAATGGTTCTGCGAACGCCTCCAGGGCAAGCTGGCCGCGGCCGGCCGGCAGGTCGTCGTCACCCGCGAGCCGGGCGGCACGCAGCTCGGCGAGAAACTGCGCGAGATCCTGCTGAACCAGCCGATGGATCTCGAGACGGAAGCGCTGCTGATGTTCGCCGCGCGCCGCGAGCATCTTGCGCTCGTGATCGAGCCGGCGCTCGCGCGTGGCGACTGGGTCGTGTCCGATCGCTTCACCGACGCGACGTTCGCGTACCAGGGCGGCGGCCGCGGGCTGCCGCGCGACAAGCTCGAGACGCTCGAGCGCTGGGTGCAGGGCGGTTTCCAGCCCGACCTCACGGTGCTGTTCGACGTCGCGCCGCAGGTCGCGAGCGAGCGCCGCGGCGCGGCGCGCACGCCCGACAAGTTCGAAAGCGAGTCCGACGCGTTCTTCACGCGCACGCGCGGCGAATACCTGCGGCGCGCGGAAGAGGCGCCGCACCGCTTCGCGATCGTCGACGCGACGCAGTCGATTCCCGAGATCCGCCGGCAGCTCGAACGCGTGCTCGCCGCGCTGTAACCCGCAAGGAACGCACCACATGATCTATCCGTGGCAGACCGACGACTGGAACCGCCTGCAGCAACTGCGCGCGCAATGGCCGCATGCGCTGCTGCTGCACGGCCAGGCCGGGATCGGCAAGCTGCAGTTCGCGCAGCATCTCGCGCAGGGCTTCCTGTGCGAATCGCCGCTGCCGAACGGCGAGCCGTGCGGCACCTGCGCGGCCTGCACCTGGTTCTCGCAGGGCAATCACCCGGACTACCGGATCGTGCTGCCCGAGGTGCTGGCCGGCGAAGCGCCGGGCGCCGCGGACGACGCGAAGCCGGCCGACGCGGACGAGGGCGGCAAGAAGACGCGCGCGCCGAGCAAGGAAATCAAGATCGAGCAGGTGCGCGCGCTGCTCGACTTCTGCGGGGTCGGTTCGCACCGCGGCGGCGCGCGCGTCGTCGTGCTGTATCCGGCCGAGGCGCTCAACGTCGCCGCATCGAATGCGCTGCTGAAAACGCTGGAGGAGCCGCCGTCCGGCGTCGTGTTCCTGCTCGTGTCGGCACGCATCGACCGCCTGTTGCCGACGATCATCAGCCGCTGCCGGCAGTGGCCGATGACCGTGCCGGCGCCCGACGCGGCCGCGGCCTGGCTCGCGGCGCAGGGCGTCGACCATGCGAGCGCGCTGCTCGCCGAAGCCGGCGGCGCGCCGCTCGCCGCGCTGGCGCTCGCGAGCGACGAGAACCGCCCGCTGCGCGACTACACGCTCGGGCAGCTCGCGGCCGGTGCGGCATGCGACCCGTTCGCATGCGGCGAGACGCTGCAGAAGCTGCCGGTGCCGCTGGTGCTCGGCTGGCTGCAGCGCTGGCTGTACGATCTGCTCGCGCAGCGGATGGCGGGCGCGCCGCGCTACTTCCCGATGCACGCGGCGGCGCTCGCGCGCTGCGCGGAATCGGTCGACGCGAACGCGTTCGCGCGCTTCATGAAGGCCGTGACGCGGCAGCGGACGGTCGAGAACCATCCGCTGAACGCGCGGCTCGTATTCGAGGAATTGTTTCTCGGATATCGGGAAATGTTTGCGTGACCCGGCATTGTTTCTGATGGGTTGCGAAACGATGTTCGGCTTACTCGGCGACGCGACCGCGGCCGGCCGGCCCGCGAACGCCGCCCGCTGCCGCACGCCGGCGAGCGCATGAGCGCCCGCCTTACGTATTCAGGAAACACGATGTTCGTCGACTCTCACTGCCACATCAATTTCAAGGGCCTGGCCGATCGCCTGCCGGCCGTTCTCGAGAACATGCGCGAACACGACGTCACGCACGCGCTGTGCGTGTCCGTCGATTTCGAGACGCTGCCCGAGGTCCTCGCGATCGCGGACGCGTACGACAACGTCTACGCGTCGGTCGGCGTGCATCCCGATCACGAGGACGCGCGCGAGCCGACGCTCGCGGAACTCGTCGAGCTGGCCGCGCACCCGAAGGTCGTCGCGATCGGCGAAACGGGCCTCGACTACTACCGTCTCGAGGGCCGCTCGATCGCCGACATGGAATGGCAGCGCGAACGCTTTCGCACGCACATCCGCGCGGCGACCGCGACGATGAAGCCGCTGATCGTCCATACACGGTCGTCGTCGGACGACACGCTGCGGATCATGGCCGAGGAGCGCGCGGACGTGCCGGGCGGCGTGATGCACTGCTTCACCGAGCCGTGGCCCGTCGCCGAGCAGGCGCTCGCGCAGAACTTCCATATCTCGCTGTCGGGCATCGTCACGTTCAAGAACGCGACCGACGTGCAGGACGTCGCGCGGCGCGTGCCGCTCGACCGGCTGCTGATCGAGACCGACTCGCCGTACCTCGCGCCGGTGCCGTATCGCGGCAAGCCGAATGAACCTGCGTACGTCAGCCATGTCGGACGCTTTATCGCATCCGAGCGCGGGATCGCCGTCGAGGCGCTGGCCGATGCGACGACACAGAACTTTTTCCGGCTGTTCAAGATCGCCCGCTAACGACGCGCGCGCAGCCGACAACCCAGGGAAGGAGCCCACAACAATGACGAAGCCGACCAACCATCCGACCAAACGCGCACTCGTTGCCGCCGCGCTGATCGCGAGCGGCCTGTTCGCTGCAGCCGGCGCGCATGCCGAGTCGCTCGACGCGATCGTCAAGGCCGTCAAGTTCGACGACATCGCCGACATCGGCAAGCAGCTCAAGAACGGCCTCGATCCGAACACGCTCGCGCCGAACGGCGACCCGCTGCTGGTGATCGCCGCGCGCGAGAAATCCGACAAGGTCGCGGCGGCGATCGCCACGACGCCGAACGTCGACCTCGAGAAGGAAGACAAGGCCGGCGAGAACGCGCTGATGCTCGCGTCGCTGAACGGCGACGTCGGCCTCGTCAAGCTGCTGATCGACAAGGGCGCGGAAGTCAGCAAGAAGGGCTGGGCGCCGCTGCACTACGCGGCGACCAACGGCCAGGACGCGGTCGTCAAGGTGCTGCTCGACCATGACGCGTATATCGACACGGCTTCGCCGAACGGCACCACGCCGCTGATGATGGCCGCGCGCGGCAACCATGCGTCGACGGTCACGCTGCTGCTCGACCAGGGGGCCGATCCGCAGGTGAAGAACCAGCTCGGCATCACCGCGCTCGAGTTCGCGAAGCATTACAAGGCGCCGGACGCGATCGACATCCTGAGCAAGCGTACGGTGCGTATCGGCGCGTCGGCGCCGGCAGATGCGCAAAAGAGTGCAAAATGACGGTTTTCGGTGCACCGGCCAGGGCGGCGGTGCGCACCCGGCCGGGCGGACTCCGGCCGGAGAAGGGTGTCCGGCGCCGCGCCGGCCAACGCAGCAGGCGGTCTCGGGCCGCATTGACATAAGGAACACCATGTTGCGCGCAATGTTTTGTGCCGCGGCGTTTGCCGTGCCGTTGTCGGCGGCGGCTTTCACGGGCGCGGATCTCGACCGGCTGTGCGCGAAGACGGACGTCAAGTCGCGGGCGTCGTGCGCGGCCTACATCGAAGGCGCTGCCGATGGCGTCTACAACACCATCGACGCGATCGGCGGCACCACGGGGCCGCGTGTCGGCCAGTATTTCTGCCTGCCGCCCGACATCCGGGCGCAGCAGATGACCGATGCGGTGCGCAAGTACATCGCTGAAAATCCGAAGCTGGCCGACTACAACGCGAGCACCGCGGTGTCGCTCGGTCTCGGCAAGGCGTTTCCCTGCAGGGGCGGCAACTGATCTGACGCCGTGTCCGGGCGCGTGCCGGTGCGTGCGCTACCCGGACGTCGCCGACGCATCCAGGACGAGGCGTGCGCGCCTCATAACCGAAGCATCCCGGGCGCCGATGATTTCAATCGAGGAACTGCAGCGCATCGCCGATGCGCCGCTGCATTCGTGGCTCGGCACGCTGGCCGTGTCGGTCATCGTCGTGCTGGTCGTCGCGATCGTGCACCGTCTCGGCGCACGCATCGTCAAGCGCATCGCGCAGCCGTATCCGCTGATGAGCGCGATCCTGCGCTACATCGACAAGCCGTCGCTCGTCGTGCTCGCGCTGCTGGCGCTCGAATTCCTGTGGGTCCAGGCCGACGACGGCATGTCGTTCGTGGGCGGCATGCGCACCGCGGCGGCGGTCGGCTCCATCGTGTCGCTCACATGGCTGCTGGTGCGGCTCGCGGCGGGCGTCGGCGACGCGATCATCCAGGCGCATCCGCTCGATACGGCCGACAACCTCCAGGCGCGGCGCATCCATACGCAGGCCAAGGTGCTCGTGCGGACCGTGATGGTGCTGATCGTGATCATCGGCACCGGCGCCGCGCTGATGACGTTCCCGAACGTGCGCCAGGTGGGCGCGAGCCTGCTGGCGTCGGCCGGCGTCGCGGGCCTGGTCGCCGGTATCGCTGCGCGGCCGGTGCTCGGCAACCTGATTGCCGGGCTGCAGATCGCGCTCACGCAGCCGATCCGGCTCGACGACGTGGTCGTGATCCAGGGCGAGTGGGGGCGCATCGAGGAAATCACCGGCTCGTTCGTGTCGGTGCGGTTGTGGGACCAGCGGCGCCTCGTCGTGCCGCTGCAGTGGATCATCGAGAACCCGTTCACGAACTGGACGCGCAACAGCGCGGAAATCATCGGCACGGTCTACCTGTCGGTCGACTACCGCACGCCGCTCGCGCCGCTGCGCGAGGAGCTCGCGCGGCTCGTCCATGCGGCGCCCGAGTGGGACGGCCGCGTGCAGGTGCTGCAGGTGACCGATGCAACGGAGCGCACGATGCAGTTGCGCGCGCTCGTCAGCGCGGCCGATTCGTCGTCGTGCTGGGATCTGCGCTGCCGCGTGCGCGAAGGGTTGATCGCATACCTGCAGGGCCGCTATCCGCAATGCCTGCCGCGCAGCCGGATGGAACTGTATCCGCGTGATTCCGCGCCGGACGCGCCGAATCCCGAACGGCCGCACGCGCGGGCGCCCGCCGCCAGCACGGCGGCCAACACCGCAGCCGATCCGCAGGCCGTCGAAGGCCGCTGAACGCGGCCCGGTGCCTGCCCGCCATCCATCGTCATGACCGCGCTGAACACGCTTGCCATCGCCAATTACCGCTCGCTGCGCGAGCTGATCGTGCCGCTCGCGGCGCTCAACGTCGTCACGGGGCCGAACGGCAGCGGCAAGTCGAGCGTATACCGCGCGCTGAGGCTGCTCGCCGACACCGCGCAGGGCCGCGTGATCCCGTCGCTCGCCCGCGAGGGCGGGTTGCCGTCGACGCTATGGGCCGGCCCCGAGCGCTTCTCGCGGGCGATGCTGAACGGCGACGAACCGGTGACCGGCACGGTGCGCAAGGGGCCGGTGAGCCTGAAGCTCGGCTTCGCGTGCGACGATTTCGGCTACGCGATCGATCTTGGCCTACCGGTGAAGAACGACGCGTCGATGTTCCGGCTCGATCCGGTGGTCAAGCGCGAATGCATCTGGGGCGGCGCGCTGCCGCGCCCGTCGACGCTGCGGGTCGACCGGCAGGGGGCGCAGATCCGCGCACGCACCGCGTCGGGCGACTGGCGGACGATTCCGCAGCCGGTCGCGAGCTTCGACAGCATGATGACCGAGTTCGCCGATCCGACCGGCGCGCCCGAGATGATCGCGGTGCGCGAGCGGATTCGCTCGTGGCGCTTCTACGACCATTTCCGGACCGATGCGCAGGCGCCGGCACGGCAGTCGCATATCGGCACCCATACGCCGGTGCTGGCGGACGACGGCGCCGACCTTGCCGCCGCGCTGCAGACGATTCGCGAAATCGGTGACGGCGCGGCACTCGATGCGGCGATCGACGACGCGTTTCCGGGCGCATCGGTCGAGATCGACAATCCGGGCGGCCGCGGCCGCTTCGACGTGCTGATGCGCCAGCCGGGGCTGCTGCGGCCGCTCGCGGCGGCCGAGCTGTCCGACGGCACGCTGCGCTATCTGCTGCTCGCGGCCGCGCTGCTGACGCCGCGGCCGCCGGCGCTGATGGTGCTGAACGAACCGGAGACCAGCCTGCATCCCGATCTGCTGCCGGCGCTCGGCCGCCTGATCGCGCAGGCCGCGCAGCGCTCGCAGGTGCTGGTCGTGTCGCATGCGGCGCGGCTCATCGCGACGCTCGAGCGCGAGGCCGGCTGCGAATCGCTGGTGCTCGACAAGCAGCTCGGCGCGACAGCGCTCGTCGATGCCGACACGCGTGACCTGCCGCCGTGGAAGTGGCCGTCGCGCTGACGGGCCAGGCCGCGTGCATTTGGCCGCGCCCGGGCGGGGGCATGGCCCGACGGTGCACGATGCGGTGCGATCGGGCGAGGCGGAACGAATGTATCCTGTCTGTAACAACGCCCATAAAATGCAAGACAGGCGGTTCCGGGGACCGGGATTGCGAATAATGGCAGGATATCCGGCCGGCGCCGTGCCGGCAGGCGCTGCACGGGGCGGGGGCGCGCGAAAAGCGCATGCTCCCGCCTGCCGAACGGGACAGGACACAGGAGACGTGGACCATGAGAATTGCCCAGATCGCCCCGCTGACCGAATCGGTGCCGCCGAAGCTGTACGGCGGCACGGAGCGCGTCGTGTCCTACATCACCGAGGCGCTCGTCGATCTCGGCCATGACGTGACGCTGTTCGCGAGCGGCGACTCGACGACACGGGCGAAGCTCGAGCCGGTCTGGCCGCGCGCGCTGCGGCTCGACACGTCGATTCGCGACCGCGTCGCGCCGCACATGCTGCTGATGGAGACGGTCGCGCGCCGCGCGAAGGACTTCGACGTGCTCCATTTCCACATGGACTACTACTCGTTCTCGGTCTTCAACCGGCAGGAAACGCCTTACGTGACGACGCTGCACGGCCGGCTCGACCTGCCCGAGCAGCAGCCGGTGTTCGACACCTTCAATACGGCGCCCGTGATTTCGATTTCGAACTCGCAACGCCAGCCGCTGCCGCAGGCGAAATGGCTGACGACCGTCTACCACGGGTTGCCCGATACGCTGTACATGCCGCAGCCCGTCGAGCCGCGCTATCTCGCGTTCCTCGGCCGCATCTCGCCGGAGAAGCGCGTCGACACGGCGATTCGCATCGCGCGCCAGTGCGGGCTGCCGATCCGGATCGCCGCGAAGATCGATGCGGCCGACCAGGAGTATTTCGACCGCGAGATCAAGCCGCTCTTCGCGTTGCCGCACGTCGAATACATCGGCGAGATCGCCGATCACCAGAAGGCCGAATTCCTGTCGGGCGCGCATGCGCTGCTGTTCCCGATCGACTGGCCGGAGCCGTTCGGCCTCGTGATGATCGAGGCGATGTCGTGCGGCACGCCGGTGGTCGCGTTCAATCGCGGTGCGGTGCCCGAGGTGCTGGACGAGGGCGTGTCGGGTTTCATCGTCGAGGATGAAATCAGTGCGGTGGCTGCCGTGAACCGGCTGCACCTGCTGCCGCGTGCGCGCGTGCGGCAGCGCTTCGAGGAACGCTTCACGTCGCGGCGGATGGCGCAGCAGTACGTCGACGTTTACCAGTCGGTGATCCGCGCGCAGAAGCGCTCGCGCTTCAAGGTGATCGACTCGACGACCTGACGCGGAGCGCGGGCGGATAAAAAAACGGCGATGCCCGCAAGGACATCGCCGTTTGCGCATGGCCCGCGCGCGGTGCGCACGGGCCATGCGTGAGCGTCAGATCTTG
Source organism: Burkholderia sp. NFPP32 (assembly GCF_900119325.1). Taxonomy (NCBI): domain Bacteria; kingdom Pseudomonadati; phylum Pseudomonadota; class Betaproteobacteria; order Burkholderiales; family Burkholderiaceae; genus Burkholderia; species Burkholderia sp. NFPP32. The sequence continues at coordinate 101,946 of NZ_FPJP01000005.1, read as the reverse complement.
AGCTTCGTGACCTTCGTGCCGTTGATCGACACATCGCCCATCAGGCCCGCGTTCGTCAGCACGACGACCTGGACCGGTGCGGTGGCCGTGGTCGTGTCGATCGCACCGTTCGCGCCCATCTTCACGAGCGCGACCGATGCGCCGGCGCCGGCTGCCCAGCCGTCCGAGCCGCGGAATTCGTCGAGCGCTTCCTGCGTCATGAACAGGAACACGATCGCCTTCGACTGCGCACCAGCCTGCAGGCCGACCGACAGCGACGACGTGTTGTAGTAGCCGACGGTGCTGCCGCCGACGCGCAGCGCGCCGTTGCCGGACTGGCCGCCGACGATGAGGCCGGCTTGCAGCACGTTCGGGAACACGAGCACGCCGCGCGATTTCGCGACGAGTTCACGCGAACCCTTGACCGTGGAATACAGGCGCGACAGCGTTGCATCGACGCTCGAGTCGATTGCCTGACGCTTCGACGCGCTGGTCGCGGCGTTGTCCGGCTTGTCCGGGGTGGTGGTGCAACCGGTGAGCGCGAGGCTACCGACGATGAGCGCAGCGGCGGCTTTCAGCACAAGATTCCGTTTTTGCATCGTTATTCTCCATCGGATGACGTTCGGAGTGAGTCTCGCTCAAGGAGCGGATCACGTCGGCAGTTATATCACAGCGGATTACAACCCCTTTTCGTTCGTGCGTGAAAGAGCGTCAAATCGGGGGGGCGGTGTCGCTGCGCGCCAACGGACCGATCGGATCGGCGCCCGCGCACCGACGCGCCCCGCGCGGGTCGGCATGCGGGAAACCAGGGCGGCAGATCGGGCGGCGACGGCGCTTGCGGGCGGGTCAGTGCGTGACCGGCGGGACGGGCGGCTTGATCGGCGGGCGGCGCAGCGCGCGGCGGATCAGTGCGATCACGACGCCGCAGGCGAACAGGAATGCGGCCGGTACGACCCAGTAGCCGACGAACGCATGCCACAGATAGCCCGCGAGCGTAGTGCGGCGCACCACGTATTCGTCGCGGGCCGCCTGCTGGCGCGGCGCGTTGGCGGCGAGCACGTCGGCCGGGCAGCCGGCCGCGCGCGCCTCGTCAGGATCCCCGTGACACTTCGCGGCGGCGCCGGCTGCCTGCTGCGCGTCGGTGAGCTGCCAGGTGGTCAGCGCGAGCTGCAGGTCCGCCTTGTTGTAGGCCATTTCCTCGCGGATCTCGCGTACTGCGACGATCGCGACGGGCACGGCCCAGAACACGATCACGATCAGCCAGCGGCGGAACCAGCGGTGTTGTCTCCATGCCATCCATGCCTCCAATTGACGCGCGTGCGCGTCCGTCTCGAGGGCGGCCCGATGGCGCTTCTTGTACTTGGGTGGGCCGCGTTGCAGCCATCATAGAAGAAAACGCGGCGAATTGCCGCACCATGTGGCGGCGCCGGTACGGCGGGCCCGGAAAGTGGGACGCGTGGAGGCGGGCGGTCGAACGGCGGCGGCGGAACACGTGCGGCAGGCGCTTCACGCGCGTACGCGTCGATGCGCATGCAACGAAAACAAAAATGCCGCGCCCGCCGAAGCGGTGCGCGGCATTCGATACGGGAGCGCCGGAACTCAGGCGGCCGGCTGGCTGCTCAGGCAGCTCTTCATGAACGCCTTGCGGTCGTCGCCCTTCTTGCCGGTGGCCTGCGTGTTGCAGGCCTTCATCTTTTCCTGCTGCGTCATCGCCTTCGCGGGCTTCGCCGACAGGCAGTCCTTCATGAACGCCTTGCGTTCGTCGCCCGTCTTGCCTGCTGCCTGGGTGTTACAGGCCTTCATCTTGTCCTGCTGGCTGTTCGCCGCGAACGCGGGGGAAGCCAGCATGCCGCCGAGGAGCACTGCGGCTACGAGCGATTGGATTTTCATTTCGACACTCCCATGGGGTGAATTGCGTGTTGTCGACGCCGTCACGAAGCACGTTGCGATGAGGATAGGGCCACATCGCACCGTGCGCTCCGATTATGGCAAATCAATGTGAAAAACACCGAAACGGCACTTCCTATAACGTTGCGGGCGCCGCGGCCGTTGACGACGCGCGCGACCGGGTGATCGGGACAAACCATGAGGCGCGGCGGCCGGCATCGGCCGTGGCGCCGGAACCTGCCGGATCCCGGCCGCGAGCCATTACAATCGCGGCCATGAATACTCCGAATCCCGCATCCCCCCCGTCCGCGGCGGCCCTGCCGCGCATCGCCGTGCTCGCCACCGGCGGCACGATCGCCGGCGCCGCGCCCGACGCGGCCAGCACGGCCGGCTACCAGGCCGGCGCGCTCGGCGTCGGTTTCCTGGTCGACGCGGTGCCGGCGCTTGCGTCGGTCGCGCGCATCGACGCCGAGCAGATCGCCAGCATCGACAGCAAGGATCTCGCACTGCCGCTGTGGAACACGCTCGCCGCGCGGATCGACGTGCTGATGGCCGATCCGGCGGTCGACGGCATCGTGATCACGCACGGCACCGACACGCTCGAGGAAACCGCGTATGCACTTCACCTGGTCGTGAAAGGCGACAAGCCGGTCGTGCTGACGGCCGCGATGCGGCCGGCGACCGCGCTGTCGTCCGACGGCCCGCTGAACCTGCTGAACGCGGTGACGGTGGCCGCGCATCCGGCCGCGCGCGGGCAGGGCGTGCTGATCGCGTTCAACAACCGGATCCACGGCGCGCGCGACGTCGTGAAGACGAGCACCTATGCGGTCGACGCATTCCAGTCGCCGGAACTCGGTGCGCTTGGCTGGGTGCAGGACGGCCGCGTCGAATTCGCGCGCCGCGTCACGCGCTCGCACGATGCGCAACTGGCGATCGCCGCAACGTGGCCGCCCGTCGAAGTCGTCGCGAGCTACGCGGGCGTGACGCGCACGGCCGTCGATGCGCTTGTGGCGGCCGGCGTGCGCGGGCTCGTCGTGGCCGGCACCGGCAACGGGTCGATCCATGCGACACTGCAGGCGGCGCTCGCCGATGCGGTGAGCGCGGGCGTTGCCGTGGTCCGCGCGTCGCGCGTCGGCTCGGGGCATGTGATGCGCAACGGCGCGGCCAACGACGATGCGCTCGGCTTCGTCAGCGCGGGCTCGCTGAATCCGTTCAAGGCGCGCGTGCTGCTGATGCTCGCGCTGGCGAACGGCATCCGGGCGCGCGACGAACTGCAGCGCGTATTCGATACGTTCTGACCGATGTCCGCCCGCCGCTCGCGCGGCGCGGCATCGCCAAAGAAAAAGGCAGGCCCGATGGCCTGCCTTTTCCGTTTTTCAATCCTGCGCGGATGCTCAGGACTGCGGCGGAATCACGAGCTTCTGGCCCGGATAGATCTTGTCCGGGCTCGACAGCATCGGCTTGTTCGCTTCGAAGATCGCCGGGTACTTGTTCGCGTCGCCATACACTTCCTTGGCGATCGCGGACAGCGTGTCGCCCGGCTTCACGTCGTGGTACTGCACTTCCGGATCGTCGGGCTGCAGATCGTCGTCGTTGACGCCCGCGACGCCCTGCACGTTGCCGGCCGCGACCTTGACCTTGGCCTTCGTGTCGAGATCGGCGACGCTGCCCGACAGCGTGACGGTGCGCGATGCGCCGTCGAACGCGACCGTCAGGTTCGACGTGTCGAGACCCTGCGTACTGATGTAGTTCTTGATCGCATCGGCCGCGGTCTGGTTCGCGGCATTCGGATCTTCCGCCGCTTGCGCGTCGGCATGACCCAGCAGTTTTTCACCCGCCTCTTTGATAAACGAAAGAAGACCCATCGCTGCACTCCTTAGGTGGTTGAAAAGAAAACGCGCCGTGAAGTGGCGAAAAAAACACCGCGCTGGGCGCATTCACCGGAGTGAACGCAAGCGCGGCGGTTTTCTCGAAAGGCGTGGCGAAAGTGTAGGCGTTCAGCGCGACGATTGCATGAAAAATCGCACGCTCGAACGTAAAGAAATGTAATACGCGAAATCCGACAGGCGGACACCCGACGACGACGTCTGACCGACCAAGGCTTCCCCGGCGCCGCCGGGTGCCGCTGCGGACCCCACCACGCCGCTCTCAGCCCAGAGCGGCGTTTTTCGCCCCGTCGCGCATGCGGTTGGCGATGCGCGGCGGGGCGCCCCACCGTGATGCGCGCGTGCGTCGCGCATCGATGCGACCGGCCGCGGCCGGATCGCGCGTGTTCTTCGCGCGCGTCCGCCATTGCAGCGGAACCGCGCGTTTTTGCGTCCGCGTTACGCGGCCGGCGTCTGGCCGATCTCGAAGTTCGACATGATCTCGAGCGCGCGCACGAGTGCCGAGTGATCCCACGCCTTGCCGCCGTGCGATGCGCACACGCTGAACAGCTGCTGCGCGCTCGCGGTATGCGGCAGGGCGAGGCCGAGCTTGCGTGCGCCGTCGAGCGCGAGGTTCAGGTCCTTCTGGTGCAGCTCGATGCGGAAGCCCGGATCGAACGTGCGCTTCGTCATCCGCGCGCCGTGCACTTCGAGGATGCGCGACGCGGCGAAGCCGCCCATCAGTGCCTGGCGAACGCGCTCCGGATCGGCGCCCGAGCGTGCGGCGAACAGCAATGCTTCGCCGACGGCCTCGATGTTCAGCGCGACGATGATCTGGTTCGCGACCTTGCAGGTCTGGCCCGCGCCGTTGTCGCCGACGAGCGTGATGTTCTTGCCCATCTTCTCGAACAGCGGCTTTGCGCGCTCGAAGGCCTGTTCCGGGCCGCCGACCATGATCGTCAGCGTTGCTTCGCGTGCGCCGACTTCGCCGCCGGACACCGGTGCGTCGAGGTAGTCGCAGCCGAGCGCGTTGATCTGCTTCGCGAATTCCTGCGTGTCGAGCGGCGAGATCGAGCTCATGTCGATCACGAGCTTGCCGGCCGTCAGGCCTTTTGCGACGCCGTCGTCGGCGAACAGCACGTTACGCACGTCGGGCGTGTCCGGCACCATCGAGATGATGATGTCCGCGTTCCGTGCGACTTCGGTCGAGTTCGCGACGACCTTGGCGCTCGCGCGCAGGTCGTCCGGGATCGGGAACGCACCGTTCACGACGAGCTGATGATCGCCCTTGAGCAGGTTGCGCGCCATGTGCGCGCCCATGATGCCGAGGCCGATGAAACCGATGGTTGCCATGTGAAAGTCTCCTGGAGGGGCGAAAGCGGGAAGGGCGGATCTCAGGCGGCGCGGCGCGCCGAGCCCGGCGCGCAGCCGGCGACGCTTTGCAGCCAGCCGAGGCCTTCCGTCGTGGTGGTACGGGGCTTGTATTCGCAGCCGACGTGGCCGTTGTAGCCGAGCCGGTCGAGCAGTGCGAACAGGAACGCGTAGTTGATCTCGCCCGTGCCCGGCTCGTTGCGGCCCGGGTTGTCCGCGAGCTGGACGTGGCCGATCGATGCGAGGTTGCGTTCGATCGTCGCGGCCAGTTCGCCTTCCATGCGCTGCATGTGATAGATGTCGTACTGCAGGAACAGGTTGTCCGAGCCGACCGCGCGGATCACGTCGAGCCCTTCGGCCGAGCGGTTCAGCGCGAAGCCCGGGATGTCGAAGCTGTTGCACGGCTCGACGAGCAGGCGGATGCCTTCGCGCTTCAGCGCGTCGGCCGCAAAGCGCAGGTTGTCGACGATCGTGACGAACGTCTTGTCGCGCGCCGTGCTGGCCGACGGGATGCCGACGAGGCAGTTCAGTTGCGGCACCTTCAGTGCCTTCGCATACTCGATCGCACGGCCGACGCCTTCCTGGAACTCGCCGACGCGATCGGGCAGGCACGCGATGCCGCGCTCGCCCTGGTCCCAGTTGCCGGCGGGCAGGTTGTGCAGCACGAGGTGCAGGCGGTGCGTCTCGAGCCGCTCGGCGAGTTCCTCTTTCGCGTACGGATACGGGAACAGGAACTCGACGGCGTCGAAGCCCGCGTCCGCGGCCGCCTTGAAGCGGTCGAGGAACGGCACTTCGTTGAACAGCATGGTCAGGTTTGCAGCAAACTTCGGCATGAGCTAAGCCTCTTCGGTCGGTCAGTCAAAAATGTCCTGCGGATCAGTCGAGCATCGAGATGGCGGTCGGTGCATGCTCGGCCTTTTCGGCGAGATCCTCGAATTCGTTGATCGCGTCGATTTCGGTGCCCATCGAGATGTTCGTCACGCGCTCGAGGATCACTTCGACGACCACCGGCACGCTGAACTCTTCCGCGAGCGATTGCGCCTGCCGCAGCGCCGGCTCGATCTCTTCCGGCTTGAACACGCGCAGCGCCTTGCAGCCGAGGCCTTCGGCAACGGCCACGTGATCGACGCCATAGCCGTTCAGTTCCGGGGCGTTCACGTTGTCGAACGCGAGCTGCACGCAGTAGTCCATGTCGAACGCACGTTGCGCCTGGCGGATCAGCCCGAGGTACGAGTTGTTCACGACGACGTGCACGTACGGCAGCTTGAATTGCGCGCCGGCCGCCAGTTCCTCGATCATGAACTGGAAGTCGTAGTCGCCGGACAGCGCGACGATCGGGCGGCTCGGGTCGGCCGCACGCACGCCGAGCGCGGCGGGGATCGTCCAGCCGAGCGGGCCGGCCTGGCCGCAGTTGATCCAGTTGCGTGCCTTGAACACGTGCAGGAACTGCGCGGCGGCGATCTGCGACAGGCCGATCGTACTGACGTAGCACGTATCCCGGCCGAACACCTTGTTCATCTCTTCGTACACGCGCTGCGGCTTGACCGGCACGTTGTCGAAGTGCGTCTTGCGCTGCAGCGTGCGCTTGCGTTGCTGGCAATCCGCGACCCATGCGCTGCGGTCCTTCAGCTTGCCGGCGGCCTTCCATTCCTGCGCGACGGCGACGAACAGCTCCAGCGCGGCCTTTGCGTCCGACACGATGCCGAGATCCGGGCCGAACACGCGGCCGATCTGTGTCGGCTCGATGTCGACGTGCACGAACTTGCGGCCCTTCGTGTAGACCTCGACGCTGCCCGTGTGGCGGTTCGCCCAGCGGTTGCCGATGCCGAGCACGAAGTCGGACGCGAGCATCGTCGCGTTGCCGTAGCGGTGCGACGTCTGCAGGCCGACCATGCCGGCCATCAGTGGGTGGTCGTCCGGAATCGCACCCCACGACATCAGCGTCGGGATCACCGGCACGCCGATCGTTTCGGCGAACTGGACAAGGAGGTCTTCGGCCGCCGCGTTGAGCACGCCGCCGCCCGACACGATCAGCGGCTTGTCCGCGTCGTTGAGCATCGCGAGCGCCTTCTCGATCTGTGCGCGGCTGGCCGCGGGCTTGTAGACCGGCAGCGGTTCGTACGTGTCGATGTCGAACTCGATTTCGGCGAGCTGCACGTCGATCGGCAGGTCGACCAGCACCGGGCCCGGACGGCCCGAGCGCATCAGGTGGAATGCCTGCTGGAACACGCGCGGCACGAGCGCCGGCTCGCGCACGGTGACGGCCCACTTGGTGACCGGCTTCGCGATCGACTCGATGTCGACGGCCTGGAAGTCTTCCTTGTACAGGCGCGCACGCGGTGCCTGGCCCGTGATCGCGAGGATTGGAATCGAGTCGGCCGATGCGGAGTAGAGGCCCGTGATCATGTCGGTGCCGGCGGGGCCCGACGTGCCGATGCACACGCCGATGTTGCCCGGGGCGGCACGCGTGAAGCCTTCGGCCATGTGCGATGCGCCCTCGACGTGGCGGGCCAGCACGTGGCTGATGCCCCCCGACTTGCGCATCGCGGAGTAGAACGGGTTGATGGCTGCGCCAGGCACGCCGAACGCGGTCTGGATGCCTTCCTTCTCGAGCACGAGCACTGCTGCGTCGACGGCTCTCATCTTGGCCATGAATGTCTCCTTGAATGTGGCGGATCGTGCGAATCGGTCTGTTGGGGACACTTTAGGGATGCAGGAAAGGTTTGATAAGATCAGCCGAAGTCGCTTATTTCGAAACTAAATGTATGGAATGACGGCCGGACGGCGCTTCCCGCCGGTGTCGGAACAGAGACGGAGACGGCAGATGGATCGCTTCAAGCAGATCGAGACGTTCGTGCGGGTCGCCGATGCCGGCAGCCTCGCGGCGGCGGCGCTAGAGGAAGGCGTGTCGCCGGTGGTGCTCGGGCGGCGCATCGACGCGCTCGAGAAGCGCCTCGGCGTGAAGCTGATGTACCGCTCGACGCGGCGGCTGGTGGTCAGCGAGGAGGGCGCCGCGTTCCTCGAACGCTGCCGCGGGCTGTTGTCCGAATGGGACCAGGCCGAGAACGAGCTGTCCGCCGGGCGGCGCGCGGTCAGCGGGCACCTGATCGTGTCCGCGCCGGCCGCGTTCGGGCGCAAGCACGTCGCGCCGCACGCGCCCGGCTTTCTGGCCGACAAGCCCGACATGCAACTGTCGTTCAACCTGACCGACCGTGTCGTCGATCTCGTGCGCGAAGGCTACGACCTGTCGATCCGGATCGGAGGCGCCGTCGACCCGAACTTCGTCGCGGTGAAGCTCGCGTCGAACCGGCGCGTCGTGTGCGGCACGCCCGACTATTTCCGCCGGCACGGCCGGCCGAAGTCGCTCGACGACCTGCTGAAGCACAACTGCCTCGCGTTCAACCTGCAGGGCGGGCAGAACCGCGGCTGGTATTTCCGGCGCCACGGCAAGATCGCGACGATGCGCGTCGCGGGCAATCTCGACTGCAACGACGGCGAGTTGCTGCACCGCTGGGTGGCCGAAGGCCTCGGGCTCGGCTGGCGCTCGACGTGGGAAATCGCCGCGCAACTCGAAACGGGCGAGCTCGAGACCGTGCTCGACGAGTATGCGCTGCCCGACTACGACATCCTCGCCGTCTACCCGCAACAGCGCTACGTGCCGGCGCGCGTGCGCTATTTCATCGACTACCTGCGCGACGCGTACGCGCGCCCCGGCTACTGGAGCACCACGCCGTAACGGCTACGGGCGGCACGGCATCCGGGTCGTCCGGCGTTTTTTTACGCTTCATGTGCGTTGCGCGGGAATAAACTCGACGCAGCGACGGTAAGGTCATCGAGCGCGCACGTTGCCGGTCTGTCCGGGCGCCATGCGCGGAACGGGCGCGGTTTCGGCCGCCGGGACCAGGGAGGCCATGTGGGGCAAGCCGGACAGGCGGTCGATGAGCGGGCGGAGGGCGATGCGATAGCGCGCGGCGAGCGGTTTCGTACGCTCGTGCTGCCGCATCTCGACGCCGCGTACAACCTCGCGCGCTGGCTGAGCGGCAACGCCAGCGATGCTGACGACGTTGTCCAGGACGCGTGTATGCGCGCGCTGCGCTTCATCGATTCGTGTCGCGGCGACAACGCGCGGCCGTGGCTGCTGACGATCGTGCGCCACACCTGGTACACCGAATGGCGGCGCCGTACGCACGCGCACGAGGTCGCGCTGCCCGACACGCTCGACGACGCCGACGTTCTCGACGACTGGCAGCCGGCGACCGAGGATCCGCTCGCGCAACTGCTGCGCGGCGAGAACGTGCGGGTCGTGAATGCGGCGCTTGCGAAGCTGCCGCCCGAATACCGTGAGGTGCTCGTGCTGCGCGAGATGGAGGACCTGAGTTACCGCGAGATCGCGGCGATCGCGGACGTGCCGGTCGGCACGGTGATGTCGCGGCTCGCGCGCGGCCGCCGCAGGCTCGCCGTGCTGCTGGGCGGCGACACCACGCCGGCGGCCAAAGGCAGGCCGGGCCATACGCCGGCAGGCGGAACCGCATCGGAGGCTATCGATGGACTGTAACGAAGCGCGAGCATTGCTGGACGCGGATGTCGACCGCGAGCTGTCGGCGCCCGATGCGTTGCGCGTCCAGCAGCATGTCGACGGGTGCGACGCGTGCCGCCGCGATCGCGCGCGGATCGTCACGCTGGTGCAGGCCGTGCGGCAGGCCGATTATCACCGCGCGCCGGATGCGCTGCGGGCGAGCATCCTTGCGAGCCTGCCGGCAGCCGGGGACGGGCGCGCCCGCGGGCAATCCCGGGCGGAACCCGAGCCCGAGCGGCGATCGCAGCCGCGGCCGCGCGGCCGTCGCTGGTTTTCCTGGCTGGGCGGCGGCGTATCGGCACGCCCGGCGCCGGCGGCCCCGGGGCCGCGCGTCGCCGCGCTGCCCGGGCTCGGCTGGGGCGTGGCGCTGATGGTCGCGCTTGCCGCGGCGGCCGGGATGGCGCTGTCCGCGCGCCACGCCGACACCGACCGCACGGTCGACGAACTCGTCGCGAGCCACGTGCGGGCCGACCTGTCGGCGCGCGCCATCGACGTGATCTCGACCGACCGGCATACGGTCAAGCCATGGTTCAACGGCCGGCTCGACTATGCGCCGCCGGTCGAGGATCTCGCGGCGAGCGGCTTCGCACTGGTCGGCGGCCGGCTCGACTATGTCGGGCGGCGCCGCGTCGCGGTGCTCGTCTACCGTTACCGGCAGCACGTGATCGACGTCTACGTGCGGCCGGCCGGCGAAGGGCCGGCGGCCCCGTATGCGACCGTGTCGCAGGGCTACGCGCTCGACCGCTGGGACGCGGCCGGGATGACGTGGTGGGCCGTGACCGACGCGGAGCCGTCGGCCCTCGCGGCGTTCAGGACGGCGCTCGACGCGCGGCTCGCCGGCACGCGCAGCGAGTGACGACGCACGGGCCGCGGCCCGTGCGCTTGTGTCCCGACCCCGATCGCAAAAAGGGCGACGGGCGGCCGATTACGCAGGCCAAGCCCTTCAAGTCTTTGAAAACACGGCCGAATCCGGCCGAGAATCGTTGATTGGCCTTGCATGCGCCCCGTATCCGGGTTAGAATCTTCGGCTTCTCACTTGCCACACCGGTTCAGACGCCCGGGTGGCTTTAATCCACAAGGAGTGTGTAATGCGTCATTACGAAATCGTATTCATCGTGCACCCTGATCAAAGCGAGCAAGTGCCCGCGATGATCGAGCGTTACAAGTCCACGATCACGTCGCACGGCGGTCAGATCCACCGCGTCGAAGACTGGGGCCGTCGCCAACTGGCCTACATGATCGAGAAACTCGCGAAGGCTCACTACGTCTGCATGAACATCGAGTGCGACCAGACGACGCTCGACGAACTCGAACACGCGTTCAAGTTCAACGACGCCGTGCTGCGCCACCTCATCGTCAAGATGAAGAAGGCCGAAACCGGCCCGTCGCCGATGATGAAGGAAGTTCAGCGCGAAGAAGCCAAGAAGGCGGCTGCAGCTCAGCCGACCGAAGCGCAGGCTTAAGTTCGTCATTCATTAAGCCATCAAGGAGCGCGCCACTCACGTGAACAGGTTGCAATTGACGGCGAGCGTCGTCGAACGCGCACCGGTGCGATATACGCCGGCAGGTGTTCCGATCGCAAGCGCCACATTGCATCACCGCACGGAAGTCGTCGAAGCAGGCATTCCCCGTCAGGTCGAAATGACGATCGAGGCGGTGGCGGCCGGTGAGGCGAGCGGCAGGCTGGAAAGCCGTGAAATGGGCGTCGAGACGCTGTTCACGGGCTTCCTGGCAAAGAAAAGCCGCAACGCGAGAACCTTGGTGTTTCACATCACTGCATTGCAGGACATTGGAAAGGACTGAAATCATGGCCCGCCCGACTGGTAAAAAATTCGACAAGCGTCGTCAGCAACAAAACCCGCTCTTCAAGCGCAAGAAGTTCTGCCGTTTCACGGCCGCCGGCGTCGATCAGATCGACTACAAGGACACGGAAACGCTGAAGGACTTCATCGGCGAAAACGGCAAGATCACGCCGGCTCGCCTGACGGGTACGAAGTCGCACTATCAGCGTCAGCTCGACACGGCAATCAAGCGTGCGCGTTTCCTCGCGCTGCTGCCGTACACCGATCAGCACAAGGCGTAACTCGGCGACGCCATAAGGAGAATTCGAATGCAAATCATTCTGTTGGAAAAAGTCGCCAATCTGGGTAACCTCGGCGACATCGTCAAGGTCAAGGACGGTTACGCTCGCAACTTCCTGATCCCGAACCGCAAGGCTCGCCGTGCAACGAAGGAAGCGATCGCCGAATTCGAAGTGCGCCGCGCTGAACTCGAAAAGATCGCCGCTGAAAAGCTGGCAGCCTCGCAGGCAGTCGGCGAGAAGCTGAACGGCCAGTCGTTCGAAATCACGCAGAAGTCGGGCGTTGACGGCCGTCTGTTCGGCTCGGTCACGAACGGCGACGTCGCGGAACTGCTGAAGAAGGCAGGTTTCGAAGTCGAGAAGCTGCAAGTTCGCATGCCGGAAGGCCCGCTGAAGATGATCGGCGAGCACAATGTCCAGGTCGCGCTGCACACGGACGTCGTCGTCGACGTCACGGTCAACGTGATCGGCGACCACGCGTAAGCGTACGCAAGCTTTCCGGGCGGCCTCCGCTGTCCGGACAAGGGCAGGCGCCCGGGCAACCGGGGCCTGCCTTTTTTATTGCCGCATCACTGGCGGCCGGTATGGCGTCGTCCGGTGTAATTCGCGATAATCCCAACCCATGAACGCGCCGCAAGATCCTCAAATCGAATCGCTGAAAGTCCCGCCGCATTCGGTCGAAGCCGAACAGTCGGTGCTCGGCGGCCTGTTGCTCGACAACGCGGCATGGGACCGGATTGCCGACTTCCTGTCGCAGGGCGATTTCTATCGCTACGACCACCGGATCATCTACGAGCACATCGGCCGGCTGATCGCGTCGACGCGCCCGGCCGACGTCGTCACCGTGTACGAAGCGATGACCACGTCCGGCAAGGCCGACGACGTCGGCGGGCTCGCGTACCTGAACGCACTCGCGCAGAACACGCCGAGCGCGGCGAACATCCGTCGTTATGCGGAAATCGTGCGCGACCGTGCGGTGCTGCGCCGGCTCGTGTCGGTCGCCGACGAAATCTCGGCCGACGCGTTCAATCCGCAGGGCAAGGAAGTCCGCCAGCTGCTCGACGAAGCCGAGTCGAAGGTATTCTCGATCGCCGAAGAGGGCGCGCGCGGCAACCAGGGCTTCCTCGAGATCGGCCCGCTGCTCACGCAGGTCGTCGAGCGCATCGACACGCTGTACCACACCGCGAACCCGAGCGACGTCACCGGTACGCCGACGGGCTTCGTCGACCTCGACCGGATGACCTCCGGGATGCACGGCGGCGAACTGATCATCGTGGCGGGGCGCCCGTCGATGGGTAAGACCGCCTTCTCGATGAACATCGGCGAGTACGTCGCGGTCGAGTACGGGCTGCCGGTCGCGGTGTTCTCGATGGAAATGCCGGGCACCCAGCTCGTGATGCGTATGCTCGGCTCGATCGGCCGGCTTGACCAGCACCGGATGCGTACGGGCCGCCTGACGGACGAGGATTGGCCGAAACTGACGCACGCGGTGCAGAAGATGAGCGAGGCGCAAATCTTCATCGACGAGACGGGCGGCCTGAACCCGATGGAATTGCGCTCGCGCGCGCGGCGTCTCTCGCGGCAATGCGGCAAGCTCGGCCTGATCATCGTCGACTACCTGCAGCTGATGTCGGGCTCGTCGCAGGGCGAGAACCGCGCGACCGAAATCTCGGAAATCTCGCGATCGCTGAAGAGCCTCGCGAAGGAACTCGACGTGCCGGTGATCGCGCTGTCGCAGCTGAACCGCGGCCTCGAACAGCGTCCGAACAAGCGTCCGGTGATGTCCGATTTGCGCGAATCGGGCGCAATCGAACAGGACGCGGACGTGATCCTGTTCATTTATCGCGACGAAGTTTACAACCCGGACAGCCCGGACAAGGGCACGGCCGAAATCATCATCGGCAAGCAGCGTAACGGCCCGATCGGTCCCGTTCGGCTCACGTTCCTGGGTCAATACACGAAGTTCGACAACTTTGCCGGGGCGCAGAACTTCTACGGCGAGTAGCGCCGGATGTAAACCCTTATTTCGCCAAGCGTTGTATCCAATCCCGGCGTGCGCATATGCGCGCGTCGCGGCGCGACCGAAAACGGTACAATGTCGCCCGTTTTCGTGACAGTAGTTTGACAATCTCTCAGGAATCCCATGTTCGGTCGATTCATGCCCACCGAGGGCAAGTTCTTTGAACTCTTCAACGCGCACGCAAAGCACATCGTTGCCGGCGGACGCGAACTCGAACTGCTGATCGACAATCTCGCCGACGCCGAGATTCACAAGCAAAACGTGCAGACGGCCGAGAAGGCCGCCGACAAGCTCACGCACGAAGCGATCGATCTGCTGCACAAGACTTTCATCACGCCGCTCGATCGCGACGAGATCCACAAGCTGATCACGACGATGGACGACATCCTCGACCTGATGGAAGACGTCGCGACGGCCGTGTCGCTGTACGACGTGCAGGCCGTCACGTCCGAGGCGAGCCAGCTCGCGCACATCGTCACGCAGTCGGCCCAGCACGTGCAGCAGGCGGTCGGGATGCTGTCCGACATGAAGCAGTCGGCGCAGATCCTCAAGCAGTGCGAGGAGATCGACCGCTGGGAGTCGGAGGCCGATCGCGTGCTGCGCGCCGCGATGTCGAAGCTGTTCCGCGAAGAAGACGACGTCAAGACGCTCATCAAGCTGAAGGCGATCTACGAGCTGCTCGAAGAGATCACCGACAAGTGCGAGGACGTCGCGAACATCATCGAAGGCATCGTGCTGGAAAACGCCTGAGCGGACCACGATGCATTCGATACAACTCGCCCTATGGATGGTCGCGACGCTGGTGCTCGTCGCGCTCGTATTCGACTTCATGAACGGCTTCCACGACGCGGCGAACTCGATCGCCACCGTCGTGTCCACCGGGGTGCTGAAACCCCAGCAGGCCGTGGTGTTCGCGGCGGCGTTCAACGTCATCGCGTATTTCATCTTCCACCTGAAAGTCGCGCAGACCGTCGGTAAAGGCACGATCGATCCCGAGATCGTCGACCACTACGTCGTGTTCGGCGCGCTGGTCGGCGCGATCGGCTGGAACGTGATCACCTGGTACTACGGGATTCCGTCGAGCTCGTCGCACGCGCTGATCGGCGGCCTCGTCGGCTCGGCACTCGCGAAGTCTGGCTGGAGCTCGCTGAACATCGACGGGCTGATGAAGACCGTCGCGTTCATCTTCATTTCGCCGCTGCTCGGCTTCATCCTCGGTTCGCTGTTCATGCTCGGCGTGTCGTGGCTGTATTTCCGTACCGCACCCAGCAAGGTCGACCGGCGGTTCCGCAGGCTCCAGCTGCTGTCGGCCGGCCTGTACAGCCTCGGCCACGGCGGCAACGACGCGCAAAAGACGATCGGCATCATCTGGATGCTGCTGATCGCGTCGGGCTATGCGTCGGCGACGTCCGATGCGCCGCCCGCGTGGGTGATCGGCGCGTGCTACCTGTCGATGGGCCTCGGCACGCTGTTCGGCGGCTGGCGCATCGTGCGCACGATGGGCCAGAAGATCACGAAGCTCAAGCCGGTCGGCGGTTTCTGTGCCGAAAGCGGCGGCGCGATCACGCTGTTCATCGCGTCGTTCCTCGGCATCCCCGTATCGACCACGCATACGATCACCGGCGCGATCGTCGGCGTCGGCGCGACGCAGAAGCTGTCGGCCGTGCGTTGGGGTGTTGCCGGCAACATCGTGTGGGCGTGGGTGCTGACGATTCCGGCATCCGCGTTGATCGCGGCCGGCGGATGGTGGCTCGGACACCGGATCTTCTGATCGCCGACGCTGCGGGATCGACATGAAATGCGCCGCAAGCCGAAAGGCTGCGGCGCATTTTCTTTGGGGGCGAGGAAGTTTGCGACGAACGGCGGGGCTGCGGCGGATGCCGCCGAGGTTACCGTCGGCGCTTGAGCAACGGGCTAGTAGCTTCCGTTCGCGAACCGGGCAATCGGATCGTCTGCGGTGCCGGTGCGCGGGCTAACGGGCGCGGATTGCGTCGACGCACGCAGCACCTGCACGGCCGCGGGCTCGGTGCCGCGCGGCGACGTCGCGGCTGCTGCCGGTGGCGGCTCCGCATCGAATGCGGCAGCCTGGGCGGCCGTCAGTGCCGTCGTCGGAATCTGCGTGCTGGCTTCTACCGGGCCGGTCGGCGCTGCGTTCGCCGTCATTGCGGTCAGGCCGCCATCGCCAATCGCCGATGTTGCCTGCTGCCGGGCTGCCTGCACGCGCGTCGGCGGCGGTTCGTACGGATCGGCGGGTGCGGCCGCAGGCGCCACTGCCGCGGTCGTCACGGCCGGCATGACCGGAGCGGGCGACTGCGTCGCTCCGGCTTGCGACGACGCATAGGCAGGCTGCCGCGGCGCGGCGGCAGTCACGACAGGGGCGGGCGCAACCGCCGGCGGGTTGCGCGGCTCGTCGCGCTTCGCTTCGTAGGTCGGCGCATCGAACGGCGTGGGCGTCGCGCGCGGCGGCGCGACGCGGCGAATGCCGTCGAAACGCTTGGCCCAGTACGGGTTCGTCAGGTAGTCGAGCCGCACGGTGCCGCCCGTCGACGGTGCGTTGACGAAGCGCAGCTTGCCGACATAGATGCCGACGTGCGAATGCGGCCGCCCGGTCGTATTGAAGAAGATCAGGTCGCCCGGCGCGACCTGGTCGGGCTCGATCGACACGCCGCGGTCGCTCATGTCGGCGGTCGTGCGCGGCAGGTTCACGTCGGCCGCGCGGCCGATCACGTAGCGCACGAGCCCGCTGCAGTCGAAACCGCTCGTCGGCGTATTGCCGCCCCAGCGATACGGGACGCCGACCAGGCTCATCGCCTGGATCGAGATTTCTTCCTGGCCGACGCTGTGATCGACGAATTTCGGGAAATTGGCGGGAGCCGGGAATGCGCGCGGCGTCGTGATCTTCATTCCCGGCTCGCGCGATGCCGACTGCGGCGGCACGCTGGAGCAGGCCGCAAGCAGCGAAACGACGGCGAGGGGAACCCAGATTCGAAGCATGGCAAGGCGGGCGAGCGCGGCGCACTCGCGAATCGTATGACAACAGACAGACCCGATGGTAGACGCTCCGGCGGAGCTTAAGCAACCATTCTTGAGAATTTACTTGAAGTTTCGCGCGTAAATGGGGTTATTGCGTGACAACGCGTTACAGCGTTTTCGACCCCAAATAAAAAACGGCGCTCCGGAAACGGAGCGCCGCGATGCGTCGAAAGCCGGCCGGAGAGGACGGCCTGCCGTGTTACAGGATGTCCGACGCGTAGTCGGCGAGCCGCGAGCGTTCGCCGCGCGCGAGCGTCACGTGGCCGCTGTGGCCCCAGCCCTTGAAGCGGTCGACGACGTAGGTCAGGCCCGAACTGCCTTCGGTCAGGTAGGGCGTGTCGATCTGCGCGATGTTGCCGAGGCACACGATCTTCGTGCCGGGGCCCGCGCGCGTGACGAGCGTCTTCATCTGTTTCGGCGTCAGGTTCTGCGCTTCGTCGATGATCAGGTACTTGTCGACGAACGTACGGCCGCGCATGAAGTTCATGCTCTTCACCTTCAGGCGCGAACGGATCAGTTCCTGAGTCGCTGCACGGCCCCATTCGCCGGCGGCATCGTCGGTCTTCTGCAGCACTTCGAGGTTGTCGTCGAATGCGCCCATCCACGGCTGCATCTTCTCTTCCTCGGTACCGGGCAGGAAACCGATGTCCTCGCCGACGGGCACGGTCGCGCGCGTCACGATGATCTCGTTGTAGCGCTTGTCGTCGAGCACCTGCGCGAGGCCGGCCGCGAGCGCGACGAGCGTCTTGCCGGTGCCGGCCTGGCCGAGCAGCGTGACGAAGTCGATCTCGGGGTTCATCAGCAGGTTCAGCGCGAAGTTCTGCTCGCGATTGCGCGCGGTGATGCCCCACACGTTGTTCTTGTGGTGGCTGTAGTCGCGCAGCGTCTGCAGCAGCGCGGTCTTGCCGTTCAGCTCGCGGACGATCGCGTGGAACGTCGGTTCGCCGTTCTGCGGCTCGAGATAGACGAACTCGTTGACGAGCATCGACGCGACGAGCGGACCCGTCACGCGGTAGTACGTGGTGCCCGTCTTCGTGTCCTGCCAGCTCTCCATGCCCTTCGCGTGCTTGGTCCAGAAGTCCTGCGGCAGTTCGCGCACGCCGTTGTAGAGGAGATCCGAGTCCTCCAGCACCTGGTCGTTGAAGTAGTCTTCCGCGGGCAGGCCGAGCGCGTGCGCCTTGATCCGCATGTTGATGTCTTTCGACACCAGCACGACCTGGCGGTCGGGCCGGTCGCGCTGCAGCGCGCGCACGACGCCGAGGATCTGGTTGTCGGCCTTGCCTGTGGGCAAGCCTTCGACGGGCGCGATGTCGGCGAGCTTCGTCTGGAAGTACAGGCGGCCGAGCGCCTCGCGGCTGCCGAGGCGCGACAGCGGGATGCCGGCCGTGATCGCGCCTGCATCGGCGACGAGCGCGTCGAGCGTGCGGCTGACCTGGCGTGCGTTGCGCGCGACTTCGGACATCCCCTTCTTGTGGTTGTCGAGTTCCTCGAGCGTCATCATCGGCAGATAGACGTCGTGTTCCTCGAAGCGGAAGAGGCTGCTCGGGTCGTGCATCAACACGTTGGTGTCGAGTACGAACAGTTTCTGCAGTTCGGCGTCGGCGGGCTTGCGGCCGCGCGATTTCGTCGCCGTACCGGCATCGCGCGCGGGAGCCGCGGCCGGTTTGTCGGCGGACGGCTTGTCGTTGCGCGCGACGACCGGCGCCGCGGGGGCGGCGGGCGCCGGCATCGGCTGCAACAGTGCGGCCGTCTGTCTGGTCTTGCGGCCGCGTGCGGGTGCGCTCGCGGCATCTTGCGCCGAAGACGCGACGGCGCGCAGCGGCGCAGCCGTGTTCGCGGCTTCGATCATCGGTTGGGCCACGCTGGCCGGACCATAATCACCGGCTGTGGATGCGTCCCCTTCGGCGGATTTCTTCGCGGCTTTCGCGGGCCGCGCTTTCACCTTGTATTCGTCGGGCGGCAGAAGGCTGCCGAGCTTGCTGGGGGGAGTAGGCAAAGGCATGGTGTCCCTCGGGAGGAATCGTGTCGCAAGGCGTGCGCCGCTGATCGCATCCTGCTTGACGTAGACGCATGCAGTTTGCGCGCGGTGGCGCACAGGAATTTCGTCTAGCCGGTTCGCCTAAGTGTCGATCAGCTCCTTGACGGGGTGAGGGCCGGACCGAGGGCCGGCGCGCAATCCATAAAAAAAGCCGCTGCCCCGTCGACAGGGGCATGCGGCTCGGCTGATACCGTCGTGATGCGCGTCAGGTGCCGGGAAGCATCGCATCGAGCACCGGCGCAGCTACGAGAAATATGGGGCGAACTGGCATTCATTGCGGCCCAATATAACGCGCCTCAAAGCGCTTGTACAGCACTTAGCACGTCGTCCACATGCCCCGGCACCTTGATGCCGCGCCATGCCTGACGGAGTACGCCGTCGGCGTCGATCAGGAACGTCGAGCGCTCGATTCCGCGCACTTCCTTGCCATACATTTTCTTCATCTTGATGACATCGAACAGCGCGCACAGCGCTTCGTCGGCATCCGAGATCAGCGGGAACGGCAGTTCGAGCTTTGCCTTGAAATTGTCATGCGAGCGCAGGCTGTCGCGCGACACGCCGATGACTTCCGCACCGGCTTTCTTGAACTTCGGATAGAGATCGCGGAACTGCAGCCCTTCGGTCGTGCAGCCCGGCGTGTTGTCCTTCGGATAGAAGTACAGCACGAGCTTCTTGCCCTTCAGGTCGGACAGCGAAATGTCGCCGCCCGTGGCCGGTGCGGTGAAATCGGGAACTTGACGGTCAACTTCGACAGACACGTGTTTCTCCTGTTGTTATGGAAAGGCGCCGCTGCGGCGCGGTTCGGCGGGGCGTCGCGGCAGCGCGCCGCAAGGGCGCGGCGGGCGACGCCGGCTCGCGCGCGAACTCAGTCGGGCTGGACGATCAGTTCGCCGGAGCGGCCGGGGATTTCGCCCCACGTGACAGGGTACGATGGCAGCGAGTCGCGGTCCAGCGTCGCGTGGTAGTCGCCCATCGTCGCAAACGTGTGGCCTTGCGCGCGCCAGCCGGCGAGCAGTTGCTCGAACACGGGCGCGAGCTTCTGGCCTTCCAGTTCCGCGTGCAGCGTGAACACCTGGTCGTGCGGATTGGTTTCGGTGAACCTGAGGATGTGCGCGGCGACGTTATGCGCGTCGACGCCGTCGATGCCGAGCACTTCGTCGAGCGTGGGCAGCGTCGTCGGCATCTGCACGTGCGACAGCGTGCGGCCGCCGACGACGGGCAGGTACGGCGAATGGCCGCGGCCGTCGGATGCGTAGCGCATCCCCCATGCGTCGATCTGCTCGAACGCGGAGTCGTTCATCTGCCAGCCGGCCGCGCCGTGCGTGACGGGCGGCGTGCCGAAGATCTCGATGAAGCGCGCATGGCTCTTCTGCATTTCACGCGCGGTCCAGTCGCGATCGCGCACGCGGACGTTGTCCTGCCAGTACACGTGATCCCACGTGTGGATCCCGCATTCGAAGCCGGCCTCGTGGATCGCGCGCATGTCGGAGATCGCGCGGCGGCCGATGTCGGGGCCCGGCAGCAGCACGCCGTACATCAGCTGCTTCACGCCGTAGTGCTCGACCACCGACGTGCGCGACACTTTCTTCAGGAAGCCGGGGCGGAACACGCGCCGCAGCGCCCAGCCCGTGTGATCGGGCCCGAGGCTGAAGAGGAAGGTCGCGCGCGCGTTGAAGCGGTCGAAGATGCGCGCGAGGTTCGGCACGCCTTCGCGCGTGCCGCGCAGCGTGTCGACGTCGATCTTGAGGACGATGCGAGCCAAGCGAGCGTCCCGGTCAGCCTTGCTGTTCGACGAGCGCGCGCGCGTCGGCGACGTGGCCGCGATACGCTTCGAAGATGTTGCGCAGCGCGTCGTCGAACGTCGCTTGCGGCGCCCAGCCGAGTTCCTGCATCGTGTTGTCGATCTTCGGCACGCGGTTCTGCACGTCCTGGTAGCCGTTGCCGTAGTAGGCGCCCGACGTCGTCTCGACGAGCTTCACCTGCTTGGCCGAATCGGCGTACTCGGGGAATTCCGCCGCCAGTTCGAGCATCTTGTGCGCGAGCTCGCGAACCGAGAAGTTGTTCTTCGGATTCCCGATGTTGTAGATCTTGCCCGATGCGACGCCGTTCTTGTTCTCGATGATCTTCATCAGCGCGCTGATGCCGTCGCCGATGTCGGTGAACGCGCGCTTCTGCGAGCCGCCGTCGACGAGGCTGATGTTCTCGCCGCGCACGATGTGGCCGAGGAACTGCGTGACGACGCGCGAGCTGCCTTCCTTCGGCGTGTAGATCGAGTCGAGGCCCGGGCCGATCCAGTTGAACGGGCGGAACAGCGTGAAGTTCAGGCCTTCCATCCCGTAACCCCAGATCACGCGGTCCATCAGCTGCTTCGAGCACGCGTAGATCCAGCGCGGCTTGTTGATCGGGCCGTAGGTGAGGGCCGATGCGTCCGGGTCGAACTGCTCGTCCGAGCACATGCCGTAGACCTCGGAGGTCGACGGGAACACGAGGTGCTTGCCGTACTTGACGGCCGAACGCACGATCGGCAGGTTCGCCTCGAAGTCGAGCTCGAACACGCGCAGCGGCTGCTGGACGTAGGTGGCGGGCGTCGCGATCGCGACGAGCGGCAGGATCACGTCGCACTTCTTCACGTGATACTCGACCCACTCCTTGTTGATCGTGATGTCGCCTTCGAAGAAATGCATCCGCTCGTGGTTGACGAGGTCGCCAAGCCGGTCGGTCTGCATGTCCATGCCGAACACTTCCCAATCGGTGGTTTCAAGAATGCGCTTCGACAGGTGATGGCCGATGAAGCCGTTCACACCCAGGATCAGGACTTTTTTTGCTTTCATGAATGACGGGAAGAATGAATGAACTGCGCGAATTCCGCGGGCGTCACGACGGTTTCGCTGCCGTCGCGCTGCTGCCACAGCTCGAGAATGGATAGGGCGCGGCTGTCGCCGCAGACGCCGAATAGCGCATTATCGCTTACGTGCAGGCCGGGCGGCAAATCTGCCGCGGCGGCCGCTGCCGGGCTGCCGGGCGCCGCGAGGCGCGCGCGCGCGATCACGAAACGCGTGCCGCCGACGTCCGTGAACGCGCCCGGATACGGCGGCGCGACCGCACGCACCAGGTTGTAGACCTGCGCGGCCGGCTTCGACCAGTCGACGCAGCCGTCCTCGGGCTTGCGCCCGCCGAAGTAGCTGCCGGTCGCGAGATCGTTCGGCAGGTGCGCCGCCTCGCCCGCGAGCAGCGCGGGCAGCACGCGCCAGAGCGTCTGCTCGGCGGCCACCGTGACCTTGTCGAACACCTGCGTGGCCGTGTCGTCCGGCAGGATCGGCACCGCGGTCTGGCCGATGATCGCGCCCGCGTCGGGCTTCGCGGCCATTTCGTGCAGCGTCGCGCCGGTTTCGGTCTCGCCGTTCAGCACGGCCCAGTTGGTCGGTACCCGACCCCGGTATTTCGGCAGCAGCGAACCGTGCATGTTGTACGCGCCGCGCGGCGCGATCGCGAGCAGGTCCACCGGCAGCATGTGCCGGTAGTAGAACGAGAAGATGAAATCCGGCTGCGCGTCCGATACCGCGCGGCGCAGCGCCGGATCGGCGGGATCGGCCGGCGTGACGACCGGAATGCCGTGCTCGGCCGCGACGGACGCGACGCTGCCGAACCAGATGTTCTCGTTCGGGTTGTCCTCGTGCGTGACGACGAGCGCGACGTCGACGCCGCGCGCGAGCAGCACCTGCAGGCACCGCACGCCGACGTTGTGATACGCGAAGACGACCGCGCGCGGCTTCATTGCGCGGCTCCCGCGCGGTTCTCGCCGGCCGGCACCGCCGGCATGCCGTCGTGCTGCTCGAGCACGGCCTGGATCAGGTAGCGCGGCCGTGCGCGCACCTGCTGGTAGATGCGGCCGACGTATTCGCCGAGCAGGCCGAGCGCGAAGATGATCACGCCGAGCAGGAAGAACGTGATCGCGAACAGCGTGAACACGCCTTGCACTTCCGCGCCGACGATGAAGCGCCGCACGAGCAGCAGCACGAACAGTGCGGCGGAGCCGAGCGACAGGATCACGCCGATGAACGACAGCCACTGCAGCGGCACGACCGAGAAGCCCGTCACGAGGTCGAAGTTCAGCCGGATCAGGCTGTACAGCGAGTACTTCGACTCGCCCGCGAAGCGCTCCTCGTGCGCGACCTCGATTTCGGTTGGCTTCTGCGCGAACGTATAGGCCAGCGCCGGGATGAACGTGTTGACTTCGCCGCACACGTTGATCGTGTCGATGATGCGGCGGCTGTACGCGCGCAGCATGCAGCCCTGGTCGGTCATCTTGATGCGCGTGATGCGCTCGCGCAGCCGGTTCATCATCTGCGACGCCTTGCGTCGCCACAGGCTGTCCTGGCGCTGCTTGCGGATCGAGCCGACGTAGTCGTAGCCCTCGCGCATCTTCGCGATCAGCTTGCCGATTTCCTCGGGCGGGTTCTGCAGGTCGGCGTCGAGCGTGATGACGATCTCGCCGCGCGACTGCGCGAAGCCCGCGAGGATCGCCATGTGCTGGCCGTAGTTGCCGTTGAGCAGCACGACGCGCGTCGTGTCGGGGCGCACGTGGAACTGGTCGGCGAGCATCGCGGCCGAGCGGTCGCGGCTGCCGTCGTTGATCAGGATCACTTCGTATGACGTGTCGAGTGCGTCGAGCGCCGGATACAGCCGCGCGAACAGCGCGGCGAGGCCGTCTTCCTCGTTGTACACGGGGATGATGACCGATACTTCCGGTTGCCCGGCGCCCGGATGCCCGGCGCGTGCTTCAAGGTGACTCATGTACGCTTATTTTCCGTATTGTTCGCAAATCTGGTTGATGGCGTCGACCACGCGACGCACGTCGCCCTCCGTCATCTGCGTGAACAGCGGCAGCGTGACGGTCGACGCGCCGTACCGTTCGGCGTGGGGGAACATGCCCTCCTTGAAGCCGCGCGCACGGTACAGCGTGAAAAGATGGATCGCCGGGTAGTGGACGCCCGTGCCGATGCCGCGTTCCTTCATCTGCGCCATGAACTCGGCGCGCGGGATCGACAGCCGCTCGAGCGGCAGCGTGATCTGGAACATGTGCCAGTTGCCGTTCTCGAATTCGGCGACCGGCAGGCCGACGCCGAGCTTCGCGGCCGGGCCGCCGTCGAACGCGGCGAAATACGCGCGCGCGAGCGCACGGCGCTGCGCGGTGAAGCGCTCGAGGTGCGGAAGCTGGCCGAGGCCGACGCGCGCGGCGACGTCGGTCAGGTTGTACTTGCCGCCGAGCACGTCGCAGTCCATCCCGTCGAAGCCCGTGCGCGTGATGCCCTGCAGCCGGTACTTCTGCGCGAGCGTCGCCTCGTCCTCGTTGTTCAGCACGAGCGCGCCGCCTTCGATCGTCGTCAGGTTCTTGTTCGCGTGGAAGCTGAACGACACGATGTCGCCGAACGCGCCGATGCGCTTGCCGTTCCACGTCGAGCCGAGCGCCTGCGCCGCGTCTTCGATCACGCGCAGGTTGTGCGCGCGCGCGATCGCGTACAGGCGGTCCATGTCGACCGGCAGGCCGGCCAGGTAGACGGGGATGATCGCCTTCGTGCGCGGCGTGATCGCCTGCTCGAGCTTGTCGAGGTCGATGTTGCGCGTGACGGGATCGATGTCGGCGAACACGGGCGTCGCGCCCGTTTCGAGGATCACGTTGCTGGTCGAGACCCACGACGCCGGCGTCGTGATCACCTCGTCGCCGGCGCCGACGCCCGCGATGCGCAGGCCGATCTCGAGCGTGCAGGTGCCCGAGTTGAACGCGCGGACCGGACGGCCGCCGCAGTATTCGGACAGCGCCGCTTCGAATTTCTGGCACTGCGGGCCGGTGGTGATCCAGCCCGAGCGCAGCACTTCGACGACGCCCTGGATGGTTTCCTCGTCGATCTCGGGGCGGGTGAACGGCAGAAACGGAGCGGTAGTCTGGCTCATGAACGCTTTGGCCTGTAATGGCGTGTAATAAAAGGGTCGGGCAATCCCGTCCGAAACCGGCATTAAACACCGGTTGGCGGATTCGTACCGTGATTTTTTGTAGGCGGACGCTTAACGCCGCGAGGCATGCTCAGCTTCGTGCAAGCACGAGTACCCCGATCAAAATGATGCCGATGCCGACGAGCCGCTGGACCGACAGCACCTCGCCGAACAGGTACCAGGCCGCGAATGCGTTGACGACGTAGCCGAGCGACAGCATCGGGTACGCGATCGACACGTCGACCCGCGACAGCCCGAGGATCCAGACGACGACGCTCAGCACGTAGCAGCTCAGGCCGCCGATGATCGGCAACTGGGTCGCGATCTTCAGGCCGACCGGGATGATGTTCGCACGGCTGAATTCGAAGTGTCCAACGGCGTTGACGCCGGCTTTCAGCAGAAGTTGCGCACAGGCGTTGAGCATCACGCCGGTGATGATGCAGACGAACGAAACGGGATTCATGCGGCGGGCGTCCTTACGATTGCGGTTTCTCGACGATCACGCGGCGGTTGTCGCGCGCGATCACGCGCATCGGCACGCCTTGCTTGACCAGCGCGTCGTACTGGCCGGGCGGCATGATCGCGAGCGCATGGGTTTCCTGTTTCCAGCGCGTGATCCATTCGTCGACGGTCGGAATCCATTTGTTCGGCTCCACCGAGATCCCGAACGCGAGTTCGTCCCGGCGCTGCACCATGATCGTCGTGTGGCCCATGTAGAACGGGAACGTGTGATCGAGCATCTCGATCGAGTAGAACGGCGTGTCGGGCGGCAGCTTCGCCAGTTCGGCGCGCACGGCGGGCGCGAGCAGCGCGCCCGAGCTGTAGCGGCCGAACTCGTCGTGCCCGGTGCCGCCGATCGTGCCGAACGCGAGCCAGGCGGCACCGAACGCGGCGATCGCGGCGGCCACGCCCGCGCGGCGGTTCTGCCACGCGGCCGCGAGCGTCAGCGCGGCCGCGATCGCGAGGCCCGCGTACAGCCACATCTGGAACGCGCGGTACAGCGCGTTCGGCGTGCGGGCATCGCCCTGGTACGCGAGGAAGATGATCCCGAATGCCGCGGCGACGAAGAACACGAGGTAGCCGAGCAGGTGGCGGCGGAACCGGTCGGCCGACACCAGAGGCAGGTACGCGCCGACGATCAGCGCGAGCGCCGGCGCGATCGGCAGCACGTACGAGATCAGCTTCGAATGAGACGCGCTGAAGAACAGGAAGATGAACGCGCTCCAGATCAGCAGCACGAGCATCGGCGAGAAGCCGTTCGGCTGGCGCGGCATCCGCAGCGCATGGCGGATGCTTTGCCACGCGACCGACAGCCACGGCAGGAAGCCGACCAGCAGCACCGGCACGAAGTAGTACAGCGGCCCGGGGCGGTTCTGTTCGGGGGTCAGGTAGCGGCGGAACTGCTGGACGATGAAGAAGAAGTTGAAGAACTCGGGGTTGCGCTGCTGGACGAGCACGAACCACGGCGTGACGATCGCGAAGAAGATCACGAGGCCGCTGACGAGGTACAGGCGCTTCCACAGCGCCCAGTCGCGCGCGATCAGCGTGTAGAGCACGAGCACGGCGCCGGGCAGGATCAGGCCGACGAGGCCCTTCGACAGCACCGCGAACGCCATTGCGGCCCAGCACGCCCACATCCAGCCGCGCACCGCGGCCGGGCGCAGCCCGGGCCGCTGCGCGAGCAGCAGCGAGCACAGCGACAGCGCCATCCAGAACGCGAGCCCCATGTCGAGCGCGTTGAAGTGGCCCATCAGGTTCCAGTACGGCGAGCTCGCGAGCACGACGGCCGCGAGGAAGCCCGACAGCGGGTTGAACAGGCGCGCGCCGGTGAAGCCGACGAGCAGCACGCCGGCGAAGCTCACGACGGCCGTGTAGAGGCGCGCCTGCCATTCGCCGATGCCGAACCACGCGAACGTCAGCGCGTTCAGCCAGGTCTGCAGCGGCGGCTTCTCGAAGTACTTGTAGCCGTTGTAGCGCGGCGTGATCCAGTCGCCGGTGACGAACATCTCGCGTGCCATCTCCGCGTAGCGGCCTTCGTCGCTCGGGATCAGGTGGCGCAGCCCGAGCGGCGCGAACCAGACGATCGCGAGCGCGACGAGCAGGAGGACGAGCGTGATGCGATTGAGCGGTAGCCTCGACGGCGTATCGTTCATGGGTTTTCAGCCTGTTGGTTGTTGTGACGGGCCGCCGGCGGATTGCGCCGGGGGCGGGCGGCCTGGCCGGGCCGATCCGGGGATCGACCCGCTGCGCCGGCCCGAGTTTTACCGCATCGGGGATTAACGTTCAATTAAGAGCGCAGCGGCGACCTTGCGGCCCTCGGCCATCAGGATGTTGTAGGTGCGGCACGCGGCCTGGAAATCCATCGTCTCGACGCCGATCCGCCTGGCCGTGAGCGCGGCAACCAGCCGCGGGTGCGGGAAGCGCAGCCGCGCGCCGCTGCCGAAGATCACGAGTTCGGGCGTCGGGTCGAGCAGCATCGCGAAATGCTCGGGCGCGAGCGCGTCGAACGACGACACGGGCCATGCCTGGACCGGCGCGCCGGGCAGCACGATGACGCTCGTTTCATGGCGTTCGAGATTGACGTCGACATAATCGGGGCCGTAGCCGGTGACGGTGTTGAGCGCGCCGCTCGCGTCCTGGTGCAGTTTCAAATCGGTATTCCGCGGTTCCGTAGGGGAATGTGTTGCAGGGCCACACGGGCCCGGGGCGGCCGGTTTCGCGCGCCTGTGCACGCGGGACGCCTGACGGCGCGGGCCCGGCGCGGCTATGGTGCATTGCGAAAGTCGGCCAAAATCCGCTAAATTATAACTTTTTGGTCGCCCCCGGGCGCCACTTGCATCGCGCGCTGCCACAAGCCGCGCCCGATCGCCCGCTTTTTCCCAGTCTAGACAGCGCGCACAGACCGGCCGCTTTCCAGTTTTGATCCCGTCCCCCCGGCCGCAAGGCCAACCCAGGAACCGTGTCGTCGTGAAACCGATTCAGAAGTCGAACAAGCTGCTCAACGTCTGCTACGACATCCGTGGCCCGGTGCTCGAGCACGCCAAGCGCCTCGAGGAAGAAGGCCACCGCATCATCAAGCTGAACATCGGCAACCTCGCGCCGTTCGGCTTCGACGCACCGGACGAGATCATCCAGGACATGATCCGCAACCTGCCGGCGTCGTCGGGCTATTCGGATTCGAAAGGCGTGTTCTCGGCCCGCAAGGCCGTGATGCACTACACGCAGGAAAAGGGCGTCGTGGGCGTCGGCCTCGACGACATCTACATCGGCAACGGCGCGTCCGAGCTGATCGTGATGGCGACCCAGGCGTTGCTGAACGACGGCGACGAAGTGCTGCTGCCCGCGCCCGACTACCCGCTGTGGACGGCGGCGGTGAGCCTGTCGGGCGGCGCGCCCGTGCACTACGTGTGCGACGAGCAGAACGCGTGGATGCCCGATCTCGACGACATCCGCCGCAAGATCACGCCGAACACGAAGGCGATCGTCGTGATCAACCCGAACAACCCGACGGGCGCGCTTTATTCCGACGAATTGCTGCTGGAGCTGCTCGAGATCGCGCGCCAGCACGGGCTGATCGTGTTTGCCGACGAGGTCTACGACAAGATCGTCTACGACGGCCTCGAGCACACGGCGATGGGCTCGCTGTCGGAGGACGTGATCACCGTCACGTTCAACAGCCTGTCGAAGAGCTATCGCTCGTGCGGCTACCGCGCGGGCTGGATGGCCGTGTCGGGCCTCGGCGGCGACAACCGCCGGCGCGCGAAGGATTACCTCGAGGGGCTCGGCATCCTGTCGTCGATGCGCCTGTGCGCGAACGTGCCGGGGCAGTTCGCGATCCAGACGGCGCTCGGCGGCTACCAGAGCATCAACGAGCTGATCGTGCCGAGCGGGCGCCTGTACAAGCAGCGCGAGCTCGCTTACGACATGCTCACGTCGATTCCGGGCGTGACCTGCGTGAAGCCGCAGGCCGCGCTGTACATGTTTCCGCGCCTCGATCCGAAAATCTATCCGATCCAGAACGACCAGCAGTTCATACTCGACCTGCTGCTCGAAGAGCGCGTGCTGCTCGTGCAGGGCACGGGTTTCAACTGGGCGACGCCGGACCACTTCCGCGTGGTCTTCCTGCCGAACCTCGACGACCTGACCGATTCGATCAACCGGATCGCACGCTTCCTCGACGGCTACCGCAAGCGCCATTCGGCCTGAGCGGACAGGACCACACGGAACCCCTTACTTCTTACTCATCGATCACACGCAGCATGGAACCGATCAAAGTTGGCCTGTTGGGCTTCGGCACGGTGGGCAGCGGCACCTTCACGGTGCTGCGCCGCAACCAGGAAGAAATCAAGCGACGCGCGGGGCGCGGCATCGAGGTGACGCGCATTGCCGTGCGCAACCCGGCCAAGGCGCAGGCTGTGCTCGGCGGCGACGCCGGCGCCGCGCAGATCACCGACGATTTCAATTCGGTCGTCGACGATCCGTCGATCGCGATCATCGCCGAGATGATCGGCGGCACGGGCATCGCGCGCGAACTCGTGCTGCGCGCGATCGCGAACGGCAAGCACGTCGTGACGGCGAACAAGGCGCTGCTCGCGGTGCACGGCACCGAGATCTTCGAGGCCGCGCGCGCGAAGGGCGTGATGGTCGCGTTCGAGGCGGCCGTCGCAGGCGGCATCCCGATCATCAAGGCGCTGCGCGAAGGCCTGACCGCGAACCGCATCCAGTACATCGCGGGCATCATCAACGGCACGACGAACTACATCCTGTCGGAAATGCGCGACCGCGGGCTCGACTTCGCGACCGCGCTGAAGGCCGCGCAGGAGCTCGGCTACGCGGAAGCCGATCCGACCTTCGACATCGAAGGCATCGACGCCGCGCACAAGGCGACGATCATGAGCGCGATCGCGTTCGGCGTGCCGGTGCAGTTCGATCGCGCGTACGTCGAGGGCATCAGCAAGCTCGACGCAACCGACATCCGCTACGCGGAAGAACTCGGCTACCGGATCAAGCTGCTCGGCATCGCGCGCCGCGCCGAAAACGGCATCGAGCTGCGCGTGCACCCGACGCTGATCCCGGAAAAGCGCCTGCTCGCGAACGTCGAAGGCGCGATGAACGCGGTCGTCGTGCACGGCGACGCGGTGGGTACCACGCTGTACTACGGCAAGGGCGCGGGCGCGGAGCCGACCGCGTCGGCGGTGGTCGCGGATCTCGTCGACGTCACGCGCCTGCATACGGCCGACCCCGAGCATCGCGTGCCGCACCTCGCGTTCCAGCCCGACAGCCTGTCGAACACGCCGATTTTGCCGATCGAGGAAGTCACGAGCGGCTACTACCTGCGCCTGCGGGTGGCCGACCAGACCGGCGTGCTCGCCAACATCACGCGGATCCTCGCCGAATCGGGCATTTCGATCGACGCGCTGCTGCAGAAGGAATCGGAGCAGGTCGACGGCGCGAACGGCGAAACCGACATCATCCTGATCACGCACGAGACGCTCGAGAAGAACGTCAACGCGGCGATCGCGCAAATCGAAAGCCTCGCGACGGTCGTGTCGAAGGTGACGAAGCTGCGCATGGAAGCGCTGAACTGAGGCGGAAGACATGAACTACATCTCCACGCGCGGCGCCGGCATCGGCGAGCGCCATACGTTCTCCGACATCCTGCTCGGCGGTCTCGCGAAGGACGGCGGGCTCTACCTGCCGGCCGAGTATCCGAAGGTGTCCGCCGACGAGCTCGCGCGCTGGCGCGCGCTGCCGTACGCGGATCTCGCATTCGAGATCCTGTCGAAGTTCTGCGACGACGTGCCGGCCGACGACCTGCGCGCGATCACGCGCCGCACGTATACGGCCGACGTGTACAGCAACACGCGCCACGGCGAGAACGCAGCCGACATCACGCCGCTGAAGACGCTCGGCACCGAGAACGGCGCGCCGATCTCGCTGCTCGAACTGTCGAACGGCCCGACGCTCGCGTTCAAGGACATGGCGATGCAGCTGCTCGGCAACCTGTTCGAGTACACGCTCGCGAAGCACGGCGAGGCGCTGAACATTCTCGGCGCGACGTCGGGCGACACGGGCAGCGCGGCCGAATACGCGATGCGCGGCAAGGCCGGCGTGCGCGTGTTCATGCTGTCGCCGCACAAGAAGATGAGCGCGTTCCAGACGGCCCAGATGTTCAGCCTGCAGGATCCGAACATCTTCAACCTCGCGGTCGAAGGCGTGTTCGACGACTGCCAGGACATCGTGAAGGCCGTGTCGAACGATCACGCGTTCAAGGCGCAGCAGAAGATCGGCACGGTCAACTCGATCAACTGGGCGCGCGTCGTCGCACAGGTCGTGTACTACTTCAAGGGCTACTTCGCGGCGACGCAGTCCAACGACGAACGCGTGTCGTTCACGGTGCCGTCGGGCAACTTCGGCAACGTATGCGCGGGCCACATCGCGCGGATGATGGGGCTGCCGATCGCGAAGCTCGTGGTCGCGACCAACGAGAACGACGTGCTCGACGAGTTCTTCCGCACGGGCGCGTATCGCGTGCGCAGCGCCGAGAATACGTATCACACGAGCAGCCCGAGCATGGACATCTCGAAGGCGTCGAACTTCGAGCGCTTCGTGTTCGACCTGCTCGGCCGCGATCCGGCGCGCGTGATGCAGCTGTTCCGCGACGTCGAGGAGAAGGGCGGCTTCGACCTCGCGGCGAGCGGCGATTTCGCTCGCGTCGCGGAGTTCGGCTTCGTGTCGGGCCGCAGCAGCCACACGGACCGCATCGCGACGATCCGCGACGTGTTCTCGCGCTACGACACGATGATCGATACGCACACGGCCGACGGCGTGAAGGTTGCGCGCGAGCATCTCGATGCGGGCGTGCCGATGGTCGTGCTCGAGACGGCGCAGCCGATCAAGTTCGGCGAGACGATCCGTGAAGCGCTCGATCGCGAAGCCGAGCGGCCGGCCGCATTCGACGGGCTCGAGGCGCTGCCGCAGCGCTTCGAGGTCGTGAAGGCCGACGCGCAGCAGGTGAAGGACTTCATCGCCGCGCATACGGGCGCGTGACGCACGGCCGGGCCTGCAGGCCCGGCTGCGCAGGACGGCCGGAATGCCGATTCGTCGAACGGATCGGGGTTCCGGCCGTTTCGTTTGGCGATGCGGTGCAGCGGTACTGCGATATGCAGGCGTTCGGCAGCCCGCCGCGCGTCTGCAGCCGAACGTCGCGCGAAACGGGTGCCAGACCCGCGCGTTCGCGACGATCACAGTTCTCGCATGTCCGCCATATCGCGCGCCCGCGCGACGGCGTCGCTACAATGACGTATTGACTCCAACGTTCCCCGATTCCATCGATGTCGAACCCGAATCCCGCGGCGCCGCGCGTGCCGATGCTGTCGACCGCCGAGGCGCTCGCCGCGCTGCTCGATGCCGCGAAGCCGCTGCCCGGCACCGAAACCGTCACCACGCTCGACGCGCTCGGCCGCGTGCTGGCGGCCGACGTGAGCTCGCCGCTCGACGTGCCGCCGATGCATACGAGCGCGATGGACGGTTATGCGGTGCGCGTCGCCGACCTGCTGCACGGCGAGCGGCGTCTGCCGGTGTCGCAGCGGATTCCGGCCGGTCATCCGGCCGTGCCGCTCGCGGCCGGGACGGCCGCGCGGATCTTCACCGGCGCGACGGTGCCGCCGGGCGCCGACGCCGTCGTGATGCAGGAGCAGACGTCGGCCGAAGGCGATGCGGTCGAGATCCTGCATACGCCGAAGGCCGGTGAATGGATCACCGCGCAGGGCGCGGACATCCGGCAGGGCGCGGTGATCCTGCCGGCCGGCACGCGGCTCACGCCGCAGGCGCTCGGCCTGGCCGCATCGGTCGGCTGCGCGCAACTGTCGGTCGCACGGCGGATTCGCGTCGCGGTGTTCTTCACCGGCGACGAGCTGACGATGCCGGGCGAGCCGCTGAAGCCCGGCGCGATCTACAACTCGAACCGCTTCACGCTGCGCGGGCTGCTGGAGCGGCTCGGCTGCCACGTGACCGACTACGGGATCGTGCCCGACTCGCTCGCCGCGACGCGCGACACGCTGCGCGAGGCCGCGCGCGATCACGACGTGATCCTGACGAGCGGCGGCGTATCGGTCGGCGACGAGGATCACGTGAAGCCGGCCGTCGAGTCCGAAGGGCGGCTCGCGCTGTGGCAGATCGCGATGAAGCCCGGCAAGCCGCTCGCGTACGGCGCGGTGCGGCGCGGCGACGATCGCCCCGATGCGCACTTCATCGGGCTGCCCGGCAACCCCGTATCGAGCTTCGTCACGTTCCTGCTGTTCGTGCGGCCGTTCCTGCTGCGCCTGTCCGGCGTGCGCGACGTCGCGCCGCGCGCGCTGTCGCTGCGCGCCGACTTTTCGCAAGGCAAGGGCGACCGGCGCAACGAATTCCTGCGCGCACGCGTCAATGCGGCCGGCGGCCTCGATCTGTTCCCGAACCAGAGCTCGGCGGTGCTGACGTCGACGGTCTGGGGCGACGGCCTGATCGACAATCCGCCGCAGCACGCGATCAGCGCAGGCGAGACCGTGCGTTTCATTCCGTTTTCCGAATTGCTGTCGTAACGCGGCGGCTTCCCGAACCATGAAGATTCAGCTGAAATTTTTTGCAAGCGTACGAGAAGCGCTGGGCGTCGCCGACGAGCAGGCCGACGTGCCGGACAGCGTAACGACCGTCGGCGACGTGCGCGCGTGGCTGCGCGTGCGCGGCGGTGCGTGGGCCGAGACGCTCGCCGAAGGGCGCGCATTGCGCATGGCGTGCAACCACGAGATGACCGGTCCCGACACGCGGCTCACCGAGGGCTGCGAGGTCGCGTTCTTTCCGCCGGTGACGGGCGGTTGAGCTTGGCATGGGACCGGAGCGTGTGATGGCAACGATACGAATCCAGACCGACGACTTCGATCTGAACGCCGAAGTCGCGGCATTACGCGCGCGCAATCCGAAGATCGGCGCGATTGCGTGCTTCGTCGGCACCGTGCGCGACCTGAACGAAGGCGATTCGGTCGCCGCGATGGAGCTCGAGCACTATCCGGGGATGACCGAGAAGGCGCTCGAGAAGATCGCTGCCGAGGCCTGCCGGCGCTGGCCGGGCATCGACGTCGCGATCGTGCATCGGGTCGGCAGGCTCCTGCCGCTCGACCAGATCGTGATGGTGGCGACGGTCGCCGCGCATCGCGGCGATGCGTTCGCGTCGTGCGAGTTCGTGATGGACTACCTGAAGACCGAAGCGCCGTTCTGGAAGAAGGAAACGACGCCTGACGGCGAGCGCTGGGTCGATGCGCGCAGCACCGACGACGCGGCGCTCGCGCGCTGGGGCGTCGAATCGGGCAACACGCCGCGCTGAGCGCGGCGTCCGCGCGATGCGGCGATGTGCCGCACGTGCGCAAACGTCGCGCGCGATGTGTACGCGTTACGCGTCCGGATCGGCGCTGCGCCCGATGATCTTCGTCGGAAACGGTTCGCCGCGGGCACGCGACGGCAATGCGTGCGGATCGTCGCCCGCGTCGCGGCGGCGCGGCGCGATCGCATCGAGCAGCGCCTGCTGCTCCGGCGGAATCCGGTAATCCCAGCCGAACCGGCTCAACTGCAGGCTTTGCGCGATCCGCAGCGCGGGTTCCATGAAGCGGATCGCCGCAGGCGGCGCGTAGCGCGCCTCGACGGTCTTCAGGAACAGCGACAGCCAGCGGCTGAAATGGGCCGGCTCGATCCCGTCGAGCGGCTGGTGCGCCTGCTGCACGTTGCCGCGATAGCCCTTGGTGCCGAGCACGAGGCTCGACCAGAACGTGACCATCTTCGGCAGATGGTCGTCCCAGCGGCCGGCCAGCTTCGCGTCGAACACTGGCCCGAGCAGCGGATCGGCGCGCACGCGGTCGTAAAACGCGTAGACGAGATCGCGGATGTTGTCTTCGGTCGGCTCGGCATCGCGAGGGCGGGCCGGGGCGGTTTCAGGCGAGGCAGGCAGGGCGGTCATGGCAAAAAGGGCCGGGAGATCGAGGCAACGACGAAGCGGCGGCGCGGGCAACGCGCAGGACGCCGGCAGGATTTTGACGCAAAATAGCGTCCAACAACCCCTGTAAAACGTGCAGATGTAACGCATCTTATTGCGCGCGCGCCGTCCGGGCAACCCGGGGCCGCGGAACGGGGCCGTCAGCCGGCCCGGCCCGGCGCGCGTTCCGGCCGGCCCGGCCCGCGCAATCGGGGCACGATCGATCATTTCCGTATTCGCCCATGAGACTCACCGACTACACCGATTATTCGCTGCGCGTGATGCTGTACCTTGCCGTGCGCGGCGAGGGGCTCGCGACGATCCAGGAGATCTCGGATGCCTACGGCATCTCGAAGAACCATCTGATGAAAGTCGTGCAGCAGCTCGGCGAGTTGGGATGGGTCGACACGGTCCGCGGCCGCAACGGCGGGCTGCGGCTGTTCCCCGAATCGCTGCTGCTGACGGTCGGCCAGGTCGTGCGCGCGACCGAGAACGACTTCGCGCTGGTCGGCTGTTTTTCGACCGACGGCAGCGAGTCGCGCGGTTGCGTGATCGAGCCGCAGTGTCGCCTGAAGGGGGTGCTGGCGGCCGCGCGCGATGCGTTCTTCGCCGAGCTCGATCGTCACACGCTCGGCGAACTGGTCGAACCCGCGTCGCCGCTTGCTGCGTTGCTCGGCATCCGCCCGGTCGCGCTCGTGCGCGCCGCACCGTCACCGGACGAATCGCCTGCGCCCGTCGAGCCGCCGTCGACGGCCGGCTGACACGCGAGCACCGCGTCCCGCGATCCGGCCGCGTCCCGCCTCTGGGCCGCGGCATTGCCATCCAGCGATTTTTTGCGCTGAATCAACCCGAATTTCGCTTGAAAGCCGCATAACCATCCTCATCTTGGTGTTAATCGAAAATTGGAGGTCTCGACAAAATGAGAATCGACAAGCTCACCACCAAGTTCCAGGAAGCACTCGCGGACGCGCAAAGCCTTGCGGCAGGCCGCGACAATCAATACATCGAACCCGTTCACGTACTGGCGGCGCTGGTCGCGCAGCACGACGGTTCAGCCCGTTCGCTGATGTCGCGCGCGGGCGTTCACGTGCAGGCGCTGCAAGGCGCGCTGAACGAAGCGATCTCGCGCCTGCCGCAAGTCACGGGCACGGGCGGCGACATCCAGATCGGCCGCGAGTTGGCCGGGCTGCTGAACCAGGCCGACAGGGAAGCGCAGAAGCTCAACGACACGTTCATCGCGAGCGAGATGTTCCTGCTCGCCGTGTCCGACGACAAGGGCGATGCCGGCAAGCTCGCGCGTCAGCACGGCCTCACGCGCAAGGCGCTCGAAGCCGCGATCGCCGCGGTGCGCGGCGGCTCGCAGGTGCACAGCCAGGATGCCGAAAGCCAGCGCGAGGCGCTGAAGAAGTACACGGTCGACCTGACCGAGCGCGCCCGTTCGGGCAAGCTCGATCCGGTGATCGGCCGCGACGACGAAATCCGCCGCTCGATCCAGATCCTGCAGCGCCGCACGAAGAACAACCCGGTGCTGATTGGCGAGCCGGGCGTCGGCAAGACGGCGATCGTCGAAGGGCTCGCGCAGCGGATCGTCAACGGCGAAGTGCCCGAGACGCTGAAGGGCAAGCGCGTGCTGTCGCTCGACATGGCCGCGCTGCTCGCCGGCGCGAAGTACCGCGGCGAGTTCGAGGAGCGCCTGAAGGCCGTGCTCAACGACATCGCGAAGGACGAAGGCCAGACGATCGTCTTCATCGACGAGATCCACACGATGGTCGGCGCGGGCAAGGCCGAAGGCGCGATGGATGCGGGCAACATGCTGAAGCCGGCGCTGTCGCGCGGCGAGCTGCACTGCATCGGCGCGACCACGCTCGACGAATACCGCAAGTACATCGAGAAGGATGCCGCGCTCGAGCGCCGTTTCC
This sequence comes from Burkholderia sp. NFPP32, assembly GCF_900119325.1. Taxonomy (NCBI): domain Bacteria; kingdom Pseudomonadati; phylum Pseudomonadota; class Betaproteobacteria; order Burkholderiales; family Burkholderiaceae; genus Burkholderia; species Burkholderia sp. NFPP32. The sequence goes on along the minus strand of NZ_FPJP01000005.1, from coordinate 65,184 downwards.
AGAAAGTGCTCGTCGACGAGCCGAGCGTCGAGGCGACGATCGCGATCCTGCGCGGGCTGCAGGAGAAGTACGAACTGCACCACGGCGTCGACATCACCGACCCGGCGATCGTGGCCGCGGCCGAGCTGTCGCACCGCTACATCACCGACCGCTTCCTGCCCGACAAGGCGATCGACCTGATCGACGAAGCCGCTTCGAAGATCAAGATGGAAATCGATTCGAAGCCCGAAGAGATGGACAAGCTCGACCGCCGGCTGATCCAGCTGAAGATCGAGCGCGAAGCCGTGAAGAAGGAGCAGGACGAAGCGTCGCAGAAGCGCCTGCAGCTGATCGAGGAAGAGATCGAGCGGCTCGGCCGCGAGTATTCGGATCTCGAGGAAATCTGGACCGCCGAGAAGGCCGCGGTGCAGGGCAGCGCGCAGCTCAAGGAAGAGATCGAGAAGGCGCGGGCGGACATCGCGCGGCTGCAGCGTGAAGGCAAGCTGGAGAAGGTCGCGGAGCTGCAGTACGGCAAGCTGCCGCAGCTCGAGGCACAACTGAAGCAGGTCACGCAGGCCGAAGAGCAGGAGCAGCACAACCCGACGCGTCCGCGCCTGCTGCGCACGCAGGTCGGCGCCGAGGAAATCGCGGAAGTCGTGTCGCGTTCGACGGGAATTCCCGTGTCGCGGATGATGCAGGGCGAACGCGAGAAGCTGCTGCACATCGAGGAAAAGCTGCATGAGCGCGTGGTCGGCCAGGACGAGGCGATCAGCGCGGTGGCCGACGCGATCCGCCGTTCGCGCGCGGGTCTCGCCGATCCGAACCGTCCGTACGGCTCGTTCCTGTTCCTCGGCCCGACGGGTGTCGGCAAGACCGAGCTGTGCAAGGCGCTGGCGTCGTTCCTGTTCGATTCGGAAGAGCACCTGATCCGCATCGACATGAGCGAGTTCATGGAGAAGCACAGCGTCGCGCGGCTGATCGGCGCGCCGCCGGGCTACGTCGGCTACGAGGAAGGCGGCTACCTGACGGAAGCCGTGCGCCGCAAGCCGTACAGCGTGATCCTGCTCGACGAGATCGAGAAGGCGCATCCGGACGTGTTCAACGTGCTGCTGCAGGTGCTCGACGACGGCCGCATGACGGACGGGCAGGGGCGCACGGTCGACTTCAAGAACACGGTGATCGTGATGACGTCGAACCTCGGCTCGCAGGTGATCCAGGCGATGACCGGTGCGCCGCAGGACGAGATCAAGGACGCGGTGTGGATCGAGGTGAAGCAGCATTTCCGCCCCGAGTTCCTGAACCGGATCGACGACGTCGTCGTGTTCCATGCGCTCGACCGCAGCAACATCGAGTCGATCGCGAAGATCCAGCTGGCGCGCCTGCACGACCGGCTCGCGAAGCTCGACATGGCGCTCGACGTGTCGGAAGCGGCGCTCGAGCAGATCGCGAAGGTCGGCTACGATCCGGTGTTCGGCGCGCGGCCGCTGAAGCGCGCGATCCAGCAGGAGATCGAGAACCCGGTCGCGAAGCTCATCCTCGCGGGCCGCTTCGGTCCGAAGGACGTGATTCCGGTCGACGTCAACGACGGCAAGTTCGTGTTCGACCGCGTCGTTCACTGAACGCCGGCCACCGGCCGCACGCCCGGTTCGCGCCGGGCGCGCAAAAACAAACACCCCGCCTCGGCGGGGTGTTTGCATATGGAGCGGCCCGATTGGGCCATGAAGCGGGGGCCGCGAAGCGGCGCGGGCTCAGGCCTGCTTGTTGCCGCCGAACATGCCGGCGAGCTGCGTCAGCGTGCCGAGCACGTTCGACGTATCGATCTGGCCGCCGGCCGGCACTTCGCCGTTCGGCGTCGCGCTGTTGACGACGTGCGGCAGCACCTGCGCGAGGATCGACGAGGCCTGACCCGGATCGATGCCGATCTTGCTCGCGAGTGAACCGACGACGTCCGAGCCGAGCACGTTCTGCAGCGTGTCGGCCGAGATCGGCTGGTTCTCGCCGGTGCCGACCCATGAGCCGATGACCTCGCCGGCGCCGCCTTTCTGGAACTTCTCGATCAGGCCGTTCAGGCCGCCCGGCTGCTTGTTGATGAATTCGAGCGCGGTCGCGATGAGCGCGCTTTGCGAGTTGCCGCCGGCCTGGCCGCCGATCAGACCGCCTACGATGTCGAGGAGACCCATGGTTCTTCACCTTTACCGATAAGGGCGCCGCAATAAGGGCGCCCGTTGAACGAATGCCGCGCGCACGCCGTCGCGCGCGCGGCGCACATCAGGCGCCCGACGCCGCGGCGGCGGAGGCTGCCTTGTCCTTCTTGCTCTTTTTCTTCGAACCCTTCGCCGCCTTCGCGGACGACGCTGCGGCCGGTGCGCTCGCACCCGCGTCGGCGGATGCCGCTGCGGCCGCTGCCGCCTTTTCCTTCTTCGACGCGCGCTTGGTCTTCGCCGGCTTCGTTGCCGCTTCCGGCGCGCTTGCCGCCGGGGCCGGCGCCGTAGCCGTCGTGCCGGCGGTCGCGGTCGTGGACGTCGATGCGGTACCTGCCGACGTCGTTGCCGATGTGGTGGCCGACGTCGTCGCGGCCGGCTTCGACAGCTTCACGCCTTTCGGCGGCGTCGACGAGCCGCCGATCGTCAGGCCGTTTTCCTCGAGATGCCCGACCGATTTCGTGCCGAGGCCCTTCACCCGATTTGCGAGATCGTCGGCGTCCTTGAATGGGCCGTTCTTGGTGCGTTCGTCGATGATCGCCTTCGACTTGACGGGCCCGAGACCCTTCACGGCTTCGAGCGCGGCCTGGTCGGCCGTGTTGACTTCGACGGCCGCGGCAAAGCCTGCGGCGAGCGACAGCGATAGCGCGACGAACAGCATCAGCAGCTTTTTCAGCATGGCAAAGGCTCCCTGGTTCTGACGGATGAATGGCTGTTGCAACGGACGGCGGGGCGAGGCCTGGCCGGGCGTCGCCGTTAAGCATAGGACAAATGCGTGCCCTTTTTAAGACAGGCTGACCGAATCTTGCTGAAGGCTTGCGTCGCTGTAAAGGCCGAAAGCCGCGCCGGGCGGCGTTTTTGACCATTCTTTACGGTATCGAGGGGGGATCGCGGGTTATCGCGACACTGGCTGTTCGACAGGGCTTGACTTAGAGTGAACTCTAACTCCTAACCTTGTTCCTGCCATGTCGAAAACCGTATCCAAACCTTCCTCCGCCGGTCCGCTGACGATCGGGCAAGTCGCCGAGATGACCGGCGTGTCGACGCATACGCTGCGGTATTACGAGCAGGCCGGCCTGCTGCGCGCGATTTCGCGCACGGCGGCCGGGCACCGGCTCTATGCGCCGGCCGACCTTGACTGGCTGGCGTTCGTGATGCGCCTGAAGGCGACCGGCATGCCGATCGCGCAGATGCAGCAGTTCGCGGCGCTGCGCGCGCAAGGCGAGCCGACGTTCGGTGCGCGGCGCCGGTTGCTGGTTGCGCATCGCGACGCGGTGCGGGTGCATATCGCGGAGCTGCAGGCGAGCCTCGACGCGATCGGCGACAAGATCGCGTACTACGAGGCACGGGAACGCGATACGGAACGACGGGCGACACCTTCTCACTCTCAATCGGAACAGGACGGACACGATGGAACAACTCGTTGAAGATCGTTATACGCGCGGCTGGAACAAACTGAAGGAAATCGACGGCGAAGTGGGCGAACGCGTGATCGCGGCGCTTGCACCGATCGCGCCGGATTTCGGGCGGCTCCTGGTCGAGTTCAGTTTCGGCGACATCTACAGCCGGCCGCAGCTCGACCTGAAAGCACGCGAGATCGCGACGATCGCGGCGCTGGCCGCGCTCGGCAACGCACAGCCGCAACTGAAGGTGCATATCGAGGCTGCGCTGAACGTCGGCTGCACGCGCGACGAGATCGTCGAGGTGTTCATGCAGGTGGCCATCTACGCGGGTTTCCCGGCCGCGCTGAACGCGCTGTTCGCCGCGCACGAGGTGTTCGTGCGGCGCGACGAAGCGGCGGGTGAGGCCGGGAAAGCAAGCGAAGCGGCCGCGCAGACCGCGTGATGGCGGTCGCGCCGGCTCGTCACGCGCGGTGCGGCGCGACGATCCGGTGTTTCGCGATCCGCCGGTACAGCGTCGCGCGCGAGATGCCGAGCGCCTGCGCGGCCGCGTCGGGCCGCCAGCGGTGCGCGGTGAGCGCCGCGACGATGCGGCCGCGCTCGTCGTCGGGCAGTGCGCCGGCCGGGGCGCCGCCGAGCTGTGCGGCGAGGTCGGCCGGCAGGTCGCGCCGCGTCACGCGCGCCGTGTCGCACACCGCGCACGCATAGCGCAGCACGTTGCGCAGCTGCCGTACGTTGCCGGGCCACGGATAGGCGGCGAGCTGTTCGGCGAGCGTCGCGTCGAGCGTGAGTACGTGGCCGGTCGCCTGCGCTTCCTCGGCGAACACGGCGGCAATCACGTCGCGCACGTCTGCGCGCTCGCGCAGCGGCGGCAGTTCGAACGTCGCGCCGCTCAGCCGGTAATACAGATCTTCGCGGAACGTGCCGTCGGCCACCATGCGCGCGAGATCGCGGTGCGTCGCGCAGATCACATCGAGGTCGACGCGCACGGGCGTGTCGCTGCCGAGCGGCACGACCTCGCCGTCGGCGAGCACGCGCAACAGCCGTGTCTGCAGCGCGAGCGGCATGTCGCCTATTTCGTCGAGAAACAGCGTGCCGCCGTCGGCAAGCGTGATCTTGCCGCGCGCGCCGTGCTTGCGTGCGCCGGTGAACGCGCCGGCCGCATAGCCGAACAGTTCGCTCTCGATCAATGCTTCCGGCAGCGCGCCGCAGTTGACGGCGACGAACGGTCGCGCACGCCGCGCACCGGCGTCGTGGATCGCGCGCGCGAATACTTCCTTGCCCGCACCGGTCTCGCCGAGCACGAGAATCGGCAGCCGCTTGCTCGCGACCCGCAGCACGAGCTCCGCTTGTTGCGCGATGTGCGCGTCGCTGCTGTGCAGGAACGGCGTCAGCGCGCCGACGTGGCGTGGCGCGGTGCCCGCGCGCCGCGCTACCGTGCCGGGCTCGCGGCCGGCGCGTCGTAGCGGCGCACGCAGCCGCGCATAGAGCGGTGCGCCGGTTGCGCGCAGCCGCAGCGCGACGATCGTGTCGAGCCGCGCGGCATCGCGCAGCGGCATCTCGGTTGCGTCGAATATCTCGTCGATATGGCGCGGTTCGCGCAGCGCCGGCAGCGCGTCGCGGGCCTGCCGGTTCGCGGCGACGATATTGCCGCATTCGTCGAACGCGATCAGCCACTCGGGTTGCGCTTCGACGTAGTGACGGTTCGGATGCCCGAACAATATCCAGTGTTGCGCGGTGCTGTGCACGAAGTAGCCGTCCTCGATCAGCGCCGCGCTTTGCCGCACGAGCTGGTAGACGAGGCGCTGGCTGTCGCGGCCGTCGGGCGAATGGACGGCCGACGCGTCGAGCACGCCGATCAGTTCGCCGCCCGGGGAGAAGATCGGCGCCGCGCTGCAGGTGAGCGTCGTGAACGCCGCGCGAAAATGATCGGTCTTGTGTACGGTGATCGGCGCGAGATCGGTCAGCACGCTCGCGACGCCGCACGTTCCTTCCTCGCTTTCCGACCAGCACGAGCCGATGTGCAGCCCCGCATGGCGGAAGTCGTTGCGGCGCTCGCGGTCGATCCGGTAGTCGATCGTCACGCCGTGCGCGTCGGTCAGCATCACGCAGTAGTCGGCGACGCGGATCATGTCGTGCAGCCGCGTCAGGCACTGGCCCGACGCACGCAGGAAGGCTTCCTCCTTGTCGCGCACTTCGCGCAGCTCGGACGCGGTCAGCACGCGCGGGCCGATCGACGAAGCGGGGTCGAGGCAGTAGCGCTCCAGCGAACGTTGCCACGACGACACGAGGCGCGCGGAATCGGCCGGCGCGGGCAGGCGTCCGGCGAGCGCGCCGAGCACACGGTCGGCGTGCTGGGCCTGGGGGACGGCGTAGGGCATGGTCGGCTCCGGTTCCGTACGGCGGGGAATTCGATCTTCTTGTAGCACATCCGGTCCGGCGGATCACATTGCATCGCAGCACGCAGCACGCGTGAGACGTTCGTCTCACGTGTCTCTCGCCTGGTCTCGCGCGGTTGAGACGCCCGCATGCGTGGCGCGCAGCGGTCGTCCGGCTTGTCGCGGCATGCGCCACGCCGCATCAACGCAGGGTTTGCAGGCAGCGCGGCGCGCTTGCGCAGGCGTCGCGACGAGCGCGTCGTCGCAACGACGACGTGAGACGCACGGGCGGATTCGCCACGTGCTGCGTGGTCACGGTCGCGAACCCGGAACACGTGCATGCCCGCCGCGCCAGCGTGCGCGCGGGTTTCGCGGTCATTGCACACACGATGGCACGCCGCTTGCAGAGATCACGGGCAAGTTCGGCGCAGCCGCGTCGGCGACGACGATCCGCAGCCCGTCGATGGCAGCGGACGAAACAGGCAGGGCCGGAGCGGGCGCCAATGCGCCGCTGCCGGTCAACTGGATGGAGACAAACCCGTGACGACGCCCGTTACCGTCGGTGTGATCGCGAACCCCGCATCGGGGCGCGACATCCGCCGCCTCACGACGCATGCATCCGTGTTTCCGACGGCGGAGAAGGCGAACATGATCGTGCGCCTGCTGGCCGGCCTCGGCGCGATGGGCGTCGAGCGCGTGCTGACGCTGCGCGACCGGACGGGCATCGCGACGCTGCTGCTGCGCGCGCTCGATACGCATCGCGCGGTCGCGCCGCACGAGCGCTGGCCCGAGGTCGAGTTCATCGACCTGCCGATCACGGATACCGTCGCCGATACGCACGCCGGCGCCGCGTACCTGCACCGGATGGAAGTCGCGCTGATCGTCGTGCTCGGCGGCGACGGCACCCATCGCGCGGTGGCCGCGCATTGCGGCGCGACGCCGCTCGTCGCGCTGTCCACCGGCACCAACAACGCCTTTCCCGAACATCGCGAGGCGACCGTCGCAGGCGTCGCGGCCGGACTCGTCGCGACCGGCGCCGTGCCGGCCGAGGTTGCGTTCACGCGCAACAAGCGGCTCGTCGTGCGCTGCGTGGCGGGTGCACGGCCGGGGCGCGAAGAGATTGCGCTCGTCGACGTGTGCGCGGCGCGACAGCGCTTCATCGGCGCCCGCGCGATTTCGGGGCCCGACGACATCGACTCGCTCTACCTGACGTTCGCGGAACCGGACGGCATCGGCCTGTCCGCGCTCGGCGGCGCATGGGCACCGCTCGAGCGCAGCGCGCCGCACGGGCTCGCGATGCGCTTCGCGGACGAAGGCAAGACGGCCGGCACGCCGCTCGTCGCACCGATTGCGCCGGGCCGCGTCGACCGCGTCGTGATGCGCAGCTGCGAGCGGCTCGAACCGGGCGCGTGGCAGACGATCCCGTTCGAGCGCGGCACGCTCGCGTTCGACGGCGAGCGCGAGATCGAGGTTGCGCGCGGCGATCGCTACGAGATTTCGCTCGACTGGCGCGGGCCGCTGACGGTCGACGTCGGCCGCACGCTGCGCTACGCGTCTTCGCGGCAATTGCTGCGCGATGCCGGCACATGGCGCAACTGAGCCTCCGTTTTTCCAAACGACATTTCGACATCCATAACGAACATCAAGGAGACGTTGCCATGACAGCCCCACTCGAAGGACAGGTCGCCATTGTCACGGGCGGCGCGCGCGTCCGGCCGCCGGGCGGCGGTCGCGAAGGTCGACGTCACGCAGGCCGCCGACGGCGGCTTCACGTTCCACTGACGGCCGCAGGCCGTGCAATCCGTCGCCGCGGCACGGCCGCGGCGGCATTCGCAGTCAGACCTACCCAGGAGACACACATGACCGTTTCGACCCAGCTCAGCAGGGACAAGCTGCTGGACGCATACCGGCTGATGCGCACGATCCGCGAATTCGAGGAGCGCCTGCACGTCGAATTCGCGACCGGAGAAATCCCCGGCTTCGTTCACCTGTACGCGGGCGAGGAAGCGTCCGCGGTCGGTACGATGCTGCACCTCGGCCTCGCCGACTACGTCGCGACCACGCACCGCGGCCACGGCCATTGCATCGCGAAGGGCGTCGACGTGCGCGGGATGATGGCCGAGATCTATGGCAAGAAGACCGGCGTCTGCCACGGCAAGGGCGGCTCGATGCACATCGCTGACCTGTCGATGGGGATGCTCGGCGCGAACGGGATCGTCGGCGCGGGCGGTCCGCTCGTGTGCGGCGCGGCGCTCGCGGCGAAGCACCGGAAGACCGGCGGCGTCGGCGTGTGCTTCTTCGGCGACGGTGCGTCGAACCAGGGCGTGATCTTCGAATCGATGAACCTCGCATCGGTGTGGCGGCTGCCCGCGATCTTCGTCGCCGAAAACAACGGTTATGCGGAAGCGACGTCGTCGAGCTGGTCGGTCGCGACCGACAACATCGCCGATCGCGCGAACGGGTTCGGGATGCCGGGCGTGATCGTCGACGGCTTCGACTTCTTCGCGGTGCACGAAGCGCTCGGCGAGGCCGTCGAGCGTGCGCGCAACGGCGGCGGCCCGACGCTCGTCGAGGTGAAGTTCACGCGCTATTTCGGCCATTTCGAAGGCGATGCGCAGACCTACCGCGCACCCGGCGAGGTGCAGAAGCTGCGCGACGAGAAGGACTGCCTGAAGCATTTCGAGACGCGTGTCGTGCGCGCCGAAGCGCTGACGACCGACGATCTGCGCGCGGTCGACGCCCAGGTGAAGGCGCTGATCGACGACGCGGTCGCGCAGGCGAAGGCCGCGCCGCTGCCCGACGCGGCCGACCTGCTGACCGACGTCTACGTGTCGTATCCGTGAGCGCGGCCTGACACCGCAGCCGGCACGGCGAACCGAACATTCCAGGAGACAGACATGGCAAGGAAGATCACTTATTCGCAGGCGATCAACGAGGCGCTCGCGCAGGAGATGGCGCGCGACGACAGCGTGATCGTGATGGGCGAGGACAATGCGGGCGGCGCGGGCGCGCCGGGCGAGGACGACGCGTGGGGCGGCGTGCTCGGCGTGACGAAGGGGCTGTTCCACAAGTTTCCGGGGCGCGTGCTCGATACGCCGCTGTCCGAAGGCGGCTACATCGGCGCGGCGGTCGGCGCGGCCGCGTGCGGGATGCGGCCCGTCGCGGAACTGATGTTCATCGATTTCATGGGCGTGTGCTTCGACCAGATCTTCAACCAGGCCGCGAAATTCCGCTACATGTTCGGCGGCAAGGCGGTGACGCCGGTCGTGATCCGCGCGATGTACGGCGCCGGGCTGCGCGCGGCTGCGCAGCACTCGCAGATGCTCACGTCGCTGTTCACGCACATCCCGGGGCTGAAGGTCGTGTGCCCGTCGACGCCGTACGACGCGAAGGGGCTGCTGATCCAGGCGATCCGCGACGACGATCCCGTGATCTTCCTCGAGCACAAGCTGCTTTACACGCGCGAGGGCGACGTGCCGGAGGAGTCCTATGCGATTCCGTTCGGCGAGGCGAACGTGATGCGCGACGGCGACGACGCGACCATCGTCACGTACGGCAGGATGGTGCATCTCGCGATGGATGCGGCCGCGAAGCTCGCGAAGGACGGTATCCAGGTCGACGTGATCGACCTGCGCACGACGTCGCCGCTCGACGAGGAAACCATCCTCGAAAGCGCGGCGCGCACCGGGCGCGTGGTGGTCGTCGACGAAGCGAACCCGCGCTGCTCGATCGCGACCGACATCGCCGCGCTCGTCGCACAGCGCGCGTTCCGAACGCTCAAGGCGCCGATCGAGCTCGTGACCGCGCCGCATACGCCCGCGCCGTTCGCGAGCGTGCTGGAAGACCTGTATATCCCGTCCGCCGATGCGATTGCGCAGGCGGTCCTGAAGACGAGGAGCTGACACGATGTCGATTCACATGATCACGATGCCCAAGTGGGGGCTGTCGATGGAGCAGGGGCAGGTCAACGGCTGGCTGAAGGCGATCGGCGAACGCGTGACGAAGGGCGACGAAGTGCTCGACGTCGAGACCGACAAGATCTCGTCGGGCGTCGAATGCGCGTTCGACGGCACGCTGCGCCGGCAGGTCGCGCAGGAAGGCGAAACGCTGCCGGTCGGCGCGCTGCTCGGCGTCGTCGCGGCGGCTGACGCGAGCGATGCCGACATCGATGCGGCGATCGCCGAGTTCCAGCGCGATTTCGTGCCGAGTGCGGCATCGGACGAAGCGGCGGGCCCGCAGCCCGAGAAGGCGCAGATCGGCGGCCGTACGGTGCGCTTCCTGAGGCTCGGCGACGGCGCGGGCACGCCCGCCGTGCTGATCCACGGCTTCGGCGGCGACCTGAACAACTGGCTGTTCAATCACGCGGATCTCGCCGCGCACCGGCCCGTATGGGCGCTCGACTTGCCCGGTCATGGCGAGTCGGGCAAGGCGGTCGACACCGGCAGCCTCGATGAGTTGGCGGACGCGGTGCTCGCGCTGCTCGATGCGCAGCACATCGACCGCGCGCACCTGATCGGCCATTCGATGGGCGGCGCGGTCGCGATGGCCGCGGCCGAACGCGCGCCGCAGCGCGTCGCGTCGCTGACGCTGATCGCGAGCGCGGGGCTTGGCACCGACATCAACCGCGTCTATATCGACGGCTTCGTCGCCGGCAACAGCCGCAACACGCTGAAGCCGCACCTCGGTGCGCTGTTCGCGGACAACGCGCTCGTGACGCGGCAGCTCGTCGAGGATCTCGTCAAGTACAAGCGGCTCGAAGGCGTACAGGCCGCGCTGGAGAAAATCGCGAACGCCGCGTTCGACGGCGCGGCGCAGCGGCGCGTGTTCCGCGACCGGCTCGCGTCGCTCGCGCCGCGCACGCTCGTGATCTGGGGCGAGCGCGACCAGGTGATCCCCGCGCAGCACGCGCGGGGCTTGCCGGACGGCGTGCGCGCCGAGGTGATCGCCGGCAGCGGGCACATGGTGCAGATGGAGGCGGCCGCCGACGTGAACCGCCTGATCGTCGCGTTTCTCGGAGACTGACGATGGCCGCCGCGCTCGAACGACCCAGCCTCACGGCGCTCGGCCAGCCGGGCGCGAGAAGCCGCGACAAGCTCGCGCGCATTCCGGTGCGCGTCGAGCCCGCGGCCGGCGCGGCGCTGCCGAAGCCGCCGTGGCTGCGCGCGCGGCCGATGATGAGCGCGGCGGTGGCCGACATGGCTGCCGTGCTGCGCGACCATCGGCTGCATTCCGTCTGCGAGGAGGCGATGTGCCCGAACATCGGCGAATGCTTCGCGCGGCGCACCGCGACCTTCATGATCATGGGCGGGCTTTGCACGCGGCGTTGCCCGTTCTGCGACGTCGCGCACGGCCGTCCCGAGCCGCTCGATCCCGACGAGCCCGCGCGGCTGGCCGATGCGGTCGCGGCGCTCGGGCTGCGCTACGTCGTGATCACGTCGGTCGACCGCGACGACCTGCGCGACGGCGGCGCCGCGCATTTCGCCGCGTGCATCGCGGCGGTGCGCGCGAGCGCGCCGGGTATCGGCGTCGAAGTGCTGACGCCTGACTTTCGCGGCCGTGTGGCGCGCGCGCTCGACGCGCTGTCGTCGGCCTGGCCGGACGTGTTCAACCACAACATCGAGACGGTGCCGTCGCTGTATCGCGCGGCGCGTCCGGGCGCCGACTATCGCGGCTCGCTCGAACTGCTCGCGCAGGCGAAGGCCGCGCGGCCGACGCTCGTGACGAAGTCGGGGCTGATGCTCGGGCTCGGCGAGCGCGACGACGAGGTGCGCGACACGTTGCGCGACCTGCGCGCGCACGAAGTCGACGTGCTGACGCTCGGCCAGTATCTGGCGCCGTCCGAGCACCATCTGCCGGTGCGGCGCTACGTGAGCCCGGACGCATTCGCCGCGTGGCGCGACGAGGCGCTGGCGCTCGGTTTCAGGGAAGTCGTTGCCGGTCCGCTCGTGCGGTCGTCCTATCACGCGGCCGACGTGCTGGCGGATGCGTAGCGGGCGGTGCGTCAGGCCTGGGCCGATACGTGTGCGCGGCTTACGTGGCGCAGGTAGAACACGAGCCCGGCGCCCGCGAGCATCAGGCTGACCGTGTTCGCGAACCAGAAGCCGCGCGCGCCGGTCAGCCATGCGGGCGCGATGCCGCCCACATCGAAGCCGAGCACGTAGCCGCCGCTGAGCCCGACGCCCCACAGCGCGACCGCATAGATCACGGTCGGCACGATCGCGACCTTGTACGCGCGCAGCACGAACGCCGACGTGACCTGCAGCGCATCGAACACGTGGTAGCACGCGACGATCGCGACGAGCGGCATCGCGGCCGCGGCGACGGCCGGGTTCGGCGTATAGCCGCCGACGATCAGCGGGCGCAGCGTAAAGACGAGCAAGCCGTATGTCGCGGCAACGCCGCACGCGAAAATCACGCTGTGCCGGCCGAGCAGCCGTGCTTCTTCGGGGCGTCCGGCGCCGAGCGCACGAGCGACCAGCGTCGAGGCCGCCACGCCGATCGACAGCGGCGTCATGTACAGCACCGCGCCGATGTTGCCGGCGATCTGGTGGCCGGCGAGCGTCGTCGTGCCGAACTGCGCGATGAACAGCGCCATGCACGTGTACGACGTGACCTCGATCAGGTATGACAGGCCCATCGGCACGCCGAGTTTCAGGATCGCCTTCTGGCGCTCCCAGACGGGCCAGCAGAAGCGCGAGAAGATCGCGAGCGGCGCGAACACGTCGAGCTTCGCGAGCAGCGTATAGCCGATCAGCGCGAGCGCCCAGTTGATCAGCGTGCTGGCAAGCCCGCAGCCGGGGCCGCCGAGGGCCGGCACGCCGAACCCGCCGAAGATGAACCACACGTTGAGCGGAAACTTGAGCAGCAACGCACCGATCTGCAGGATCATCGCAAGCCGCGGCTTGCCGGCCGCGTTGGTCAGCGCGTTGTAGATGCGGAAGACGAGGCTGGCGGGCAGCCCGTACGACAGGATGCGCAGGTAGTCGACGGTGCGCTCGTGCAGCACGGCGGGCGCGTGCGCGACGCGCAGCAGCGGCTCGGGAAAATGCAGCAGCAGGAAGCCGGGCACCGCGAGCAGCAGCGCGAGCCACAGTGCCTGGCGGACTTCCTCGCCGATCTCGGCATAGCGCCGCGCGCCGTACAGTTGCCCGGTGATCGGCTGCAGCGCGGACAGGATGCCCGTCAGGCCGATGTAGATCGACACATAGATCGACGAGCCGAGCCCGAGCGCGGCGAGATCGGTGGCCGAGTAGCGGCCGACCATCGCGGTGTCGATCACGCCGAACGCGATGATCGCGAGCTGGCCGACCAGCACCGGCCACGCGAGACCGACGATCCGGCGGATGTCGCCGAACATCGTCAATCGGCTGCCCGGCGGCGCGGCGGGCGCCGCTTGACGGGCGTCTTCGGCCGTTCGATGCGCTCGTACAGGCGGAAGCGTTCATCGCGGTCGGCGACGCGGCGGCCTTCCCACACGAGACGCCACACATATTGCGACATCGCGCTCGGCTCGCCGAAGTCGGAACGGTCCTGGCGCAGGATCACGTCGCAGTCGCCGGAGAAATCGAAGTGCATGTTGCCGAAGTACGCGAAGGTCGCGATTTGCGCATCGCCAAGCCGCACCGGCGAGATGCACTCGTAGTCGGACGGCAGGTGCAGCGCGATCTGTTGCGCGACATCGCGATAGGTCCGGCCGTAGTTGACGATCGGCAGCCACAGCGTCATCAGCAGCACCCACATGAGCGTGGTGCCGGCGCCCGACAGCACGACGCTGCGCCACAGCACCTTCGGCTGCCGCGAGACGCGCCAGCGCACGAGCACGCACCAGCACACGGTGACGATCACCGCGCAGATGAACGACAGGATCTTGAAATGCGGTTCGTAGCCCGGCACGAGGCGCGCGAGGTTGCGCGCGAGCGGATGCGGGAAACCCGTAAGCGACGCGAGCCATACGAGCCATACGAAGGTGCCGAGGATCGTGAAGCTCAGTACCGCGAACCAGTCGAACGCGTTGATCGCACCGCGCTTGAGGGTCGGCAGCGCGAACGTCGCGAGCACCGCGAGCGGCGGCAGCAACAGCATGTACATGCGGTTCGATTGCTGGCTCTGCAGGATCACGAGCGCGACGAGCGGCACGGCGACCGACAGCGGAATCGCGATGTGCGCGCGGCGGCGCATGCCGGCCCAGCTCCACCACGCCCAGATCGCGAGCGGCCATGCGGGCCACGTGAACAGCGGCAGGTTCTTCGCCGCATACGCGAGCACGGCGGTCGGCGGGCCCGAAAAGCGCATCAGGCTGCCGTGGATCCACTGGTTGAAGAACCACGCGGCGTCGTCGGGCGCCGCGACGAACGCGGCAAGCGGCCACAGCGCGAAGATCGCGGCCGCGAGCGGCACGCCGACCAGCGGCAGGCGCAGGTTGCGCATCTCGGGCGTGACGAGCCACAGCGCGGCGGTGCCGGCGAGCAGCGCGACGACCAGCACCGGGTTGCCGGACAGCGCGACGAGGCCGATCGCGAGGCCCCACCACAGCGCGCCCTGCATCGGCTTGTCGATGCCGCGCACGATCCCGTAGACGAGCATCGCGATCCACGCGAACTGCGCGACCTGCGGCGTTGTTTCGTGCCCGCGTTCCGCGAGGCCGAAGCACGCGACGAGGACCAGCAGCGCGCCGTCGGCGAGCGTGCGGCCGTAGTCGCGCGGCTCCGGCTCGCCGCCGAACGCGTACTTGAACGGCTGGACCTCGGCGCGCCGGCCGAGCAGGTAGGCCGCATACCAGACGAACGCGCACGCGACGCAGAACAGCACGCCCGTGTCGACGCGCGACGCGTTGCTTGCATCGACCCACGGGCCGAGGCCGCGGATCGACAGCGCGCCGAGCCAGTAGCCGAGCGGCCCGTCGGTCGTGATGAACTTGCCGACCAGGTTCGGCAGCAGCCAGTCGTGCCAGCCGCCCTTGGCCATCGTCCACATCACGCCGAAGCCCGCCGCGTCCTCGTTTTTCCACGGGTCGCGGCCGAACAGGCCGAACGCGGCGTAGACGAAGCAGAGCGTGAGCAGCAGCCAGCGCGGCAGCGCACGCGTGGCGGAGGCGGTGAGACGGACGACAGGCTTCATGCAGATGAGCGTTTTGTTATGGGCGGGCGGGCGGCGCGGGTGCGCACGGTCGAGCCGGTTTCGAGCATCCGGCATTGTAGACGCGCCGGCTGTTGCGCGTCAGGTCGTTGCCCGGGCGCCGGCCGGTGCTTTCCCGGCGAGCAGAGACAAAAAAGGGCAGCCTGGGCTGCCCTTTTTGTGCGATACCGGTGCGTTGCAACCACCGGATGCGGTGCGAAGCTTACTTCGCCTTGCCGCTGGCGCGTACGCCGAACTTGTTCTTGAACTTCTCGACACGGCCTGCCGTGTCCATGATCTTTTGCTGACCCGTGTAGAACGAGTGCGATTCCGACGACACTTCGATCTTGGCGAGCGGGTAGGTCTTGCCGTCGAGTTCGATGTTTTCGCGCGTCTGGATCGTCGAGCGCGTGATGAACTTGAAGCCGTTCGACATGTCTTGGAAGACGACTTCGCGGTAGTTCGGGTGGATGCCTTCTTTCATGGTCTTTCCTTGGTGAGAGCGGTAGCCAACCCGCCGCTTGCCGTGCCGGAGCGCGCACATTGCGCATACCGGACGACGCCAAGCCCGGCGCGAGCCACTTGCCTAAGGTCGAAAAACGGCGATTATGCCAGAAAATCAGATGGTTGACGAATAATTTTCACGGTGCGTCGAGCGCGCCGGTGCCCGCCGGATCCTGACGGTAATAGCAGGCGAGCAGCCGGTACAGCTCCGGAAATTCGGACTCGAACGCTTTCGGCCGCACGAACAGCGCTTCGCTGCACACCGCGAAGAATTCCGACGGGTGGTCGGCCGCATACGGATCGATCGGCGATTCCCGCTCGAAGCGCGCCCACGCGCGGTCCGGCACCGCGTCGACGCGTGCGCAGAACTGGTCGTACGCATGCTCGAACACGTCGGCCCACGCCTGCGCGTCGAGGTGCGGCGCGTGCCAGCGGCGAAAAAGGGGCGGATAGCCGTCGGCCGCGCCGTTGACCATGTCGATCTTGTGCGCGAACTCGTGGATCACGACGTTGTACGCGTCATGGCCGTCCGTCATCTGCGCGTCTTCCCACGACAGGATCACGGGGCCGCCTTCCCATGCCTCGCCGCTCGCATCCTGCTCGACTTCGTGGACGACGCCGTCCTCGTCCTGCACGGTCTTGCGGATCACGAATTCGCCCGGATACACGACGACGCCGACCCAGCCGTCGTACAGCGACAGGTCGAGATTCAGCACCGGCAGGCAGGCTTGCGCGGCGATCGCGACGATCATCGCGTCCGTCAGTTCGAGCCCGTGCGCGGTCGAAAACGATTTCTTCGCGATGAACAGGCTCGTCAGCTCGCGCAGCCGGCCGAGCGCGTCGGGCGACAGCGTCGCGAGGAACGGCAGGCGCTCGACGGTGTCCTGCCACAGCGCGTCGGGAATCGGGTGGCTGCGCAGCGCGCGGTCGCGGCGGCGGTCGTCGAACCAGCGGGTGAGTTTCGAGAGCATGGAGGCTGCGGACGGAAATCCAAACCCTGTCTTTTAACTCAATCGATCTCTTTTTGCCATGCCGCGAAGAGGCCGCCGACGAGCGCGACGCCCGCCAGGAAGTAAAAGCCGTCGAGCGACGCGAGGAACGACGCCTGTTGCGCGACCATGCGGGCGATGGCGGCGATCGCGAGGCCGTGCGCTTCGTTCAGCGCGTGCCCGGCGGCCGCATAGCTGCGCGTCAGGGCGTCGACGGTCTGCTGGAACATCGGGTCGAACACGTTCGTACGCTCGACGAGCCGCGTCTGGTGCACGGCCACGCGATGCTGCTCGACGATGATCACCGACGACGTCGCGAACGAGATCGTCAGTTGCCGCACGATGTTCTTCAGCCGGTAGCCGTGCGTGTACTCGTCGATCGCGAAGATCCGGAACGTCAGGTTGGCCACCGGCAGCACGATGAAGAGCAGCAGCAGCCCGCGCAGCAGCAGCGGGACGGTCAGCGCGGCTTCGCCGACCTGCGGCGTCATCCGCGTCATCCACAGCGCGGCCGTGACGGCGATCGCGAACCCCGGCACGACGAACCACTTCTTGTGCGTGACGAATTTCGCGTAGCGCAGGTACGCGAACAGCGCGGTGGCCGAGATCAGCGACATCGTGCCGACCAGGCGCCCGGCGTTCTCGACCGGATAGCCGAGCCCGCCTTCGAGAAACCGCGATGTCAGGTAACTGAAACCCGTCGTCTCGTAGTAATAGAACATGTAGAGCAGCAGCCCGACCTGGAACGTCCTTTCGCGGAATGCATGCAGCCGCACGAGCGGCGTCGGGTGATGCCACTGGTGATACGCGAACCATGCGAGTGCGCCGATCCCCAGGATCGTCAGCAGGATCAGCGTCGGCGAGCCGCTGTAGAGCTGGTAATGCACCTGCTGCAGCACGATCTGCAGCGCACCTTGCGCGAGCGCGAACACGACATACGGCCAGAAGTGCCCGGAGCCGCGTTCGTCGTCGGGCGTCCTGCCCGAATCGGGCAGCGTGAGCAGCGCGAGGATCGCGAACGCGATGCCGGCGGGCGCCGTGCATGCGAACAGCGCGCGCCACGTCGAATGCGCGACGAGCAGCCCGCCGACGATCGGCGCGAGCGCGCTGCCGAGCAGGATCATGATCAGGAACGCGCGCGTCGCGGGCGGCCGTTCCCGCGGCTTGAAGCTGATCTGGATCAGGATCCGGCACGCGCCCATCATCGGGCCGATGAAGTAGCCCTGGAAACCTCGCGCGAACGCGAGTTCCAGCGACGTGTCGGCGAGCGCGGCCGCGATCGCTCCGAACGAGAACATCAGCATGCAGCCCGCGACGTAGCGGCGATGCCCGAGCCGATCGACCCACCATTGCTGCTGCAGGATGCCGAGCACGGCCGTGACCGCGTACGCGCTCGACGACCACACGAGTTCGTCGGGCGATGCGTTGATGCCGCCCGCGATGTAGCTCGCGAAGAACGAGAAGGCCGCATTGTCGAAGTAGTCGATGCCGGTGACGAGCGCGAGCGCCCACGGGAACAGGTCCGCGCGCAGGTTCGCGCGGCTCCATAGCGGCGAGCGGCCGGGCACCGCGTTCATTCGCGATCCTTGCGAGTGCGCCGCGTGCCGGCTTCGGCCCGCCGCTGCGCGATCAGCGCATCGGGGTTTTCGCCGGCGAGACGCCGCTCGACGTAGTCGATGTCATGCCGCAGTTCCTTGCGCAGCGCGACGGCTTCCTTCAGTTCGCGCTGGACGGCCGCGATCCGCCGGTCGAGCGTGTCGATCTGCTCGGCGAGGCCGGTGCGGATGTCGCGCAGCGACGCGTCCGAGTAGCGGCGCCGGCCGTCGCCCGTTTCCTCCAGCGGGCGCTTCAGCATTTCGGTGATGCCGTGCAGCGAGAAGCCGAGCGCGCGCAGCCGCAGGATGCGCGCGAAGCGTTCGAGATCGGCTTCGTCGTAGAGGCGGTAGCGGCCTTCGCTGCGCGACGGCGTGACGAGCCCGCGCTCTTCGTAATACTTCAGCGTGCGCGGCGTGACGCCGAGCCGCGATGCGGCGTCGCTCACGGTCAGCAGCGGGGTGGAGGCGTCGTTCGGCATCGGGGGGGATTCGGTCGGGGCGATGCCGCGATTATAGATCAACCTATACGTTCACGTTCAGGTTGGGGCAAAAAAACGGCCGCCGGGCAGGATGCGCGGGCGGCCGTTCGTTGCGGCGCGGGGCGATCAGCCGCCGCGACGCATCAGGTCGAAGAACTCGGAGTTGCTCTTCGTCTGGCGAATCTTGTCGAGCAGGAATTCCATTGCCTCGACTTCGTCCATGTCGTGGATGAACTTGCGCAGCACCCAGATCTTTTGAAGGATCTCGGGCTTGATCAGCATTTCCTCGCGACGCGTGCCCGACTTGTTCAGGTTGATCGACGGATAGACGCGCTTTTCCGCGAGGCGGCGCTCGAGGTGCACTTCCATGTTGCCGGTGCCCTTGAACTCTTCGTAGATCACGTCGTCCATGCGGCTGCCGGTTTCGATCAGCGCGGTGCCGATGATCGTCAGCGAGCCGCCTTCCTCGATGTTGCGCGCCGCGCCGAAGAAGCGCTTCGGACGCTGCAGTGCGTTCGCGTCGACACCGCCCGTCAGCACCTTGCCCGATGCCGGGATCACGGTGTTGTATGCGCGTGCGAGACGCGTGATCGAGTCGAGCAGAATCACGACGTCGTGCTTCATTTCGACGAGGCGCTTGGCCTTCTCGATCACCATTTCGGCGACCTGCACGTGGCGCGTGGCCGGTTCGTCGAACGTCGACGCGATGACTTCGCCGGCGACCGAGCGCTGCATTTCGGTCACTTCTTCGGGGCGCTCGTCGATCAGCAGCACGAACAGGACGACGTCCGGGTGGTTCTGCTTGATCGCGTGTGCGATGTGCTGGAGCATCACGGTCTTGCCCGACTTCGGCGACGCGACCAGCAGGCCGCGCTGGCCCTTGCCGATCGGCGCGATCATGTCGATGATGCGGCCCGTGACGTTCTCTTCGCCGCGCATCTCGCGTTCGAGCGCCAGCGGCTTGTTCGGGTGCAGCGGCGTGAGGTTCTCGAACATGATCTTGTGTTTCGAGGCCTCGGGCGGCTGCCCGTTGACTTTGTCGACCTTCACCAGCGCGAAGTAGCGCTCGCCGTCCTTCGGCGTGCGGACTTCACCTTCGATGGTGTCGCCGGTGTGCAGGTTGAAGCGGCGGATCTGCGACGGGCTGATATAGATGTCGTCGGTGCTCGCGAGGTACGACATTTCCGGCGAGCGCAGGAAGCCGAAGCCGTCCGGCAGCACTTCGAGCGTACCGTCGCCGAAGATCGTCTCTCCCGTCTTGGCGCGCTTTTTAAGAATGGCGAACATCAACTCCTGCTTGCGCAGGCGGTTCGCGTTTTCGATCTCGAGGCCATTGGCCATTTCGATCAGTTCGGACACGTGCAGAGACTTGAGCTCGGATAAATGCATACGGAGAACCCGCCAGGGAGGAGAAGCGACGAAAGAAATAAGGGAGGAGGGCGAGCGGAAGCGCTCAGAGACTTAAATGCGTCTTGTAGACGTTTTTTAATTCTAGCATAGGCCGATTCGCGCTTGAGCGGCCGATCGGCGGCTTGACGACGGACGTGTTGCCGGTTGACAACACGTCCGCGGAACTGCCGGTATTACAGGTGGCTGTCCAGGAATGCGGTGAGCTGCGACTTCGACAGCGCGCCGACCTTCTGCGCGGCGGCCGCGCCGTTCTTGAACAGGATCAGCGTCGGGATGCCGCGCACGCCGAACTTCGCGGGCGTGGCCTGGTTGTCGTCGACGTTGATCTTCGCGATTTGCAGCTTGTCGCCGTAGTCCTTTGCGACTTCGTCGAGGATCGGGGCGATCATTTTGCACGGGCCGCACCATTCGGCCCAGAAATCGACGAGCACGGGCTTGTCGGACTTGACGACGTCCTGTTCGAACGATGCGTCGCTGATGTGTTTGATCTGTTCGCTCATTGGGTCAATACCTCTTACGGTTCGGGGACTGCCTGCTTGCGCGTTGCGGCGTACCGGCCGCCGTAGGCTGCCGGCCGCCGCGGCAGGTCACTCCGCTCCCCGGAAGAAAGAGGGGCGTAAGCGCTGCATGCCGCGGCTCGCGGGTCGTTCGGGCGTCATATTAGCCTAAATTGCTATCTGCTGCGGGCGGCGATAGTAGCCGCTACGCGAGTAGGGGTACGACGCGACGTTCGACCGTTGTGCCCCGCAGGTGGAGGCCGGCTCGCGAATTACAAGGGGGTAGCATATATGTAGCGATTTGGGGCACTGAACACGCGTCGGCTGGCAGGGTTGTTCGCATTGGTGCGAACAAACGGTCGCATTCGTCCGGAAGCGGTGATAGAATATGCCGTGACGGGCCTCCTCGCATGGTGGGGCGGTGAACCTGGTCAGGTCGGGAACGAAGCAGCCACAATCGTTTTCCGCCAGTGCCGAGGGTCGGGCTCGTCACCTTCCTTCTCGCCCCGTTCGCAGGGCGTTTTTTATTTCCGCGTCACACTCCGTTTTACCTGCACTTTGCCCGTCTTTCGCACCGTTTCGCGTGTCGGCGCAACGCAGCGTTACTGATACAATTTCCCGATGACCTATCAAGTTCTCGCACGCAAGTGGCGTCCGAAGGATTTCGCTTCGCTCGTCGGCCAGGAGCACGTCGTCAGGGCGCTCACGCACGCGCTCGACGGCGGGCGTCTCCATCACGCCTATCTGTTTACCGGAACCCGCGGTGTCGGCAAGACGACGCTGTCGCGGATCTTCGCGAAGGCACTCAACTGTGAAACCGGCGTCACGTCGCAGCCGTGCGGCGTGTGCCGTGCCTGTCGCGAGATCGACGAGGGGCGTTTCGTCGATTACGTGGAGATGGATGCCGCGAGCAACCGCGGCGTCGACGAAATGGCCGCGCTGCTCGAGCGCGCGGTGTACGCGCCCGTCGATGCGCGCTTCAAGGTCTACATGATCGACGAAGTGCACATGCTGACGAACCACGCGTTCAACGCGATGCTGAAGACGCTCGAAGAGCCGCCGCCGCACGTCAAGTTCATCCTCGCGACGACCGATCCGCAGAAAATTCCCGTCACCGTGCTGTCGCGCTGCCTTCAGTTCAACCTGAAGCAGATGCCGGCCGGGCACATCGTGTCGCATCTCGAACGGATCCTCGGCGAAGAGCAGATCACGTTCGAGCCGCAGGCGCTGCGCCTGCTCGCGCGTGCCGCGCAGGGCAGCATGCGCGACGCGCTGTCGCTCACCGACCAGGCGATCGCCTATTCGGCGAACGAGGTGACCGAGTCGGCCGTGTCGGGCATGCTCGGCGCGCTCGACCAGACTTACATGGTGCGCCTGCTCGACGCGCTCGCGGCCGGCGGCGGCCCGGAAATCCTCGCGATTGCCGACGAGATGTCGCTGCGCAGCCTGTCGTTCTCGACCGCGCTGCAGGATCTCGCGAGCCTGCTGCACCGGATCGCATGGGCGCAGTTCGCGCCGGGCTCGGTGCTCGACGAATGGCCGGAAGCGGCCGACCTGCGCCGCTTCGCGGAGACGCTGAGCCCCGAGCAGGTGCAGTTGTTCTATCAGATCGCGACGGTCGGCCGCGCGGAGCTCGGCCTCGCGCCGGACGAGTATGCCGGTTTCACGATGACGCTGCTGCGGATGCTCGCGTTCGAGCCGGCCGTTGCCGCCGGCAGTGCGCCGGGCGGCCAGCCGTCCGTGCCGCGTGCAGTGCCGGGCCCGCGCGCTGCCGCGGCTTCGGCCGCTGCGGCGAAGCCGGTATTGGCTGCCGCCGCCGACGCAGTGCGTCCGCAGGCTGCCGCACCGGCTGCCCCCGTTGCGCCGGTTGTGCGTTCAGCGCCGGCGCAGTCCGGCGCCGAAGCGAGCCGGCCGGCCGTGAAGCCGGCTGCAGCCCAGGCATCCGCGCCGGCTCCGGTTGATGCGCAAGTTGTCGAGGCGCCGCAGCCGGAAGCGAATGCGGCGCCGCAAGCGGCGCCGGCCGGCGATATGCCGCTACCGGCCCGCAAGGAACCCGAGCCGCCTGCCGCTGCTGCCGTTGCGCAACGAAACGACGAACCGGCTGCGCCGGCCGAACCGGTGCCGCGTGCTGCGCCGCCCGAGCCAGCCGCGCGTCCGGCATCGCGCGCAGGCGGTGCCGCCGCCGCGCTCGACGTGCTGCGCAACGCGGGGATGCGTGTGTCGTCCGACCGTGCGCGGGCAGGCACCGCACCGAAACCGGTCCAGCCGGCCGCCGAGAAGCCGGCCGCGCCGCGTCCTGCCGTGCAGGTGCCGACGCCGCGCGCTGCCGCCCGTGCGCCGCAGGCGGCCGATTCGCGCCAGGCTTCGCCGCCGTGGGAGGACATCCCGCCGGACGACTACGTGCCGCTCAGCGCCGACGAGATGTTCGGCGGGCCCGACGATGGCTTCGTCCCCGTGTTCGACAGCGGTCCCGACGATGTGCGCGTGGCGCCGCAGCCGGCGGAAGCGCGTCCGGCCGCACCGGTCGACACGCGTCCGTTGCCGCCCGCGATCGCGCTCGATCCGGTCGGTTTCGACGGCGAATGGCCGGCGCTGGCCGCGCGGCTGCCGCTCAAGGGCGTCGCATACCAGCTCGCGTTCAACAGCGAACTGACGGCTGTCGATGCGACCACGTTGAAACTTTCCGTGCCGGTGCCGCAGTACGCGGACGCCGCGCAGGTCGCGAAGCTGAAGGCCGCGCTGGCCGATGCGCTCGGCAAGCCGGTCGAAGTGGCGGTCGAGGTCGGGCCTGCACGACGCACGGCGGCGGCGCTCGACGCGGCCGCGCGCGCGGCTCGCCAGCGCGAGGCCGAGCAGGAGATTCATGGCGACCCGTTCGTCCAGCAGCTCGTGCGCGACTTCGGTGCGCGCATCGTCGAGGGCTCGGTGCGTCCGCTCGCCGATTCGGCGCCGGACGGCCCGCCGCCGACGCTGCATTGAACTGACCGCACCGCGACAGGCACAATCACGCCCGCACACATCGGCCGGCACGCTCGGCGTGCCGGTTTTCACACGATCAAGAAAGAAGGAGTATTCCCATGTTGAAAGGCAACCTCGCCGGACTGATGAAGCAAGCGCAGCAAATGCAGGAAAACATGAAGAAGATGCAGGAGCAGCTTGCGCTGATCGAAGTCGAAGGGCAGTCGGGGGCGGGCCTCGTCAAGGTGACGATGACGTGCCGCAACGAAGTGCGTCGCGTGTCGATCGACCCGAGCCTGCTCGCGGACGACAAGGACATGCTCGAGGATCTCGTCGCGGCTGCGTTCAACGACGCCGTGCGCAAGGCCGAAGCGACGTCGCAGGAAAAGATGAGCGGCATGACGTCGGGCCTGCCGCTGCCCCCGGGCTTCAAGCTGCCGTTCTGAACGCGGCGTCCTTGCCACTGTTTGCCGCCGTATGAAACAGCCGTCCGCCCTGTCCGCTCTCGTCGAAGCACTACGCGTGCTGCCCGGCGTCGGGCCGAAATCCGCGCAGCGCATGGCGGTCCACCTGATGCAGCACGATCGCGAGGGCGCGGAGCGGCTCGGCCGGTCGCTGCTGTTCGCGACCGAGCACCTGCAGCACTGCGAGAAGTGCAACACGTTCACCGAAGCACAGATCTGCGAGGTCTGCAGCGACGAAGAGCGTGATCCGACGCTGCTGTGCGTCGTCGAGACGCCTGCCGACCAGATCATGCTCGAGCAGACGATGACTTACCGCGGGCTGTATTTCGTGCTGATGGGGCGACTGAGCCCGCTCGACGGGATCGGTCCGAAGGAAATCCATTTCGACCGCCTCGTGCGGCGCGCGTCCGACGGAATCGTGAAGGAAGTCGTGCTCGCGACCAACTTCACGAACGAGGGCGAAGCCACCGCGCACTACCTTGGCCAGACGCTGAAAGCGCGCGGCCTCGCGGTCACGCGCCTCGCGCGCGGCGTGCCGGTGGGTGGCGAGCTCGAATACGTCGACGCGGGCACCATCGCCCGCGCGATGCTCGACCGCCGCACGATGTAAGCCGGGCGCCGCCTGCCGGCGGCGCCGTTCCTCATGCCAGGGAGACACATGAGCACCAGCCAGGGCCCGCTCGCGGGCGTCAAAGTGCTCGAATTCGGAACGCTGATCGCGGGGCCGTTCGCGTCGCGGCTGTTCGCCGAATTCGGCGCGGAAGTGATCAAGATCGAGGATCCGAACGGCGGCGACCCGCTGCGCAAGTGGCGCAAGCTTCATCCGGAGCAGGGCGGCACGTCGCTGTGGTGGTCCGTCCAGGCGCGCAACAAGAAATCGGTCACGCTCAACCTGAAATCCGATGCCGGCAAGGCGATCGCGCGGCAACTCGCGAGCGAGGCCGACATCGTGATCGAGAACTTCCGTCCGGGCCTGCTCGAAAAGCTCGGGCTCGGTTACGACGTGCTGTCGGCCGACAACCCGGGCCTCGTGATGGTGCGCCTGTCCGGCTACGGGCAGACGGGCCCGTACCGCGACCGGCCCGGCTTCGGCGCGATCGCCGAATCGATGGGCGGGCTGCGCCACATCACCGGCTATCCCGACCTGCCGCCGCCGCGCATCGGCATCTCGATCGGCGATTCGATCGCCGCGCTGCACGGCGTGATCGGCGCGCTGATGGCGCTCCATCACCGCAAGGTCAACGGCGGCGCGGGGCAGGTGGTCGACGTTGCACTGTATGAAGCCGTATTCAACATGATGGAAAGCGTGGTGCCCGAATACGGCGTGTACGGGATGGTGCGCGAGCGCACCGGCGCGTCGCTGCCGGGCATCGTTCCGTCTAATACCTATGCGTGCCGCGACGGCAGCATCGTGATCGGCGGCAACAGCGACCCGATCTTCAAGCGGCTGATGAAGGCGATCGAGCGCGACGACCTCGCCGACGATCCCGCGCTTGCGCGCAACGACGGGCGCGTGCCGCGCACGCAGGAAATCGACGACGCGATTGCCGAGTGGCTCGCGCCGCGCACGATCGACGATGCGCTCGTCGTGCTCAACGCGGCCGACGTGCCGGCCGGGCGCATCTACAGCGCCGCCGACATGTTCACCGATCCGCAGTTCGTCGCGCGGCAGATGATCCAGCGCTTCAAGCTCGCCGACGGCACCGACATTCCGCTCCCGAACATCACGCCGAAGCTGTCGGACACGCCGGGCGAAACGCGCTGGCTCGGGCCCGAGCTCGGCGAGCATACGGACGAGGTGCTGCGCGGCCTCGGCTACGACGCGCAGGCGATTGCCGCGCTGCGCGACGCGGGCGCGATCTGAGCGCGGAACGCCGCCGCTCGATGCGGCGGCGCACCGTGCGCAATCGCCCGTCCACGGCCGCCGGACTGTCGCTCTCGCGCCATCTTTCCTCGGTTACAATCGCCGGATGCGAATCCTACTCAGCAACGACGACGGCTATCTCGCCCCCGGTCTCGCCGCGCTCAGCGAAGCGCTGCAGCCGCTGGCCGAACTCACGGTGATCGCGCCCGAGCAGAACTGCAGCGGCGCATCGAATTCCCTCACGTTGTGGCGGCCGCTGTCGGTGCAGCGCGCGACGGGTACGGGTTTCTTCTACGTGAACGGCACGCCGACCGATTCGGTGCACGTCGCGTTGACGGGGATGGCCGACGCGAAGCCGGACCTTGTCGTGTCGGGGATCAACAACGGCCAGAACATGGGCGAAGACACGCTCTATTCGGGGACAGTTGCAGCGGCCACCGAAGGCATCATGTTCGGCGTTCCCGCCATCGCATTCTCGCTGGCCGACAAGGGCTGGACCCATCTGGCGGACGCCGCGCGTGTCGCCGCGGAAATCGTCGAGCACTTCCTCGCGAATCCGCTGCCGGGCCAGCCGCTGCTGAACGTCAATATTCCGAACCTGCCTTACGACGAACTGAAGGGCTGGAAGGTCACGCGCCTCGGCAAGCGTCATCCGTCGCAGCCGGTGATTCGCCAGACCGACCCGCGCGGCGAGCCGGTCTACTGGATCGGGGCGGCGGGCGCGGCGCTGGACGCGAGCGAGGGTACCGATTTCCACGCCGTCGCAAACGGTTTCGTGTCGATCACGCCGCTGCAGCTCGACCTCACGCATACGCAGATGCTGCCCGCGACGCGCGAATGGGCGCGCGCCGGAGGGCGGGCTTCATGAGCGGCGAGCGCGCGAAGCGGTTCCCGCTCGCGCTCGAAGATCTCAAGCGAGCGCCACGCAAATCGGAAGGTCGGGCCGGCGAACGCCATGCGGCGGTCGCGGTGCCGAAGGCCACCGACAAGCCCGCAGCCGTGCTGAAACCGGTTGCGGTAAAGCCGGCTGCCGGGCGGGCGCCGCTGTCCGGTTCCGCCGCCGCGAAGCCTGCGACCGCGCCGAAGCCGACCGCGTTGAAGCCTGCGCTGCCGAAGCCGGCCGCGCCGAGCGTCGCGCCGGCCGGCGCGTTCGCGCTCACGTCGGAACGTGTGCGCGAGCGGATGGTCGAACGGCTGCGCGCGAACGGCGTGACCGACGCGCGTGTGCTGGAAGCGATGGCCGCGGTGCCGCGCCACATGTTCGTGGATCCTGGGCTTGCGACGCAGGCCTATGAGGATTCGGCGTTGCCGATCGGCCATCAGCAAACAATTTCAAAGCCGTCGGTCGTCGCGCGCATGATCGAGCTCGCGATGGCCGGCCGCACGCTCGAGCGCGTCCTCGAGATCGGCACGGGCTGCGGCTATCAGGCCGCCGTGCTGAGCCACGTGGCACGCGACGTGTATTCGATTGAACGCATCAAGCCGCTCTACGAGCGCGCGAAGCTGAACCTGCGGCCGCTGCGCGTGCCGAACATCCGCCTGCACTACGGCGACGGGCGTGTCGGCCTGCCGTCCGCGGCCCCGTTCGACGCGATCGTGATCGCGGCGGCAGGGCTCGACGTGCCGCAGGCGCTGCTCGAGCAGCTTGCGATCGGCGGGCGGCTCGTCGCGCCGGTCGGCGCGCAGAGCGGGCAGCACCAGGTGCTCACGCTCGTCGAGCGCGTCGCGCACGCGCAATGGCGAGAGTCCCGGCTTGATCGCGTTTTCTTTGTCCCTTTAAAATCCGGAGTGATTTGAAACCGATGAGTATGTTGCGCGCGATGCAAAACAACCGATCCAGGGAACCGCTCACGTTCGCCCAGCGCGCGATCTGTGTGGCTGCGTTCTCCACGCTACTGGCCGCCTGTGCGACGCGGCTCGACAACGCGCCCGTCGTCGACCGCTCCGGGTCGCTCGGCACGACGGCCACCGCGCAACCCGCGGTGCCGCTCGGGCCACCGCCGCCGGGTTACTACCGGGTGAAGCCGGGCGACACGCTGTACCGGATCGCGCTCGAGAACGGGCAGAACTATCGCGACATCGCGTCGTGGAACAACCTGACGAACCCGAACCAGATCGAAGTCGACCAGTTGCTGCGCGTTGCGCCGCCGGGTGGCGCTGCGGTTGCGGGCGTACCGGCTGCGGGCGTACCGGCAGCCGCTCCGATCGCGGGCGCCGCCGTCGCGACTGCGCCGCTCAGCAGCGGTCCCGCGACGCCGGCCGCCGGCACGTCGTCCACGCTCGCAACGCCGCCGGCTGCGGCCACCGGGTCGAGCGACACGGCGGCGGCCCCGAGCGGCCCCGTGACGTTCGCGTGGCCGGCGCGCGGCCCGGTGCTGAACGGGTTCGACGACGCGAAGAACAAGGGGGTCAACATCGGCGGCACGGCCGGCGAGACCGTGAAGGCGGCGGCCGACGGCCGCGTCGTCTACTCGGGCAACGGCCTGCGTGGCTACGGCAACCTCATTATCATCAAACACGATGCAACTTACCTCACGGCGTATGCACACAATCGCGCTTTGATGGTAAAAGAGGGGGACGCGGTAACGAAGGGGCAGAAGATCGCCGAGATGGGTAACAGCGATGCCGACCGCGTGATGCTGCATTTCGAGGTTCGCCGGCAGGGTAAGCCTGTCGATCCGCTGAAGTATTTGCCGCCTCAATAACCGAGACGACCATGCCGAAATCGAAGCGCCACGAGCCGCAAGCCGAGTCTGAGAAGATCAGTCGTGCCACGCAAGCATCGGCGGGGCGAGCTGGCGCTTCGACGGACGATGACGACGACGTCGCGGAAAACGAACGAGATCTCGAGGCACGCGACGCCGAGGCGGACGGTGGCGACGACGAGCGCGAAGGCCGCGCGGAAGCCGCGCCCGACGTCGACGATTTCCGCACGCTGCTGCAGGCCGAGCTCACGGCCGACACGATCCAGCATTACCTGAACCGCATCAGCGTGAAGCCGCTGCTGACCGTCGAGGAAGAGCAGCGCTATTCCCGGCTCGCCAAGGCCGGCGAATTCGAGGCGCGGCAGGTGATGATCGAGCGCAACCTGCGTCTCGTCGTCAGCATCGCCAAGGGGTATCTGAACCGCGGCGTGCCGCTGCTCGACCTGATCGAGGAGGGCAACCTCGGCCTGATGCACGCGATCGAGAAATTCGACCCGACGCGCGGTTTCCGTTTCTCGACCTACGCGACCTGGTGGATCCGGCAGAGCATCGAGCGGGCGATCATGAACCAGGCCCGCACGGTGCGCCTGCCCGTGCACGTGATCCGCGAACTGAACCAGGTGCTGCGCGCGAAGCGCCACCTCGAAAAGAATTCGATGTCGACGGGCGAGGCGGCCGAGCGCCGTGAAGCCAGCATCGACGACATCGCCTATCTCACCGGCAAGACCGCCGAGGAAGTCACCGACATCCTCGCGCTCAACGAGCACACGGCGTCGCTCGACGCGCCGCTCGACCTTGATCCCGCGAGCAGCCTGCTCGACCTGCTGCCCGACGACCAGAGCCAGTCGCCCGACGCCGAGGTGCAGCACCGCGAG
The DNA here is from genome assembly GCF_900119325.1 of Burkholderia sp. NFPP32. Classification (NCBI taxonomy): domain Bacteria; kingdom Pseudomonadati; phylum Pseudomonadota; class Betaproteobacteria; order Burkholderiales; family Burkholderiaceae; genus Burkholderia; species Burkholderia sp. NFPP32. The sequence goes on along the minus strand of NZ_FPJP01000005.1, from coordinate 35,772 downwards.
CTCGAGACGCTGACGCGCGCGTGGCTGTCGCGGCTGTCCGACAAGCATCGGCACGTGATCGAGCGCCGCTTCGGCCTGAACCACATCGAACCGGCGACGCTCGAAGAGCTCGCCGACGAGATGGGGCTCACGCGCGAGCGCGTGCGGCAGATCCAGCAGGAAGCGCTGGTGCGCCTCAAGCGGTTTTTCGCCTCCAACGGCGTGCGCAAGGACGCCGTTCTGTAACCGATGACTCCGATTCTTGTTTTTGACATCGAGACGATTCCCGATGTCGACGGCATTCGCCGTCTGGAAGACCTGCCGGCGACGCTCGACGATGCCGCGGTGGCCGAACATGCATTCGCCGCACGGCGCGAGAAGACCGGCGGCGATTTCCTGCCGCATCACCTGCAGCGTATCGCGGCGATCTCGTGCGTGTTCCGCGACAACAACGGTTTTCGCGTCCGCTCGCTCGGCACGCCGCAGGACAACGAAGCGACGCTGATCCAGTCGTTTTACCGCGTGATCGAGAAATACACGCCGCAGCTCGTGTCGTGGAACGGCGGCGGCTTCGATCTTCCGGTGCTCCATTACCGCGCGCTGGTGCACGGTATCCCCGCGACCCGCTATTGGGATCTCGGCGAGGACGACCGCGAGTTCAAGTGGAACAACTACATCTCGCGCTATCACTCGCGGCATACCGACCTGATGGATGTGCTCGCGATGTATCAGGCGCGCGCGAACGCGCCGCTCGACGCGCTCGCGAAGATGTGCGGTTTTCCGGGCAAGCTCGGGATGGACGGCAGCCAGGTGTGGCCGGCGTTCCAGGACGGGCGGATCGAGGAGATCCGCAATTATTGCGAGACCGACGTCGTCAATACGTACCTGCTGTATTGCCGGTTTCAGCTGATGCGCGGCGGCCTGACGCAGAGCGAGTATGCGGACGAGATCCTGCTCGTGAAGAACGCGCTCGCGCAGGAACCGGCGTCGCACTGGGCCGAATACCTGGCCGGCTTCGCCGCGTAGCGCGGCGGGCGCGATCAAGCGAGTTCGAGCAGCGCCGGCTGGTGATCCGACGCGCGCACGTCGCCGTCGATCTCGCAGCGCATGACGCGCGGCAGCAGCGTTTCCGTCACGAACACGAAGTCGCACGCGAGCGGCCCCTCCGACCATTGCACCGTATCGTAGACGCCGGCTGTCGGCGGCGGCGTGCTGCCGGGATGCCGCGCGACCCATGCGTCGACGAAGCGCGGGGCGTCGGCGATCGGCTCCAGGAAGCGCCGGTACGCATCGCTGCCGAACGCGCTGTTGAAATCGCCGCAGACGATCGCATCGCGCGGCTGGCCGGTCGCGCTGAACGGTCCCTCGGCAGTTTCGGCTGGCGCGGGCCGTTCCGCGTGCGCGCAGGCCTCGCGATGCCGGGCGCGCAGCGCGTCGACCTGCGCAAGCCGCTGGCGCGCCGAATAGTATTCGAGGTGCGTGGTGACCACGCGCAGCGGGCCGAAAGGCGCGTGCAGCTCGACGTCGAGCGCGATGCGCGGCATCGACGGCGCGCCGGCGTCGGCCGGCCACGGCAGTAACTGGCGTAGCACGCGCCCGACCGGCAGCCGGGTCGCGATCGCATTACCGAACTGGCGGCGCGGTGCGCCCGGTTCGAGGGCCGGCAGGTCCGCGCCGATGGCTTCGACGATCGTATAGCCGGGCAGCAGTGCCGCGAGTTCGACGAACTGGTCGGGGCCGGGCCGGCCGGGCAATGCGCCGAAGCCGCGCGTGACTTCCTGCAGGCACAGCACGTCGAAATCGCCGAGCCGGCGGATCGTCGCGACGGTGCGCGAAAGATCGACAACGCCGTTGGCGTCCCGACCCCATTGGATGTTCCAGTCGATCAGTTGCATGGTCGAATCTCCTGTCGGGCGGATCTCTGGTTCCCGGCCTCTCCTGACTGGTTCGCATCCCGCCGGCTGCGGGCCTTCCTGAGCTATTCGCGCGGCCGTCTATGCTTAAGTGTCGGCGCTTGCCCGATGCAAAGCGGCCGATGCGGGCCTTCGTCGTCTACAATCTCGCCTTCTTCAACGTTTGTCAGGAAAAGCTGGTGTCCGAAGCCGTCCCCACTTCTGCGCGCAAATCGAAAAATGCGCCCGTCGCGCCCGGGAACGCCCCGGTTCTCGAGATCGAATCGCTCGACATGGAAGCGCGCGGTGTCGGCCGCACGATGACCGAGGACGGCGAGCCGGGCAAGGTCATCTTCGTCGAGGGTGCGCTGCCCGGCGAGCGCGTGACCTATTCGAGCTACCGCCGCAAGCCGAGCTACGAGCAGGCGACGGTAGTCGACATTCTGCGCCCGAGCGTGATGCGCACGCAGCCGAAATGCAAGTTCTTCGGCACCTGCGGCGGCTGCTCGATGCAGCATCTCGACATGCGCGCGCAGGTGGCGGTCAAGCAGCGCGTGCTCGAAGACAACCTGTGGCACCTGGCGAAGCTGCGGGCGGAAACGATGTTCGCGCCGATCCACGGCCCGTCGTGGGGTTATCGCTACCGGGCGCGCCTGACCGTGCGCAACGTGGCGAAGAAGGGCGGCGTGCTGGTAGGGTTCCACGAGAAGAAGAGCAGCTACGTTGCCGACATGACGAGCTGCGAGGTGCTGCCGCCGCACGTGTCGGCGATGCTCGTGCCGCTGCGCCGGCTCGTCGAGGGGCTGTCGATCCGCGATCGGATGCCGCAGATCGAGCTCGCGGTCGGCTCGGAGGTCACGGCGCTCGTGCTGCGCGTGCTGGAGCCGATCAACGCGGACGACGAAGCTTTGCTGCGCGCGTTCGCGGACGAGCACAAGGTGCAGTTCTGGCTTCAGCCGAAGGGCCCCGACACGGTGACGCCGTTCTATCCGCTCGACGTGTCGCTCGACTACACGCTGCCGGAGTTCGGCATCCGCATGCCGTTCAAGCCGACCGACTTCACGCAGGTCAACCATCAGATCAACCGCGTGCTGGTGGGCCGTGCGCTGCGTCTGCTCGCACCGTCGCGCGACGACCGCGTGCTCGACCTGTTCTGCGGGATCGGCAACTTCACGCTGCCGCTCGCGCGGCTGTCGCGCGAAGTGATGGGCATCGAGGGCAGCGACACGCTGACGACGCGCGCGCTTGCGAATGCGCGCGAGAACGGTGTCGATGGCCACACAACGTTCGCGTGCCGGAACCTGTTCGAAGTGACGGGTGACGACATCCGCGCGCTCGGCGCATTCGACAAGTTCCTGATCGATCCGCCGCGCGAAGGCGGGCTCGCGGTGTCGAAGGCGCTGGCCGAGATTGCGCAAAGCGGCGAAGGCCCGCTGCCGAGGCGGATCGTCTACGTGTCGTGCAACCCGTCGACGCTTGCGCGCGATGCGGGCCTGCTCGTGCACGAGGCCGGCTACCGGCTGAAGGGCGCCGGTGTCGTGAACATGTTCCCGAATACGTCGCACGTCGAATCGATCGCGCTGTTCGAGCGCGACTGAGCCGGGCGGTGGACGTAAAAAAACCGGCCCTCGGGCCGGTTTTTTCGTGGTGCGTGGCGAACGTCAGTTGCGGTTGCCGCCGAAGATGCCGAGCAGCGCGAGCAGGTTCGTGAACACGTTGTACAGGTCGAGGTAGATCGCGAGCGTCGCCGAGATGTAGTTCGTCTCGCCGCCGTTCACGACGCGCTGGACGTCGAACAGCATGTACGCCGAGAAGATCGCGATCGCGAGCACCGACACGGTGAGCATCAGTGCCGGCAGCTGCAGGAAGATGTTCGCGACCGATGCGAGCAGGATCACGATCACGCCCATGAACAGCCACTTGCCGAGCCCCGAGAAATCGCGCTTGCTGACGGTGGCGATCGTCGCCATCGCGGCGAAGATGATGCCGGTGCCGCCGAACGCGAGCATGATCAGCGACGGGCCGTTCGAGAAACCGAGAATGAAGCTCAGCAGCCGCGACAGCATCAGGCCCATGAAGAACGTGAAGCCGAGCAGCACGAACACGCCGGCCGCGCTGTTCTTCGTCCGCTCGATCGCGAACATGAAGCCGAACGCGATCGCGAAGAACGCGAGCAGGCTCATCATCGGGCTCGTGGCCGCGAACAGCGAGAAGCCCGTCGCGACGCCGACCCAGGCGCCCAGCACGGTCGGCACCATCGATAGCGCGAGCAGCCAGTACGTGTTCCGCAGCACGCGGTTGCGAACCTCGGCGGTGCTGACGGAACCGCCGCGACCGAAATTGTACGGATAGTCGTTCATGGTTTCTCCTAACATGGAACGCGTGGGCGTCCGGGGCCGGTTCGGCGCGCGCGGTGTGCGGCGCAGCAAACCGGAGCAGCTATGGCTAAGATACGTTCCGCACCGCGAGGTTTCAATGGCTGCGCGGCGCAAAACATATGGATTCGGAACCTTTCACGTGTGTAAGGGTTCAATCGCAATGATACACGGGATCGTGCTACAATAGCGGATTCATTTGAACCTGTAACTTCTTAATTTCTTGGAGTTTTTATGGCAATCGAGCGCACCCTGTCGATCATCAAGCCGGATGCGGTGGCAAAGAACGTGATCGGCCAGATCTACAGCCGTTTCGAAGGCGCCGGCCTGAAGATCGTCGCATCGCGCATGGCACATCTGTCGCGTGCTGACGCAGAGAAGTTCTACGCGGTTCACGCAGCGCGTCCGTTCTTCAAGGATCTCGTCGATTTCATGATCTCGGGCCCGGTGATGATCCAGGTTCTGGAAGGTGAAGGCGCGATCCTGAAGAACCGCGACCTGATGGGCGCAACGGATCCGAAGAAGGCGGAAAAGGGCACGATCCGCGCCGACTTCGCCGACAGCATCGACGCGAACGCCGTGCACGGCTCGGACGCAGCTGAAACGGCTGCTGTCGAAATCGCGTTCTTCTTCCCGGAAATGAACGTTTACTCGCGTTAAGCTCTGGCTGACAGCAGGTAGGCAGGATTCAGCGCACGCGGCAAGGCAGCACATCATGACGAGCGAAACTTCCGTCAATCTTCTCGACTTCGATGCCGAGGGTCTTGTCGCGTACTGCGGCAGCCTCGGCGAGAAGCCGTTCCGCGCCAAGCAGTTGCAGCGCTGGATCCACCAATACAACGCCGGCGATTTCGACGGAATGACCGATCTCGCGAAGTCCCTGAGGGAGAAACTCAAGGGCCGCGCGTCGATCGTGATGCCGGATATCGCCAGCGATCACGTTTCCACCGACGGCACGCGCAAGTGGCTGATCGACGTCGGAAACGGCAATGCGGTCGAAACCGTGTTCATCCCGGAAGAGGCGCGCGGCACGCTGTGCGTGTCGTCGCAGGCCGGGTGCGCGGTCAACTGCCGCTTCTGTTCGACGGGCAAGCAGGGCTTTTCCCGCAACCTGTCGACAGCCGAAATCATTGGCCAGCTGCGGATGGCCGAATTTGCATTGCGAGCGTCGCTGGGCCGCGCGCCCGGCCCGAACGGCAAGGCCGAACGGGTCGTCACCAACGTGGTGATGATGGGCATGGGCGAGCCGCTCCTGAATTACAGCGCGGTCGTGCCCGCAATGCGGCTGATGCTCGACGACAACGCGTACGGCCTGTCGCGCCGCCGCGTCACGCTGTCGACGTCCGGCGTGGTGCCGATGATGGACCGCCTCGGCGCCGAGCTGCCGGTCGCGCTGGCCGTTTCGCTGCACGCGCCGAACGATGCGCTGCGCGACGAGCTGGTGCCGCTCAACAAGAAGTATCCGCTTCGCGAACTGATGGCCGCGTGCCAGCGCTATCTGAAAGTCGCGCCGCGCGATTTCATTACGTTCGAATACTGCATGCTCGACGGCGTCAACGACACCGAAGCGCATGCGCGCGAACTGCTGGCCGTCACGCGTGACGTGCCGTGCAAGTTCAATCTGATCCCGTTCAATCCGTTTCCGGAATCGGGCCTCATTCGCTCGAAGCCGGAGCAGATCAAGCGCTTTGCGCAGGTCCTCATCGACGCGGGTGTCGTCACGACCGTGCGCAAGACGCGCGGCGACGATATCGATGCCGCGTGCGGCCAGTTGGCCGGCGCGGTGAAGGACCGCACGCGCCTCGCGGAACGAACGGGCACGGCAGCAAAAATCATCGAAGTTCGGGCGGTTTGACGGGGGCGCCTAGCTGGGGGCGCCCAGCTGGGGGTGCCTAGCCGAGGATGCCCGAACCTCTTGGCGGTACAACACGCGAATAGCGATCGGTCGCGGCGCCACGGCGCCGCGCATGGTATGAACAGTTGCGGGTGCCGGCCGGCGGGGAGTCGGCGGCGGCCGCCAGTGAAGAAGAATCGACGCGAGGACAAGGATGAGTGAGCCGCAGCCGACTAACGGCGCAGAGACGAATGCCGCAAGACCGGCACCGGCGGGACTGGAATCGCTGGCGGCGGTCGGCAGCCGGCTGGCGCAGCTTCGGGAGACGAAGGGCTGGACGGTCGACGACGTATCGGCGCGGCTCAAGGTCGCACCGCAGAAGCTTCGGGCGCTCGAGGCCGGCGACATCAGTCATTTGCCTGGCGTGACGTTCGCGCTCGGCGTCGTGCGCAGCTACGCGAAGATGCTCGGCGTGGACCCGGAACCGTTCGCGCAGGCGCTGCGCCGCGAGCGCGGGGTGCCGGAAGTCGATCTGTCGATGCCCGCATCGTCGGGGACGGATCTGCCGCGCGGCCGCGTGTCGATTCCGCTGGGCGGCTCGTCGCACCACCACCCGTGGCTGTGGGGAACGGCGATCGTCGTCGTAGCAGTGGTTGCCGTACTGATGTGGCACACTGGCGGCGATTCGTCGAGCTTGCTCGCGCGCTTCAAGGGCGGCGACGCGGAACATGCGTCGGCTGCGAGCGCGCCGGCGGCATCGTCGTCTTCCGTCGAAGAGGCGGCTGCGAGCGGCGCGTCGGCCGTAGCCGCCAATGAGGTTCCGGCCCCGGCCGCTGCATCTGCCGCCCCGGCACCGGCGATTGCGTCTGCTGTCCCGGCGCCCGTGGCCCCGGTCGCGGCGGCTGCATCGCAGCCCGTCGTGGCAACGACGGCCGCGAGTGCCGCTACGCCGGCCGAGCCGGCGAGCGTCGTGGTTGCAGCTGGCCAGTCGATGGTCGAACTGAAGGTCAAGCAGGATTGCTGGTTCAGCGTGCGCGACAAGAACGGCAAGGAGCTGTTCTCGGCACTGGTGCGGGCCGGCGAGACGAAGCAGGTCGCCGGCGACGGGCCGTTCAAGGTCACGATCGGCAACAAGGCGGGCCTCGACGCGGTCGCGTTCGACGGAAAACCTGTCGATCCGGCAAAATATTCGGCAGCGCGGGGTAATGTGGCGCGGTTCACGTTGCCCTGACGTCAAGCGCCGTGGCGAAGGCCTGTCGTCGATATCGGCAGGCCGTGAGGACACGGCGCTTTTTCAATTCATGCGCCGCGTCGCGGCGCATTCCGCGTAAATGGATCTATCGATGCAATCCGAAGCTCAATCCCCACGCAGCAGTCAGATTTGTTCAACCGAGCCGGTGTTCGGCGGGCATCAGCCGCGCCGCGTGTCGCATGCGGTGGATGTCCGCTGGGGCGGGCAGCTCGTGACGATCGGCGGCGCCGCGCCGGTGCGCGTGCAGTCGATGACGAATACCGACACGGCCGACGCGATCGGCACCGCGATCCAGATCAAGGAACTCGCGAACGCGGGCTCCGAGCTGGTGCGCATCACGGTCAACACGCCGGAGGCCGCGGCCGCCGTGCCCGCGATCCGCGAGCAGCTCGACCGGATGGGCGTGACCGTGCCGCTCGTCGGCGATTTCCACTACAACGGCCACCTGCTGCTGCGCGATTACCCGGGCTGCGCGGAGTCGCTGTCGAAGTACCGGATCAACCCCGGCAACGTCGGTCAGGGCGCGAAGCGCGATACGCAGTTCGCGCAGATGATCGAGGCCGCGGCCAAGTACGACAAGCCGGTGCGGATCGGCGTGAACTGGGGCAGTCTCGACCAGGACCTGCTCGCGCGCATGATGGACGAGAACGGCGCGCGTTCGCAGCCGTGGGACGCGCAAAGCGTGATGTACGAGGCGCTGATCCAGTCGGCGATCGGCTCGGCCGAACGCGCAGTCGAGCTGGGTCTCGGCCGTGACCGCATCGTGCTGTCGTGCAAGGTCAGCGGCGTGCAGGACCTGATTGCCGTGTACCGCGAACTCGGCCGCCGCTGCGGCTTCGCGCTGCATCTCGGGCTGACCGAGGCCGGCATGGGCTCGAAGGGCATCGTCGCATCGACGGCCGCGCTCGGCGTGCTGCTGCAGGAAGGGATCGGCGACACGATCCGCATCTCGCTGACGCCGGAACCGGGCGCGTCGCGCACGGGCGAGGTGATCGTCGGCCAGGAAATCCTCCAGACGATGGGCCTGCGCTCGTTCGCGCCGATGGTGATCGCGTGCCCGGGCTGCGGCCGTACGACGAGCACGCTGTTCCAGGAACTCGCGATGCAGATCCAGACCTACCTGCGCGAGCAGATGCCGGTCTGGCGCAAGGAGTACCCGGGCGTCGAGAAGATGAACGTCGCGGTGATGGGCTGCATCGTCAACGGCCCGGGCGAATCGAAGCACGCGAACATCGGCATCAGCCTGCCGGGTTCGGGCGAAAACCCGGCCGCGCCCGTCTTCATCGACGGCGAGAAGGTCAAGACGCTGCGCGGCGAGCGGATCGCCGAGGAATTCCAGCAGATCGTCAGCGACTACGTCGCACGCAACTATGGCCGCGCCGACGCGGCAGTGAACTAATTCGTCAACACACACGATGACTGAACAGAAACGCAAGATCGAGAAACTCACCGGCGTCAAGGGCATGAACGACATCCTTCCGCAGGATGCCGGCCTGTGGGAATTCTTCGAAGCCACCGTGAAATCGCTGCTGCGCGCATACGGCTACCAGAACATCCGCACGCCGATCGTCGAACACACGCAGCTCTTCACGCGCGGCATCGGCGAAGTCACCGACATCGTCGAGAAGGAGATGTACAGCTTCACCGACGCGCTGAACGGCGAGAACCTGACGATGCGTCCGGAAAACACCGCGGCCGTCGTGCGCGCGTCGATCGAGCACAACATGCTGTACGACGGCCCGAAGCGCCTGTGGTACATCGGCCCGATGTTCCGTCACGAGCGTCCGCAGCGCGGCCGCTACCGGCAGTTCCACCAGGTCGGCGTCGAGGCGCTCGGTTTCGCGGGTCCCGATGCGGATGCCGAGATCATCATGATGTGCCAGCGCCTGTGGGACGACCTCGGCCTGACCGGCATCAAGCTCGAGATCAACTCGCTCGGCCTCGCCGAAGAGCGCGCCGCGCACCGCGTCGAACTGATCAAGTACCTCGAGCAGTTCGCCGACGTGCTCGACGAGGACGCGAAGCGCCGCCTGTATACGAACCCGCTGCGCGTGCTCGACACGAAGAATCCCGCGCTGCAGGAGATCGCACAGAACGCGCCGAAGCTGATCGACTTCCTCGGCGACGAATCGCGCGCGCACTTCGAGGGGCTGCAGCGCCTGCTGCTCGCGAACAACATTCCGTTCAAGATCAACCCGCGTCTCGTGCGCGGCCTCGACTACTACAACCTGACCGTGTTCGAGTGGGTGACGGACAAGCTCGGCGCGCAGGGCACGGTCGCGGCCGGCGGCCGCTACGATCCGCTGATCGAGCAGCTCGGTGGCAAGCCGACCGCCGCGTGCGGCTGGGCGATGGGCATCGAGCGCATCCTCGAACTGCTGAAGGAAGAGGATCTGGCACCCGAGCAGGAAGGCGTCGACGTGTACGTCGTGCACCAGGGCGAGACCGCCCGCGAACAGGCGTTCATCGCGGCCGAGCGCCTGCGCGACACGGGCCTCGACGTGATCTTCCACTGCAGCGCCGACGGCGCGCCGGCGAGCTTCAAGTCGCAGATGAAGCGGGCCGATGCAAGCGGCGCGGCATTCGCGGTGATCTTCGGCGAAGAAGAGGTCGCGAACGGAGCGGTGGGCGTGAAAGCGCTGCGCGGTGCAGGCGAAGACGGGGAAAAGAACGTTCAGCAGACCGTACCGGTCGAAAGCTTGACCGAATTCCTAATCAATGCGATGGTTGCATCCGCCGAAGACGGCGACGACTGATCGCGCTGGCAATCGCTCGACAAGAAAGGCCTGAACAGGAAGGAATCGCTCGCCGATGAGTTATCACGACGAACAAGAATCGATTGAAAGTGTCAAGGCGTGGTGGGCCCGCTGGGGCAACCTCACCACGTGGATCGTGCTCGCGGCGCTCGTCGTCGCGGCCGGTTTCAACGGCTGGAACTACTGGCAGCGCCGTCAGGCTGCCGAGGCGTCCGGGCTGTACGAGCAGGTCCAGAAGGCCGCCGCCGCGAACGACAAGGCGACGATGGCTCGCGCGGCCGCCGACATGGAAGACAAGTTCGGCAGCACGCCGTATGCGCAGATGACGGCGCTCGCGGCCGCGAAGGTGTTGTACGCGGCCGGCGACTCCGCAGGCGCGAAGGCGCAGCTGCAATGGGCCGTCGATCACGCCAAGGACGACGAGTACAAGCAGATCGCGAAGCTGCGTCTCGCATCGCTGCTGCTCGACGAGAAGGCATACGACGCGGGCCTCGCGCTGCTGTCGGGTACGCCGCTCGATGCATTCAAGGGCCTCGTGGCCGATCGCCGCGGCGATCTGCTTGCCGCGCAAGGCAAGACCGACGATGCGCGCGCCGCTTACAAGCTGGCGCTCGACGGCCTGTCGAAGGACGACCAGTCCGCGCGCCAGCTCGTGCAGTTCAAGCTGGACGCGCTCGGCGGCTGAACCCCGGTCCCCTCAACCTCTTAACTCTGCTTCGCTAACCGATGAATTTGCTGAAACGTTACGCTGTGCCCGTTGCCTGCGCGGCGGCTGTCCTGGCATTGGCGGCCTGCTCGTCGTCGAAGGATGCGCGCCGCGTGCCGACGCCGCTCACCGAGTTCAAGCCCGTGATGGACGTGCAACAGGTCTGGAAGGCGAGCGTCGGCAAGGGCGGACGCTACCTGTTCTCGCCGGTGGCCGTTGGCGACGCCGTTTATGCGGCGGGCGAAAACGGTTCGGTCGAGAAGATCGACGCGAAGACGGGCCAGACGGTATGGCGCTCGAAGGTCGATTCGGACCTGTCGGCCGGCGTCGGCAGCGACGGCAACCTGACCGCGGTCGGCGCGCTGAAGGGCGGCGTGTTCGTGCTGGGCCCGGACGGCAAGCAACTGTGGAAGACCAGCGTGCAGGGCGAGATCTTCTCGCCGCCGCTCGTCGGCAACGGCCTCGTGGTCGTCCGCACGATCGACGGGCAGGTGATCGCCTTCAACGCGCAGACGGGCGAGCAGAAGTGGAACTACCGCAACCGCGCGGTACCGCTGAACCTGCGCGTGTCGGCCGGCATGACGTTCGCGGGCGACGCGGCGGTGCTGGCGGGCTTCCCCGGCGGCGGTCTCGTCGCGATCAACCTGCAGACGGGCGAGCCGTTCTGGCAGACGCCCGTGTCGTTCCCGAAGGGCGTGACCGAGGTCGAGCGCATCAACGACGTCAGCGGTCCGCCGACGCTCGTGGGTGCCGAAGCCTGCGCGGTGACGTTCCAGGGTCAGCTCGGCTGCTTCGATGCGAACTCGGGCCGCCCGCTGTGGGAAAAGCCGTTCTCGAGCCGCAGCGGCGTCGCACAGGACGATTCGGTGGTCGCCGGCGGCGACGACTGGTCGGTCGTGACGGCGTACGATGCGGCGTCGGGCAATCAGCTCTGGCGCAACGACAAGCTGAAGAGTCGCGACGTCGGGGTGCCGTACCTGCTCGGGCATGCGGTCGTGATGGGCGACTACCAGGGCGTCGTGCACTTCCTGTCGCGCGAAGACGGCAGCTTCATCGCGCGGATGAAGACCGACGGCAGCGCGATTACGGCCGCACCGGTCCTCGCGGGCAATACGCTCGTCGTGCAGACGAAGGACGGCGGCCTGTACGGGTTCCGTCCGCGCTGACGCGCACGAAACATGCGCGGCCGCGGTGCGACGGGCTTGTCCCGCGCGCCTTGGCCGCGCGACATGAAGGCGGCCGGTGTTCCCGGCCGCTCGGTATTTGAAAGGCAGTTGAGACGAAAGACGACGGCGCGCAACGCGCGCCCGGCGCGCGCATCGGGCGCGGCGCGAATTCGTGATATTTTCATTCAGCGCAGCCGCCCGCAGCAGCGGGCCTCCCGCTGCTGCGCTTCACCGTAGAAAACACAGATGAAACCGGTCATTGCCCTCGTTGGGCGCCCCAATGTGGGGAAATCCACGCTGTTCAACCGGCTCACGCGCTCGCGCGATGCGCTGGTTGCCGACCTGCCGGGCCTGACGCGCGATCGCCATTACGGCGAAGGGCGCGTCGGCGAGCGGCCGTACCTGGTCGTCGATACGGGCGGCTTCGAACCCGTCGCGAAGGACGGCATCCTGCACGAGATGGCGCGCCAGACGCGGCAGGCGGTTGAAGAGGCCGACGTCGTCGTGTTCATCGTCGACGGCCGCAACGGGCTCGCGCCGCAGGACAAGTCGATCGCCGACTACCTGCGCAAGACTGGCCGGCCGATCTTCCTCGTCGTCAACAAGGCCGAGGGGATGAAGTACACGGCGGTCGCGACCGACTTCTACGAGCTCGGGCTCGGCGACCCGCGCGCGATCTCGGCCGCGCACGGCGACGGCGTGACCGACATGATCAACGAGGCGCTGGAAGTCGCATACAGGGACCAGCCCGAAGAGGAAGACGAGAACGACCCGTCGCGCGGCATCAAGATCGCGATCGTCGGCCGGCCGAACGTCGGCAAGTCGACGCTCGTGAACGCGCTGATCGGCGAGGACCGCGTGATCGCGTTCGACATGCCGGGCACCACGCGCGATTCGATCTACGTCGACTTCGAGCGCAACGGCAAGAAATACACGCTGATCGACACGGCCGGCCTGCGGCGCCGCGGCAAGGTGTTCGAGGCGATCGAAAAGTTCTCGGTCGTGAAGACGTTGCAGTCGATTTCCGACGCAAATGTCGTCATTCTTCTGCTGGATGCGCAGCAGGACATTTCCGACCAGGACGCGCACATCGCCGGCTTCGTCGTCGAGCAGGGCCGCGCGCTCGTGATCGGCGTCAACAAGTGGGACGGGCTCGACGACCACGCGCGAGACCGCGCGAAAGCGGATTTGACCCGCAAGCTGAAATTCCTCGACTTCGCGAAATCGCACTTCATTTCGGCCGCGAAGAAGACGGGTATCGGCACGCTGATGCGCTCGGTAGACGACGCGTACGCGGCGGCGATGGCGAAGCTGCCGACGCCGAAGCTCACGCGCGCGCTGATCGAGGCCGTCGAGTTCCAGCAGCCGCGCCGTCGCGGCCCGGTGCGTCCGAAGCTGCGCTACGCGCACCAGGGCGGCCAGAATCCGCCGATCATCGTGATCCACGGCAACGCGCTCGACGCCGTGACGGAAACGTACAAGCGCTACCTGGAAAACCGGTTCCGCGAAACTTTCTCGCTGACCGGGACTCCATTGCGCATAGAGTTCCGTTCGTCGAACAATCCGTACGCGGACAAGGGCTGAAGCACGCCCCGCAAGGGATAGGCCGCAAGGCCTATGCCCCGGGCGGGGCAGGCAAAATCGGCTATAGTGTAGCGATTGGCGCCGGATCTCTTTTTCTTCCCCGCCAATCCAGATCAACCTGCAAAAAAAGATGGAGTACGCCATGAGCAACAAAGGGCAATTGTTACAAGACCCGTTTTTGAACGCACTGCGCAAAGAGCACGTTCCCGTTTCGATCTACCTCGTCAACGGCATCAAGCTCCAAGGGAACATTGAATCGTTCGACCAGTACGTCGTGTTGCTCCGTAATACGGTGACCCAGATGGTCTACAAGCACGCCATCTCGACGGTCGTGCCGGCGCGCCCGGTGAATTTCCACCCGGACGCGGAAGCTTCGTCCTAACCTATCGCAGCGGCCGGCATCCGGTCGCCGCGAGCGACCGATGCCAGCCGCCTTATCTTGACACCCGATAATTTGATCAACGCAGCGCTCGTCGGCATCGATTTCGGCAAGACCGATTTCGAAGCCAGTCTCGAAGAACTCAGTCTTCTCGCCTCCAGCGCGGGGGCCCGTCCCGCCGTCACCCTCACAGGTCGTCGCGCCAGTCCCGATGCCGCGATGTTCATCGGCAGCGGCAAAGCCGATGAACTGCGGCTTGCCTGCGACACGCACAACGTCGAAATCGTCATCTTCAACCACGCACTGGCGCCGGCCCAGCAACGCAATCTGGAACGGGCACTTAACAGGCGGGTCGTCGATCGCACGAGCCTCATCCTCGATATCTTCGCGCAGCGCGCCCGCAGCCATGAAGGCAAGCTGCAGGTCGAGCTCGCGCAGCTTCAATACCTGTCGACGCGGCTCATTCGCGCATGGACCCACCTCGAACGGCAAAAGGGTGGTATCGGCCTGCGCGGCCCCGGCGAAACCCAGCTCGAAACCGACCGCCGGCTGATCGGCGAGCGCATCAAGATGCTGAAGTCGCGGCTCGACCGGCTGCGCCGGCAACACAGCACGCAACGCCGGCAGCGCGCGCGCAGCGGCACGATGTCGGTGTCGCTGGTCGGCTATACGAACGCGGGCAAGTCGACGCTGTTCAATGCGCTGACGAAAGCGCAGGCCTACGCGGCCGACCAGCTGTTCGCCACGCTCGATACGACGTCGCGGCGCGTGTACCTCGGCGACGAGGTCGGCCAGATCGTCGTGTCGGATACGGTCGGGTTCATCCGAGAGCTGCCTCACCAGCTCGTCGCGGCGTTTCGCGCGACCCTCGAGGAAACGATCCACGCGGATCTGCTGCTGCACGTGGTCGATGCATCCAGTGCGGTCAGGCTCGAGCAGATCGAGCAGGTCAACGGCGTGCTGCATGAGATCGGCGCGGACACGATCCGGCAGGTGCTGGTGTTCAACAAGATCGACGCGGTGCCCGAACTGGCGGCCCGCGGCGACGCGGTCGAGCGGGACGAGTATGGTAATATTTCGCGCGTCTTTTTGAGCGCACGCACCGGTCAGGGGCTTGACGCGTTGCGTGCCGCCATCGCCGAGATTGCCTCCGCGGAACACCTTCCCAGCGCGATGTTACCCAACGGCGCACTCGACGGCGCGTCCGCTGAATCACACGAAGACCGCACGATTTCCGAACACGGGCGCTAACCGGTCCCGGCCGGTTCGCCGGCGTCTAATCTGGTGAACAAACTCTGGTGAACGAATACAACGAGCGGAGTACCTGGCGGCGGATGCGCGCCTTGCTGTCGATCAACGATCCCCGCTGGGGACGCGGCGAAGGCAATGGCAAAGACGGATCCCGTCCCCGTGCGAACGAATCGAAGCGTCCGCAAGGCGGTGACGGCGAAGGTCCGCCCGATCTCGACGAGATGTGGCGCAACTTCAACCGCCGCTTGAGCGGCCTTTTCGGCGGCAAGGGCGGCAACGGCTTCCGTCCCGACAACGGACGGGCCGCGCGGGTCGGCGTCGGCATCGTGATCGGCGTGCTGGTCGCGGTCTACGCGGGCAGCGGGCTGTTCGTCGTGCAGGACGGCCAGACGGGCGTCGTACTGCAGCTCGGCAAGCTGTCGGGCACGGTCGGCCAGGGCGTGCACTGGCGCGCGCCGTATCCGTTCGCGTCGCACGAGATCGTCGATACGTCGCAGGTCCGCTCGATCGAGATCGGCCGCAACAACGTCGTGCGTCTCGCGAACGTGAAGGAAGCGGCGATGCTGACGCGCGATGCCGACATCGTCGACGTGCGCTTCATCGTCCAGTACCGGATTCGTTCGGCAACCGATTACCTGTTCCGCAGCGTCGATCCCGAGCGCAGCGTGTCGCAGGCCGCGCAGGCCGCGGTGCGTACGATCGTCGGTACGCGCAGTGCTGCCGACGTGCTGAACCAGGATCGCGACGCGCTGCGCGAGCAGCTTTCCGCCGCGATCCAGCGCGACCTCGACCGCTATCAGTCGGGGCTTGAGGTGACGGCCGTCACGATGCAGAGCGTCGCCGCGCCCGAGCAGACGCAGGCCGCCTACGGCGAAGTCGCGAAGGCGCGCGACGAGCGCGAGGCAGCGAAGCGCGCCGCGCAGGCGTACGCAAACGACCTGCTGCCGAAGGCGCAGGGCGATGCCGCGAAGCTCGTCGACGAAGCGAAGGCGTATTCCGATCGCGTGGTCACGGAAGCCGAAGGCGATGCCGATCGCTTCAAGCAGGTCTACGCGCAGTACTCGAAGGCGCCGGCGGTGATCCGCGAGCGGATGTACCTCGAGACGATGCAGGAAATCTATTCGAACGCGACGAAGGTGTTCGTCGGCAACAAGGGCGGCAACAGCGTCGTGTATCTGCCGCTCGACAAGCTCGTCGAGCACGGGCGGCAAAACGCCGCGACGTCCACCGGCGCAGCCGCGCCCGATGCGGCGTCCGCACCGGCGGCTGTCGCGCCGGCGGCAGCCGTACCCGCGAGCGCGGCATCGGCCGCCGCGGCGTCGGGCGGCGACGTGCTGCGATCGCGCGAAGGTTTCCGCAGCCGGTCGCGTGAAGACGATCTGAAGTAACGGGAGCGCAGAACATGAACCGAATCATTGCGCTCGTCGTCGCAATCGTGATCGTTGCCTTCGCGGCGTCCTCGACGGTCCTGACCGTCGATCCGCGCCATACGGCCGTGCTGTCGGGCCGCGACGGCGCACAGCCCGAACTCGCCGGCCCCGGTATCCATTTCAAGCTGCCGCCGCCACTGCAGACGGCGACGCTGATCGACACGCGCCTGCAATCGCTCGAGTCGTCCGATCCGCTGCAACTGGCAACGGAAGACAAGCACGACCTGCTCGTTGCGTATGCGGTGAAGTACCGGATCAGCGATCCGCTGAAATACTTCACGGCGACGGGCGGCGATCCGGCGGCGGCTACCGAACGCCTGGCCGGTGTGCTGAAGAGCGCGCTCGGCGACGCGTTCGGCAAGCGTGCGCTCGACGACGCCCTCGGCGGCCAGCGCGCGATCGCCGACGCGGCCCGCGACGCGGCGAAGGCGAAAGCGTCCGGTTTCGGCGTCGACGTGGCCGACGTCCAGTTGACGCGCGTCGACTTGCCGGCCGCGCAGGCGGATGCCGTCTATCAGCGGATGATCGGCGCGCTGCGCGATCAGGCGGCACAGGTGCGTGCGGAAGGCGCGGCCGACGTCGAGCAGATCAAGGCCGACGCCGAACGGGAACAGCAGGCCGTGCTCGCGAACGCGTACAAATCCGCGCAGACGATCAAGGGCGAGGGCGACGCGAAGGCCGCGACGATTGCCGCCGATGCGTTCGGCCGCGATCCGCAGTTCTATCAGTTCTACGCGAGCCTGCAGGCCTACCGGAAGACGTTCAAGCGCAACGACATCATCGTCGTCGATCCCGACAGCGAGTTCTTCCGCTTCATGCGCAGCCCGACGGGCGGTGCCGCACCGTCGGCGCCTGCTCCCCGCAAACACTGACCTTTGGGCGCCGCGTCGAGCGGCGCCGTCGCTCGCATGGACCTGGCTGGCTCGTTGTTGCTCGCAGTAGCGCTGATGCTGATCATCGAGGGGGCGTTTCCCTTCGTGTTTCCCGTCGCCTGGCGCGACACGTTTCGTAGAATAGCTGAGCGGCCGCCGCATCATATCCGGATCGGCGGGCTGATCGTGATGGTGCTCGGGCTCGTGCTGCTGCTACTCGCCACCTGACCGGAGACCTGATCCGGACGGCGCATCCGCCGTTCGTCCCGCCCGATTTCGAATTTCCGATTTACATCGCGGCGCGCGTGTCGCGCGCTGTTTCCCGTCGTAGGACCGTACCGATGTCGACCTGGTTACTTCCCGAGAATATCGCCGACGTACTGCCGTCGGAAGCGCGCAAGATCGAGGAGCTGCGCCGCAGGCTGCTCGACCGCTTCCGTTCGTACGGCTACGAAATGGTGATGCCGCCGCTGCTCGAGTATCTCGAGTCGCTGCTGACGAGCGGCGGCGCCGATCTGCGCCTGCGCACCTTCAAGCTGGTCGACCAGCTGTCGGGCCGCACGCTCGGCCTGCGCGCGGACATCACGCCGCAGGTCGCGCGGATCGACGCGCACCTGTTGAACCGTCAGGGCGTGACGCGCCTCTGCTATGCGGGCCACGTGATGCATACGCGTCCGCGCGGCCTGCATGCGACGCGCGAGCAGATCCAGATCGGCGCCGAAATCTACGGGCATGCCGGGCTGGAAGCCGATCTCGAGATCCAGCAACTGATGCTCGACGCACTGCATCTGGCGGGCCTGTCGCGCATCCGTCTCGACCTCGGCCACGCGGGCGTGCTCGCGGCGCTGCTGGCGCGCGATGCGCAGGCCGCCGAGCGCGGCGAGTCGCTGTACGACGCGCTGTCGGGCAAGGACGTGCCGCTGCTGAACGAACTTACCGACGATCTCGGTGCCGATACGCGGGCAGCGCTGCGCGCGCTGCCGAACCTTTACGGCGACGCGAGCGTGCTCGCCGAGGCGCGCGCACGGCTGCCGGTGCTGCCCGAAATCACGCGGGCGCTCGACGATCTGGCGCAGCTCGCCGCACAGGCGAAGGGCGCCGAAGTGGCGATCGATCTCGCCGACCTGCGCGGCTACGCGTACCACAGCGGCGCGATGTTCAGCGCGTACATCGACGGCGTGCCGAACGCGATCGCGCGCGGCGGCCGCTACGATCACGTGGGTCAGGCATATGGCCGTGCCCGTCCGGCCACGGGCTTCTCGCTCGACCTGCGCGAGCTCGCGCGGATTTCGCCGGTCGAGGCGCGCGGCACCGCGATTCTCGCGCCGTGGGCGCAGGACGACGCGCTGGGCGCGGCCGTCGCGGCGCTGCGCGATGCGGGCGAGGTCGTGATCCAGGCACTGCCGGGCCACGACCACGTGCTCGACGAGTTCGCATGCGACCGTTCGCTCGTCGAGCGCAACGGCGCATGGGTGGTCGAACCCCGATAAACAGGCGTTCGCGGGCCGTGCTTCGGCGTGCATATCGTTGAAGCGAAACGGAAAAATTCGGAAACGCCCGCGAACATAGGTAGAATACGTTTTTAACCAGCTAACGAATCAACATGTCTGCCAGCGCAGTGAACGTGACTCCCGGGCGCAATGTCGTCGTGGTGGGAACTCAATGGGGTGATGAAGGCAAGGGCAAGATCGTCGACTGGCTGACGGACCACGCTCAGGGCGTCGTGCGTTTCCAGGGCGGCCACAACGCCGGCCACACCCTCATCATCGGCGGCAAGAAAACGATCTTGCGCCTCATTCCGTCGGGCATCATGCGTGAAGGCGTCGCCTGCTACATCGGCAACGGCGTCGTCCTGTCCCCCGAAGCACTGTTCAAGGAAATCGGCGAGCTCGAAGAAGCCGGCGTGAACGTGCGCGACCGTCTGTTCATTTCCGAAGCCACGACGCTGATCCTGCCGTACCACATCGCGATCGACCAGGCGCGCGAAGCGCGCAAGGGCGCGGGCAAGATCGGCACGACGGGCCGCGGCATCGGCCCCGCGTACGAAGACAAGGTCGGCCGTCGCGCGCTGCGCGTGCAGGATCTGTTCGACGCGAAGACTTTCGCCGACCGCCTGCGCGAAAACCTCGATTTCCACAACTTCGTGCTGACCCAGTACCTGGGTGGCGCGGCCGTCGACTTCCAGGCCACGCTCGACACGATGCTCGGCTATGCCGACCGCCTGAAGCCGATGGTGGCCGACGTGTCGCGCCGCCTGTACGACGCGAACAACGCGGGCCAGAACCTGCTGTTCGAAGGCGCGCAAGGCACGCTGCTCGACATCGATCACGGCACCTATCCGTTCGTCACGTCGAGCAACTGCGTCGCGGGTGCGGCGTCGGCCGGCGCGGGCGTCGGTCCGCAGAAGCTCAACTACATCCTCGGCATCACGAAGGCGTATTGCACGCGCGTCGGTTCGGGCCCGTTCCCGAGCGAACTGTACGATGCGGACAACCCGCAGCGCCAGGACCAGGTCGGCGTCACGCTCGCGAACGTCGGCAAGGAATTCGGTTCCGTCACCGGCCGTCCGCGCCGCACGGGCTGGCTCGACGCGGCCGCGCTGCGCCGCTCGATCCAGATCAACGGCGTGTCGGGCCTGTGCATGACGAAGCTCGATGTGCTCGACGGCCTCGACGAAGTCAAGCTGTGCGTCGGCTACAAGATCGACGGCAAGGATGTGGACATCCTGCCGCGCGGCGCGGCCGATGTGGCCCGTTGCGAGCCCGTGTACGAAACCTTCTCCGGCTGGAAGGAAAGCACGGTCGGCATCAAGACGTGGGAAGCACTGCCGGCGAACGCACAGGCCTACCTGACCCGCGTCCAGGAAGTGGCTGGCGTGCCGGTCGACATGGTGTCGACGGGCCCGGACCGCGACGAAACGATCCTGCTCCGCCATCCGTTCAAGGTGTAACCCCAGATGACGCAGCAAATCACGATGACGGCGGCAGACTTGATGACCGATCCGCGCAACGACGACAAGAACCTGTGGGTAGGCTGGGATGAATATCATCGTCTGATCGAACTGCTCGCGCTCGAGGTGCATGCATCGGGTTGGAAGTTCGACCAGATCCTGTGTCTCGCGCGCGGCGGCCTGCGCGTCGGCGATCAACTGTCGCGCATCTACGACGTGCCGCTCGCGATCCTCGCGACGAGTTCGTACCGGGAAGCGGCCGGCACCGAGCAGGGCGACCTCGACATCGCGCAGTACATCACGATGACGCGCGGCAACCTCGCAGGCAACGTGCTGCTGGTCGACGATCTCGTCGATTCGGGCGTTACGCTCGCGCGCGTGCAGGAGCACCTGAAGGAGCGCTATCCGGCCGTGACGGCCGTGCGTTCGGCCGTGCTCTGGTACAAGGGTTGCTCGAAGGTCAAGCCCGACTATCACACGCAATATCTGCCGACGAATCCGTGGATTCATCAGCCGTTCGAGGAGTGGGACACGGTTCGCCCGCACAACCTCGAGGCATGGATCAAGCGCGGTCGCGCGCAGCGCGACGGTTCGGGCGCGTAAGCGGCCGGTCGATCGAAGGAAAGCCTTGTACGGCGCCGCTTGCGGCGCCGTTTTTTCGTTGCGGCACCGTTTGCGCGGCGCGGCATGCCCTGCGTATCCGGTAGGCAGACGCCGCCGCCCCGGCTATGATGGCAGCCCTGCCACAGCTCGCGCCGGATTGCATGCGCAGCGTGGATCACGTGGTTTCACGGCAACAGAGCAGGGCGGCGTTTCACGGGGGCGCGAGTAGAATAGCGCTCGTTTTGTCCGACCCGGACCCGATTATTACGCTTCATATGAACGACACGATCCACGCGACCGACGCAGCACACGCGCCGCACTCGACGCAACAACACTCGATGCGGGCGCTAGCGATAGCAGCCATCGGCGTCGTGTTCGGCGACATCGGCACCAGCCCGCTGTATGCGCTCAAGGAGGCGTTCAGCCCCGCGCACGGCATTCCGCTGACCGAAAGCTCGATCCTCGGCGTGATCTCGCTGCTGTTCTGGGCGATCATCCTGGTGGTCGGCGTCAAGTACCTGCTGTTCGTGATGCGGGCAGACAACAACGGCGAAGGCGGCGTGCTCGCGCTGATGGCGCTGTCGCTGCGGCCGCTCGACTCGAAAACCCGCGTCGCGGGTGCGCTGATGGCGCTCGGGATATTCGGCGCATGCATGTTCTACGGGGACGCGGTGATCACGCCGGCGATCTCGGTGATGTCAGCCGTCGAAGGTCTCGAAATCGCGACGCCGCACCTGTCGCACCTCGTGCTGCCGATCACGATCGTGATCCTGATCGCGCTGTTCTGGATCCAGCGCCACGGCACCGCGTTGGTCGGCAAGCTGTTCGGCCCGATCATGGTGCTGTGGTTCGTCGTGATCGCGGCGCTCGGCGTGTACCACATCGTGCGCGTGCCGGGCATCATCGCGGCAATCAATCCGTACTACGCAGCGTCGTTCATGGCCGATCACCTGCTGCAGGCCTACGTCGTGCTCGGCTCGGTCGTGCTGGTGCTGACCGGCGCAGAAGCGCTCTACGCGGACATGGGTCACTTCGGCGCGAAGCCGATTCGCCTCGCTGCATACGGGCTCGTGATGCCGTCGCTCGTGCTGAACTACTTCGGCCAGGGCGCGCTGCTGATCCAGAACCCGAAGGCGATCGAGAACCCGTTCTTCCTGCTGGCGCCCGAATGGGGGCTGCTGCCGCTCGTCGTGCTGTCGACGGTTGCGACCGTGATCGCGTCGCAGGCCGTGATCTCGGGTGCGTATTCGCTGACGTCGCAGGCGATCCAACTCGGCTACGTGCCGCGCATGAAGGTGCTGCATACGTCGGAACTCGCGATCGGCCAGATCTACGTGCCGGTCGTGAACTGGCTGCTGCTGTTCGTGATCCTCTGCATCGTGGTCGGCTTCAAGAGCTCCGACAACCTCGCGGCCGCGTACGGCATTGCGGTGACGGCGACGATGGTGATCACGACCGTGCTCGCATGCGTCGTGATGGTGAAGGTGTGGAACTGGAACCGGGTGCTGGTCGGCGCGATCATCGCGGTGTTCCTCGCGATCGACCTCGGCTTTTTCGGCGCGAACCTGCTGAAGGTCGCGCAGGGCGGCTGGCTGCCGCTCGGCATCGGCGCGCTGCTGTTCTTCCTGCTGATGACCTGGTACAAGGGGCGTCACATCGTCAAGGAGCGCACGGCAGCCGACGGCATTCCGCTCGAGCCGTTCCTGCAAGGGCTGCTCGCGCATCCGCCGCATCGCGTGTCGGGCACCGCGATCTACCTGACCGGCAACGACAAGCTCGTGCCCGTGAGCCTGCTGCACAACCTGAAGCACAACAAGGTGCTGCACGAGCGAACCATTTTCCTGACGTTCGTCACGCGCGACTTTCCTTACGTGCGCGACGACAAGCGCCTGAGCTCGCGCGATGCGGGCGGCGGGCTGTACATCGTCAAGGCCGAGTACGGTTTCAACGAGACGCCGGACGTGAAGGCCGTGCTCGAGGAATTCGGCCGCGCGCACGACATGACGTTCGAGCTGATGGATACGTCGTTCTTCCTCGCGCGCGAAACCGTCGTGCCGACGCATCTGCCCGGGATGTCGATCTGGCGCGAGCGCGTGTTCGCGTGGATGCATCAGAACGCCGCGAAGCCGACCGACTTCTTCTCGATTCCGGCGAACCGCGTCGTCGAGCTCGGCACGAAGATCGAGATCTGACCAGGTGCGGCGCGCGGGCCTGACGGCCGCACGCCGCGTCTGCCGACCGCCCGGACTGGCCGCGATCGTTCGCATCGCCGGCCGTCACCGCGAGAGCCAACGCAGCCGCATCGCGCCGCGTGTTCCGCGCAAGCCAAACCATCCAATCAGATAGCCGACTGCGTGCACGTTCGCGGCAGCCATAAAAAAGCCCGCCTTGCGGCGGGCTTTGCGTGCGTCGACGGCTTTCGCGCGCTCAGCGCTTCAGCTTCGCGAATGCCGCGGCCATCGCGCCGGCCGGTTCCGGCTCGCGCGAACGCGGCGGGCGGGCAGCGCCACGTCCCGCGTTGCCGCGATCCTGGCTGCCGCGCGACGACATGCCGGGTGCTGCCGCATCGTCGTCGAGGCGCATCGTCAGCGCAATGCGCTGGCGCTTCACGTCGACGTCGAGCACCTTCACCTTGACGACCTGGCCGGCCTTCACGACTTCGTGTGGGTCCTTGATGAATTTTGTCGACATCGCGGACACGTGGACGAGGCCGTCCTGATGGACGCCGATATCCACGAACGCGCCGAACGCGGCGACGTTCGTCACGACCCCTTCGAGCGTCATGCCCGGCACGAGATCCGACACCTTCTCGACGCCTTCGCGGAACGTCGCGGTCTTGAATTCCGGGCGCGGATCGCGGCCCGGCTTCTCCAGTTCGGACAGGATGTCGCGCACGGTCGGCAGGCCGAAACGTTCGTCGACAAATTCCGCAGGGGACAGGCCCGACAGCGCTTCGCGGTTGCCGAGCACGTCGTCGATGCGCTTGCTGATCTTCGCGAGCATCCGCTCGACGACCGGATAGGCTTCCGGGTGCACCGACGAGCGGTCGAGCGGATTTTCGCCGCCGTTGATGCGCAGGAAGCCGGCGGCCTGTTCGAACGTCTTGTCGCCGAGGCGCGGTACCTTGCGCAGGTGCTCGCGCGACGGGAACGGGCCGTTCGCATCGCGGTAGTCGACGATGTTGCGCGCGAGCGTCGCGTTCAGGCCCGACACGCGTGCGAGCAGCGGGGCCGATGCCGTGTTCGCGTCGACGCCGACCGCGTTCACGCAATCCTCGACGACCGCGTCGAGCGAGCGGGCGAGTTCGCGCTGGTTCACGTCGTGCTGGTACTGGCCGACGCCGATCGCCTTCGGCTCAATCTTCACGAGCTCGGCGAGCGGATCCTGCAGGCGGCGCGCGATCGACACGGCGCCGCGCAGCGACACGTCGAGTTCCGGGAATTCCTTCGCCGCGAGCTCGGACGCCGAGTAGACCGACGCGCCGGCTTCCGACACGACGATCTTCTGCAGGCGCAGCTCGGGGTGTTTCGCGATCAGTTCGCTCGCGAGCTTGTCGGTTTCGCGCGACGCGGTGCCGTTGCCGATGCTGATCAGTTCGGCCTGCGTCTGCGCGGCGATGCGCGCGAGTTTCGCGATCGAGCCGTCCCAGTCGCGGCGCGGCTCGTGCGGGTAGATCGTGTCGGTCGCGAGTACCTTGCCGGTGCGGTCGACGACTGCGACCTTCACGCCGGTGCGCAGGCCGGGGTCGAGACCGATCACGGCCTTCGGGCCGGCCGGCGCCGCGAGCAGCAGGTCGTTCAGGTTGCGCGCGAACACACGGATCGCTTCGGTTTCGGCGGTTTCTCGCAGTTGCGTGAGCAGCTCGTTCTCGATATGCGGCTGCACCTTCACGCGCCAGCACCAGCGGCATACGTCGGACAGCCATTTGTCGGCCGGGCGATTCTGGTTCGCGATGCCGAAATGGCGCGCGATCATCGCCTCGCCGGGATGCGGCACCTGTGCGTCGAGCTCTTCGCCGAGGCCGAGCTTGACCGTCAGCACGCCCGCGTTGCGGCCGCGGAACAGCGCGAGTGCGCGGTGCGACGGCACGGTCTTGATCGTTTCCGCGTAGTCGTAATAGTCGCGGAATTTCTCGCCTTCCTCGTTTTCCTTGCCCTCGACGACTGCCGACGACACGACGCCCTGGTTGTGCAGGTAGTCGCGCAGCTTGCCGAGCAGCTCGGCCGTCTCGCCGAACTGTTCGGACAGGATGTCGCGCGCGCCGTCGAGCGCGGCCTTCACGTCGGCGACGCCCTTGTCGGCGTCGACATACGCGGCCGCCTCGGCCTGCGGGTCGAGCAGCGGGTTCGCGAGCAGCGCCTGCGCGAGCGGCTCGAGGCCGGCTTCGCGGGCGATCTGCGCGCGCGTACGGCGCTTCGGCTTGTACGGCAGATAAAGGTCTTCGAGCACCTGCTTGCTGTCGGCCGCATCGATCGCGGCGCGCAGTTCGTCGGTCAGCTTGCCCTGTTCGTCGATGCTCGACAGGATCGCCGCGCGGCGATCCTCGAGTTCGCGCAGATACAGGAGGCGTTCCTCGAGCTGGCGCAGCTGCGTGTCGTCCAGGTTGCCGGTCACTTCCTTGCGGTACCGGGCAATGAACGGAACGGTCGAGCCTTCGTCGAGGAGTTGCACGGCCGCCGCGACCTGGCGCGGCTGGACGGACAGTTCAGTGGCGATGCGCTGTACGATCTTGAGTGCTACGGTTTCCGTCATGTCGTGGATGATCTGCCTGCTGAAATCGCGGCGCGGGCCGGCAGGCCCGGAGCGGCAGGCTGCACGGCGGCCCGACGGGCCAGATGCCGCGGGTGGGTGAAGCGGGGCATTTTGCCATAAATGGCGGAGCGCCCAGCCGGGGGTGATAGAATTTGACACATGTCCCGCAGCTTTCCTACGACGTTGCCAACTTCCCGCATTTCTCTCGTCGCGCTCGGCGCAGCGCTCGCCGCGGCTTTGTCTGCCGGGCCGTCCGGTGCGTTTGCGCAGGCTCCTGGCGCAACCGCGCCGGCCGCCGCAGCAGCCGCGCCCGTTACGGCCACGGCCGCACCGGATTTCGACGCCCGTCAAAAAGTGCTCAATCAACGCTCCGCGGAAAACGATTATCGTTATGCGGTGGCCGAGCACGATTGCTACAGCAAGTTCTTCGTCAATCACTGTCTCGGCAAGGCACGCGACCAGATGCGCGACGAGCGGGCGAGCATCCGCCAGGAGCAACTTGCGCTCGACGACGAGCAGCGCGCGGTGCGCGCGCAGCAGCGCGACCAGCAACAGGCGCTGAAGCAGGCGCAGAATGCGGCGGAAGCGCCGCAGCGCGCGGCGAACGACGCGGCGAACGCGGCTGCGTTCCGCGACAAGCAGGAGCAGAATGCGCTGAAGCAGGCACAGCGCGGCGCGGAAGGGCCGCAGCGCGCGGCGAGCAAGCAGGCATACGACCAGAAGCAGGCCGACTTCCAGCGCAAGCTCGACCAGGCGCACCAGCAGGCGGCGCAGAAGGCGCAGGAGCGGGCGGACAACGCCGTGCGCTACGAGCAGAAGCAGAAGGAAGCCGCGCAGCACAAGGCCGATGTCGAGCGGCGTCAGCAGGAAGCGGCCGAGAAGGCCAAACAGCAGCAACAGCAGGGGCAGTAACGTGTTGGATTGATCGGGATCAGTCTCGTGCGCGTCGGCACGCCAGCCGGCGCGCTGCTTCGATGAGGAGGCAAACATGCAAAACCGTCTCACGGAACAGCAGCAGGAATTGCACAACCGTTTGGCTGCATTGCAGGAGCAGCACCAGCAGCTCGCTCGGGAGATCGAGCTGAAGGAAGGACACTCCGACATCGACGACATCACGCTGCACCGGCTGAAGAAGGAAAAGCTGGCAGCCAAGGACAAAATCATTTTGCTGCAATCGCAGCTGGAACCGGATAAGCGCGCCTGAGCGCGGCCTGGCAAGCGCCGGTGCCGCTCGGGCGCTGGACACAGGAACGCTTGCCTTGAATTCACCGCTTGAAGCCACCCCCGATGCCCGGCGAGACGAGTCGTCCGCCGGGCGCGTTCGTGCGCCCGAAGGCACCTTCGAGCTGAGCCGCAAGCGCGTCGACGAACTCGACACGATCTTTGGCGTTGGCGGGTTGCTGGCGCGCGCGCTCGACGGCTATCGGCCGCGTACGTCGCAGATCGAGATGGCGCGTGCGGTTGCGTCCGCGATGGAAGCGTCCGCGCGCCGGATGCCCGAACCCGAGATCTTCGAAACCCGCAAGCGGCCGGCGCGCCGCCTCGGCGACGGCGACAAGACGGCCGGGCCGGCGGCGGACGATGCCGCGGCCGCCGAGTCCGACAGCGACGCAGGCGACAACACGCTGATCGTCGAGGCCGGCACGGGTACCGGCAAGACCTATGCGTATCTCGTGCCCGCGATGCTGTGGGGCGGCAAGGTAATCGTGTCGACCGGCACGAAGCACCTGCAGGACCAGTTGTTCCAGCGCGACATCCCGACCGTGCGCAACGCGCTCGCGGTGCCGGTGACGGTCGCGATGCTCAAGGGCCGCGCAAACTACCTGTGCCACTACTACCTGCAACGCACGGCCGACAACGGCCGCCTGCCGTCGCGGCAGGACACGGCTTACCTGCAGGAAATCGTCCGCTTCGCGAAGCTCACGAAGAGCGGCGACAAGGCCGAACTCGCCAGCGTGCCGGAAACGGCACCAGTGTGGTCGATGGTCACGTCGACGCGCGACAACTGCCTCGGCCAGGAGTGCCCGCACTACAAGGAATGCTTCGTGATGCAGGCGCGGCGCGAGGCGCAGCAGGCCGACGTGGTCGTCGTCAACCACCACCTGTTCTTCGCGGACATCATGCTGCGCGACACGGGGATGGCCGAACTGCTGCCGAACGCGAACACGATCATCTTCGACGAAGCGCACCAGTTGCCGGAGACGGCGACGCTGTTCTTCGGCGAAACGCTGTCGACGACGCAGATCCTCGAGCTCGCACGCGACACGGTGGCCGAAGGCCTGAGCCATGCGCGCGACGCGGTCGAGTGGGTGAAGCTCGGCGGCGATCTCGAACGTGCGGCGCGCGACTTGCGCCTCGCGTTCGCGAACGACCAGATCGTCCGCATGTCGCTCGCGCAGCTCGGCGACGATCATCCGATGTTCGGCGCGCTCGACGCGCTCGAGGCGGCGCTCGATGCGCTCGCGTCGGCGCTCGCGAGCCAGGCCGAGCGGGCGGAGTCGCTCGGCGCATGCCTGCGGCGCGCACGCGAATTGCAGGACCTGCTGGCCGGCTGGGTCGCGCCCGGCGCGGCGGAGGCGGCCGCGAAGGCCGATGAGGCAGCGGCCGGCGACAAGGCTGCGTCCGACGGCGATCCGAACGAGAAGGTGCGCTGGGTCGAGGTGTTCTCGCATACCGTCCAGTTGCACGAGACGCCGCTGTCGGTTGCGCCGATCTTTGCGAAGCAGCGCGCGGGCGTGCCGCGTGCATGGGTGTTCACGTCGGCCACGTTGTCGGTGCGCGGCGATTTCACGCACTACGCGGCGCAGATGGGCCTCAGCTCGCGTCGTTCGATGACGCTCGCGAGCCCGTTCGACTACCAGTCGCAAGGGCTGCTGTACGTGCCGCGCAACCTGCCGCAGCCATCTTCGCCCGCGTTTACCGATGCCGTCTTCGATGCCGCGCTGCCGGCGATCGAGGCGTCCGGCGGCGGCGTGTTCATGCTGTGCACGACGTTGCGCGCGGTCGACCGGATCGCGTCGAAGCTGCGCGACGTGATCGAATCGCGCGGCTGGAATACGCCGCTGCTCGTGCAGGGCGATGCGAGCCGCACCGAGCTGCTCGATCGCTTCCGCGCGTACGGCAACGCGATCCTGGTCGGCAGCCAGAGTTTCTGGGAAGGCGTCGACGTGCGCGGCGACGCGCTGTCGCTCGTCGTGATCGACAAGCTGCCGTTCGCGCCGCCCGACGATCCGGTGCTGGCCGCGCGGCTCGACGCGCTGACGAAGAAGGGCTTGAGTCCGTTCGCCGTGCACCAGTTGCCGCAGGCCGTGATTACGCTGAAGCAGGGCGCGGGCCGGCTGATTCGTGCGGAGACGGATCGCGGCGTGCTGATGATCTGCGACACGCGGCTCGTCGACAAGCCTTACGGGCGCCGAATCTGGCAGAGCCTGCCGCCGTTCAAGCGGACTCGCGAGATCGCGGTCGTCCAGGACTTCTTCGACGAGCACCGCTCGGAAAAACGTATGTGACGGCACGCGCGGCGACCGCCGCGCGATTGCACCTGTGCCGCCGGAATGCGGCGCCAACAAAAAACCCGGCTCGATGGCCGGGTTTTTTGTTCGTGCAACTGGTGTTGCGTCGCGCAGCGCTTTAGAACTGCCACCACGACTTCTTCGCACCGGGGCGCGAATGGCCCGTCACGTACGGGCTGTCGGGGAACGTGCCCGCGAGCACGCGCTTCGTGTCCTCGGCGAGTTGCGGCTGGTTCAGCTTGCCGTACGACAGGATCATGATGTGCAGCGCGTCCTCGATCGCCGGTGCGCCCTTGTAGTCCTTGATCGCGAGCTGCGCGCGGTTGATGGCCGCGACATATGCGCCACGACGGTAGTAGTAGTCGGCCGCGTGCACTTCGTGCGACGCGAGCGCGTTGACGATGTAGCGCATCCGTGCGGCTGCGTCGGGCGCGTACTTGCTCTTCGGGAAGCGGTCGACGACGACCTTGAACGCATCGTACGATTCGCGCAGCGCCTGCGGATCGCGTTCGCTCATGTCCTGGCCGGAGAAGCGGCCGAACAGGCCCAGATCGTCGTTGAAGTGGATCATCCCCTTCAGGTAGTACGCGTACGGGATATCCGGATGATCGGGGTGGAGCTGGATGAAGCGGTCGACGGCCTGGTCGGCGGCTGCCGCTTCGTTATCCTTCCAGTTGCAGTATGCGACGTTGATCTGCGCTTGCTGCGCGAAATGGCCGAACGGATCGCGACCTTGCAGCGATTCGAAATATTTCGCGCATTTGCCCCAGTCGCCGCCGGACAGTGCGTCCTGGGCCTCTGAGTATAATTTGTTGTTCGACCAGGTAGCCGTCTCGTCCTGCTTCTGCGGCAAGCCGTGGCAGCCGGCGATGAGGGCCGCGGCCGCTACCGCCGCAGCCCGGGCGGCGACGGTTCTGGCCGTACGTTTGGTCGAATTCATCATGCTCGCATGTCCTAGCTTCAAGTCTCGGTGACCCAGTCTAAATGACCCGTTCAAGTTCGCAGAATGCCCAGCCGGGCACACCAAATCGCGAAGATTATAGCCCAAGCGGTCGGCCCGCCGACGCTGCCTCGGGGGATTCCCTCGATGACGATCTGACCGGCGACGTATTGCAACCGCCCGTAGTGCCGTCAGCGGCGGGCGATGACGCGCCGCGCGTCGTCGAAGTGCCGCTGTCGCTCGCGGGCGAACGCCTCGACAAGGCGCTCGCCCAACTGTTCCCCGAATTCTCCCGCAGCCGCCTGCAGAGCTGGATCGAGGCGCAGCGCGTGCTGGTCGACGGCGCGCCGGCGAAGATCCGCCAGCCGGTGCCGCTCGGCGCGAAGATCGAGCTCGTGCCCGACCTGCTTCCCGAGCAGCTTGCGTTCACGCCGGAACCCGTGCCGCTCGACGTCATCTACGAGGACGACGCGCTCGTCGTCATCAACAAGCCGGCCGGCCTCGTCGTGCACCCGGCGGCCGGCAACTGGAGCGGCACGATCCTGAACGGCCTGCTGCATCGTTACGGCGACGCGGCGGCCGGCCTGCCGCGCGCGGGGATCGTCCATCGGCTCGACAAGGAAACCTCCGGCCTGATGGTGGTGGCACGCACGCTGGCCGCGCAGACGGACCTCGTGCGCCAACTGCAGGCCCGCACGGTGAAGCGCCGCTATTTCGCGCTCGTGTGGGGCACGATGCCCGAGGAAGGTACGATCGACGCGCCGATCGGCCGCGATCCGCGCGAGCGCACGCGCATGGCCGTCGTCACGGGCGCGTCGGGCAAGCCCGCGCGCACGCATTTCCGCACGGTTGACACATGCGTGTGGCAACGTCAGCCGGTTTCGGCGATCCAGTGCGACCTCGAAACCGGCCGCACGCATCAGATCCGCGTGCACTGCGCGCATGCCGGGCACCCGCTGCTCGGCGACCCCGTCTACGGACGCGCGCGCGGCAAGCGCTCGGTCGCGCCGCTGCCGGACGGGTTCGCGCGACAGGCGCTGCATGCGTGGCGGCTCGGCCTCGTGCATCCGGTCACGGGCAAGGCGATGCAGTGGCGCTGCCCGTTGCCGGACGATATGAACGCACTCGTCGCGGCGCTCGGCTTCGGGCAGGGCGACGAGGAATTCGACGACGACGGTGTCTACGACGATGACGATTTCGGCGGCGAGTATCACGACGATGAGCCGTACCTGGACGATGAGGAGGAGTGAGTGCCGATGACGAACCTGGCGCCGTTGACGTGGCAGGACTGCGTACAGCCCGACTGGCAGGTGTCGCCGCGCGTGCGCGCGCTGATCACGACGCGCGACGGCGGCGTGAGCGAAGGCCCGTACGGGCGCTGGCAGGACGGTGCCGCGATGGCGGGCGGGATGAATCTCGGCCTGCATACCGGTGACGATCCGGCCCATGTCGCCGGGAATCGCGCGCGCTTGCTCGCGCTGGCAGGCCAGTCGAGCGCGGCATGGCTCGAGCAGGTTCACGGCGCGCAGATCGTGCGCGCCGACGAGGTGATCGCGGCGGCGCCCGCGGCTGCGGCGCCGGTGCAGGCCGACGCGAGCGTCACGGACCGGACGGGCGCCGTCTGCGTCGTGATGGTGGCCGACTGCCTGCCCGTGCTGCTGTGCGACGCGCAGGGCCGCGCGGTCGGCGCCGCGCATGCGGGCTGGCGCGGGCTCGCGGCCGGCATCGTCGAGCAGACCGCGGCGCGCGTCGCGGCACTCGCGGGCGGCGCGACGGACACGCTTCATGCGTACCTTGGGCCGGCGATCGGCCCGCAGGCGTTCGAGGTCGGCGCCGACGTGCGCGACGCGTTTCTCGACACGGCCCCGCAGTCGGAGCATGATGAAACCCGTCATGCGTTCGTCGCCATCGACGGCGTGCCCGGCAAGTTTCTCGCCGATCTCCATGCGCTCGCGCGCCTGCGCCTCGCGCGTGCCGGCGTGGCGCACGTGAGCGGCGGGACCGCCTGTACGGTCACCGAACGCGCGCGCTTCTATTCGTATCGGCGCGACCGTGTGACGGGCCGCATGGCGGCGGCGATCTGGCTGGCAGATTGACGCATGCGCATGCGCGCATGGTTTTGTTGCGTCGCGAAATCGGTTATCTCGATATTTAGACGGCAATGCGGCGTAGCATGCGCAGTCGAATGAAAAATCCCGAAGTCAAGTCGACCAAAATGCTTTATGTTTCGCCGAAACCCTTGTCCCGTCTGTTGCGCACGGATTATCTCCGTGCGGAAATGTTCAGCGGTTTGACATGGCGCTTCACATGGGGAAAACGATAATGATAAAAATACCGCACTGCGGCAGAATCTGGAGACGCCTCTCCAGAGCATGACGGCCCGGCTCGCAGCCGGCACGCCGCGCGCGAGCAGGATTTCACGATAGACGCTCACGAATCACCGGTAAGGCAGGTAATGACAGCATCGAAAAATTCGTCGACGTCCGCTCAGGCGGGCACTTCCGCAGGCAGCACCGGTTTCGATCCGGCCGCCCAGCCGATGCAGCAGATGTTCGAGTCGTGGTTGAGCGCGTGGCGCGGCTTTGCAGATCCGGCGCGCGCCGCGACTGCGTCGGCCACCGTCAATCCGTTCGCGACATTCCAGTTCCCGACTTCGTTTCCGTTCCAGGTGCCGTCGATGCCCGATCTGGGCAGCATGGCGTCGCCGTTCGCGGGGCTGAAGCTGCCGGTTGCCGCGATTCCGCCCGAACGGCTGCAGACGCTGCAGGCCGACTACGCGCGCGATTGCATGACGCTGATGCAGCAGGCAGCCGCCGCGAAGCTCGAATCGCCCGAACTGAAGGACCGCCGCTTCAGCGGCGATGCGTGGAAGGCGTCGCCGGCGCATGCGTTCGCGGCTGCCTGGTATCTGCTCAACGCGCGCTATCTGCAGGAACTGGCCGACGCGCTTCAGACCGATCCGAAGACACGCGAGCGCATCCGGTTCACGGTCCAGCAATGGACGGCCGCCGCCGCGCCGAGCAACTTCCTCGCACTCAATCCCGACGCGCAGAAATCGATTCTCGAGACGCAGGGCGAAAGCCTGCGGCAGGGGATGATGAACCTGCTCGGCGACCTGCAGCGCGGCAAGATTTCGCAGACCGACGAATCGCAGTTCGTGGTCGGCAAGAACCTCGGGTGTACTGAAGGCGCGGTCGTCTACGAGAACGACCTGATCCAGTTGATCCAGTACACGCCGAAGACGGACAAGGTGTTCGAGCGGCCGCTGCTGATCGTCCCGCCGTGCATCAACAAGTTCTACATCCTCGACCTGCAGCCCGAGAATTCGCTCGTCGCGCACGCGCTGTCGAACGGCCATCAGGTGTTCCTCGTGTCGTGGCGCAATGCGGATGCATCGGTCGCGCACAAGACGTGGGACGACTACATGAACGAAGGGCTGCTCGCGGCGATCGATGCCGTGCAGCAGGTCAGCGGCCGCGAACAGATCAACACGCTCGGCTTCTGTGTCGGCGGCACGATGCTCGCGACCGCGCTGGCGGTGCTCGCCGCGCGCGGCGAACACCCGGCCGCGTCGATGACGCTGCTCACCGCGATGCTCGACTTCACCGACACGGGCATTCTCGACGTGTTCGTCGACGAGGCGCACGTGCAGATGCGCGAGCAGACCATCGGCGGCAAGAACGGCACGCAACCGGGGCTGATGCGCGGCGTGGAGTTCGCGAACACGTTCTCGTTCCTGCGGCCGAACGACCTCGTGTGGAACTACGTCGTCGACAACTACCTGAAGGGCCGCACGCCCGCGCCGTTCGATCTGCTGTACTGGAACAGCGATTCGACGAGCCTGCCGGGCCCGATGTACGCGTGGTACCTGCGCAATACCTATCTCGAGAACAAGCTGCGCGAGCCGGGCGCGCTGACCGTGTGCGGCGAATCCGTCGACCTGTCGCTGATCGACGTGCCGACCTTCATCTATGGCTCGCGCGAGGATCACATCGTGCCGTGGCAGACGGCCTACGCGTCGACGTCGATCCTGTCGGGCCCGCTGAAGTTCGTGCTCGGCGCGTCGGGTCACATCGCGGGCGTGATCAATCCGCCGGCGAAGAAGAAGCGCAGCTACTGGGTCAACGACAGCGACCTGCCGGAAGCCGCGGACGACTGGTTCGCCGGTGCGGCCGAGCAGCCGGGAAGCTGGTGGACGACCTGGGTCGAGTGGCTCGAC
Source organism: Burkholderia sp. NFPP32 (assembly GCF_900119325.1). Taxonomy (NCBI): domain Bacteria; kingdom Pseudomonadati; phylum Pseudomonadota; class Betaproteobacteria; order Burkholderiales; family Burkholderiaceae; genus Burkholderia; species Burkholderia sp. NFPP32. The sequence goes on along the minus strand of NZ_FPJP01000005.1, from coordinate 1,320 downwards.
CAGTACGGCGGCCGCAAGGTGGCGCCGCCCGCCAAGCCGGGTTCCGCCCAGTTCCCGGTGATCGAGCCGGCGCCGGGGCGCTACGTATTGCAGCGCGATTGACGAAAACCGGACAGCGGCGCACGCTGTCCGATGCACCGCAGTTTTTTAACAGGGCCGGTAACGATGCGCCGTGTCGTGCGGGCCTGGAGGAAAGGGAAATGACGGACGTAGTGATCGTATCGGCCGCGCGGACCGCGGTCGGCAAATTCGGCGGCTCGCTTGCGAAGATTGCGGCGCCTGAACTGGGCGCGACGGTGATCCGCGCGGTGCTGGAGCGTGCGGGCGTGAAGCCCGAGCAGGTCAGCGAAGTGATCATGGGCCAGGTGCTGACGGCCGGCTCGGGGCAGAACCCGGCGCGGCAGTCGCTGATCAAGGCCGGGCTGCCGGCGGCAGTGCCGGGGATGACGATCAACAAGGTGTGCGGCTCGGGCCTGAAGGCCGTGATGCTGGCGGCGAACGCGATCGTCGCGGGCGACGCGGAGATCGTGATCGCGGGCGGACAGGAGAACATGAGCGCGTCGCCGCACGTGCTGCCGGGCTCGCGCGACGGGTTCCGGATGGGCGATGCGAAGCTGGTCGACACGATGATCGTCGACGGGCTGTGGGACGTGTACAACCAGTACCACATGGGCATCACGGCGGAGAACGTCGCGAAGGAATACGGGATCACGCGCGACGAGCAGGACGCGTTCGCGGCACTGTCGCAGAACAAGGCTGAAGCCGCGCAGAAGGCCGGGCGCTTCAACGACGAGATCGTGCCGGTGTCGATTCCGCAACGCAAGGGCGAGCCGCTGCAGTTCGCGACCGATGAATTCGTGCGTCACGGCGTGACGGCGGAATCGCTGGCGGGGCTGAAGCCGGCGTTCTCGAAGGACGGTTCGGTGACGGCGGCGAACGCGTCGGGTCTGAACGACGGCGCGGCGGCGGTACTGGTGATGTCGGCGCAGAAGGCTGCGGCGCTGGGCCTGACGCCGCTGGCGCGGATCAAGGCGTATGCGAACGCGGGGGTGGATCCGAGCGTGATGGGGATGGGCCCGGTGCCGGCGTCGCGCCGGTGCCTGGAGCGCGCGGGCTGGACGCCGGGCGACCTGGACCTGATGGAGATCAACGAGGCGTTCGCGGCGCAGGCGCTGGCGGTGCACAAGCAGATGGGCTGGGACACGTCGAAGGTGAACGTGAACGGCGGGGCGATCGCGATCGGCCACCCGATCGGCGCGTCGGGCTGCCGGATCCTGGTGACGCTGCTGCACGAGATGGCCAAGCGCGATGCGAAGCGCG